>CAOKMF010000008.1 GCA_948469655.1 uncultured Clostridium sp.
GTATTACTAGTATTATTATCATTACTAATAACGCGATTAGCGTTACTCCGCTTTCATTTTTTACTCCCATAGCTTTTCTCCTTCTTTTGTTTTTATTACTTATATGAATTTGCATATTTTTTCTTTTTTGCTGCATATTATTTTTACATCCTTTTGGCAAGAAACAAAAATAGCCAAAGTCAAACCAAACAAAACCAAAACTATTTTTATTTCTTCCCAATAAAATGTATTATTTTTATTTACATACAATATATTGATTGTATGTATTTGTATGGTCTTACAACAAATCTATTGTACCAACTGGTTTTATTGTACAACAAATTCGTTGTATTGTCAATACAATTTATTAATTGTATTATAGAATTTTTTTGAGGTGATTTTTATGCAGAAAACTAGATTAAGAGACCTTAGGGAAGATAAAGATTTATTACAAAAAGATATTGCTAACATATTAGGTATGAAGCAACAACAATATTCAAGATATGAAACTGATGAAAATGAGATAACTGTTACATTGTTAAAACAACTTGCTGATTTTTATGGGACTAGCACAGATTATATTTTAAGATTAACTAGTGAGAAAAAACCATATCCAAGAGATTAAAAAGCAAATTAACAATATCTAAATGATAAATCATTAAGATATTGTAGCTTTCGCATAATTATCTAGTATGGAGCTTTTCACCACTTCGTGGCGAAAATTCCTACTATATAAAAAAATGCCCCGCAGTTGGCCGTACATTATAGAAATTTTATGGACCTGTATATATACAGGTGGGTGCCTACCTTAATACTTCTGGGTTTCTTACATAATTCTCTTTAGCAAGCATACACGCCATATCAAGAGATCGGCTCCCATATCCATTACTTTGTAGGTTCTAAAATTTCTACTTTAACTACGTACCACGCAGGGATATTTTTTTATATTTATTTGTTATATTTATTGTAACACATTCTTATAGTATTTTTCAAGTATTATTTTATTTTTCGTATGTCAATTTATACTATTTTATGATAATTTTTTCAATAAAGTTCTTATCTTCATTATATTGTAATTCTATTGTATAGTTTGCTGTAACATCTATTGTATCTCTTAATGTACCTGTATCATTTACGTATACATTTCCTTCACGTTCAAATTTTACTTTTAGTCCTTCACCTGAGTTTGAATTTTTTACTATATCAATTAACGTTCTTAATGAAGAACCTGAGTGTTCACCAGCATAACTTTCAAATGCTACATTAAATAATTGTATTTCTTGCTCACTCATGCTTTCCGCTATACTAGCATTTAGCTCATCTATATCTTCTTCCTCTTTGTTGTATCCTAGCACTTCTTTCATACGGTCTATGTATTCTACTGCTGAATAATCTACATCATTATATACTATATAATAACTTGTTTCTCCTCCACTTGTTATAGAATATACATAATCAAACATAACTGGCAATAGTAAATCTTTTTTTGCATTTATTCCACCATACTTGCCATCTTTTGAAACTATTACAACTCCTGTATCTCCAACAGTTACTACATTATTTACAACTTTTTCTGTCATTTCTTCTGTTATAACACATCCGAACTGTATCATATGATTCATTAGTTATTTTTTCACCATGTTTATCAAATATATCCCATTTACCATTTACACAAGCTGGTATTAAATTATCATATAACATATATTGACTTTTAGCACTATCTGCTATAAAGCTTTCACTATTTATCCCTATGACATCATATTCCATATGTATAACTAATTGTTCATTAGAATCTATTACCCCAAATTTTGAATTACTTTCTACTAGATAATATCCTAAAGTACTATTAAAAACTTTTATATCATCATATTTTACACTAATCTTTGTTTCACCAGTAGAATATGTGATTCCTACTTTATCACTTGAATTTGTGATTATGAATTCTTTTGGTCCTTCTAGAAATTCTATGTTATTATATCTTGGGCCAATTATTTCTTCTTTAGTATTAATATTTACTACTCCAAATTTGTCTGTTGAACTCTTTGATGCAACTATCATTCCATATATTAATGCCTTTTGATTATTAAAATCTTCGCTTAATTTATCATATCCATATTCTTTTACATGTTCTTTATAATAATCTACTAAATATGATAATGTTTGTATTTGGAATTTGTTTGTTTCTTTATTATAGTAAAATGCTGAATTAAATGCTTGCATAAATCCTTCTGAATCTATATACCATTTATTATCTATCTTTGTTACTGGCACGGTTATTTCTACATGCTCATAATCATCTGTGCTATTTGGCGGTGTCTTATTTATCTGATTTGAATTAAGATAAAATGATGTTGTTTCTGTTCCATCTTTTGCTTCTACATACATTTTTGTAGTGTCTTCTGTATTTATCTTATATTCTCCATTATGTGCTTCATAACCAACTAATGTGGCTATATCTTTTATCGATATATAAATATGCCCGATCATCCATGAAACGGAATGTATCTTCTGTAAATGATTTTCTTTGACCATCTACATAAAGACCTAGCTGTGCTTCTTTTATATTTCCAATTACAACAACAATTGCAACTACTACTATAATAACAACTAGTATAAGTCCAAGTATTAATGCTGTCAATCTATTTGCCGGATTTCTCTTTTTTAACTTTACTTCTCCATCTTGCTCTATTTTCATTCCATATCCTCCTTTTATTCATTTGTATATCCATACTTTTTATAAAATTCATTTTTGAAATCTAAAAAGTGATCATTTTCTATTTCTATTCTAACTCTTTCCATAAGTTTAGTCAAGAATTTTAAATTATGAATTGATAGTAATCTTATACCTAATATTTCTTCTGCTTTAATCAAATGTCTAATATATGCTCTTGTATAATTTCTACATGTATAGCAATCACATTCTGGGTCTAATGGTCCGAAAGTCTCTTTCATATGTCCTATTTCTAACTACTAATTTTCCGGTGTGAAGTTAGAGCTGTTCCATGTCTTGCAATTCTGGTAGGTAACACACAGTCTCCCATATCTATTCCTGCAAGCACTGCTTCTATTAGATAATCTGGACTTCCTATTCCCATCATATATCTTGGCTTATTTTTTGGCATAAGTGGAGCTGTATATCTTAGAATATCTATATACTCTTCTTTTGGTTCTCCTATTGCAATTCCACCTATTGCATATCCTGGAAGATCTAAATCTACTAGTCCTTCTAATGACCTCTTTCTTAAATCTTTATAGAAGCCACCTTGAATTATTCCAAATAGTGCTTGTCTTTCTGGATATTTATGTGATTCTTTACACCTTTTAGCCCATCTTAAAGTTCTTTCCATTGAATTTTCAGCATATTCATATGTACTTGGATATGGACAGCATTCGTCGAATGCCATTATTATATCTGCTCCAAGAGAATTTTCTATTTCCATTACTTTTTCAGGTGAAAAGAAGTGTTTTGACCCATCTAAATGTGACTTAAACTCGACCCCTTCTTCTTCTATTGTTCTTAAGTCTTTTAAGCTAAATACCTGAAATCCTCCACTATCAGTAAGTATTGGCCTATCCCAGTTCATAAATTTATGAAGTCCACCTGCTTCTTCTACTAATTTGTGACCTGGTCTTAAATATAAATGATAAGTATTAGCAAGTATTATCTGGGCTTCTACTTCATTTTTTAATTCTTCTGGTGTTAAACTTTTTACTGTGGCTTGTGTTCCGAACTGGCATAAATATTGGAGTTTGTATATCTCCATGTGGAGTATGTATTACTCCCCTTCTTGCACCTGACTGTTTACATATATGCAAAAGTTCGTATGTTACAGCATAATTACTCATATGTTAAGTTTCCTCCGCTTCTTTTTGTTCCTCTTTTTCCGTTTCTTCTTGTTTCCTTTTTGATTCTACTAATTCTGATGTACAATGACTACATCTTACTGCTTTATATGGTATTTCTGATAAGCAATAAGGACATGTTTTTACAGTCGGTTCTACTTTAACTTCTTCTACCTGTTTCTTCTTTGATTTTTTTCTTAGTTTACCTATTGTGTCTTTATTAAGTTGTTCTAACTTTTTGTTTATTTTATTTACATATTTTATTGCTAGGAAAATTGAAAATGCTATAACAAAAAAGTTTATAAGAGCATTTACAAAAGAACCTATTCCTATTTCTGCAACTCCATTTCCAATAACTATTTTCCATTCTGAATAATCAATATTTCCTGTAAATATTGCTGTAAATGGCATTATGATGTCATTTACAAGAGAATTTACTATTTTCTGAAAAGCCCCTCCTATTACAACACCTACTGCTAGGTCTATTGCATTTCCCTTCATAGCAAATTCTTTAAATTCTTTAATAAGTGACATTTTTCGCACCCCTTTATTTTAAAAATAGCGCTAGAGTTTTTTGCCACACTAGCGCTTTTATATCATTTATTAATTTTCTTCTGGGTAAACACTAACTTTCTTTTTGTCTTTACCTAATCTTTCAAATTTAACTGTTCCATTTACTAATGCATATAAAGTATCGTCACTTCCAATTCCAACATTAGTTCCTGGATGTATCTTTGTTCCTCTTTGTCTCATTAGGATATTTCCTGCAAGAACAAATTGTCCGTCTGCTCTTTTTACCCCAAGACGTTTAGACTCACTATCTCTACCGTTCTTAACGCTACCTTGCCCTTTTTTATGTGCCATGGTATTCTCTCCTTTCTAAATGTTTATATATTTTTAGAAATTATGCTTCTTTTTTAGCTGTTTCTTTTTTTGCAGTCTCTTTTTTAGCTGTTGGTTTCTTTTCTGTTTTTTCTGCTTTAGCTACTGGCTCAGCTTTTTCTGTTTTTTCGGTCTTTTCTGCTGCTACTTTTATAGCTGTAATTTCTACTTTTGTGTATGGTTGTCTATGTCCTTGTTTTCTTCTATAATTCTTTTTAGCCTTATATTTGAAAACGATGATTTTTTTACCTTTACCATGTGCTACAACTTTACCTTCAACTGCTGCACCTTTAACATAAGGAGTACCTACTTCTATTTTCTTATCATCTGATATTAAGATAACTTTGTCGAATTTTACTTTTTTCCCTTCTTCGTCATCTAATTTTTCAAAAAATACTACGTCTCCTTTTGATACCTTATATTGCTTACCACAAGCTTCGATTATTGCGTACATTGCAAATAAGCACCTCCCTTTTTCGTATACTCGCTAACCTTAAAATTTAGGTACCTAAATTTAATTAGGCTTTATAAACCTTGACTTATGCGGTTACAGTTAATTATTTTAACATATCTGCCTATATTTGTCAATATTTAACCGTAATTTTCTTCTTGCATTCTTATTTTTATTCTATTCCATACATCATTTGTTTTTAAATATTCTTTATAGTGTTTCTGAACATCTTCGTCATATTTCTCAAGCTCTCCAACTAGACACAAAAAGTCATTGTTTGGAAATATTTTATCTATCTTTTCTATGCTATTTCTTAATTTTTCTTTGGCAATCTCTATATCTTTCAAATACGTATTTCTTTGCATTATATACATAAGAAGTGGTTTGTATTTTATCCATCCTATTGAAGCTTTTAAAAACCTTTCTCCTATTGCTTCGTCACTTAATGATGGTTTTTCGAATTTTTTTGGAAATTTTCCTTTTACAATTCCTGTATATTTTAAAAAGCTATCATGGAAATGATATGTAGGTACTTTTACGACTTTTGCTTCTGAAAGTAATGTACAAAAGAATGTATCTTCTCCCCTTGCAAATGGTGGGTTATAGAAGGCTGGTATTTTGTCTATATGAGTAAGATTTATGCATATTCCAGAACCAAATAGCCATGATTTTATACCTACATGTTTTAGTACTATTTTGTCTTTTCCTTCTGTTATATCTGTTTCTGCAAATGCCATCCAATTATCTTGTTCCATATTCTTTTTTATTTTTTCCCAATTTACAGCTTCATTACTAACTGCATCTATGTATTCTTTGAAGTCTTGCTCTTTTACTTCATCTTTTCCAAACTCTATATATGGAACGGGCGACATATTACCACATCTATGTCCTACTGTAACATCTGAATAAGGAATAACGTTTAGATGTTCAAGTAAATTTTCTTGCTTCTTCCAAATTATTTCTTTACCTTCACCTTTAATATTTGCATATGGATATTCGTCATCATCCCAAAATAGTAAATAATCTATTTTTCTTTTAAGTGCAAAATACATGATTGCATTTCTGGCTCTCGCATACCCTGTACCTAATATTAAATTTACTTCACTTTTGCTTAAATTATATCTTGATTTTAGAATTTTCTTTTCTTCTTCAATATCTTCTGGTGTTATATATTTTATATGTATTTTTCTATAAACATCATCTTTAAGTGTATAAAAATCTTTTCTTTCTGTATGCTGATATTCTAAATCGTATAATATAAAGATTGTAAGGTGAACTTCTTCTGGATAGTTTTGTATTTGTTCTATCATATCTTTGTAACAATTGTTTATTATGTTACAGATATTTGTTCTTCCAGTTAAGAAACCTATTCCAAATTCTACTGGCTTTCCCATTCTTTCACGTTCCTTTACAATAATTTAATATAATATGCTTCTTAAAAAGCATAAAGATATATTGACACAGAAATCTTTAAATTAGATTTACTGTGCAATATTTACATTTTTATATATAATTCCAGAGTATTATAGCATAACATAATTTTTTTTGCAAGTTTTTAATTTTTATTTAAGAATTATATTGAATTTATTTGTTTTTTGATATATGATATATGTATTATTTAACAAAGGAGGAAGTTTTATGGCAAAAAATGAAGTAAAAAAGGATGTAAAAAAAGTAGCTACTAAAATCACTACTAAATCTGCTAGTACAAAAACTACTAAAAAGCCTGTATCTAAGAAAAATGCAAAGACCAAAAAAACTTTAGAAAAAAGGGTGCAAACCACGTCCAAAGCTTCTACTCCTAAAAAAAATGTAACAAAAAAAGCTTCTGAAAAGAACGCTTCTACATCTAAGAAATCTACTTCTACAAAAAGCGTAGCAAAGAAAACTACTACGAAAAAAACTTCTTCTAAATCTACTGCAAAATCTATGCTTTCAGAATATTATGATTTACCTTATAGATATAATCAAACTATTGTTAAAATTCTAGCTCAAACTCCAACGACTTTATTTGTTTATTGGGATATTTCAGACGAAGATAGAGATTCTTTAGTTAAAATGCATGGTGATAATTTCTTCTATGAAACAAGACCTATTCTTTTAGTGCATAATTTAACTCGTAATTATACATTTGAAATAGAGATAAATGATTTTGCAAACAGTTGGTACATAAGAACTGGAGAACCAGATTGTGATTATATAGTAGAACTTGGTAGGAAATTTAATAATAATTCTAATGAATATATTTATATTAACTCTTCAAATGATATGATGTCTCCAAATGACCACATTTTATTTGAGAATGCAGATTTGGGTCATGTTTTATTTAGAAATGTCAAGACTCATGAACTGTCTTCTAAAGATTTCGGAGATTTAAATTTTATAAAAAATATAGATAAATTATATGGGAACATTTATGATGTGTATAGTGCATTGTACAATAACGGAGAACTAGATGATTTAAATTCACCTTCTTCTCACGAGTTTTATTTAAAACAAAAGAAAGAGGATAATACAAATGACTAATAACCCAAAAGGATACGTAAGTTTTATATTGCACGCACATTTACCTTTTGTGCATCATCCAGAAAGTGAAAATTATTTAGAGGAAGAATGGCTTTTTGAAGCTATTTCTGAAACATATATACCATTACTTACAAATTTTAAGAAATTAGAGGAGGAAAAAGTCTTCTTTAGAGTAACAATGTCTCTTACTCCCCCTCTTCTTTCTATGCTTGCAAGTCCACTTCTTCAAAAAAGATATATTAAATACCTAAATAAACATATTGAACTTTGCAAAAAAGAAGTTATTAGAACTAAAGATAACCCTAGATTAAATGATTTGTCTAAATACTACTTAGACAGATATAGTGGAGATTTGCATATTTTTAAAGATGTATATAATTGTAATATAATAGAAGGTTTTAAATATTTTCAAGATATAGGCGTTTTGGAAATAATAACTTGTGGTGCAACTCACCGGCTATTTTCCTATTTTATATACTAATGAAAAAACTATCAGAGCACAAATTGCAGTTCGGTGTACAGACTTATGAGAAATATTTAGGAAGAAAGCCTCGTGGGATTTGGCTTCCTGAGTGTGGATATGTTCCAGAAGCTGATAAATATTTAAAAGAATTTGGTATAGAATATATTATAACTGAGTCTCATGGTATTCTTTATGCAAACCCTATTCCTGTTTATGGAACTTTTGCACCTATTGTATCTCCTGAAGGAGTGGCTGCTTTTGGTCGTGATTTAGAATCTTCAAGACAGGTTTGGAGCTCTATTTCTGGCTATCCTGGCGATTATAACTATCGTGAATTTTATAGAGATATTGGATATGACGCTGACTATGAATATATCAAACCTTATATTACTCATGATGGTGTTAGAGTAAATACTGGTATAAAATATCATAGAATTACTGGAAAAACCGAAAACAAAGATTTATATAATGTAAGATGGGCAATGGACTCTGCTGAAAAGCAAGCAGGACACTTTTTCGATTCTAGGGAGAAACAAATTTCAAATCTTGCTAAATTTATGCACACTCCCCCTATTATTCTATGTCCTTATGACGCAGAACTTTTTGGTCATTGGTGGTATGAAGGACCTTACTGGCTATATGTTTTATTTAAAAAAATTTATTATGATAAATGTGACTTTAAGTTAATAACTCCTAGTGAATATATTGATAAATTCCCTGAAATGCAGGAATGTACCCCTTGCCGTTCTAGCTGGGGTGCTAATCGGATATAGTGAAGTATGGCTTAATGAACTAAATGATTACGTCGTTCGTCATCTTCATAACTTGGGTGATAAAATGGTAGAACTTGCAAATGTTTTTAAAGATGAAACTGATAATTTGAAAATTTTTGCTTTAAATCAATGTGCAAGGGAGCTTTTACTTGCACAAAGCAGTGATTGGAATTTTATTATAACAAATGGAACTATGGTTGATTATGCAAAAAGGCGTATTAAAGACCATGTTGGTAGATTCTCAAAATTATATGATCAGTTAAAAACTAATACTATTGATGAAGAATTTTTAAAAGATATATCAGAAAAAGATGCTATTTTTCCTGATATTGATTATAGAATATATATGTAGCAAATCATAAATTCATGAACATACAAGCTCGTAAAAGACTTCTTTAGAATAAGATAATGTATAAACTTAAATTTATTGTGGGATAATACATTTGATTAAAATTTTCTAAAGGAGGTCTTTTTTTGTGAAGTCGTTATGCATAAAAGAAAATAATAGCGAAGTAATTAGCTTCATAAATGATAAACTTTCAAAATTAGACCTTGATTCATTGGTTTTTAATTCTTATAAATTTAAGATTTATAAGAATACTATTCTGCATACAAAAACAGAAAACTTGGATGTTTTTTATGATAAAGTTTCTGCTATTTTAACTGAAGCTATAATCAAGTTCTATCAAAAAAAACTTTTAAAAAGGATTTTAGATTATAATTATTTTTATTTTAATTCCTTAGAAAAAAAGGAAATTATTCAAATTGCAGAAAATTTTATCGAAAGCGATATTATAACTGAAGAAGACAACTTTTTTGCGATTTATTCTGCTGTTTTAGAATATATAAAGACTAATAAAGCTCTTGTTTTAGAAGGTTTTGTAAATTTTAGGCTTGCAAATTATATGAAAAACTTAGATTATACTATCGATATCGCTGTAAATAAATTTATAACTGATAAAGAGTATATTGAATTTGTAAATATGCTAAAATTATATATTACACTAACTCCACCTAAAGCTTCTTTAATTCATTTGGTTTATTTTGGTGGGGAAAGTATTTTACTTGATAAGGATAAAAAGATTATCCCTTTAGATGACGATAGTTTTAATATGAAGTATTTATCTGATATAAGCTTTTCTTCAAATGATTATGCACTAAATGCTTTATTAAGCATGCCACCTAGAAAGCTCATAATTCATTTGATGGACAAAAGTTCTAATGACGAATTTATTAATACACTTAAGCTTATTTTTGAGAACAAATACGAAATTTGTTCTTCATGTGAGCTTTGCAGGTTATATAAGTTTGGATTTAATTAGATAAGTGAAATTAATTTAAAGTGTTTTAATAACATCATATACTTCATTCCATGTATTTACTTTTATAATGTTATTTCCATAGCAGTTCATATTATATACTGTTTCAAATGCAATTACTGGTATGATTTGAGATACTGATTGTATATTTTGTGGTTCATCATCTATTAAAACATCTATATTATTGTCAATACAAAATTGTTTTTTGTCTTTTTGAACTACTAAATTGTCATACTCAATACCATTTTTCTTCAAAAATTCTTCTGTTTTTTCATATATATTTATAGAACCAATTTTCTTCCTTGCTGTTATAATATAAATAATATTACCTTCTTGTTTTAATTTTTGAATAATCTTATTAGCGTTTTCTTTTAATTTTGCTCTATCTCTTGCTTCATTTAAATGTTTTATACAAAAATCCATCTTTTCTTTCTCTGTCCACTCATATAAATTTGCAACTGCAAACCCCTTTTCATTCATAGATAAATTTCTTTTTATAACATTCTCATTATATTCTTTACAATACATTTTTAATATTTCTAATAAGTCTGTTATTGTATTATCTAAATCGATTCCTATCTTCATTTTTTACTCCTATATCTAATACTAAGGAAAATTTATTTCTAATTGCTTAATAATGTCTTCTTTTAGTACACAACGTTTATGTTTAGTTTTAAAGATCTCAAAGCATTGATTACAATTAATACAGATACTTGCTTGATTCATTTTTAATTTCTGAACAAAATCTTCTTCTGCTATAAACGGACGACTCATTGATATAAAATCTATTCCTTTATCTAAAGCATTACTCATTTGTTCAATATCTCTAAACCCTCCAACTAAAATTATAGGAATATTTACTTCATTTTTTATCTTTATTGCATTATCTAAAAAATATGGAACTTTTTGATCTAAGCTTTTAAAATTATTTCCACTTATTTCTATGGCATTTATTCCATCTCTTTCTAGCAATTTACATATTTCAATTTGTTGATTAATAAAATCTTTATCTTCATTCTTTGATACGGTATCAATTTTAGCAGTAATAACAAAGTTATCTTTAACTATTTTATTTATTTTCACTAATATTTCATGAACAATTCTATAAATATTATCTATATTTCCCCCATATTCGTCTGTACGCTTGTTATAATATGGGTCTAAAAATTCACTTAGTAAATATCCATGAGCCATATGTAATTGTACTCCATCAAATCCCAATTCTTGTAAATGCTTAATTGTTTCTACATGTTTTACTACACATTGATTAATGTCTTGCTTTGAAAGCACTTTAGTATTTCCTATACCGCTTGGTGTTTTTGTGATTTGTCCTTCTATTTTACTTCCATGGTAACCAGGATACGAAATTTGTGCAATTATTTTCGCCCCATATTCATGTATTATGTTAGTTAATTCGTTTAACTTTTCTTGATTTCTTTTGTCGTTTACACAAATATGAGTACAATCTGCTCTTTGTTTTTTATCAATTGCCATATGAGAAGTAATTATCAAACCTATTCCACTTTTTGTTAAGTTCTTATAAATTTGTTTTAGCAACTTTTAATATGGGATATTCTTTATTAAATTTTTGAATATCTATGCTTTGAATATTGCTCTTGTTAGATGTTAAAATAATCGCTTCAACATTAGCTCTCTTTTTAGCTAACATTTTCAAAACACTATCATCCACATAATTATCTATTATTAAAATCTTACTATTTGCCCTTTTTATAATATCTATTATTAGGCTATAACTATCGTAAATTTGTCCATTAAAAAATATCCTTTGTTTTATGTTTTCTTCCAATTGTAGAGTATTAAAAATCTTATCAAATTTCTTATCATGTTCTAATAATTTATATTCTATACTTGTTAATCTTTCAAACACTTGCCCATTAAGCATTAGGAATTTTCTCATTTCTACAAATGCTTTCATAATATTTACACTAACACTTATTGCAACATCACTTTTTAGTAATGCTGAAAGCATTGCAATGCCTTGTTCTGTAAATGCGTATGGCAAATATTTTCTATGTTGTCCTCTTCCATTATTGTTTAAGGTGACAAATTGGCACCTTAAACTTTGAAACTCATTTTCATTTAACCTAAAGCAAAACTCTTCTGGAAATCTCTCAATATTTCTTTTTACAACGCGATTTACATACTTGGTTTCACAATGATACATATCTGCTACATCACTATCTAGCATAACTTGTTTTTCTCTTATTGTATAAATCAAACTTTTAATCTCTTCAATATCTAATTCTTCATATACTATTAATCCATTCTTTTCTTCCATACTTAACTTCACATCCTTTAAACTATATATTTATAGTTTAAAACATACGTTTGCTAATGTCGAGTATTTTTTTGTTTTTTTACAAAATAATCATTGCATCTCCAAAACTGAAAAATCTATATTTTTCTTTTACTGCTTCATTATATGCTTTAAGTACAAATTCTCTTCCTGCAAGTGCTGATACTAGCATTAGAAGTGTTGATTTTGGAAGGTGAAAGTTTGTGATTAGTCCATCTATACATTTAAACTTATAACCGTGGATATATGTAAATGCTTGTATCTTCTTCACATTCATGTACATATCCTTTTTCGTCTGCAACACTTTCTAATACTCTACATGATGTTGTGCCAACTGATATTACTCTTTTCCCGATTTTTCTTTGCAGTATTTATTCTTTCTACATCTTCTTTTTTAATATAGAAGTGTTCTGAATGCATTTCATGTTCTTCTACATTTTCTGTTTTCACTGGCCTAAATGTTCCAATACCTACATGCAATGTTACTTTTGCAATAGATACGCCTTTATCTCTTATTCTTTTAAGTAAATCTTCTGTAAAATGAAGTCCTGCTGTTGGTGCAGCAGCTGATCCGTCATGCTTTGCATATATTGTTTGATATCTTGATTTTTCTTTTAATTCTTCATGTATGTATGGTGGAAGTGGCATAAGTCCTATTTTATCTAGTATTTCATTGAAGATACCTTCATATGTAAATTTAACTTTCCTTGTTCCGCCTTCCATTATTTCTAAAACTTCAGCTTTTAAAATTCCGGTCGCCAAATATTATTTCTGTCCCAGGTTTTAATTTGTTTCCTGGTCTTACGATACTTTCCCATATATTACCTTCTATTTGCTTTAAAAGTACAAATTCTACATTTGCACCTGTTTTCTTTTTCCCGATAAAGTCTTGCTGGTATTACTTTTGTATCATTTATTACTAGACAATCTCCTGGGTTTAAGTAGTCTATTACATCTGTAAAAATTTTGTGTTCTATTTCGCTTTTTTCTCTATTTAATACCATAAGTCTTGATGTATCTCTTTTTTCTATTGGTGTTTGAGCAATAAGCTTTTCTGGTAAGTTGTAATCAAAATCTGTAACTTTCATTTTTTCATTCCTTCCATTAATTTTATACTAGCAAACATATATTATCTTACTTCGCTTAATTGATTCATAGCTAACTCTCGTTTAAACTCCCTAGGCAGGATAACGCAAATTTCTAATAATATATGTCTATTTTTTATTTACATTAATTAATATTTCTCTAATTGCTTCATATCTTTCAAAAACAGCTTTAGGTATGCTTTTTTCTACATAATTCTTATTACCTTCAATAAAAGCTTCTCTTATCTTGGTTGAAGATACTGCGTTAAACATTTCGTTTCTTTCAAATAGTCTTAAGTCTATTCTCTTTCTTATTTCTTTATCTTGAAACCAGTCTTCTATTATTTCTGGCTCGTCCGAAAAATACATTGTAAATGTTTTTTTGCATGCAATCGACACTACATTATAGTACAAATATCTTCCCCATTCTAAATTAGATGGTGTATCTGTTTCTTCTGTCCAATCTGGAAGCTCTTTTATGGTTATCTTTTCTCTTTCTTCTTTACTAAAGTCATTTTCTAAAGTTTCTTCTAATATTTCTCTTCTTATATCTACATTGATAGGGTTTCTTAGTGTTTCTTTTTTATTTGCGCTTCCTATTAAAATTATAACCTTATCATTTTCTGATAAGGCTTTTTTTACAATGCCAATATGTCCTATGTGTAATGGTTGCATTCTAGATAAAAATACTCCAATTTTTTCTGTCATTTTTAATTTCATTCCTTTCCAGTGCTCAAATTAAGTTTGGAAAAGAATTAGTATATTGCTAGGTAATCGAGGCAAATAACCGGAGGCGTGCTTATGCACGTTGAGGATTATTTGTCCGAAGATTAACAACGCAAGATGCTGATTATTTTTCAAACTTAGTTTCTTTTTTAAATAATTCGTGTAATATCATTCCACATAGCAACTAATGAAAGTGCTATAATAAATGCAAATCCTAACATTTGTATTTTTAGTGATGTTTCTTCTTTCAAAGGTTTTCTCTTTACCCATTCTATAATATATATTAATAATTTTCCTCCGTCTAGTGGTGGAATTGGTATAAGATTTGTAATACCAAGTGATAAAGATATTACTGAAAGTAAATATATAAAGTCTGTAAGTCCTGATGTTTTAGATACTATATTTGCAATTCCAACAGGTCCTGCTAAATCATCCATGCCAGCTCCACCTGTAATCAGTGTTTTTATGCTGTCAAATAGCGCTCCTATAAATCCTACTGTATTTTCAGCTGCAACTTGCAAACCATAGTTTACAGCAACTAATATAAAATAGATAATTAATCCAAATACTATATTTACAATTGGTCCTGCAAGTACAACCCCAAGTTTCTTCCAAAAGCTAGCTTTACTAAAAGAACCTTTTTCTTCAGAGTATTCATCTTCACCTTCCATACTTACATATCCGCCGAAGAGGTATAATCCTTAGAGAATAAGTTGTATCTCCTTTTTGTTTACTAAAAATTCTCTTACCAAAGCCGAACAGAAAATTCGTTAACTTTTATTTTACAAAGTTTAGCAATTAGAAAATGACCACCTTCATGTATAATTACTAATATTCCAAGCATAATTATAGTTTTAACTATTCCAATTAGTATATTCAAAAGTTATTTCCACCCTTTCTAAAGACTTATAAGCAATATATATGCTATAGGTGCTATAAATATTATACTATCTATTCTATCCAACATTCCGTCCATGTCCAGGAATCAAATTACTATAATCTTTTATTTTATTGTACCTCTTAATACTAGATGCTGCAAAATCTCCGTGCTTGTGCTAATATACTTAGTATTAATGATATTAGTATAATATATATGTATGATATATTAGTATAGAAATATTTATTACATATAACTGTGTAAATAATGGATATAATGACTGCTCCGTATTGCTCCAGAAATACAGCCTTCTACCGATTTATTTGGACTTATTTTACTAAATTTATGTTTTCTTGTATTAAAGAATTTTCCTCCTAAGTATGCAAAAGTATCAGTTACCCAAGCACATATTAATACATACCATATAAGGAATTCCCCACCACCTGAAGCACGAAGCATTGGTAAAAACATTAAAAATACTGGAATATAAAGTATCCCAAATAAGGTTATTGCTCCGGTCAACAACTGTTATCTTCATTCCTGAATTTAAGACATGAAAAAACACCAAAAAAACAGAAAGTATGATAAGAACAAACATCATATTCAGCATATCTGCATTTACATCTATCAGTGATGATTTTAAGTGCAGAAGTCTAAGTACTCCTATGCTTAAACATGTTAAATATCCTATCCATTTAATAGGCTTTGCAGATATTCCTTTTTCAAATGCATCATAAAATTCTTTTAAGCTTATTAGTGCAATAATTCCAAAAAATATATCTATAATCACAGTATTTCCAAAAACTATAATCGCTATAACTGCTGGAAGTCCAATTACTGATGTTAAAACTCTTTTAATATCCATAGAATTTTATTTTCCTCCATATTTTCTATTCCTATTTTCATATATATTTATTGCTTCTTCTAAATCATTTTCTGAGAAATCTGGCCAATATTTATCGCAAAAAACAAATTCTGAATATACAAGTTGCCAAGTGAGAAAATTACTAAGTCTAATTTCACCACTTGTTCTAATTAAAAGATCTGGATCAGGAATATCTTTTGTATATAAATAATTTCCTATTAAACTTTCGTTTATATCATCTATTTTAATCTTTGCAGAAGATGTATCTTCTGCAATTTGTCTAACTGCTCTTGTTATTTCGTCTCTTCCACCATAATTAAATGCTATACAAAGTTTTGTACCAGTATTCATCTTTGTTTTTTCCATAGCCTTTTTTATGCTTTCTTGTAAGCTTTCTGGCAGTGTTTCTGTATGTCCAAAGATTTTTATTTTTACATTTTCTGTATCTACAGCTTTTGCCAAGTCATCTAAGTAATTTTTAAATAAAATCATTAGAGCTCCTACTTCTTCCTCACTTCTTTTCCAATTTTCAGTGGAAAATGCAAAAACTGTAAGATACTCTATTCCTAATTTATTTGCGTGCCTTGTAATCTTCTTTAGAGTCTCTGCTCCCTCTTTATGCCCAAGCTTTGTAGTTAACCCATGTGATTTTGCCCATCTTCTATTACCGTCCATTATTATTGCGATATGTCTTGGCAAGTTATTCATTGCTTTTACCTCATTTTTCTCTATTTTTAATATATAATGCTAATTCTTTCAAAAATTCTGCTTTTTCTCCGAAATCTATCTAGTTTACTTATAGCTTTATCTGTTGTTTCATTAAGTATTTCTTTTGCTTTTTCTAATCCATATTTTGTTACAAACGTTACTTTATTTTTTTCTCTATCATTTCCAACTGGCTTACCTAAAACTTTCTCGTCACCAATTTCTGATAATATATCATCTTTTATTTGAAAACCAAGTCCGAATACCTTCTGCATATTCTGTAATTTGTTTTAAGTCTTCATCAGATGCTCCTGCAAGTATTCCGCCTATTCTACAAGTCGCCTTTATAAGTGTTCCTGTTTTATTTTTGTGCATATATTCAAGATATTCATTTGATATTTCTTTTCCTTCAAATTCAGTATCTACATATTCTCCTGCGATCATTCTATCTACTGCAAATGTAAGCTCATTTAATGCTATTATCATTTTATCTTTTAAAACATTATCTTCAAATTTTACTATACTCTTACTTATAACCATATATGCATTATTTAAAAGGCTATCCCCTGCAAGTAATGCTGTTGCTTCATTAAACATTTTATGATTTGTAGGTTTTCCGATGCCTTAGATTATCATTATCTATCGCAGGTAAATCATCATGTATAAGTGAAAAATTATGTATCATTTCCATAGCGACTGCAAATGGGAATACTATTTCGTAATCTTCTTTAAACAATTTATATACTGATATCATGAGTATTGGTCTTAATCTTTTTGCTGAACTGATTAAACTATACTCTACTGAGGAATTTAATAATTTTTCAGGGCATTCATTTTTTCTTATATGCCTTTCAAGTTCAGTATTTACAATGTCTACATACTGTTTTAATTCTTCCTTAAAATCCATTTACCTTTATCCTTTAATCTTATACGCTCATTATTTCTTTTTCTTTTAAGCCAAGTATTTCATCAATTTTTTCTATTTTTTTATCAGTTAATTTTTGAACTGTATTTTCAGCATTTTTTAAATCGTCTTCTGTAATGTTTCCATCTTTTTGCTCTTTTTTAGCTTTATCTAGTCCTTCTCTTCTTAATGAACGAATAGAAACTTTTGCTTCTTCTGCGATTTTTTTGATATCTTTTACTATTTCTTTTCTTCTTTCTTCGTTTAATTCTGGAAATGCAAGTCTTAAAACTTTTCCATCATTATTTGGAGTAATTCCAATATCTGATGCAAGTATTGCTTTTTCTATATCTTTTAACGCTCCCATATCCCAAGGCTGAATAACTATTAGCCTTGCTTCTGGTACAGATATTCCGAGCTACTTGGCTTATTGGTGTCTCTACTCCATAATATTCTACTTTAACTTTGTTAAGTATTGCAGGGTTTGCTCTTCCTGCTCTAATTTCTGAAAAATTTTCTTGCATTACACTTATTGTCTTATCCATTTTGTTCTCAATTTCGCTAAACTCCATAAAATCTCCTCCACTTTCTTTTTTTCTTATTCAACGGCTGTACCAATATTCTCGCCTTTTATTATCTTAACTATGTTTTCAGGCTCATCTATTCCAAATACTCTAAGAGGTATATTGTTATCTCTGCAAAGCGATGTCGCTGTTGAGTCCATTACTTTTAAATCTTTATTTAATATATCTAAATATGATATTTTGTCATACTTAACTGCAGTTTTATCTAGTTTAGGGTCAGCAGAATATACCCCATCTATTGTTTTTGCAAGTAATATTACTTCTGCATCTATTTCAGCAGCTCTAAGTGCTGCTGCTGTATCTGTGGTAAAATACGGGTTTCCTGTTCCGCAAGAGAATATTACAACTCTTCCTTTTTCTAAATGCTTTGTTGCTTTCCTTTTTATGTATGGTTCAGCTATTTGTCTCATTTCAATAGCTGTTTGCAATCTTGTCTTTATTCCCCTTGCTTCTAACGTATCTTGAAGCGCAAGTCCGTTCATTGTAGTTGCAAGCATTCCCATATAGTCTGATGTTGTTCTTTCCATCTGATGTCCATATTTGCCTCTCCAGAAGTTTCCACCCCCTACTACTATTCCAACTTGTACTCCCATCTCTACTACTTTTTTTACTTCGTCACAAATCTTTCCAATAACATCTGCATATACACCTGTTTTATTTTCTCCTGCAAGTGCTTCTCCACTTAATTTTAATAAGATACGTTTGTATTTTACCTTTTCCATTTCTACCTCCAAATATAGTTTTAGAATATTGTATCATATATTCTTAATTTTTTGTTAAATTTTTCAAAATTTATATAAAATATTTATTATCTACTCATATATATTATTTGTTTTTATATATTCTAGTACTTCTTCTGGAATTATATCATGATTTATCTTGTTTTCTTTGAATAAATTTCTAAATTCTGTTGCACTTTTATTTTTGTAATCTTTATTTTCTATTATTTCTATTTTTGTATGTTTTAGTATATCTGAATTTTCTATATATTCTTTTAGGTCTATATTTTCTCTTTCAAAAACTATATAATTATATTTACTTAAAGCATCAATATCCTTCCAATTAAGTAATTTAATAAAATTATCTGCTCCCATAAGAAAATATTTCTCTTCGTTTGGATATGTTTTTTCTATTAATCTAAAGGCATCTATGGTATCTAATTTTTTATTTACTTTTATTTCTAAATCTGAGACTTCAAAATGCTCTTCTACTTTACATGCAATTTCTAGCATTTCATATCTATATTTTGCTTTTGCAAGACCTTGTTTTTCATAGCAATCTCCCATAGGTACAAATACTATTCTATCTAATTTGCATTTTTCTAAAGCAGTCTTTGCTAAAGCCATATGTGCATTTGTTGGTGGATTAAATGAGCCTCCAAAAAGACCAATTTTCATAATATTTCCTCAACTTCTTTGAATATCTCTTCTCCAATATTTTCTATACTTCTTATTTCTCCATTTGCTGTACATTTTATCTCATTCCAATTATAATCTTTTGCAACTTCACACGCAGCTTCATAGCTTTCTTCAAGATGTTTTTTATCTCTTTCATGTATGTCTTTTGGAGCATTTTTGTCAAATTTATTTTTTCTATTTTTTATAAGTTTTTCTACACAGTCTATTGGCATATTTAGGAAAAATATTTTGTCTGGAACAGGAATTTTATATATATTAAATTCTAGATCCCAGAGCCAGTCAAGGAATCTTTTTCTCTCTTCCTTATCTTTTATTTTTCCTGCTTGGTGCACCATATTAGCTGTTGTATATCTATCCGCAAGAATTAACCCGCCATTTTCATAATACTCTTCTAAGTCTTTTTTATATGTAGCATATCTATCAGCTGCATAAAATGTTGAAGCAACATAAGGGCTTACCGTTTTTGCATCTGTACCAAATTCTCCCCTTAAATACATTTTTACTAAGCTAGATGATTCTGATTCATAATTTGGAAAGTCTACTCTTTTAAAAT
The DNA here is from genome assembly GCA_948469655.1 of uncultured Clostridium sp. Classification (GTDB taxonomy): domain Bacteria; phylum Bacillota; class Clostridia; order TANB77; family CAG-508; genus JAAWPK01. The sequence goes on from CAOKMF010000008.1 coordinate 20,271, forward strand.
CTATCCCTTTTTCTTTTAATTTATTTTGTAGATACTTCATTTGTGTTTCTTTTCCGCTACCATCTGTTCCGTCTATTACTATTAGTTTTCCTTTTACTTTTTCCATTTTTTCTCCTCATTCATATTTTTAACTTCCTATATTTAAACGTACATAAGAATCGAAATTCAAATGTACGTTTTGCTAAAACTCTATTTTTTCATTTTTTCTTTGATATATTCTACTTCAGCTTCTTTATCTAATCTTACAAAAAGTGGCTCTCCTTTTTCTATGACTTTGATATTTTCACCTAAAATATCATATTTTCTCAAAGTTTCCCATGAGCTAAATTCTTCATTCTCTATTCCAAGTTGTTTCAAAATCTCAAACGATGTATTTTCCATTATAGGTTTTAGCATTATTCCAATTTTTCTTAAGTTTTCTGTTAAATGATACATAACAGAGCCTAATTCTTCTAATCTTTCTTCTTTTGCTAAAACCCAAGGCATTGTTTCATCAATGTATTTATTAGTTAATGATATGATTTTCCAAATTTCTTCTAACGCAGTATTTATGTGATAACTATCAAATGCTTCTTCTACATTTGAAATTAATTTTTCAGTCTCTTCTTCTAAGTCTTTATCTTGTTTATTTATACATCCGTTATATTTTGGAAGGTCTCCTCCAAAATATTTATTTATCATACCTATTGTTCTGTTAAGTAAATTACCAAGGTCATTACATAAATCAAAGTTAAATCTTTCTACAAAGCCTTCTGGTGAAAATACTGCATCTTGTCCAAATGAGAATTCTCTAAGAAGGAAATATTTCGTTGCGTCTAATCCATACTTTTCTATAAGCATTTCTGGGTATACAACATTTCCTTTTGATTTAGACATCTTTCCGGTCTTTCATCATTATAAATCCATGTGCATATATTTTTTTAGGAAGTGGTAAATCTAATGCCATTAAGAATATTGGCCAATATATAGCATGAAATCTTATTATATCTTTTCCGACAATTTGTAAATCTGCTGGCCAGTATTTTTTAAATAAGGTATCATCATCTGATTCATAGCCAAGTGCTGTTATATAGTTTGTAAGTGCATCTAGCCATACATATATAACATGCTTTGGATCTTTTTTTACTTTTATTCCCCAATCAAAACTTGTTCTTGTTACACACAAATCTTCTAGTCCTGGTTTTATAAAATTATTGAATAATTCGTTTTTTCTAAATTCAGGTTCTATAAAATGTGGATTTTCTTCATAGAATTTTACAAGTCTATCTGTATACTTTTTCATATTGAAAAAGTATGCTTCTTCCTTCATTTTCTTAACTTCTCTGCCACAGTCTGGGCATTTACCATCCACTAATTGTGTTTCAGTAAAATAGCTTTCACAAGGAGTGCAATACCAGCCTTCATACTCGCCTTTATATATGTCACCTTGATCCATTAACCTATCAAAGATTTTTTCTACTGGTTTTATATGTCTTTCTTCTGTTGTACGAATAAAATCGTCATATCTTATATACATCATGTCCCAAAGTTTTTTTGCATAATCAGCAATATCATCTACATACTCCTTAGGTGTTTTGTTCTCTTTTTTTGCAACTTCTTCTATTTTTTGTCCATGTTCGTCAAGTCCTGTCAGAAGTCTTGCATCATAACCTCTAAGAATTTTGTATCTTTTTATTGTATCAGCAAGAACTGTTGTGTATGCTGTACCTATATGAAATTTTCCACTTGGATAATATATTGGTGTTGTAATGTAAAATTTCTCTTTATCCAAATTAAGTCCTCCTTTTTTAAGCATATATAATGTGTTTAGTTCAGAATTGGTCTGTGACTAGGCATTCAAGACAAATTGGTCAAAGACTAGGCTTTCTGCCTGTCTTGACCAATTTGTCCGCAGAATAACAACGTCAGCCACTGCATACGGACGCTGTAACAGACAAAGCCTTAACAGCCTCAGCAACAGGGCAATTATGAACTAAACAATTTTGCTCCAAAACCAATCAAGACTATTATCAATACTCTTTTTATTTCTATGCTTTGCTTCAATATCATCAATCCATAAATATGATATATATGTTACAAGTGTGAAACCAAAATCATATAACATAGATGTGGAAAGTATTTGTTCATATCCTTGATATTCTTCTACAAATATAAATAATTGCAATGCATGTATTACTAACAAGCTTATACAGAAAAGTAAAGCAATTCCTGGAATAAATGCTCTTTTTATCTCATGTCCCAAGAAAACTGCACAAATTATTCCAGCTAAACAAAGCATTGTTATTAATGGCTGTGTTAAATCTATTACAGGCATATTTTACCTCCATTTTCATTTGTTACTAATATTATATATTATACATGTTTTTTTATACTTTTTGCAATAGTTTAGTCGAAATTCACTACATTTCTTCTGTTATCCATTTTACTAAATTTAAATTTTGATTATCTAAAATCATTTCATGTTTTGGCATTACTCTAAATGTATATCCATAATCTCCGCCCGTTTTAAGTGTAATCTTTGTTTTATATACGTTACTATCTTTCGACTCTTTTTCCATTTCTGTTATTTGAATATCTTCTAATGTTCCGATTCTCTAAAACCTTTCCTGAATATGCCTGAACCAAAATATGTTTTTCATCTATATTTTGTAAGTCTACTTCGCATTTTACTTCAATGCTATTTCCAGCATCCATTATTACATTATTTAAATTATCAAATTGTTTAATTTTTATATTATCCCATCTATTTTTTGTATCTTCTATCCACTCATTTAATCTCATTACATTTTCTAAGTCAGAATAATATGTATTATATAAGTTACAAAGTGGTATATACATTTGCTCTGTATAGTCCATGAGCATTCTTGCTGTACTATACTGCCAACCTGTAGATGTGATAGAATTTTTCATTAGTTCTACCCATTCATTTGAGAAATTTTCTCCATCATTTCTATTGTAATATGTTGGAATTATTTTATTTTCTAATGTATCGTATATACTTTGTGAATCTTCATTATCTTGTACGTCATATGAATCATAATCTTTGTTTTTACCTATTATCCAACCGTTTTCTTTATTATATCCTTCTACCCACCATCCGTCTAGTATACTAAAGTTTAGTACACCATTTACAGAAGCCTTTTCTCCACTTGTTCCTGATGCTTCCATTGGACGTCTTGGGTTATTTAGCCAAACATCTACGCCACTTATTAGATGTCTTGACATTTCAATATCATAATCTTCTAAGAAAAAGATTTTTCCTTTAAATTGTGGTTTCATAGATATCTCATGTATTTGTTTTATCAAATCTTGTCCTTCTATATCTTGTGGATGTGCTTTACCTGCAAATATTATCTGCACAGGCGTTTTATTATTATTTAGAATTTCTGTTATTCTTTCTAGGTCTCTAAATATAAGTGTTCCTCTTTTATATGTTGCAAATCTTCTTGCAAATCCTATTGTTAAGTTGTTTGGATCTAATTTTGATACTATATCCATAATCTCTTCATATCTCATGCCATTTCTTCTAAGTCTATTAATTGTATTTTCGCGAACAAGTTTCATTAGTTTTACTTTTCTACTATAATGTGCATCCCATAGTTCTTTGTTTGGAATATTTCTTATTCTGTCCCATGTACGCTCTAAATGAATATTATCTTGCCAATATGGTGCTAAGTATTTGTTATATAACTCTTTTAAATTTGGTGCAAGCCAAGTACATGTATGTATACCATTTGTTACATGTCCTATTGGTGATTCATTTGCTGCAATTTCTGGCCATATATCTCCAAATAATTCTCTTGACACACTTCCATGTAATTTACTTACTCCATTTTTCTTACCAGAAAATTTAAGTGCAAATATTCCCATGTTAAATCCTGGTTCCATTTCTTCTTTTGGATTCATTCCAAGTCTTAGGAATTCTTCTCTTTCTATTCCAAGTCTTGGCCAGAAATTTTTGAAGTATTTTTCCATTAGTTCTATCGGAAATATATCATTTCCTGCTGGTACTGGTGTATGTGTTGTAAATATAGTTTTTGATGTAACTATACTCATTGCATTTTTAAATGATATTTTCTTTTCTTCTATTAATTCTCTTGCAAGTTCTAATATTAAGAATGCAGAATGTCCTTCATTCATGTGATATACTGTTGGGTTTAGACCAAGTTTTGTTAAAAGATTTGTTCCTGCCATTCCCAAAACTATTTCTTGTCTTATTCTTGTGTCTTTGTCTCCACCATATAAATATTTAGTTATTTCTCTAAAGTCTTGGTCTACATTTTCGTCTATATCAGAATCTAATAAATATAGTTTGACTCTACCTACATTTACTTGCCACACTTTTAAAAATAATCTTTTTCTTTGTATTCTTGATTCTATTACTAAATCTTCGCCAAATTCATCTTTCACTAAAGTTAATGGGAGATTTTCAAGTTCTATGTCTCTATATACATTTTCTTGTCTACCTTGTGAATTTATGACTTGATGGAAATATCCTTTTTTATACAAAAGGCCAACACCAACAAGCGGAATTCCTAAATCGCTTGCTGCTTTTAAATGATCACCTGAAAGTATTCCGAAGTCCACCTGAATATATCTGCATTACTTCATCTAATCCATATTCTGCTGAAAAGTATGCAATCAAATCATTTTTATTCTCAGGGAATTTCTTTGAAAATAAAGTATTTTTACTATTCATATAGCTTTCAAAATTATTTACAATTCTATCATATTCTCTTAAAAATTCAGCATTTTTAGAGTATTCTTCTAATTTCTCTTGTGGTACTAATTTTAAGAATTTAACAGGGTTTTTTCCTATTCCTTCCCACAAATCTATATCAATCATTTTAAATAATCTTAAGAATTCAGAATTCCATGACCACCATAAATTATTTGCAATTACTGATAATTTGTCTATTCTTTTAGGTAATTGTGGATTTACTGTTATTTTATTGAATAAATACATTTTTATTTCCTCCTATGTATATTAACAAATCTCGCTTTGCGAGACCTTTTATCCTTTATTAATATTTTACACTTCTAAATTCAGGTCTCGAAGAAGCGTAAAGATTTGCCTGGCGAAAAATTGCTTGCAATTTTTCTGTGCAACGTTTTTTTATCTAATAGAAATGCATTTTTCTATTAGATAAAAAATTATTTGTAAAACTTACATAATAATTATCTATTAAAATGGAAAAAAAGTCAAATGTTTTATCAAAAATATTTGACTTTTTTCGCAGATTTTATTTGCTTTTTTCTTATTTTATTCCTGTCTGTTTAATCATGGCATCACTTATTGCTTTTACGCTTTCTGATGGTATATATTCTTCTCTATCAAATAAGAACTGATGTAACTGTGTTACCTGTAATTCCAAATTTTTTGGTGCTCCATACCAAACATCTGCAGGTTTATAATCTGCAACTTCAAATGGCCATCCTTTTGTCTCTTCTATCTCATAGCCTGCTGCCTGAGAAATCAAATATAGTATTTCTGTTTTATTAAGATTTGTAGATACTTTTCCAAGTACTGTATTTGCTAAACTTGTAAGCTCACTAATGCTCATCTTTTTAGCTTTTTGGAATACTAAATTTAATACTTCTCTTTGTCTTTCTGTTCTCTTCCAATCACCGACCAGCCGTATATCTTATTCTCGCATATGCTGTTGCTTGAACTCCATCTAATGTGTATGTTCCACCTTTTGTTATATGTTTTGATTTATGTCCTGTTGTCTTATTTACTTCATCTATATATGGATTTATATATCCTGCTTCTTCTGATGTTATATCCATAGTTACTCCGGCCTACTGCATCTACCGCATCTACTACAACGTTAAAGTTTATTGCTACATAATCTGTTATATCTAAGTCTAAGTTAGTATTAAGTGTACTCATAGAAAGCTGTGGCCCACCTTGCATAAACGCATGAGTAATTTTATCAAATTTCTTGGTCCTTACATTTTGCAAATATGTGTCTCTATATACAGATGCAATTTTTACCTTTTTAGTATCTTGATTTATACTTACAACCATTATAACATCACTGAGTGACCCATCATAACTATTTTTTTGATTTCTAGCATCAACACCAAATAAATATATATTTCTATATCCAGTAGCTTGCTGAACCCCTTCATTTACATCGATTTCATTTTTATCAAATGATTCGTCTTGGTCAATTACATTAAGCATATTGTAAGCATATCCAACTGCAACTCCAATTGCCATTGCTAAAACCATAAAAAATACTGTAAAAAATGTTAAAATAACACGTTTTACTTTAGATTTTTTCTTCTTTTTTACTCTTTTACCATGCTTATCTCTTGGCTTTCTATTTTCTATCTCTTCATCTTCATTACTATATCTCATTTGTTTATCAGACATTTTTCACAAACTCCTTGTATTTTTAGATATCTTTTTTTATTATATTATACTATGTATCAAAAATCAACAAAATAAATAAAATATTAATATTTGAAAAATTACATTTTGTTTGGCATTTCCATTCCTAAAATTTTTGCTCCATTTTTTAGTACGATATTTACCATATAAGTCAGATACATTCTAGCATTTGCGGTGTCTTTATCTTCTACTAAAATTTTATGATTATTATAAAAAGCACTAAAGTTTTTCGCCAAATCTATCAAATATTTTGATAACAAATATGGTTCATTCTTTTCTGTAACATTTATCAAAACATCTTCAAATTCATAAATATTTTTTAATACTGCTATTCCTTCATTATCTAAAAGTTTGGTTACGTCTATGTTCTTAGTATCTAACTCAAATTCAGCATTCTCAAGTATACTTTTTGTTCTTACAAATATATATTGTATGTAAGGTCCGAGTCTCTCCTTGGAAGTTTAATATTAAATCCCAGTCAAAAATTTCGTCTTTTATTCTGCTATTTGATAAATCATTAAATATTATAGCCCCAAGACCAACTTTTCTTGCAATTTCTTCTTTGTTTTCAATTTCAGGGTTTTTCTCTTCAATAATTTTGCTCGCTCTTTGAATAGACTCATTTAAAAGGTCTGAAACTTTTATCACATTTCCTTCACGTGTTGACATTTTACCTGATTTTAAATGAACCATTCCATATGATACATGTTCTAGTCCATTTATGTATTTTTCATCAATATCTAATAATTTTGCGACTTCAAATATTTGCTTAAAGTGTAAGTTTTGTTCATATGCAACTACATATAGACACTTGTCAAAATCATATTCTCTTGTCCTATAAAGAATAGCTGCTAAATCACGTGTTGCATAAATGCTTGAACCATTTGATTTGCAAATCATACAAGGAGACATACCTTTATCGCTTAAATCAATTATTTTTGCTCCTTCTGATTCTTTTAAGCTTCCTGTCTTTTCTAATTTATCTATTACTTCTTGCATTTTATCTGCATAAAATGCTTCTCCATTTAATGAGTCAAATTTTATATTAAGTAAATCATATATTTTGTTAAACTCTTCTAGGCTTAAGTCTTTCATTTTCTTCCATAGAGATACTTCATATTCTTCACCGTCTTCAAGTTTTTTAAAATTATCTCTACAAATTTCAAGTACATTTTCGTCTTCTTTGCAAAGTTCGTTTATTCTTACATATATTTTTGTTAAGTCATCTATTGGGTTTTTAAAGTCATATTCTTCATGCCATCTCTTATATCCTTCTATCATTTTTCCAAACTGTGTACCATAGTCGCCTAAATGATTTATTCCGAATAGTATTATATCCCAAAGTCTTATATGTATTATATAATGCATGTCCTATAAGTGTTGTTCTTAAATGCCCTATATGGAAAGGTTTTGCAATATTAGGTGAAGAATATTCTACAATAACAGTTTTTCCTTTTCCAATTTCAGATTTTCCGTATTCTTCTTTTTTCTTTTTTATTTCTTCTATTACAGTACTTGCTAATTCCTTTTTATTTACAAAAAAGTTTAAATATCCACCTACAACTTCAGTTTTTTCTATTAAATTATTAAGTGTGATTTTAGAATTCAAATCTTCTGCAATCATTTGTGGTGATTTTTTTAAAGTTTTTGCAAGCCTAAAACAAGGAAACGCATAGTCTCCTTGTACACAATCTTTTGGAATTTCAATACTTTTTTCTATGTCTATATCATTTTGTTCTAACACATCTGATATGATTTTTGCAATTTCTTCTTTAAAATTTATCATTCTAATCCCCCAATGAAATGCCAATATTTCTAGCTGTTTTAACTAAATCTCCATCTAATGAAACTCTTCTTAAATTACTTTCTTTTGTATTTCCTGAAACAGCACCAATTTCTTTATTTTCTCCAACAACATCTTCTAGTGGTACTGAATCTAACTTTCCGTTTTTTAAAACTGTAAGTACACCAAATTTTCCGTTCTAGTGCAAGTTCCATAGCTTTTGAACCATATTTTGTAGAAAGCACTCTATCATATGCTGTTGGTGTTCCTCCCCTTTGCATATATCCAAGTGTTGTATTTCTAGCTTCTAATCCTGTTAGTTCTTGAAGTCTACTTGCAACCATTTCTCCAATTCCGCCAAGTTTCGTATTATCTACTCCTTCACCATTATCTCTTGTTCCTTTTACTGTTAAATCGCCACCTTTTGGCATTGCTCCTTCTGCAACAACAACTAGACTAAATCTTTTTCCTTTTGCAATTCTATTTTTTATCTTTTCTGCAACTTTTTCTAAGTCAAATGGTATCTCAGGGATAAGTGCAACATCTCCACCACCTGCGATTGCAGACTCTAATGCTATCCATCCTGCATATCTTCCCATAACTTCTAATACCATTATTCTATGATGTGTTTCTCCTGTTGAATGTAGTCTATCTAGTGCTTCCATTGCAACTGAAACAGCTGTATTATATCCAAATGTTATATCTGTACATGCCACATCATTATCTATTGTTTTTGGAACGCCTATTATATTTATTCCTTTTAGATATAAATCTCTTGCAGATTTTTGTGTTCCATCTCCACCGAGTGTAAATATACAGTCAAATTCGTCTCTTTTTACATTTTCTACGCATATATCTGATAAGTCTTTATATACTGTTTGTCCATTTTCTTCTACTTTATAATTAAATACATTTGCATTTGTAGAAGAACCTATTATTGAACCACCTTTATATAAAATTCCTGATGCATTTGTATATGAATCAAGTTCTACATAATTGTTTTCAAGTAGTCCCTTATATCCTTCTATTACTCCATAACATTTTATTCCATTATTTTCTGCTGTTTTTACAATTCCTCTTATAACTGCGTTAAATCCTGAAACATCTCCTCCATTTGCTAGTATTGCTACTTTTTTCATTTGACGCTTCCTTCCTTTCATATGTTTTTAATTTGTCTATTATATTCTATCCAAAATACTGAATAATTACAAGCCTTTTCTTGAAATTTTTGCACATTTGACTTTTTTATGTAAGTTATATATAATTTTATAGCCAATTGATTTTTGGGAATCTTCATTTTTAGCTACATTAGGAGAGACTTCTTTGGCAAATAATTTTGAAATGGAGGAATTTTTGTTATGCGGGAAAATGTTGCTCAGCTTTATATTTCATTAGGTTTTTTGGCACTTTGTGTTGGTGCATATATTGATGTATCATGCCCTTCTCTTCTTGTATGTGCTTTTTTTATTGCCGGTATAAGCTTTTATAAAGCTTACAAGACAGACGCTAATGCTATAGGAATTTCAATAATTGGAGCTAGCATTACGTTAGTATTAATATTGGAAAAAGTAATAAATTTTTTTGCATAACACAAGCATTGCAAAACGGACACGCTAATTTGTCTTAGCATGTCCGTTTTGTTTTTTATTGAATACTACTATCTTTCTTCTTCTATGTCTCTTCTTCTATGTAAATCAATCTTATTACGAATAGCTTTCTGTGTAAGCCATGTAAGTATTGCAGGCATTAAAGCCATTCTTACATTTATATACATTTTGTCTTTAGTATCAACCCCAGGTCTGATATTTGCTATTTCTAAATGTGCATCAATTAATCTTCTCATGTCTCTAATATTTAATGAACCACTTATGCCTTGTAATGGCCTACTAAATTGCGTATGTGTCATATGTGGTACTGCTTTTATTTTTTTATCTGTTCTTGTAAATAGCTCTACTTTTTTTGGCAAATCTTCAAATATACAGTTTTCTTTAAATCTTATCTTTTTAGGTCTTTCATATAAACTTCTCCTTGCGCAAACATCCCATATCTGTCCAGCAGTATCAACTCCTATTTGAAAAAATTTTGTTTCTTGCATTCTTCCCGGATTAATATTTACTGTTCCAACTGGATTTTCTTCATAATCTAATCTTGTTAATTGATATCCTAAAGAAAAAACATCAGCTTCAGGGTTTAATGCAATAGTTCTAGAAATACTTTTTAGAGCATCTTCATTTAAGATATCATTAGCATCTAAAAACAATATATAGTCTCCAATTGCATTATCTAACCCCACATTTCTTCCAGCTCCAACTCCATTATGTCCTTCTATTGTATCAAACATTTTTATTTTGCATCCTAATTCAGGATTTTCCTCGCAAAATTTTTGCACGCATTGCTTTGAATTATCAGTAGATCCATCATCTATAATAAGTATTTCAATATTATCATAATTTTGTGATTTTATACTAGACAAAGCCGTCTCTATATAATTTTCTTCATTTTTTACTGGCATAATAATTGAAAAATTAGCTTCAAATTCTTCAGCATTATCATAAATTATTTTTTTATATTCACTAAGTGCATTGTATTCTGCAGGTTTTGTTCTTGATTTGGCTTTTGAAATTCTTTCATTTTCTTTAGGTGTTAAACTCCATGGCTTCTTAGTACCTATTAAATGATAACATGCTGGTGTTATACCTAATTTATCTTCATAAAAATCTGAGTATCTAGCAAATACGTTAAATCTTTCATCAAGGTGTAATTCATCTTTGTTTTTCCAGTCAAAAAATTCTTCTAATACATCTTGGTCTCCTATACCTTGAATATTTTCACAAATCTTATCTTTTAATTTTAATATACTTATATTAGAAAAAAATCTTTTCTTCTCTTGTTTATGTGGTTTTAATAATAGCTTTTTTCTTTGACTTATCTCATTCATTTTTTCAATTAATTTTTGTTTAATTCCTTCTTCAGGTTCAATAACCATTACTCCAGAATTTAATTTATTCCAATATTTATTAAACGGAAAACTTTTTCCAGCAATTACAACTGACATATTTGGCTTTTCAAATAATTCGTCAATATTTTCAGATACATATATATCACTATCTAAGTAGACTGTTTTATCATAATCTGTTAAATCAAAAACATTAAATTTATCAAACGTATTATTCCAGTTTGGAAATATCTTATTTCTTGATTTTATTTTTTCAGGCGCATTTACTTTTGGCATAGTTTTTACAATAATCCCGTTTTGTTTTAGTCTATCTATTGTTTCTTTTTTATTTCTTGATTTACTATTACAACAAAATCAGATATTTTAGTATTTGTTCTCTTTATTGATTCAAACAAAGCCAAAACTCCTGGTAAATAGGAATCTGTACTTAATATTGTTGTATAAGCATATTTTTTGTCTGCCATTTTAAATTTTCCTTTCAAATCTAGCATTTTTATACAATTATACAACAAAATAGCTGTTATTACAATATTTTGCATAATATTTTTATATAAATACTAAAAAGATGCCTTATAAATCAATACTTTTATAAGTACTCATTTATAAGGCACCTATCCCCCAATTATTCATGCAAAGATTTTTGCACTTTGATTAAAAAATTTTGATTTAGCTTTACGCCATAATGATTTTGCTAAGCTCATTTACTTGTTTATGTAATTCTTCTCTGTCATTTTTACTTTCTTGATATAAATAATTCATTTTATCATTTGTCTTGTCAATTCTGTCTCTTATGTCAATATCAATCTTTTGACTTTGATTTGTAAGCCTTGTACCATATATATCTGTAATTTTTGTTAGATTATCTATTTTTTCTTCTGTTCTTCCTGTTCTTGACCTTAAGTCTTTAATTGCATCAAACATATAATCATCGTTTTTTTGTAATTGCTTTACATCTTTTTTCAAGCCTTTTATGTCTGTCTTCATAGTTGTTATGTTTGTTTTGATACTGTTAATATCACTTTCCATATTGCCCATTTTAGCTTCCATACTGTTTACTTTGATTATCAAACCATCTATTTTGTCTACTTTAGTTTCCATGCCATCTACTTTGTTTATTAAGCCATCTATTTTGTCTACTTTAGTTTCCATACCATCTACTTTACTTACTAATTCATCTGTTTTCTCAACTTTATCTTTTATAATAGCAATTTCACTTAAAATCAAGTCTAATTTTTCTTCCATGTTTTTCACCACCTTTCATTATAAGTTTATTTTATCATATAGGTTATATTATTTCAATTAGATTTAATTAATTTTTAAAAAAATGTGATATAACCTCGATTTTTAGATTATATCACATTATTCTATATTTTTGTGTCGAAATTTGTCAGTTGTGTTAAATTATTTTTATATTATCCAAATATACCTTTCTTTCTAATAGGTGGTTGTTCATTCATTGTTTTTGCAAGTCTTTCTATTAAGTCTCTTTGTTCCTTTGTTAGCCTTTTTGGAGTTTGAACAATTACTGTAAAAATAAAATCTCCTCTTGATTTGCCATTTATACTTGTAAAACCTTTTTGCTTAATTCTAAATTTTGATCCTGTCTGTGTTCCTTCTGGAATTCTAAATTTTTCTTTGCTTCCATCCACCATTGGAATTTCAAGTTCTGCTCCAAGTATTGCTTGTGTTATAGTAACTGGAATATCACATAGTACATGTGTATCTTTTCTTACATAAATAGAATGATGTTTTATATGTACTACAATATAAAGGTCACCATTTGGGCCGCCATTTGACCCTGGTGCCCCTTCATTTCTTAGCACCACTGTTTGACTATCGTCTATTCCGGGCAGGGATACTTACCGAGATTTTTGTTTGTTTTTTTATTTTTCCTTTTCCTTTACATTTGTCACAAACTTCTCTAATTATCTTTCCTGTTCCACCACAGGTTGTACATGTTCTCGAAGTTTGCATTTGTCCAAATAATGTCGATTGTACTTGTCTAACTTGACCAGTTCCACCACAAACCCCACATGTATCTACTTTTGAACCTGGTTTTGCTCCATTTCCATGGCAAACGTCACATACTTCTTCACGATATAGACTGACTTGTTTTTTCACTCCCATATATGCTTCTTCGAAGGTTATTTCTATATCTGTTCTTAAATCTGCTCCTTTTGCTGGTCCATTAGATGCCCTTTTGCTTCTTTTTCTGCCCCCTCCAAATATTGAAGATACTATATCGTCTAAATCAATATCAAAACCATCAAAGCCTGAAGATGTATATGAATAATATCCCCCACCTGGGTTACCATTAAAGCCTGCCCCTCCTGGTCCATTTGCTCCAAATCTATCATACATATCTCTTTTTTGCTTATCTGATAGTGTTTCATATGCTTCGTTTACTTCTTTAAACTTTGCTTCTGCTTCTTTTTTATTATCAGGATTAGCATCAGGGTGATATTTTTTTGCAAGTTTTCTATATGCCTTTTTTAGTTCTTCGTCTGTTGCATTTTTATCTACTCCCAAAACTTCGTAAAAGTCTCTCTTCTCAGCCATTTCTTTCTCCTCTCGTTCAAACAAGAAATAAGTATCTTACCTTAAATTCTTGATTTTAATTCTGACAAGAAATGGTAAGATACTAGGCAATCAAGACAAATTGGCGAAAACTAGGCTATTGCCTGTCAGAGCCAATTTGTCCGTAGATTAATGACGTAGATTGCCGTTTATTGTCAGAATTAGATTATTTATTTTCGTCTTCCACATTATAGTCAGCATCATACACATTTCCGTCTGCTCCTTCTGTTGGTCCGTTTGCTTCTCCTGCTTCAGCTCCAGCATTTGGGTTAGCTTGTTTGTATAGTTTTTCAGACAATTCATAAAATACTGTTGTTAGTTTTTCTGTAGCTTCTTTTATCTTATCAGAATCATTTCCTTCTAATGCTTTTTTTACAGAGTCTACTTCTGTTTCTACTTTTGCTTTTTCTTCTCCGCTTATTTTATCTCCTAATTCTGTCATTGTTTTTTCACAGTTATATACTAAGCTTTCTGCGTTATTTCTAACTTCTATTTCGTCTTTCTTCTTCTTATCTTCGCTCGCATGAGCTTCTGCATCTTTTACAGCTTTTTCAATATCTTCGTCAGAAAGATTTGAGCTTGCTGTTATTGATACATTTTGTTCATTTCCTGTTGCCATATCTTTTGCAGATACATGAACTATACCGTTTGCATCTATATCAAATGTAACTTCGATTTGTGGTACTCCCCTTGGTGCTGCTGGTATTCCTGACAATTGGAATCTTCCAAGTGTCTTATTGTATGCTGCCATTTCACGTTCACCTTGTAAAACGTGCACTTCTACGCTTGTTTGACCATCTGCTGCTGTTGAGAATATCTGTGATTTCTTTGTAGGTATTGTTGTATTTCTTTCTATTAATTTTGTAAATACTCCACCATATGTTTCAATTCCAAGTGATAAAGGTGTTACATCTAGTAATAATAAATCTTGTACATCTCCTGATAAAACTCCACCTTGAATTGCTGCACCAATTGCAACACATTCGTCTGGGTTTATTCCTTTATCTGCGTCTTTTCCTGTTATCTTTTTAACTGCTTCTTGAACACATGGAACTCTTGTAGAACCACCAACAAGTAGTATTTTGTGTAATTCTGATGCAGATATTCCGGCATCTTTAAGTGCTTGGTTAACTGGTCCAAGTGTTGATTCAACAAGGTCATGTATTAATTCTTCAAATTTTGCTCTTGTTAGAGTTATATCTAAGTGTTTAGGCCCTGTACTATCTGCTGTAATGAATGGTAAGTTGATATTTGTTTGACCTACTCCTGATAATTCTATTTTAGCTTTTTCAGCAGCTTCTTTTAGTCTTTGCATTGCCATTTTATCCTGTGATAAATCTATTCCTTGTTCTTTTTTGAATTCTTCTACTAAGTAGTTTATTATTCTTTCATCAAAGTCATCTCCACCTAGTTTGTTATTTCCACTTGTTGCTAAAACTTCAAATACACCATCTCCGATATCAAGTATTGATACATCGAATGTACCTCCACCTAAGTCATATACCATTATTTTTTTATCTGTGTCTTCTTTATCCATTCCATAAGCAAGTGCTGCTGCTGTTGGCTCGTTTATTATTCTTAGAACTTCTAGTCCTGCAATTTTTCCTGCGTCTTTTGTTGCCTGTCTTTGGCTATCACTAAAATATGCTGGAACAGTTATAACTGCTTGAGTTACTTTTTGTCCTAAATAATTTTCTGCATCACTTTTTAATTTTTGAAGTATCATTGCTGATATTTCTTGAGGAGTAAATTCATCTCCTTCTATTTTTACTTTTCTGTTTGTTCCCATATCTCTTTTTATAGAGATTATTGTGTTGTCTGGGTTTGTAACAGCTTGACGTTTTGCAATTTGTCCAACTAATCTTTCACCATTTTTAGAAAATGCTACAACAGATGGTGTTGTTCTATTTCCTTCTGCATTGGCTATAACTACTGGCTCTCCTCCTTCCATAACTGCTACACATGAGTTTGTTGTTCCAAGGTCAATTCCTATTATTTTTCCCATAATCTTTCTACCTCCATAGTTTTATTATTTTTATTTTATAAAATTCTCTTTTGTACAATGTATTTAAAAAATTAATGTCTTTTTTATGTTTTTGGCTCGTAAACGAATCAAAAACGAGTAATTTGTGATAAATCAAGCGAGAAAAACGTAGGCGTACTCTTGTACGTTGTAGTTTTTCGCAAGCGAAGATTTAGTGCAAAGGACGAAGTTTTTCATTCGTTTACAATAACCATAGCATGTCGAATAACTTTGTCGCCTAACTTATATCCTTTTCTAAATTCTTCTTTAATTTCTTTTTCGCCTAAATTTTCGTCTTGAACCATACTGATTGCTTCGTGTAATTCTGGGTCAAAAGTTTTTCCTATACTTTCTATCTCTTCTATTCCAAAAGATTTAAGCATATCTATATATTGCTTTAGTACTAAGTCTATTCCTTGTTTATAGTTTTCATCTTCTGTTTCTGCATTTGCGGCTTTTTCTAAGTTATCTAGAACTGGTAATAGCTTACATGCAATATCTCCTACAATTGAACTATAAAGTACTTCTCTTTCTTTTGCACTTCTTTTTTTGAAATTATCAAATTCTGCCATAAGTCTTTTTAATCTATCTGTTGTATTGTCTAATTCTTCTTGCATTTTTGAATTATCTTTTTTTTCATTATTTTCTTCTAATTCTATTTCCTCAGTCTTTTCATTTTCTTCCATAGTTTTCCTCCTATCCCAAAATTTATTTACTCTTTTTTATTTAAATCGTCATTAAGTTTTTTACTAATATATTTCATAACAGAAATTACTTTAGAATAATTCATTCTCTTTGGTCCTATAATTCCTATTGTTCCTACATCTTTATCTCCTATTGCATGTTTAAATGTAACTATACTAAAGTCTTTCAAATCTTCATTGTCACTTTCATCACCTATATAGATTTTTACATCATCTGCAAAACCTGTATCTAGTATATCTAACATAACTTCTTTTGTGTCTAATATGTTTACAAAGTTTTTAGCAAGCTCTAGACTTTTAAATTCTGGAAGCTCAAATGATTTATTTGTACCTTCTAGATATATTTTTTCTTCTTCCTCTACAAGCTTATGCATTTGCTCTATAATAGGTCTTATTATTTTCACACTATATTTTAGCTCTCTAAAAATGTATTCTTCAAATGAAGTATCAATTTTCTCAATTGGTTCACCTTTTAATTTATTATTAAAGAAATAATTTAAAGTTTCAATTTGGTCTTCTGTTATGTCTTCGTCAAACTTTATAATAGTTTCACGAACTAGTCCTGTATCTGTTACAATTATACCCATAAGCATTCTAGTTCCAAGCATTACAAATTTAATTTCTTCAATGTTTTGTTTTGATGTTTTAGGTCCAATACTTACTGTTGTATAATGTGTGATTTCTGATAATGTAGTTGTTGCAATTTTTGTAAGTTCTTCTATTCCTGCAACTTTGTTTTCAAGTTTCTCTCCAATATATTTTATTTCTTCTAAGCTTATATCATCATAATTAAGTAGCTCATCTACATATAGCCTATATCCTTTTGCTGATGGTACTCTTCCAGCTGATGTATGAGGTTTTTCCAAATATCCTGCTTTTTCAAGTTCTGCCATATCATTTCGAACTGTTGCAGAACTTATCGCTTGTTCATATTTTTCTACTATAACTGCTGAGCTAACAGGTTCTGCTGATTCAATATATTCATCTACAATTTCTTTTAATATTTTTCTTTTACGTTCGTCTAGCATTTACTTGTCACCCCTTTTGTATGTATTAGCACTCTTTTTTATTGACTGCTAATATAATATACTTTTTTTTAGCACTTGTCAATAGTTTTTGCTAACTTTTTTGCAAAAATTTAGAGCCTATAACACTTAATTTTCTTAAATGCTATAAGCCCTGGTCATTTTATTATTCACATATTTTAAGCATTGCTGTCTTTAATTCTTCTAATTTTTTATTTGCATCTTCCATTGTATTTTCTTTTACACCCATATAAAATTTTATCTTTGGCTCTGTTCCAGATGGTCTTGCGCAGCACCATGCGTCATTTTCAAGTGCATAATATAATACATTTGATTCAGGAAGAGTAGTTACCCCTTTTTCACCTGTAATTAGATTTATAGTTTTCTTCTCTTTGTAATCTCTAATTTCTACTACTTTAAAGTCTCCTATTTTTTCACATGGATTATTTCTTAAGTTTTCTATTATAGCTTTTATCTTCTCTGATCCGTCTATTCCCTTTAAAGTTATTGTGCTAAGCGTTTCTCTATAATATCCATATTTTTCATAGATGTTTAACATTTGCTCCCACAAAGTAATCCCTTGTTTTTTGTAAAATGCTGCTGCTTCGCAAAGTAACATTACTGCAACTACTGAGTCTTTATCTCTTGCATGAGTTCCTGCTAAACATCCATAACTTTCTTCAAAACCAAATAAATATTCATAGCTGTTATCCTGTTCAAAGAATTTTATTTGTTCTCCTATAAATTTAAAGCCTGTTAGTGTTTCTATTAATTTTATACCATACTCATCTGAAATAGCTTTTGTCATGTTTGAAGACACAATAGTTGAAACTATTGCTCCGTTTGCAGGTATCATATTTCTTTTCTTTTTTTCTGATAATATATATTCTGCAATAAGAAGTGCTGACATGTTTCCTGTAAAGGAAACATAATTCTTTGTCTTAGGGTCTTTTGCGTAAACACCTAATCTATCTGCATCAGGGTCTGTTGCAAGAACTACATCTGCATCTTTTTCTTTTGCAAGCTTTAGTGCAAGTTCAAATGCTTTAGGATCTTCTGGGTTTGGATAACTAACTGTTGGAAAATCTCCATTTGGCATTTCTTGTTCTGGTACTACATACACATTTTTGAAACCAAGTTCAGATAACACTCTTCTAACCGGAATATTTCCTGTTCCATGTAATGGTGTATATACAATCTTTATATCATCTGCCATTTCTTTTACAATATCCATATTTAAAGATTGTTTTTTTACTTCTTCTATATATCTATCGTCTATTTCCTTTCCAATCTCATTATATAGCCCTTGTTTTATGGCATCTTCCTTATTCATAGTCTTGATTTCGCTATATTCTTTTACATTTAATACTTCATTTATTATTTCTTTGTCCTTTGGAGCAGTTATTTGTGCGCCATCTTCCCAGTACACTTTGTATCCGTTATATTCAGGTGGGTTATGACTTGCTGTAATAACGGCTCCTGATATACATCCGAAGTTCTCTTAGTGCAAATGAAAGCTCTGGAGTTGGTCTTAAAGATTCAAACCTATATGTTTTTATTCCGGTTAGCATTTAGGCATAAGGCTGCCATTTCGCTAAATTCTTCTGACATATGTCTAGAATCATATGCTATCGCAACTCCTTTTTCTTCTCCATGTTCTTTTTTTATAAAATTTGCAAGTCCTTGTGTTGCTTTTCCGAACTGTATATATATTCATTCTGTTAGTTCCAGCACCTATTATTCCTCTTAAGCCTCCTGTACCAAATTCTAATTCTTTATAGAATCTTTCTTTTATTTCTCCTTCATTTCCTTTTAGGCTAAGTAATTCTTTTTTTGTGTTTTCGTCAAATTCCTCTCCAGTACACCACTTTTCATATTTTTCTAGGTAATCCATAATTTAACCCTCCCTTTCTTAGCATAAATATGGAGCACTTACTATCCAGTCACTATATAAAATACACTCCATTATTACAGCCATAATTAAAAATACACCTATTTCAAATTTGTTTTTCTTTTCTATCATATCACACATACTTACAACTGGGAAAAAGCTTCCTATTATATATCTTGGGGTTGACTGTATTTTGACTGATAATGGAATTGCAAGTAGTATTAAACTAAGTACTGCTTCGTCATATCTTTTGGCTTTAAATAAATGATATACTGAAATAAATCCCCAAATTGCCCAAATAGCATGATAAAATCTGTAATCTTGTATACTTTTTAATGATTTAAATACTACTTCAAATATTGTACCTTCTCCTTCTCCCCACACTCTTTGTATATGCACAAATGCCAATCCATCACCTATTTTTAGATGTAGATATAACATATGAATAAATAGTCCTAGTGGAATAAGAGATATCCCCAATATTAATTTTGGCTTTTTTAAGACAAATAGAAATAGTTCTTTTACATTAAATTTATTTCCTTCATTTTGTTTTATATATTCTACTATAATATATGGAATAATTGCAAATACTAGCATTATTCCAGTATTTCTAGTTGCCGATGCAAGAGCACCGTGATATACCCATAAGTATATATTTTTCTTTTTTCATTGCATAGAAAAATCCTACTATAAACAGCAGATAGAATGATTCTGTATATGTAGATGAAAAATAAAATGAATACATACCCATGGTCATTAAGAATACAAATATATTTGCTACTCTTTTGTTTCTAGTTTCTTCTAGGTAATACCATGCTATAATAAGTGCCAATGTAAATACTGAAGTGTTGATGGCTGGTCCTACAAATTCATGTGATATATTAAGTAAATTTGATACTCCTCTTACCACCATTGGCATTAGTGGGAAAAACGCCCAATTTGCTGCATCCCCACCTTCGTGATTTGTTGGTTCATCTTGATATCCATCTTCAATAATCGATTTATACCATCCTGCATCCCACCTATTAAAGCCTTGAAGGTATCCTTTTATTGAAGCACTATCTGTTTTTTTATAGAATATCCCAAAGCAGATTAATCTTGATATGATAACACAAATTACGCAAAATAATGCTACATGTATCAGTTTTTTTGCTTTTGTTTTATCAAACTTCATATAAATTTATCCCCTTACACATAATTTTTTGTACTTTTTCATCTTCTGTGGCTTCGGTATATTTAAGTGTTATAATTAGTTTTCCATCTATTATATCTTCTTTTTTTACTTCTTTAATTATCTTCATTTCTTTTTCTAGCTTTTCAGGCTCTATTTCTTCTCTTAATTTATCATTAAAATAAATTTCTATTTTTTTATTTAATAGACATTCGGCAATTTCCATTTCAAATATTAAATCTTTATTTGTTAAGTTTCCAAAGTATATATTTGATTTTTCTCCATTTGACCAAAGACCTGTCTCTGTATATTCTCCCCATCCTTTTCCAAATCTTTTACAATTTTGTTTGTTTTCTAATTTTGTATCTATTTTTGTTCCAAGTTCATAGTCATAGCCGTTATTTCCTGGCCATATATCTGTTTCTTTTTCTATATAATAAAGTTTGTATTCCCATGATACATTTGGATTCATTGAAATATATAATATTACAAAATAACTAATTACAAGTATTGCGCTAAATGCATATAAAAATACTTTTTTTGCTATTTTCATTTATCTATTCTTCCCCTTTTTTAGCTTTAATCTTATTCTTTAAAGACCCAAACATTTTCTTTATTAAATCTATTGTGTACTTAAACTCGTTTGTTCTAAACATTGTAATTACTATGATTAAGTTTGTTACAATAACTGAAACTATTGCTCTTAATATAAATGGTATAATTCCTCCAAATCCACCAATAGCATCTGGAAGTAAACTGCAAGCAAAATATGAAGTTGCATACATTAAAGCTGTTACAATAAAGTATTTTATATATTGTATATAATATTTTGCAATTCCACCTTTTAAAACATATTTAGAAACAAGATGTGGTTCAACTGGAAGGTCAACTACTAAAATTGCAACTATTGTTCCAATAAATACACCTGCTATTCCTATCGTTTTTACAAGTATAAGTGATACTACTAAATTAACTGCAACTTCCCATAATGGCTTTGTTTTTCCATTCCAATATACTCCTGCTGCTTCACAAAACATCCACGGTGTCTTTCTCATTATATCTAGGTAGAATCTAAGTGATATAAGTATTGTTATAAACGTACTTAATAAATATCCTTCGTTTGATATTGTTACAATAAATGGTCCGAATTAGCATTCCAAAACAGCATGCACAAAAAGATGCTATCCAAAAGTTAATAAAATTAATGTTATAAAATACTTCTCTTTGAGCTTCTTCAGAACGCGTTGCATGTAAATTTCCGAACGCTTGATAAAACTGCAGAAAATACTTGTGAAATTAAGGTATTTAGTGCTTTTGTAATCATAAAATAATTTGAATATATTCCTGAAAGTGCAAGTCCTATATATTTGGAAATAAGAAGATTGTCTGTTGCATCTCTTATAACCCCACCAATTTTGTGGAATATCATTGCAAATACATTTTTCTTTATTTCTCCAAATGTTTCTCCGTCTAATTTTTCTACATTTTTCTCTTTAAGGTATGGATACTGTTTCATTGCAACTCTTGATGCGATAAAGTTTGTAGAAATTGTGCCTAATACTTGTATAGCTAAATATACATAGTAATTTCTCGTCATATAGATTAATACTATTTGTAAAATTGAAATTACAAGTAAAACTCCAGTGTGTATAGCTGTATCTAAATATTTCTTTTGGTCACTAATTAAAAGTGTTCTATAATATGAATAGAAATACGAAACTGCTGTATCAAAGATAAATATTAAATATACAGTATTCAAACTTGCCATATTTTGATTTTCAATATCATTTATGAAAAAGCCATAAAATGGCATAAATAGTACGCCTGCAACTAATATTACAATTCCTATAATTCTATATGCCTTCTTAAATAGTTTCATTAGTGATTTTACTTTTTCAGTATCATTACAGCTAAGTGGTTTATATAAGCTAAAGGCTATTGCAGGTCCTATTCCAATCTCTACTAATTGAAGAGCAATTAGTATATCAGAAAATACCGCATTTATTCCTAGGTACTCTCCTAATACTCTAATAAATGCAATACGAACCACTACTCTAAGTACTTGCTGAATAATCTGTGCAATTATTGCAAATGATGCATTTTTTACTGATTGTTTAGTTCTTTGCATTTTTTACCTTCCTCCATTATTTCTTTTATTATTTCAATATATCTTTTTGCAATTTCTCCTTCGTCATATGATTCTTTAAGTTTTTTTGATATCCTCTCTAATTCTTCTTTTGATGGTTTATTTTCTAAAACTTCTAACATTTTACTTGAAAGTTCTTCATGGTCTTTACCATTTTCATAATAGAAAACCTCACCCATTGTTGCTTCTTCTAAAGATGTTTCTTTTGAAGATATTACCGGAATTTTGCAAAGTGCAGCTTCAACTGGTGTTCTTCCAAATCCTTCCCTAAGTGATGTTGTAACAAATAGGTCTGCATTATAAAGTAAACTGCTCCTATCTTCATCAGATATCCCTGAAAGAATTATTACTCTATCTTCTAGTCTATTTTTCTTTATATATTCTTCTATTTCTCTATATCCACTTGATGGAGAGTCAAGCTCAGGTCTTCCAACAAATACTAATTTGTTTGGAATTTTATCTTTAATCAAGTCAAATGCTTTTAAAAGTGTAATTTGATTTTTATGTCTAAAAAATGAATTTATTGATAATATATATGAACTTTCTGAGTTTATTACTTCTTGTGATATTTTTTTAGTTTTCTTTGGGATATTTACTGGGCTTGGGATAACCGTGATTTCACCTTCATATTCAGGATTAATCTCTTCTAATCTTTTTTTAGAATAATTTGAAAGTGTAACAACCCTTTCTGTTTTATTCATTAAATCTATATTTTCTTGTTTAATTTTGTTATATTCACTCCCATTTTTATTTTCTATTTCATCTAATGGTATTACATCTAATATTGAAATTATCTTTTTAGTTTTTTTTGGTAGTACTGTATTTGGGTTAACATATGGATAGATTATAACATCTAGGTTTTCTTTTTTTATTTTTGATGTTTTTATAGATTTTACAAAATTTAGCCTATTTATTCTTTTGACAAATCTAATATTTTTAAGCCACAATTTTTGACTTATGACTTTGAGGCTTGGGAATCTCTTTTTATAAGCTTCTTCTAAGTCCTTATCTACAATTACAGTAATATTATAATCAGAATTAAATTTTACAATTCCTGATACAATCTCTTCACCATGTTTTTTTATTCCTGATGGTCTATCGTCCATTATATATGTTAAATCTATTCCAAGATTATGCTTCACTCTAAAATCTCTCCTTTTATTTTAGAAAAATTTTTATAGTCTCTTCTGCTGCACTTTTCCATGTAAATTTTTTTGCCCATTCTAACCCTTGCTGTATTTTATTTTCTTTTTCTTCTTCTGGTAAATTTATGACTTCTAATATCTTATTTCCAAGCGCACTATAATTTAATGTACTTTCATAATAAAAAGCATTTTCGCCCCCAACTTCTGGAAGTGAAGAATTATTTGCTGTTACAACTAATGCTTTATTTGACATTGCCTCTAGCACTGGAAGTCCAAAACCTTCATAAAGTGAAGGATACACAAAGCACTCTGCACTTTCATATAAAAACTTTTTCTCTTCCTTTGAGATATACCCAGGCATTATTATATCTTCTTTAAATTCCGAATTTTCTATTAAGTTAAGTATTCCTTGATAATTCCACCCAAGTCCTCCTGCTAAGATTAATTTTAAATTTGTATTTTCTTTTCTTTTTATATAATTAAACGCTTTTACTAATGTTTCGATATTTTTTCTAGGCTCTATTGTGCTTAAAAAGAATAGATATGGCTCATTTCTTATTTTAAACTTTTCTCTTATTTCTTCTTCATTTATTTCTAATTTTTCTTCATCTTTTGGAAAATTTACTCCCAAATATGTTACTTCGATTTTTTCTTCAGGGATTTTATACATTTCCATTATGTCTTTTTTTGTCGAATTTGATATTGCAATTATTTTATCTGCTGATTTTAAATTTCTTTTTAAAAATAGCTTAATAACTAGTATATTTCTAAATGCACCTATGCCTTTAAATTTATTCATTGCTAAATCATATATAGTAATATAGTATTTCATGTTTTTTGTGTATTTATTTCTCTTAGGCATCATAAATTGCGGTCCCCAAAATATGTCTATTTTGTCTTCTTTAAGCATTTTTTGTATTCCATAATTTATCCACCTTACTCTTCTTCCTTCGATATTTTCTTTTATAATGAAATTTGCATTTGGCTTAAAGTCAAGTACTATGTCTGAATTTGAATACAAATAATACTTGTTATCTTTGTCTGTTCTATTCAATTCTTCTAAAATTTTTTCTACATATGTACCTATTCCAGTCTTTTGCTTTCCAAGCCACATTGCATCTATCCCAATATTCATTTTTGCTCCTTAAAGATTAATTTTTGTTGCTTAATATTTCAATTGTCTCTTTTGCTGTATTCTCCCAAGTGAATTTTTTAACTTGTTCTAATCCTTGCTTTATCTTGCTTTCCTTTTCTTCTTCTGATAAGTTTATAACTTCTAATATCTTATTTCCAAGGCTACTATAATTTAATGTACTTTCATAATAAAATGCAGCCTTTCCTCCAACTTCTGGAAGTGAAGAATTATTTCCAGTTATAACTAATGCTTTATTTGACATTGCTTCTAATATTGGAAGTCCAAAGCCTTCATAAAGCGATGGATACACAAAGCATGCTGTATGTTCATATAAGTATTTCTTTTCTTCTTTTGATATATATCCTGACATTACTATATCTTCTTTAAATTCTGAATTTTGCACCAAATCTAATACTCCCTGGTACTTCCATCCAAGTCCCCCTGCTAAGATTAGTTTTAGGTTTATATCTTCTTTTCTTCTTATATAGTTAAATGCTTTTATCAAAGTTTCAATATTTTTTCTAGGCTCTATTGTACTTAAGAAAAATATATATGGAGTATCTTTTATTTTAAATTTTTCTTCTATTTGTTTTTTTTCTTTTTCTGTAAGTTCTTTTTCTTCTGGCAAATTAGTTCCGCAGTATACTACCTTCACCTTATTTTCAGGTATTTTATATATTTCTAATATATCATTTTTTGTAGCTTTTGATATTGCAATGATTTCGTCTGCATGTTTTATACTTTTCTTTAAAAATAATTTTTGTACTATTGTGTTTTTGAAAGAACCAACTGTTTTTAGTTTCTTTATTGCTAAGTCACATATTGTTAAAATAAATCTCATGTTTTTCGTATATTTATTCCTTTTTGGAAGGCAGTGCTGAGTTCCCCAAAATACATCTACATTATCTTGTTTTAGCATTTTAGGAAGTGAACTATATAACCAAAAACTACCTAGTAATCTAGTTTTACATGTTCTTATTATAATGTTTTCTTTTAAGTTAATATCAAGTTTTATATCCCTGCATGAATACAAAATATATTTATCTTCATTTTCATTAGAATTATTAATCTTTCTAATAACTTCTTCAATATATGTTGGTATACCTGCTTTATTACCATCTAATCCTCTTGCATCTATTCCAATAATCATAAAATGATCCTCCTAACTTCTTATTGTGGAACAACAAGGTTCCGGGGTACTAAGGTCGCAATCTATGACCCAGATAACGGGCCCGGGTTCTTATTTCTCAAGTGATGCATATTTATATCCTAAAACCATAATTATCCAATAAAATGTCAATACTAAGTCTGGAACTCCTGCAAAAAACGCTATGGAACCACCTAAAACACTTATCATAAACATTACACTTAAAGATTCGTCTTCTTTTCTATTTTTAAATAGCTCTTTTACTGTTATAAATATCATATAAAGATATATAATCGCTCCAAAAATTCCTGTATTTATCAAAATATTTGTAAATAAACTGAAAGTTCTAAATGAGCCAAATCCTAAACCAAATATTGGAGAATACTTAAATAAAGAGAATCCTTTACTTTCCATGCTCATTCTCTCTTGACCAGAACCTGATGTTAGCTTGTCTATTGTCATTTGTTTTATTGTTTTTGCCATATTTTGAAATGCTGATTGGTACTTAACTTCTTCACCTTCGTCATCATTATCAGGGTCCTTTACTTCTTGAACTATTGGTAGTGGATCTATTGTTTTTAACTTATATCCAATTTTTACAAATCCAACACTTAGTCCAAGTGCAAGTGTGCATGAGACAACTGTTACGACAAACAATTTTAGGAAATTACTTTTTCTATTTGATAATATTCCGATTTTTTATAAAGCTAAACAAAATATATATTCCAAACAACCCATAGATTGCAATTAAGCCTACATATGTTGTAGATGATGTAGAAAGTATTGCACATGCTGTTGTAATAACTAATAATACAAATGTTAATATATATTTTTTATCTTTAAATTTATTTTTTAAACTTAAAAATGGTCCAATTAAAAATGGTAAGAAACATACAAGATTAACTGCAAATGTTGATGGCTCTAGTGCAATAGAACATATTCTTTTTATGTTATTACTTATTTGCTCAAATCCTTGTGCTGCATATGGATTATTATTAAATAAAAATGCTGGATATGGTATTCCAAAATAGAATGTTATAAACTGAAGTAAGCCCCATACTACTGCAAATATTGAACTTATACAAAATACTTTTAATAATTCTTTTACTTGTTCTTTTGTTTTTATTTTAAATGATAATACTGTCATCATAACAAATACAAATATTATAATTATGCACTGAGTTATATTTGACATACTAAATTTTAGTAGCGCTGGTTCACCAAAAATATCTGTATAAGGAACTGATATTCTTGATACTAAAAGATAAATTTCCCCAAGTAATATTGCAATTATAAACATTATAAAAGCTGAACCTAGTTTATTTCTCTTTAATCCTTCTATAATTTTTTCCTTACTTATTTTTGGCTTTGCCTTTATAAAATCTATAAATTCTCTTAAAAGCCACATCACTCCTGTAAATTCAAAAGTCTGAAGTGGTGTTGTTGTAATATTTATGTGTAAAATTTCTGCTGCTGTAAATGTTGATAAAAATACTACCATATATAATAATAATTTCTTGTTTTTAAAAAATGCGTATATTGATACGGCTATTGTAATTACTCCAAATAATGTTAATTCCATTGTCAAAACTCCTTTTTTCTACTGTTTATCATAAATTTTAAATATTTCGTTTGTTTTTTTTGCTGTTTCCTTCCAGTCAAAGCTTTTTGCCCATTTTATTCTCTCTATTTTTTCTGCTATCGTATCTTCTCTTGCAAGTTCTTCCTCTATCTTTTTAGTCATATTCTCTATATCTTTTGGGTCGAAATACGGTATTAGGTTCCCCCCAACTTCTGGAAGTGAAGATGCATTTGAAGATACAACTTTTGTTCCACATGCCATAGCTTCTATGACAGGTAAACCAAAGCCTTCATAAAATGAAGGAAATACAAATAAATCTATTAAATTATATAAATCTATTAATTCTTCTTCATTTACTACTCCTGTATGTATAACCTTGTCCTCTATATTTAATTCTTTTTCTTTATCTTGCAAACCTGAATAACTTTCAAAAGCTTTTCCTACTAATAGCAAAACACATTCAGAGTTATTTTTTAATTTGCTAAAAGCTTCAAGTAGTCCTTCTAAGTTCTTGTGCGGTTTTAAATTTCCTACATACATAAGAATTTTTTTGTCTCTTGGAATATTAAACTTATCATATAAATAACTTATTTCTTCTTTTGGCTTTTCCCTTGCGTTTTCTTTTAAACCATTGTATGTGACTATAATCTTATTTTCATCAGTTTTAAAATACTTTAGTATATCTCTTTTTGTACACTCTGATACTGTAAGTATGGCTTTTGATTTTTTTATCGCCATTTTCATCATAAATTTTGCGTAATACTTTTTAAGAGAATTTCCAAAAAGCTCACTATAAACTAAATGTGTTAAATCATGTATTGTAACTATCATGTCTCCCTTATAAAATAAAGGTACATTATAGTGTGGTACATGTAAAAGGTCTACTTTAGCTTTTTTTAGTTCTTTATAAGGAAATTTAAGCTGTTCTTTTATTCCATAAATAGGTGAATCGAATTTAATTATTTTTTCTATTCTTTGGACACTTTTTAATTCTTCTTCATTTCCAAGTGCTATATTATAACAATTATTTTTAACTAAATTTTGTATATAAGTTCCTATTCCTGACATATTATACATTCTAGCATCTACTGCAATTTTCATTTTTTAACTATCCTTTATAACTTTCATACATTTCTTTTAATGTTTCCTTTATATCTGTACCGCTTAAAATATTTAGCAGTTTTTGAATTATCTGCCTTAATATATGGTGTATCTATCTCTCTAAACTTTTCTTTATCGACTATAATTTCTATATCTTGGCTTGATAAAGATACAATATATTTTAATAAGTCTTCTATTTTGTATGATTTCCCAGAACCTACATTATATACCAGGTCTTTTTCATCTTCTTCTAATAATTTCCTATAAACTGTTACAACATCTCTAACATCTGATATATCTCTATATGCAGATAAATTTCCGTACAAAAATTTTACCGTGGCTTTCCTTTCTTCTCAATTTCTGCAACTTGTTTACAAAAACTTGGCATTGCAAAAGTGTCAAGCTGTCCGTGGTCCTGTATGATTGAAACTTCTTGTGCAAATTACATTTAGCCCATATTTATCTTTATACATTTTAGCAATATTTTCTGCTGCAACTTTAGATATTCCATATGGATTGTTTGCATTTATAATATCTTCTTCTTTAAGTGGTTTGTCACTTTCCGCATACTCTT
This sequence comes from uncultured Clostridium sp., assembly GCA_948469655.1. GTDB lineage: Bacteria > Bacillota > Clostridia > TANB77 > CAG-508 > JAAWPK01. Next base: position 49,631 of record CAOKMF010000008.1, read on the forward strand.
CACTTGAACCAATTAACATTACTTTAGCATTTGGTATAACGCTTCTTACTGCATCTAAAATATTAATTGTGCCTATTATATTAACTTCCATTGTTTTTTTTGGAATCTTCCAAGATAATCCAACTGAACTAATTGCTGCTAAATTAATTATATAATCAGGCATTGTCTCCTTCAAAACTGCTATGATTCTTTGCTTGTCTAAAATGTCCATATCAAAATATGGAATATCATCATCTATATTTTCTGTTTTTTTTATATCACAGGCAACAACTTCGTCGCCATTGTCTTTAAATTCTTTGATTAGATATTTTCCGACGAATCCCCCTGCTCCTGTTATTAAAACCTTCATCACTAATTCCTCCTAGAGTATAACCTTCGTTCCTTTTCTTTTCCATACTTCCTAGCTCGCAAAAGAAACGAGGAGTAGTAGGCAAATTTAACTTAATAACCGGAAATGTACTTTTGTACATTGAGGATTATTAATGTTAAATTTAACGACCTAATCCGAAGTTTATTTTGCGAGCAAATCTAAGTCGTTCTTAACCATTCGTTCAATAAGGTCTTCATAACTTATTTTTCTCTTCCAACCTAGTACTTTTTCAGCTTTTGAGCAATCACCAATTAATAATTCTACTTCTGCAGGTCTATAAAATTTTGGGTTTACTCTAACAACTGCTTTGTCTGTTCCTTTAAGTGTTGCATATTCTTTATCTCCTGACTCATGCCATTCAACATCCATTCCAGCCGCCTTAAATGCTAATGTTACGAATTCTCTTACAGGATGTGTTTCACCTGTAGATATAACATAATCATCTGGTGTATCTTGCTGAAGCATTAGCCACATAGCCTCTACATAGTCTTTAGAATGTCCCCAATCTCTTTTTGCATCTAGATTTCCAAGTTCTAATACATCTTGAAGTCCATTTTTTATTTTAGCTACAGCCATTGTTATTTTTCTTGTAACAAATTCTTCTCCACGTCTTTCAGATTCATGGTTAAATAAAATTCCAGAACATGCAAACATATCATAGCTTTCTCTATAATTCTTTGTTATCCAATGACCATAAAGTTTTGCAACTCCATATGGACTTCTTGGATAGAAAGGAGTTGTCTCTTTTTGTGGTATTTCTTGGACTTTACCAAACATTTCACTTGTAGATGCTTGATAAAATCTAGCATCTGGTTTTACCTTTCTTATTGCTTCAAGCATATTTAAAACACCTATAGCATCTATTTCTGCTGTACCTACTGGTGTATCCCAAGATGTTGCAACAAAGCTTTGTGCAGCTAGGTTGTACACTTCATCTGGGTTAGATTCCCTTACAGCATCCATAAGTGAAGCTAAATCTGTTAAGTCTGCATATATTAGTTTTACTTTATCTTTTAAGTGTTTAGCATTTCCATAGTCAACTGTACTCTTTCTTCTCCATATACCATATACTTCATATCCCTTTTCTAATAAAAGTTCTGCTAAATATGAACCGTCTTGTCCTGTAATTCCTGTAATTAATGCTCTTTTCATTTAAATTTCCTCCATTCTTAATTTTTCATTGTACTTTTCATTTACAAAATCTGTTATTTGTTTTCTATAATCTTCTTCACTAAATTTTAACGCATGATTTCTTATTTCATTTTTATCAAAATTTAATGTTTCAAACTCTTTAATTGCAGCAATTAAACTTTCAGTTGTTTGCTCTTTAAAAAATATCCCTGTTTTTCTATCTACAACTGTATCTAATGCTCCGCCTCTTCCAAAAGCAATAACTGGTTTTCCGGCAAGACATTGCTTCTACTGGAACAATTCCAAAATCTTCTTCTCCTGGAAAAATTAAGGCCTTACATTCTGATATATATTTTCCTACAACTTCATCTGGCTGTCTTCCCATAAATGTAACATACTCTTTATCAGCAATTTTTTCTAAGTTTTCTCTTTCTGGTCCATCACCTATTATGATAAGTTTTTTGTGAAGCTTCGAGCATGCCTCTACTGCTAAATCATACCTTTTATACTTTACAAGTCTTGATACTATGAAATAGTAATCTTTATCTTCATTTGACGGTAAAAATTTATCTGTTCTAGTTGGTGGAAAAATAACTTCCGCTTCTCTTCTATAATGCTTCTTTATTCTTTCCTTTACTTCATTTGATATTGCAATAAATTCGTCTACTCTTTGCGCTGCCTGATAGTCCCATAGTCTCATATAATTCATGAAATATCTAATAAGCTTTGTCTTGAAGTTTGACATGCCTTCTGTATATTCGTCTCGCATTTCCCATGCATAACGCATTGGTGTATAGCAGTAACATATGTGAAGAGTATGTGGTCCTGTGATAATTCCTTTAGCGCATGCCGAACACCCACTGATTACAACATCATATTCATTTAAATTAAATTCTTCAAATGCTTTTGGCATAAATGGTAAATATTTTTTATGATTATACTGTTTTGATTTCTTTTTTTGAAGTGAAGATGTTATAATATTCATTTCTTTGAATTCTTCTGACATATTCTCTGGACTATAAAAAGTCGTATATATTGGTGCTTCCGGGAAACATCTATGCAAGTTTATTATACATTGCTCAGCTCCACCCATATTTGTAAGCCAGTCAGCAACTATTGCTACTTTCATTTTTAACATCCTTTCTTATTGAATAGGAAAAATCGCAGATTTTGACTATTCAAAAAGGTTAATTTACATTGTGCTGTGCAATAATCGCAAAGCGATTTTGCACATGTGGACGTCGGAAGCTATGCTTCCGTTAACGTCCGATTTTCTTATTTTTCAATGGTCCTTAACTCATGCACTTTAGAAATACTATCCTTATTTCCTATAACAAGTACTTCATCTGTATCTATGCAAAATATATTTTCTGCATCTAGTAAAATTACCTTTTTGTCTCCTGCATAAATAATATTATTTTTAGAGTTATAATTCTTTATATTTCCATTTAAGATATTATCACTTTCGTCTTTTTCTTTGTATCTTTCTAGTGAATTCCATGTTCCAATATCGTCCCAGCCAAAGTCTCCTGGAATCACATAGATATTTTTTGATTTTTCCATTACTGCATAGTCTATTGATATAGATTCACATTTTGGATATAATTTATCAAGTTGTTCCTTATAATTACTACTTTCTATTTTTGGTAGATTATTTAAAATTTCATAGCTTGAATAGTTCTGTTCTAATTCGTTTAGCATATTGCCTGCATCAAATATAAACATACCTGCATTCCAAAGATATCCCCCCTGGCTTAGGTACTCTTTTGCAGTTTCAAGATTTGGTTTTTCAACAAATCTCTCTACTTTTATAACTTCCCCGTCTTTCTTTTCAAATTTAATATATCCATAACCTGTCTCTGGTCTATTTGGAGTTATTCCAATTGTTACTATTGCCTGCTTGTTTTTATTTTCTACATAGTCTTTTGCTGTATTTAAAATATCACAAAATTCTTCACCATTTTTTATTGCATGGTCTGATGGAAGTACTGCAATTGTTGCATCTTCATATATCTGTTTTATATAAGAACACGCAAGTAATATGCAAGGTGCTGTATTTCTTCCTTCTGGCTCTATTATAATATTTCTTTCTGGTAAGCTTGCTAGTTGCTCTTTTACTAATTCTTTATATCTTTCCCCTGCTACAACAAATATTCTTTCTGCTGGTATAGTTTTAAGCAATCTATCATATGTAAGCTGTATCATTGTTCTTTCATCTATTAATTTTAAAAATTGCTTTGGCATCTCTTCTGTTGATTTTGGCCAAAACCTTGTCCCTTTTCCTCCTGCCATTATCAAAGCACAAAACATATATATTCCTCCGTTTTTTCTTCAAATAATGAAATACTATTGCCATTATATAAAAAAAGGAAAAAAATATCAAGTAATTTTACGATATATTCATAATTTAATAAAACTTCCACTATACAAAAAAGACCAGAGCAGGGAATATATCCCGTTTCTCTAGTCTTAATTGCCTTTTTCAAAGGAATGCCTGTAAGACTTTATACATTCTTTCCTTCTCTGAAAGAGAATTACAATTTTTAAATGCTTTCTTTGCTACGTCAAGTATCTCTAATTCTGAAATTTCTGTTTCGCCGTGCTCTGTATCCATCGTTTCTACTTCTTCAGTCTTCTCGATTTCGCTTTCAGCTCGCTCTTCTTCTGATTCATATGCACGAAGTACCATTTTAGTGTCAAGAACTGATAATACTCTAAGCACACTTTCTAGGAACGGATTTACATCTTTATTCTTCCATAAAGCGAAAGCGTTTATATGGATTTCTGCTTTTTTAAATGTTTCTGCTTTTCCTAGATTTCTAATTGTAATTATTTGAGAAATAAAATTTACAATATCCTCTTTTGTCAGAACTTTTTGCTTAAACTCATTTGTAGAAAGTACAATTTCTACATTAAGGGTTGTAAATATTTTAATAGCAGTATCTACCCGTGGTGTTGATTTTCCTGCTTTCCAATAGGGTAAGTGTATTAAAATACTCCCAGATGTTTTTGAAATTTCTTTAATTGTCATATGTCTCTTTTTCTTTATCAAATAAATTAATTCTGCAGCATCTACACTTGACCGTATTTCTCTTTCTATCATAAACTTTTCCTCCTTCAGGTTTTATTTATAGTATATATTATATATCATATTTATGTTAATTTCAAGTACTACGCTTCTTTTCTCTTATCATATTGATAAGTGCAAACGACTCCAACTCCTGCTAAGAATACAAATATACTAATAATTCCACCTATAAATGGTATCTTTCTTAAAGCCCAAAGTACAAGTGATACTGGAACTAGCAATAAACCTTTTTTGAATTTGTCATCAATTTTTAATTTATCTGCAATAAATTCATTTGCTACAACTGATACAATAAATGCATTAATCATAAGAACTACTGAATATACAAGTGCCATAAATACTCCAATTCCAGCTAGTACTCCTGTTAATAAGAATATAAATGCTATAATTGGAACAAGTATAGTAAATGCAAGACCTATTGCAACAGCAAGTAAACCGTGAACTGAAACGTAATCTTTTGCTTTTTTTACAAACTTAGGTGCAATTAAACATAGTAATAGATATAAGGCTAAATCAAATGCAATTGTTCCGTACAGCTCCAAGTACATAATCTAAAATCACATCAGCTGTACTATCTGCATCTTTTTCTTTAGCTAGGTTAAATTTAGTTTCACCTTCAACTTTTAATTTATCAGCATTTATTTCATTTTTTGCTTCATAATTTAAGTTTCCATATACAGTAAAACTCTCGCCTTTAACATCTATGTTTTCTCCGTAAAGGAATGCGTCCCTTCCTACATTTCCTGCAAGTTCCATTGTGTCTGCTGCTGCAATTATTTGTCTATAAATTCCTGCAGTTTCTCCAAGTGTTAACTTGTTTGCTGCTGCATATACGTCTAAAGCCATTCCATCAATAGTTAATTCATTTGCAAAAGCAAATAAATGGCATGCAACATATGCACTCTCTGTAATTTCAATGTTTGAACCACATACAAATAATGAACCATTTATTTCTCCAGTAACTGTTACATTGTTTCCAAAAATAAACACGTTTCCATCAACCATTTGGTCCATTACATATGTTTTATCTCCAGATGCTACATAAAGGTCTCCTTCATGAATATCTGAATGTGAGTGTTCATCTTCACCTGTTCTTGCTCCATCAGCAGGAGTTAGTTCCCCATTTGTAATTTCTCCTTCTTCACTTATAGGCATTATCCCGTTCTTCTACATTTGTAGCAGAAACAGTATTTCCTAATAAAAATGTCATACTTACTACTGAAAGTAAAATAACTGCTAAAATTTTTGTTTTTTTCATTTTAATTTTTTTCCTTTCCTTAATTATTATAAATTATATATTATAAATTGTTGATATATTAATTTTTTTAAATTCGGACAAGAATCGGTATATTGCAAGGCGTTCAAGGTAAATTTGTCTGAGACTAGGCTGGTGCCTGCCTGAGCGAATTTGTCCGAAGAACAACGACGTGCCTCTGCATATTGACGCTGTAACAGGCGTAGCCTTAACAGCCTCAGTAAGATGCTGATTATTGTTCGAATTAATGTTTATACATATTGCCAATATCCCTTCTATAATGCAATACTTCGTCCACATTTCCGTTCTAAAGCTTTATATACTTTGACTTTTGCTTCTTCCATAGTATCTCCTGTGGTAACAAGCGCAAATAATCTTGAATTTCCAACGCTCTCGTAGTTTTCTCCTTGGGTTTGTTTTGTGCTTGAGAAATATACTTTTACACCTTGTTTTTCTATCTCATCTTTTTTTAAAGTAAATTTAATAGGATCTTTAGAACTTGATACTGCATAATTTGGTGTAACTACATATACAGTAAATGTATTTATCTTCTTAAATTTGCAGTTATCCTCGCTTAACGTTTGATTTTGTATATTTTCAAATAATTCTTTAAATGGTGTTTCAATTGCATTTAAGATATTCAAGCTTTCGGGATCTCCAAATCTTGCATTAAACTCTATAAATTTTATTCCGGTTTTCACATTTAAAGAACCCACCATATATAACTCCGTTAAATTCTAAAGAATCACGATTTACATACTCTATGGTTTCTTTCATTAATTTTTTACATACTTCTATATCTTCTTTAGTTAAGAATGGTAGCATTCCGTCTTCAAATCCAAGACATCCCATTCCACCAGTTCCAGGTCCTTTATCTTCGTCAAATCTATATGGATAATCAAATGTAGTAGGAGTTATGACTATATTTTTACCATCTGTTAGACCAGTAACTGTAAATTCTCTTCCTTCTACCTTATCTTGAATAATTACATTTCCAGCCCCTTTTAAGCATTCTTTTGCATAATCAAATCCTTCTGTTTTTCCTTTAAAATGTATTCCACCAACTTTAACACCTTTTCCACCTGTTAACCCTTCTGGTTTTACAACAAAGCTATCGTCTTCATATCCGTCTATTATTCTTTTTAAATCTTCTTCGTTCGTTATATTATAGTTTTTGATTATCATTTCAGGTGCAAGTTTTTCTACAATATCAAGTGCATATGTCTTACTCCACTCTATTTTTGACCCTTTTGAAGTTGGTCCAAATGTTTTTAAACCAAGTTCTCTTGCTAAATCTATTAACCCATCTTGTAAAAGGTTATCACTACTAATAATGCAGTTTTCTATTTCTTCTTCATTTATGAATTTTTTAACAACCTCTTTGTCAAATGGATCTCCAATTAAATATTTTCCACCTGACTTTTCTGCAAATTCTGCAATGCTTGGATTTTTGTATGGCATTACTGAATAAAGCTCATACCCTTTTGATACATACTCTGCAATTACTGCTTCTCTTCCACCATTACCTAGTAATAAACATTTTTCCATTTTCTATCCCCTTTCTTTTACTATATCTCCTATATCAACTAAACTTTTATTATAATTTTTTATTATAACTTTTTTCATAATTAAAATTTTTATTCCATAATATATTATACAAATTGCTGAAGCTGAAAATATTATTGTTCCAAATGTGTTATAAAGTTTTGAATATAGATGTATTAAATATGTTGTAAAAATTGTACATACCATTATCTCTGTGCCATGAAGCCAACAATCTGATATATCTTTTTTGTATGCCTTCTCAAAAAGAAAAATTGTAATGATTAATAAAAATACTGAAAATACTTTTAAGTCTGTTAAATAGTTTTCAGTTGGAATATTTAACATTCCCAAATTCAGAGCAAATAAATATATGATAATAACTGCTCCAAATGCTATATCTTCAAACCTTTTTGAATTTATTTTTTCTCTTATATTTTTAGGTATTTTCTTTTTTTCTTCTAACACTTTTCCTAATTTTTCTATATTGTCGTTTGTTTTTATATTTTCATTTTTCATATGTTTATCCTTCCTAGCACATATATAGAAGATAAGTCCACCTAAATTCTTTTTTAGGTGGACTTAAAATTTTTTAAGCTCTTGGATGCGCCTTCTTATATATATTTTGTATTGTTGCATCTTGGAATTGCATATATATTTGAGTTGATGAAATATCTGAATGTCCTAACATAGTTTGAATTGCTTTTAAATCTGCACCATTTTGTAAAAGATGTGTTGCAAATGAATGTCTTAAAATATGTGGTGTAATATCTTTTGTTATATGTGCTTGGTCTTTGTAGTATTTTACTATTTTCCAAAAACCTTGTCTTGTTAATCTCTGACCATTTGTATTAACAAACAATGCTGTAACTCCGTCATCTTTTATTAATATATTTCTAGAGTTTTCTATATAATCTTTTAAAGCTTTTAATGATAATGTACCTAGTGGAATGTTTCTAGCTTTATCTTTTGATCTACAAGTTACATATCCTTCTTCTAAATTAACATCTGATATGTCTAAAGAAATTATTTCTGTAACTTTCATTCCTGTTGCATAAGCAAATTCTAACATTGCTTTGTCTCTTATTCCTTTTAAATCAATATTTTTAGGTTGCTCTAATAATAACTCAACTTCTTGAGAAGTTAAAACTGATGGAACTCTTCTTTCTATTTTAGGAGATTGTATTCCTTCTGTTGGATCTCTTTTAACCTTTTTTACTCTAAGAAGATATTGATAGAAAGACCTAATAGATGCTAAACTTCTTGAAATAGTTGAGCTTTTTTTACCTATCTCATTCATGTGTTTTAAATATTCTCTAATATCATCTTCATTTACTCTTAAGTAATTTATTTTGTTTTCTTCTACATAATCGCTATATTGCATAATATCACGTCTATATGATTGTAAAGTGTTTTGTGATGCCTTCTTATCATTTTCTATAAAGTCTAAGAAGTTTTTAATTTGCTTTTGCATTCTTCATCTCTCCCCATTATTTATTAACATAAGATATATATGTTATATCAAATTAAGTAAAAAAAGTAAATAGTTTTTTGTAATTTTTTATAATTTTTTCAAAGTTAACATAAGTATATTTGACGATACATATGTTTCTGCAAATGATGCTAAAACAAGTGCCACTGCTAGTATCGCAGAGAATATTGTATGTCTTAAAATTTCAAGTTTTATGTTTTCTCTTCTTCTATCTTTCATTATTGATTTGTATAGTCTTATTCCACTTATAGCAAGTGCAAATAGGATCGGAATAAATATTATATTTTGCAGGAGCATTGAAGATAAAATAAAAACTATTCCATTTTTTACTCCCAAAGTTGCAATCATACTTGATATGCTGTACCCTAAAACAAAGCCCCTAAAACATACAACTCCATAAACTACAAATATACCTATTACTGTAAGTCCTGCAAACCAAAGCCAAATCGCAAGCCATAAATTATTTTTTACAGAACTGATAAAAAGTTTTGTATAATCTACGCTTACATCATTTTTAGTTTTATCTGCAAATTCTGTTATGTATGTGCTTATTTCTTCTTGCTCAGTTTCATCTGCATTATTTATAAATAATACTCCTGCTACTACTCCGAATAAGAAAAATTACCGCCACTATTATATAATTTTTTAAATTATTCTCTATATGAGTACGTATCACGCCTTTTTTATCTTTGCCTAAAACCTTTTGTATTCTTTTGTTTTGCATTACATATCACTCTTTCGCATTTTTAATTTTCTTTGTTAATTTTTATGTAATACAAAAAAGATATAGAACTATTTTTTAGCTAATTTCTTCAAATTAACTAGACATAGTTCTATATCTTTTTATATCTTAACTCTTCCATATACTCCGCCACCGTCCGGCTATCTATTTTCATATTTCCGCTCTATAACATTCATAATATTTCTTGCAATCTTCTCGCCGGCAAACAGCTTCTATATCATCAAAAGATAATTTGTGCAAAATATTCATTTCTGTTTCAAAATTATCTAATAATTTATTCATAACTTTTGTTCCAACACCAGGAATAAATGTAAGCGGTACTTGATATACATATGCTGGTCTATTTTTAGGACTTTTAGTTTCTTTTTTATCCTTTATAATTTCTATCCTATCTAGTACTCCCATTGTAATATTCTTGGTATCGCAAGTATCACATTTTGTAACTGGCATTTTTCCCTCAATTCTTTTTTCACACACCTCACAATATGTTCTATGGTACTTTCCGAAGCTTTGGGTCTAAACCATAATTTGTTAAAATTTTTCTACCATTTTCATTTTTTATTGCCATCATTAATTCTTTAAAGCTTATATCTTCTACCTGCATTTTGTTATATTCTCTTGCTATTTTAGGAAGTGAATGTGCATCTGAATTTGTTAAAAACGATTTTGTTTCTAGCTCTGATATTTGGTCTGCCAAATATGTATCAGAACTAAGCCCTAACTCTATAGCTGGGACTTTAAAATATTTTTCTTTAAATATTTTTTCTAATCTATCCGTACAATTTCCATAAAAGCTTTTATGTGGTGTAAAGCAGTGTGCTGGAATTAATACTCCATTATATTTTTCTACTATATCTATTAACTCATATGCTGAAATATCTGCCCTTTGCGAGCTTAATGTCATGTTTTTTATATGACTTGACATTTCTTTTGAAAATGCTTTTATATCTTTTAGATATGGAAAATAGCATAAATTATGGGCGCTACCAGTTTTTCCATGTTCATTTATCTCTGATGTTTCTATTTCGCTCCCAAGTATTATACATAGTTTATCTTTATATATTATTCCGCCGGTCTTTTAATTCCTTTGCTTCACCGTTTTTTAAAAAATCTTCAATATCTTGTATAACATAAGGAGATGCCGAGTCTATTATCCCTGCAATGTTTATTCCTTTTCTTTCCACACATTCCTTTGCAATGTTTTCAAAATTAAGGCTTCTTGCTGCTGTTATTTTTATTGGTTTATTGTTTTTTGTTCTTCCTATGTGTATATGTAAATCTGCAAATATTTCGTACATTTTAACGTTCCTCTTCTTCTTCAGGTTTTGGTATATTATCTTCTGTAATATTTGACTGTGTTAATTGTTTTGCTTGTTCTACTGCTTGTTGTGCTACTCTCATCCCCGCTTCTCGATTTAAATCTTCTATCGTTTTAGCAGCACTTAAAAGGTCTATTAAATCTCTTTCTGTTGTTGCCTGCTTTGCAAATTGTATAGCATTAGCTACATATTTATTATAATCAGTATTTGCTTTATGTATTACATTTGCTCCTTCAATATCTCTCATGCAGCTACACCTTCTTTCAAGTTCATAAATTCTTTAAACTTTTCTAAATATTTATTATGTCTTCCTTTTAAGTTTCTATTTTCAATTAAATTTAAGGCTTCATCAATTGGAAAACCTTTTCTTTCAGGTCTATCTAGTACAAGTCCACCAAAATTATCTACTAATTCTAATATATCACTTTCTTTTTCTCTATTTTCGTCTCCTTGATATCTATTAACTTCTGAACATATTTTACAAAACTTCTTTGAAAAACCAAGAGTTTGCAAATATTCAGCACCGATCTAATGCATATCTTTTTATTTTATCTAAATCATGTGCTAAAATATTTTTCTTACATGCATATAAAAGACATGCTGTAAGTACCATATTTCTATCTACATCTAATTTCATTGTGTCTATAAATAATCTTGCTACTTCTGCTTTTAATACTACTGAATTATCAAAAAAGATTGGTTCTCTTTTTTTCATATAATATACAATTTCAAGTTTTTTAATGAAGTCCGTTTCTGATAAAATATAGTCAGCAAATGTCTCCATATACTTACCTCCATATTATTCCTTAGTTTATTACAATTTTATTATATTTGAAATTAATAGACTTTTCAACAATGTCACAGAATTGTTAGAAAAATGTATTTGTTTTGTAATATTGTTGACATTATACCCTATTCTATGCTAAAATTAATATATTATTGGCCCGTTGGTCAAGCGGCTAAGACGCCACCCTCTCAAGGTGGAATCATGGGTTCGATTCCCGTACGGGTCACCAATTTAATAAAGCTATGTAAATACTAAAAAAATAATACTTACATAGCTTTATTTTTTTGACTTATGTTTACTTTTGTGATATAATATTTATATAGAAACAGTCAAGAACTTAAAAGTAGAAAATCAAGGAGGACATTGAAAATGTGTAAATGGTTAGAAAAAGGAAAGAAATCTTATGATTTAAAGGAACCCGACATGTACATTTCTCCTGTAGTCAAGCCACTGTTAGACTACTCGAAGCATGAACTGATTGATTCTGAGGCATTTAATATTGTTCAATATCTGATTTTACCTAAATTAAATCAGCTCCATGCTATGTTTCCTCAGATAAAGAACATTGAGCTTCGGGTTAGCATAACAGCAGGTGCATGCCTTGAAATACTGCCCATACCTTTTGCCAGCAATATCTATTACCTTTCTGGACCTGCTTTAAACCTTGGTATTTTAATTGATACCATGAAGAAGGTAGTCGAAATTGCCAGTTACTATGGCATTAAATCAGAAAAGCCTGAAGGAGCAAGTTATCGCTCCTTTACCAAGGAGCTTAATGATGACACTATCTTCTATGAAAAAATGATGGCGTACCAAAATCAGGAACTTGAGGCACTGATCGAAAAGGCAAAGGCTGAGAAGGCAGCAAAGAAAAAGGCAGAAGCTGAAGAAAAGGCTAAGGCTGAAGAGCAGGCAAGAATTAATGAAGTGCTCCTTTATGGACACACCTGCTTGCAGGCACTGATTTCAAGTGTGCAGGCTTCCGGCTCTGGAAATGGCTGAAAGTTCTCTTGAAGACCACGATGTGTATTTTTACATCGTGGTCTTTGCCTATTTTTATTTCATTACTTCATCAAATACTTTCGCTAAATATTTCATACTATTTGCACATTCGTCTAATGTATTTCCTGTTGCTCCAACTTCTATTATTGTACTTGCTGTTGTTAAGTGCTGGTTATATCTTGCATTACGTAAAATTATCGGTCTAAATAATCCGTGGATATAGTTCATTTGCTTTTTTTTGCATCATTATCGCAAATTTTAAATTTTCTCTCCAGTTTGGATGAGTTAGTCCTCCACCATCTGTTCCGAATTACAAACATAAGCTGTGCACATTTATCTTCTCCAATTTGTACACTAGGTCCATAAGTATTTGTGCTTCCGTACTGCATCTCTATGAAGGTCTATTGCAATTTCTCCATCTTTGTTATCATTTAAAATATTCTTTAATGTTGTAAGAGACCTATCATATGATCCATTATATGATGGGTAATCATGGTATGTTTTATCATGTACAACAGTTTTACCATATTGCTTTAAGGCTTCTTCTAACTCATCTCCGTGCTCTTACAACGCTATATCTTAAGTCTGTTGTCCTATATGTCCCTGTCATTTGATAATTGTATTTCTCGCTTGATGTATAGCTTTCACAGGTATGTGTATGATATATAATAACTTTATTTTTATTTTTCAAATTATAATCAGAGTTTCCAATTAATTCAGCTGCATTATATTTAGATTGATTTTTTATTTGTATATCACTTGAACTATCTGTAAATGACGCTTCTATATTATTTTCACTTATAACTTTTGTTTCTAACTTTGCATCTCCGTCTACTGTCCTATCTATCTCTTCTATTTCTGTCTCCTGATTTGCCACATCTTCCTGATTTGCTATTTCCTGTAATTTTTCTTCTATGCTACCTTCTTCATTTAAACTACTTAACATTTCAAGTTCTATGTCTAATATTTTATATTTGCGATTTATCTTTTCTTTTTCTCTATCATCGTCTAATTCTTTATTTCCTAACAATGGCACTTCCATCTCAAGACAATATAAAAAAGAAGAATTTTTAGTATCACACAAAGCCTCTGTATGCTTAAATTCTTCTCTTCCGATTGATAATTTTTATTCCACAAATTACTATTATTAATAGAATAATCAAAACTAATATATATTTTATTAAATCTCTTATATTTATTACAGCAATATTCATAGTTTCTCCTTTTAGTTTAATTTAATAATAGTAATTATATGTCCTAAAAGGAGTTTTATGATATTAATATAATCACATATAATATGACTTTTCTTCACCTATTATTCCTATATCTCCATGTCCTGGATAAATTACAGTATCTTCTGGAAACGTTAATAATTTATTTTTTATAGAATTCATGATATCTTCTTCACTTCCGTGTTGGAAGATCAAATCTGCCATACATTCCTTTAAATAATGTATCTCCCGTAAACAGTAAGTTTTGGTCTTTAACATATAAAGAACTTCCTCCGATTTGTATGCCCTGGTGTATGAATTACATTAAATTCTATATCTCCTATATGCAAAGTATCTCCTTCATCAACTCTTGCATCTGCACCTATTTCTATATTTTTAGTTCCACATATACCACTCAAATTTACAATTGGGTTTTGCAAATTTTCGGCTTCATTTCTATGAATTAATACTTTTGCACCTGTTTCATTTTTAAGACTTTCAAATGCTCCTGTATGGTCTGCGTGACAATGTGTTAGGTAAATATATTTTAAATCTGTATTTAGCAGATTTAAAGTTTCAGTTATTTTATTTACATCTCCTGCTGGGTCTATCACCATTGCTTCTTTTTTATCTTCGTCAGCTAACACATAACAATTTGTATAGTTTCCAATCATTGTTTCTATTTTTAATCTTTTTAAAATCATTTGTTTTCCTTTACTTCTTTCTTTTAACTTCATAAACACTATCAATTTTTCTAAGTGCTTTTAATACCTTATTTAATTCATCTAAGCTTTGAACCTCAAGCGTCATCTCAGTTATAACTATTCTTTCTCTATTTACTTTAGAATTAATAACTAACATATTAGCTTTTAGATTCCCCATTTCCTTTGCAATATCTGCAACCAATCCATCCCTATCATTTGAATGTAATTCTATTTCAACTTTATATGATGCTTTTTCTGCTTCAGACCATTCTACATCAATAATTCTAGCTTCTTCTTGGAATAACTCTTTTATATTTATACAGTCTTTTCTGTGTACAGATACACCTCTTCCTTTTGTAATATACCCTATTATTTCGTCTCCTGGAAGTGGGTTACAACATTTAGAAAACTTAACTAAACAATTATCTATTCCTTTTACAATAATACCTGATTTAGGATTTTTTGCAGGAGTTTTTTTCTTACTTGCAAGTTTTTCTATCTTTTCTTCAATATTTTCTTCCTCATGCTCTTTTCTATATTCAAAAAGCAATTTTGATATTATTTTTCCGGGCAGTAATTGCTCCAAAGCCTATAGCTGCGTACATATCATTTAGAGAATTATATTTATATCTTTCCATGGCTACATCTAAATATTCTTGTTTATATAATTGTTCTTCTGTCATACCAATTCTTTTAATTTCTTTTTGAAGTAAATCCTTACCTCTTTCTATATTTTCTTCTCTGTTCTCTTTCTTAAACCATTGTAATATTTTATTTCTAGCACTTGTGCTTTGAACAAATTTAAGCCAATCTCTACTTGGTCCTTTTGAATTTTCAGTTGTTATTATTTCAACAATATCTCCGGCTTTTCAATTTAGTAATAATCGGCATCATTTTACCATTTATCTTAGCACCTGTCATTTTATTTCCTACATCTGTGTGTATATTATACGCAAAATCAATAGGAGTTGCTCCTTTAGGAAGTACCTTTATATCTCCATTTCTTGTAAATACATACACTTCATCTTCAAAAAGCTCAGTCTTTAATGTATTTAAAAATTCCTCTGGATCTTGCATATCTTTTTGCCATTCCAGTGTTTCTCTAAGCCATGAAAGCTTATCATCTTGCACTTTTACAGTTGTCTTTTTAGTTTTATTTGCTTCTTTATATGCCCAGTGTGCTGCGATACCAAACTCAGCAATTCTATGCATATCCCATGTACGAAGTTGTACTTCAAATGGAATTCCTTTAGGCCCAATAAGTGTTGTATGTAGCGATTGATACATATTTACTTTTGGAAGGGCTATATAATCTTTAAATCTACCTGGCATTGGGTTATATAAATCATGCACAACACCTAAGGCTGCATAGCAATCTTTTACAGAGTTTACAATTATTCTAAGTGCATGCAAGTCATATACTTGGTCTAGCCCAATATTATCTCTTTGCATTTTTCTATATATACTATATATATGTTTTGCTCTTCCTGTTATTTGTGCATCTATTCTTTGCATTTTTAATTCTAATCTAATTTGTTCTTGTATTCTATCAATAAATTTTAATCTTTCTTCTCTTTTTTCGTCTAGTCCTTCTACAATTTCTCTATATTCTTCAGGCTCTAGGTATTTAAAAGCTAAATCCTCTAGTTCCCATTTTAAAGAATATATACCAAGCCTATTTGCAAGAGGTGCATACAAATCCATTGTTTCTCTTGAATTTGCAATTTGTCTCTCTCTTTTTAAATATTTGAGCGTTCTCATATTATGCAGTCTATCTGCAAGCTTTATAAGGATAACTCTTATATCCTTTCCCATTGCTAAAAACATTTTTCTGTAATTTTCAACTTGCTGTTCTTCCCTTGTTGTATATTGAAGTTTTCCAAGTTTTGTAACACCGGTCAACCATTTCTGCAATTTCCATACCAAATTCTTTTTCTATGTCTTCTTTTGTAACTTTAGTATCTTCTACTAAATCATGCATAATAGCAGCACAGATTGTTTCATCATCTAATTGTATTTCTGATAAAATATTTGCAACATTAAGAGGATGTATAATATAATCCTCTCCTGATAATCTTTTTTGATCTACATGGTTTTGTTTTGCAAAATTATATGCTTTTAATATTAATTTTGTATTAACATTTCTTCTAGTATTTTTTAAATTATTTATTACATCTTGTATTGTTAATTCTTTTTCAATTTGCATAGCCTAAAACACCTCTTTATAACGACTTTATCATATCCTTTAAAGTAATCTGCACGCTTTCCATTCCATTATATGAGTTTATATCAAGATTACCTACAATGTCAACTTTATCTCCTAATCTATAGTTATCTGCATACTCTCCTAAATGAAATCCTATTGCATCAAGCTCAAGATTTTCATCTTTCAATCTTAGTTTAAGATGCTCGCCTTCTGTTATAGCTCTTATTGATTCTATTTTCAAGTTTTTAATTACAAATAATGGCATTTCGTTTGCTTCCCCAAATGGTTCTAGTTTTTTTAGTTCTTTTACTGATTCTAAAGAAATATCTTTTAAAGAAACCTCCATATCTATATTAAGAACTGGAGTTATTTCTTCAAGTCCTAGTTTATCTATATAATTATTTATATCTTCTTTGAATTTTTCTAAATTTTCTTTCTTTAGAGTTACTCCTACTGCCATTGCATGTCCACCATATTTTTCTAAATCTTCACTTACAAAGTTAAGCGCCTCATGCAAATCAAGTCCTGCTATACTCCTTCCAGAACCTTTACAAATGCCATCTTCTTCACATAAAAGAATACTTGGTTTTAAATACATATCTGTTATTTTTGAAGAAACTATTCCTATCACTCCATGATGCCATCCTTTATTTGAAAGAACAATAATGTTTTTATCATTTTCTTTGTTTTCTTCTATTTCTTTTAATGCTTCTTCCATTATTCGCTTTTCTGTATCTTGTCTTTCTTTGTTATATCCATTTAATTTTTTTGTAAGATTTTGTATTTCTTCTAAATCTTCTGTGATAAATAGCTTTAGTGCATCTTCTGCAAATCCCATTCTCCCACAAGCATTTATTCTTGGTGCTAGTCCAAATGATACAACTCCTGAGTCTATTCTTTTAAACCCTGATGCTTCTAGCAAGTATCTTAGTCCTGGATTTCTATGTGTTTCTATAAGTTTTAGTCCAAGTTTTGTAATTACTCTATTTTCATTAACTAGTGGAACTATATCTGATATTGTTCCAAGACATACTAAATCTAAATACTTTAAATATTCCTTTGCTTCTAAATTTAATTTTATTGACAAACCTTGTATTAATTTAAATACAACTCCAACTCCTGCAAGTTCTCTAAATGGGTATTTGCTTGATTTAGTTTTAGGGTCAATTACTGCTTTTGCATTTGGAAGATTGTCTAATGGCTCATGATGGTCTGTAATTATTGTATCTAACCCTAAACTATTTGCATATTCTACATCTTCTATTCCTGATATTCCGGCAATCTACTGTTATCATTAGCTTTGTATGGCTATTTGCAATTTCTTTTATTGCATCTTTATTTAGTCCATATCCTTGTTTTAATCTATTTGGAATATAATATCCGAACTTCTAATCCTCTTTCTTCTAAAAATTTTTTTAGTACTGTTGTACTTGTTATACCATCTACATCATAATCACCAAATATAACTACTTTTTCTTTATTTTCTATTGCATTTATTATTCTCTCTACTGCTTTTTCCATATCAGGTAATAAAAATGGATCATAAAAATCATCTCTTGTTGGTTCTAAAAATACTTTTATTTCTTCATCACTTAACTTTTTATTTGCAATTATTTTAGCTGTAATTAAGTTTATATTAAATTTTTCTGATATTCTCTTTGCTTTTTCTAAATCGCTTGAAGTAAATTGCCACTTTTTATTCATTATCTTTTCCTTCTCTTTTTAATTTATTTTTAAAACTATACATCCCTCAGATTAACCAGTCTGAGGGATTATTTTTTTATTGAATAGGAAAAAATCGCAGATTTTGACTATTCAAAAAGGTTAATTTACCTTGGGCTGTGCATATTTGCGAAGCAAAATGCACATGGGACGCCTTAAAGCTTTGCTTCCGCTAACGTCCAATTTTCTTATTTTAAAACATCTTGAACTGATTCTGCAATAATCTTATTTACATCTGCAATTAATACATTAAACTTCAATTCTATATCAAAATAAGATTTAGCTAAATCATATTGCATAAGCTCTATATAAATCTTTTGCATTTCTTCTAATTTTACTTTTTCCTGCTCTTCTCCCTTTAGCGCTTCTAATTGTACTGCATATCTTTTTTCTTCAAATTGTTTGATTTTTTCTTTTACTTCTGGGTTTTGATCTAACTCTTGTTTTATTCTTTTGTAATTTAAATATTCTTCTGATGTTTTAAGTTCATGAGCTAGCTTATTTGCAGTATCATATACATTCATTTAATTTAAGTCTCCTTTCTTCCTTATGCCAGTGCTTCTCTTCCTCTAAATGTAAGAAGTGTTCCTTTTGATTTTGCTTTTTTAGTTTTTCTTGCATTCTCTTGTGCCATTTGGTGTTTTTGCTTTTCTGCCATAGTTTGACATATAGCTTTTTGATATACAAAATGTGTATCTTGAGCAATTTTATTCCAGTTATATACATTCTTTACTTTAGCTTTTGCATTTTTTGAAATATTATCCGCAAGTTTTGAGTCATAAAGTACAGAAAGTACTGAATCTGCAATAGAATTTGCATTTCCTGCATATGACTTCATTCCATTTATTCCATGGTCAACAATTTCATTTAAGCCACCAACATCTGATACAACTGTTGGAACTCCTGCATACATTGCCTCTAATGCAACTACTCCAAATGGTTCATATGTACTTGGGAAAACTGCAACATCTGCTACTTTGTACATTTTGCACAAGTCTTTGTAAGCAAGCTTCCCTATAAAATATACTTTATTAGATATACCTAAATAATCTGCCTGAGCTTTTAGTTCATTTAGCATTCCGCCTTCCCCTGCAATTACAAATTTTACATCATTATATCCAGATAATATCTTTGGCGCTGCTGAAATAAGATGTTGTATTCCTTTTTCATAAACCAATCTTCCTGCGTACATTATTATTTTTTCATTATCTGCTGCAACTTTTCTTCTAAAGTCATAGTCTTTTTCTACTCCATTATACATATTCATATTTATTCCATTTGGTATTACACTTACCTTTTCAAAAGGAATTCCAAATAATCTTTGCATTTCACATTTCATATAATTACTATTTACTATTACTTCTGTAGCTTCATATGTAAGCATCCATTCTGTATCATTTATATATCTTTGTGTATCGTCATGTATTCCACTGTTTCTACCATTTTCTGTTGCATGTATTGTTGCACAAATTGGTATATCATATGCGTCTTTTAATGCTTTTGCTGCATTTGCAACTAACCAATCATGTGCGTGTATTACATCAAATTTCCCATTTTTATTTATTATTTCTCCGTGCTTTTGCTATCATTTTAAAATTAAGCTGAAGTACCCAATCAATAAAGTTGTTCGAATTTATCATATAATTATCTACTCTATATACGTTTACCCCTTTATCTACTTCAAAATATGGTGCATTTCCTTCTCTAAAAGTTACAACTGTAACTTCATGTCCATCTTTAATTAATCTTCCTGATAAATCATATACAACTTTAGAAATCCCCCCTACTACTCTAGGTGGATATTCCCATGTAAGCATTAGTATTTTCATGAGCAAAAGCCCCCTCTTTTTATATTCTTTAGTTTCTTAATTATAATTGTATATTAACTTTTCCTAAAAGTAAACAAAAAAATTAATTTTTTTTTAATTTTTTACATCATTCGATAATATTCTCTGTAATACAAAGAACTCGCTACACACTTTTTGTGTAGCGAGTTCTTAATAGATATCTTATTACAATATTTATTATTCTGCTGATTCTTCTGCATCAGGAGCTTCATAAGCTTCTAAAATAGCGCTTTGAACTTTCTCCCTAGTTTCAGCATTGATTGGATGAGCTATATCTTTGAATTCTCCGTTTGGAGTTTTTCTACTAGGCATAGCTATAAATAATCCATTTTGACTTTCGATAACTTTGATATCGTGTATTACGAATTCATTATCAAAAGTTACAGAAGCAACAGCTTTCATTCTGTTCTCTGAATTAACTTTTCTTAAACGTACGTCTGTTATTTTCATGTTTTGTTCACCGCCTTATACTAATTGTTATATTTTGTACAATTAAATTTATTTTATGTACTATTTTTATTATTCGTCAAAAAAAATTTTTTTCCTTCTATTTTTTACAAAATTTCTTCCATTTTATCTTTATTTTTTTTATTATTTGCTGTATAATTTTTTATATAGTAGGAATTTTTGCTGCGAAAGCAGTGAAAAGCTCCGTACTAGATAAATATGCGAACGTTAAGTTAGCTGTTGAAGCTTTGCTGATTACAGATAACTTATGCATGGCTAAGTTTCTAGTAGCTTTGCTATTTAGAAACTGTTAGTCCGTTTATTTTAAAGAGGTAAGTTATGAAAATTGTAAGAAGAATTATATTATTTATATTTATTGTATTTTTAGTAATTATCGGCTATTTCACTGCTGATGGTTATATGTTATATAAAGAATCTATGTCTGAAATAAGTTTGGAAGATAGAGTTTCAAATCTTAAAGAAGCAGAAAATTTTACACATCTTTCTGATGTTCCTGAATATTATAAAAATGCAGTTATTTCAATTGAGGACCATAGATTTTACTCTCATCATGGAGTAGACATTATTGCAACTTCTCGTGCTTTTATTAATAATATTGTGACAATGGAATTGCAAGGTGGCGGAAGTTCTATAACTCAGCAAGTTGCAAAAAATTTATGCTTTACTCAAGAAAAAACTTTAACTAGAAAATTTGCAGAATTATTTGTTGTTTATCACTTAGAAAAAGATTATGAAAAAGATGATATTTTGGAACTTTATATAAATAACATGTATTTTGGTAATGGTTATTATAATATTTATGATGCTGCTAAGCGGATACTATGATAAGGAGCCTGCCGATTTAAGCTTATATGAAGCAACTCTTCTTGCAGGTGTTCCAAATGCTCCTTCTGTATATGCTCCAACTGTTAATTTAAAACTTGCAGAACAAAGGCAATCTCAAGTTTTAGACGCTATGGTAAAATATCACACTATGTCTAAAGAAGAAGCAGATTCTATAAAATCACAGCAAGAAACGAGATAATATTTGTAAATTTTTTTTAATAAAGTATTGACATTTTCTCTTAAATTTAGTATACTAGATTTCGTCGAAAGAAAAATGGGCGCATAGCTCAGCTGGGAGAGCATCTGCCTTACAAGCAGGAGGTCA
>CAOKMF010000009.1 GCA_948469655.1 uncultured Clostridium sp.
GACCTATGGGACATGGTTCTATGTATCATAGAAGACCAGGTTCAATGGGATCTACTTCAACACCAGGTAGAGTATTTAAAGGAAAGAAATTACCAGGACATATGGGATGTGTTACTGTTACAATTCAAAATTTAGATGTTGTAAAAGTAGATACAGATAAAAATGTATTATTAATAAAAGGAAGCGTACCAGGAGCAAAGGGAGCTATCCTAAAAATAAAAAAATCAGTTAAATCAGTAAACTAGAGGAAGGAGGAATAGAAAATGCCAAAAGTAGATGTTTATGATATAAAAGGAAAAAAAGTTAGCTCTATAGATTTAAAAGAAGAAATATTTGGAATAGTTCCAAATGAAGATATAGTTCACAGCGTACTTGTAAACTATCAAGCTAATCAAAGACAAGGAACACAAAGTACAAAAACAAGAGCAGAAGTTTCTGGTGGTGGAAAAAAACCTTGGAAACAAAAAGGTACAGGTCGTGCAAGACAAGGTAGTACACGTAGTCCACAATGGATTAAAGGTGGAATTGCACTTGGACCTAAACCACGTTCTTATTCTTATAAAGTAAATAAGAAAGAAAGAAGACTTGCTATAAAATCAGTACTAAGTTCAAAAGTATCAGGAAATGAATTAGTAGTAGTTGATAAACTACCATTCAAAGAAATCAAAACAAAGAATATGGTAGAAGCATTAACAAATTTAAAAGTAGAAGGAAAAGCATTAATACTTTTACCAGAAAAAGATGAAAATGTTCAAAAATCTGCAAGAAATATAGAAGGTGTAAAAACAACACTTGTAAACACAATAAATGTTTATGACTTACTAAAATACACAAATCTTGTAGTTACAGTAGATACTGTAAAGAAACTAGAGGAGGTGTACGCATAAAATGAGAGCAGAAGATATAATAGTTGCGCCAATCGTAACAGAGAAAAGTAGCACAGAATTACAAGATGGAAAGTATACCTTTGAAGTAAACAAAAAAGCTACAAAAATAGAAATTGCAAACGCAGTTGAAAAACTTTTTGGAGTTAAAGTATTAAAGGTAAATACAATTTCTGTAAAAGGAAAAGAAAAGAGAATGGGAAGAACATCAGGAATGACACCAGACTGGAAAAAGGCAATAGTAACAATAGATACAGCACCATCTGACAAGACATATCTTGGAAAAGGTGGAAAAGAAGTTAAAGTATCTAAGAAGTATAAGGATTCTATTGATGAGTTTATGGGCGCTTAGGAATTATAAGCGGCGTCTAACGGCGTTAGTCTTCGGACAAATGGTCCAAGGCGTTCTATGTACGTCTCCGGGCATTTGCCTCGACTGCCTTGTTATACTTGCTTCTAATTCCTAAGCGAAGAAACAAGTATATGAAGATAAAATTATTGGGAAAATACCCAGATAATAAAGAATATCTGCAATACGGAGCAGGAAAAAATCCGTAAATAATTAGAGAGAGAAGGAATTTAGAAATGGGAATGAAGCATTTTAAAGCCTACACCCCTTCAAGAAGAAACATGACTGTTTCAACATTTGAAGAAGTAACAAAGAAAACTCCTGAGAAATCTCTACTTGCAAAGAAAAAGAAAAATGCAGGAAGAAACTCTTATGGAAGAATAACTGTTAGACATCAAGGTGGAGGAAATAGACAAAAATATAGAATAATTGATTTTAAACGTAACAAAGATGATATGGTAGCAACTGTAATCGGAATAGAATATGATCCAAACCGTAGCAGTAATATTGCACTTATCGAATATGAAGATGGAACAAAAGCATATATACTTGCACCACAAGGATTAACAGATGGTGATAAAGTGGTATCAGGACAAAAAGTTGATATTAAACCAGGAAACTGTATGCCGATTGAAAGCATTCCAGTAGGTACAATGATACACAATATCGAATTAAATCCAGGTCAAGGTGGAAAAATGGTAAGATCAGCAGGACAAAGTGCACAGCTTATGGCAAAAGAAGGTAAATATGCTCACGTAAGATTACCATCAGGAGAAATGAGATTAGTAGCAGTTAGGTGTAGAGCTACTATTGGAACAATCGGAAATTCAGATCACGAAAATGTTAAAATAGGAAAAGCTGGTAGAAAAAGACATATGGGAATTAGACCTACAGTTCGTGGTAGCGTTATGAACCCAGTAGATCACCCTCATGGTGGTGGTGAAGGTAGAGCGCCAGTAGGTAGACCTGGTCCGCTTACTCCTTGGGGTAAACCAGCACTTGGATATAAGACAAGAAAGAAACATAAGATTTCTGATAAGTTTATTGTTAAGAGAAGAAAATAATCAAACGAATGTGTACCAATTTTGCTTCGTTTGAAAAGATTAATTATAGTAAAATTTCTTGAAAGGAGGACAATATGTCAAGATCAAGCAAAAAGATGCCTTTTGTTGAGCCTAAGCTATTAAAGAGAATTGAAGCTATGAACGACGAAGGCAAAAAAGAAGTATTAAAAACATGGTCAAGAGCATCAACAATATATCCACAAATGGTTGGACACACAATAGCTGTTCATGATGGAAGAAAACATGTACCAGTATATATTGCTGAAGAGATGATAGGACATAAATTAGGTGAATTTGCTCCAACAAGAACATTCAAAGGTCATGCAGGAGAAAAAGCATCAAATGTTAAAAAATAGATAGAATTAAAAAATAAGGAGGTTTGGCGATAATGGAAGAGACTGTAAATATTGAAGCTAGAGCTACTCTTAAATATGCAAGAATATCATCTAGAAAAGTAAAAATTGTTGCAGATTTAATTAGAGGAAAAGACGTTTCAGAAGCACTAGCAATTGTAAAATTTACACCGAAAATAGCATCAGAAACAATTGAAAAGTTGTTAAAATCGGCCATAGCAAATGCTGAGAACAACCACAATATGAAAAGCGAAAATCTATATGTTGCTGAAATTTATGCAAATCAAGGTCCAACTCTAAAAAGAATTAGACCAGCAGCAAAAGGTTCAGCAGTTAGAATTAGAAAAAGAACAAGTCATATAACAATAGTATTAAAGGAAAGAAATTAGAAAGGAGGACCTAAAGACATGGGACAAAAAATGCATCCACATGGATTAAGAGTTGGTGTTATAAAAGATTGGGATTCAAAATGGTATGCAAACAAAAAAGAATACTCAGATTATCTAGTAGAAGACCATAAAATCCGTGAATATGTTAAGAAAAAATTATTTATTAGTGGTATTTCAAAAATTGTTATTGAAAGAACTACTAAATTAGTTAAAGTTAATGTTTATACAGCAAAACCTGGTCTAGTAATAGGAAAAGGTGGAACTTTAGTAGAAACATTAAAAACAGACCTACAAAAAATGATAGGTAAAGAAATCAAGATCGATATAATCGAGGTTAAAGACGTTGATACTAATGCACAATTAGTAGCAGAAAATATATGTGCTCAATTAGAAAAGAGAATTTCATTCAGAAGAGCAATGAAGCAAGCAATGGCAAAAGCTATGAAAGCAGGTGCTTTAGGAATAAAAACTTCTGTATCTGGAAGATTAGCTGGTGCTGATATGGCAAGAACAGAATTCTATAAAGAAGGTACTATACCACTTCAAACTTTAAGAGCTGATATTGACTATGGTTTCTATGAAGCTGATACAACTTATGGAAAAATAGGTGTTAAAGTTTGGATATATAAAGGAGAAGTTCTTCCTACCAAGAAAACTAAGACAGAAGGGGGAGAAGAATAATGCCATTAATGCCAAAAAGAACAAAATATAGAAAAATGCAAAAAGGTAGAAATAGAGGAAAAGCAACAAGAGGAACTAATGTATGTGATGGAGAATATGGTCTTCAGGCAGCTGGAGCAGCTCTAATTAAATCAAATCAAATTGAAGCTGCCCGTATAGCTATGACACGTTACATCAAAAGAGGTGGTCAAGTTTGGATAAAAATATTCCCAGACAAACCAATTACTAAAAAACCTGCTGAAACTCGTATGGGTAAAGGTAAAGGAGCGCCTGAATATTGGGTTGCAAAAGTAAAGCCAGGAAGAGTAATGTTTGAAATAGCTGGAGTTCCAGAAGAAACAGCAAAAGAAGCTTTAAGACTTGCTGCAAACAAACTACCAGTAAAAACAAAATTCGTAGTAAGAGAAAATAACGAAGGCGGTGACAAGTAGATGAAGATTAATAAAATAAATGAAATGTCTTCACCAGAACTTGAAAAAGAATTAGGTGAATTAAAAACAGAATTGTTTAAATTAAGATTTAGCCTAGCAACAAACGGATTAGATAATCCTATGAAAATAAAAGAAGTAAAAAAGGATATTGCTAGGATAAATACTGTCTTAAGACAAAGAGAACTAGAAACTTCTAAGAAAGGAGCTAACGATTAATGGAAAGAAATCTTCGTAAAGTTATGATTGGTACAGTTACATCAGACAAAATGGACAAAACAGTAGTAGTATCAGTTGAAACAAGTGTTAGACATAAGACATATAGAAAAACTATGAAAAGAACATATAAGTTAAAAGCTCATGACGAAAAAAATGAATGCCATATAGGAGACAGAGTAAAAGTAATGGAAACAAGACCTTTATCTAAACAAAAAAGATGGAGAGTTGTTGAAATTGTTGAAAAATTTGAAAAATAATTAAAAAACAGAAAACAGAAAATTTAAAAAATTCATTAATAAATCAAATCAAAAGCAAGCAGTACAAGGAAAACGAGGGGAAAAGTCTTGAGACTAACCTAATGGTTGTCGAAAGCCTTTTGACGAAGTTTGACGCAGTAATGTGCAGGTTTTCATTTGATTTTGATTGGGAAGGAGAAAAGAATGGTACAGCAACAATCAATACTAAAAGTAGCCGACAACACTGGTGCAAAAGAGATAATGTGCATTAGATGTTTAGGTGGATCATATAGAAGATATGCTAATATCGGAGATATAATAGTTGCTTCTGTTAAAGATGCTACACCAGGAGGAGTTGTAAAAAAAGGTGACGTTGTAAAAGCTGTTGTAGTAAGAAGCAAAAAAGGTGTTAGACGTGCAGATGGTTCATATATAAAATTTGATGAAAATGCAGCTGTCATAATTCGTGAAGATGGAACACCTAGAGGAACTCGTATATTTGGTCCAGTAGCCAGAGAACTTAGAGATAAGGAGTATATGAAGATTTTGTCACTTGCCCCTGAAGTTCTTTAATTCAAATAATAACTGGCATCTTGCTACGTTGTTCTTCGGACAAATCGCCTCAGACAGGCAAAAAGCCTAGTCTTCAGACAATTTGCCTTGAACGCCTTGCAATATACCACTTCTTGTTTGAATTATAAAATAAGAAGAAAGTGAAGTAAAATAAACAAATACGGTTTTCGAGAGAGGTGAAAATATAATGAAAATAAAAAAAGGTGACACAGTTCAAGTTTTATCAGGAAATGATAAAGGTAAAAAAGGTGAAGTTTTAGAAATTATACCAAAAACTGAAAAAGTCATTGTTAAAGGTGTAAATGTTAGAAAAAGACATATAAAACCTAAAAAACAAGGAGAAGAGGGTGGAATAATACCAGTAGAATGTGCTATACATAGTAGCAAATTAAACGTAGTATGCCCAAAATGCAATAAACCTACAAGAATAGGTTATATTGTAGAAAAAGACGAAAAAGTACGTGTATGTAAGAAATGCGGAGCTAAATTAAAATAAGGAGTAGAAAGGAGGATTTAATTTACAATGGAAAAATTAAGAGAACAATATCAAAAAGAAGCTATTCCAGCATTAATGAAAAAATTTAACTATAAATCTGTTATGGAAGTTCCAAAACTTGAAAAAATAGTTGTAAATATAGGTCTAGGAGATATAAAGGATAATCCAAAAGCACTAGAAAATGCTATGAATGATTTAGGATTAATTACTGGTCAAAAACCAATAATTACTAAAGCAAAAAAATCAATAGCAGCATTCAAATTAAGAGAAGGTGCACATATAGGTTGTAAAGTAACTTTAAGATCTGAAAAAATGTATGAATTTGCATACAAATTATTCAATGTTGCAATGCCTAGAATAAGAGATTTTAGAGGAGTATCAGACACTGCATTTGATGGAAGAGGAAATTATTCTATGGGAATAAAAGAACAATTAATATTCCCTGAAATTGAATATGACAAAATCGACAAATTAAGAGGTATGGATATAATATTTGTTACAACAGCTAAATCTAACGAAGAAGCAAAAGAATTGCTTACTTTGCTTGGAATGCCATTTAAAAGTTAAGTAGAAAGGAGACAAAACTATTATGGCAAAAAAATCAATGAAAATAAAACAACAAAGACCACAAAAATTTAAAACAAGAGAATATAATAGATGCAAAATCTGTGGTAGACCACATGCCTATATTAGAAAATATGGAATTTGCCGTGTATGCTTTAGAGAATTAGCACACAAGGGAGAGATTCCGGGAGTTAAGAAGGCAAGCTGGTAGTTTAAACAAATAGAAAGAAAAAGACTATAAATTTTAATTAGAAATTAAATCAAATCAAGAGCAAGCAATACAAGGAAAACAAGTGAAAAAATTTGAGATTAACCATGTGGTTGTCGAAAAGTTTTGAACGCAGTTTGACACAGTAGTGCGCAGGTTTTCATTTGATTTTAGTGAAGGAGGGAAGAAAAAGAATGAACACAACTGATCCAATAGCTGATATGTTAACAAGAATAAGAAATGCTAACAGTAGCAAACATAAAACAGTTGATATACCTGCATCAAAAGTGAAAGCTTCTATAGCTGATATATTATTTAAAGAAGGATATATAACATCATTTGAAGAAATATCAAATGATGTTCAAGGAACAATAAGAGTAACTCTAAAATATGACGAAAAAGGAAATAGAGTAATAGCAGGAATAAAAAGAATAAGTAAACCAGGACTAAGAGTATATGCTTCTAAAGAAGAACTACCAAAAGTTTTAAATGGTTTAGGAATTGCAATAGTATCTACATCAAAAGGAATAATGACAGATAGAGAAGCAAGAAAAGTAGGTCTAGGTGGAGAAGTCCTAGCTTACGTATGGTAAAAAAACTTAGAAATAAAGAGGTGAATATAAAAATGTCAAGAATAGGTAATAGCCCTATTGAACTACCACAAGGTGTTGAAGTTAATGTTTCAGGAAATCATATCTCAGTTAAAGGGCCAAAGGGAACTTTAGAAAGAGATATAAATGAAAAATTAATAGTTTCAGTAGAAGAAGGTAAAGTAATAGTTAAAAGACCTAATGATGAAACTGAAATCAAAAGTTTACATGGTTTAACTAGAACATTAATAAACAATATGATAATAGGTGTAAAAGACGAATTTACAAAGGAATTACAAATAAATGGTGTTGGTTACAGAGTACAAAAACAAGGAAATGATTTAAATCTTACATTAGGTTTTTCACATCCTGTAATGTATAAAGCACCACAAGGAATAGCTTTTGACGTACCAAATCCAAATACAATAATTGTAAAAGGTATTGATAAAGAATTAGTAGGTCAAACAGCTGCTGAAATAAGAACAAAGAGACCACCTGAAGTTTATGGTGGAAAAGGAATTAAATATAGCTATGAAGTTATTAGAAGAAAAGAAGGCAAAACTGGTAAGAAGTAGTATAAAAGAGAGGAGATAAAGACGATGGTTTCTAAGACAGATAGAAAATTAGAAAGAGAAAGAAGACATAAAAGAGTTCGTACAAAAATTTCTGGAACAGCAGAACGTCCAAGACTATGTGTATATAGAAGTAACAAAAACATATATGCACAGGTAATTGATGATGTAGCAGGAAAAACACTTGCATATGCTTCTACAACAGATAAAGAAGTAAAAACAAAATATGCAAATAAGGAAGCTGCAAAAGAAGTAGGAACTTTAATCGCTAAAAGAGCTACTGAAAAGAAGATTAAATCAGTAGTTTTCGATAGAGGTGGATATATATATCACGGTGTTGTAAAGGAACTTGCTGAAGCAGCACGTGAAGGAGGACTAGAATTCTAGAATAGTAAAGAAAAGGAGGAAATCTCAAAACATGGAAGAAAATAATGGCGTAGAATTAAAAGAAAAAGTTGTAGCCATAAGCAGAGTTGCAAAAGTTGTTAAAGGTGGTAGAACTTTTAGATTTAGTGCAGTAGTTGTTGTTGGAGACGAAAGCGGACATATTGGTGTAGGTTCTGGAAAAGCAGCAGAAGTTCCAGATGCTATCAAAAAAGCTATCCAAGATGCTAAGAAAAATTTAGTAGAAGTTCCAATAGTAGGAACAACAATACCACATGAATATATAGGAAGAGCAGGATCAGCTAGAGTAATGTTAAAACCTGCTGAAAAAGGTACTGGAGTTATAGCAGGAGGAAGCGTAAGACCAGTATTAGAGCTTGCAGGATACAAAGACATAAGAACTAAAGTTATTGGAACAAATAATCCAAGAAACGTAGTTTATGCAACAATAAATGCTTTAACAAGTATGTTAACAGTAGAACAAGTTGCTAAAAAGAGAGGCAAAAAAGTAGAAGAAATAATCTAAAAGAAAGGAGAGTAGACTTAAAATGAAATTAGGCGAACTTAAACCAGCAGTAAAGAAACAAGAAAGAACAAGAGTAGGACGTGGAATTGGTTCAGGACTTGGAAAAACATCTGGTAGAGGACATAAAGGACAAAAAGCAAGATCAGGTGGAGGAGTAAGACGTGGTTTTGAAGGTGGTCAAACACCATTATATAGAAGATTACCAAAAAGAGGATTTACAAATATCCACGCTAAGAATCATACAGAAGTTACACTTACAATGCTAAACAAATCAAATGCGACAGATGTAACAGCAGAAAGCCTTTTAGAAGAAGGAATAATCGGAAAAATAAATGACGGAATAGTAATATTAGGAACTGGCACGCTAGATAAAAAATTAAATGTAAAAGCTAAAAGATTTACAAAAACAGCAAAAGAAAAAATCGAAGCTGCAGGCCGGAAAGATTGAGGTGATTTAATTGTTTCAAACAATCAAAAATGCATTAAAGACACCGGATGTAAGGAAAAAATTATTATACACGCTATTACTTATAGTAATATTTAGACTAGGATGCTACATAACAGTACCAGGAGTTAACAGTGTAGCACTAGCAGAAGCACTTGGAAACCAAAATGGAATTACAGGACTTATCGACTTGATTTCAGGAGGAGCTTTCTCAAGACTTTCATTATTTGCAATGAGTATAAGCCCATACATTACAGCATCAATTGTAATACAATTACTTGCAATGGTAATACCTGCACTTGAAAGACTTTCTAAAGAAGAAGGCGAAGCAGGAAGAGAAAAATTAAATAAATATACAAAAATACTAACAATAGTACTTGCGTTAATCGAATCTCTAGGAATTTACTTGGCATATAGAAACTCAGGAGTATTCGTAGATCAAGGATTTTTAACTGGAGCGTTATTTGTAATATCATTAATTGGAGGAACATCAATCCTTATGTGGCTTGGTGACCAAATTACTAACAAAGGAATTGGAAATGGAATATCAGTAATAATCTTTGTAGGTATTTTGGCAGGACTTCCAGGTGGTGCAGTAACAATTTATAGATTAATTATGACAGACATAGGATTTTCTACAACAGGATTAATAACAGCACTAGGAATACTTATAGGAGCAATTGTATTAATAGGAGCAGTTGTATTTGTACAACAAGCAGAAAGACGTGTAGCAGTACAATATGCTAAAAAAGTAGTTGGAAGAAAAATGTATGGTGGACAAAGTACTCACATACCATTAAAACTTGCAATGGCGGGAGTATTACCAATAATCTTCGCATCATCATTCTTAACATTTCCAGCACAGATAATATCAATGTTTAATAGTGGAATAGCATCACAAACAGGATTCTTAGCAGGATTATATAAATTCTCTATTGCAACATCATCAGCAAGTGTTCCACTAGGATATGCAATAGCAAATGCAATAGTTTACTTATTATTAATAGTAGCATTCACATTCTTCTATACTTTTGCTACATTTAACCCAGCAGAAGTATCAAACAATATAAAAAGACAAGGTGGATTCATTCCAGGAATAAGAGCTGGAAAACCAACAACAGATTATCTATCATCAATAATATCTAAAATAACATGGTTTGGAGGACTATATCTTGCAATAATTGCAATACTTCCAATGCTACTTAGATTTACAAGTATAGATATAACATTTGGTGGTACATCTATCTTAATCGTTGTAGGTGTTGCACTAGAAATAGTAGACCAATTAGAATCACAACTTGTTATGAGACATTATAAAGGTTTCTTAGAATAATATAAGGAGAGAAAACTTATGATAGTAATAATGCTAGGAGCACAAGGGACTGGAAAAGGAACAGTTGCAGGAATTGTAAGCAAAGAAACAGGGTTACCACAAATCTCAACAGGAGACATATTCAGAAAAAACCTTAGTGAAAGAACAAAGCTTGGAATAGAAGCTGAAAAATATATGTCAAAAGGAGAATTAGTACCAGACGAAGTAACAGTTCCAATGATAGAAGAAAGACTAAAATGGGAAGATGCAAAATGCGGAGCATTACTTGATGGTTTCCCAAGAACAATTGAGCAAGCAGAAGCTCTAGACAAAATGCTAAGCAAAATAGGGAAAAAAGTAGATTTAGTTGTAAACTTGGTAACTCCAAGAGAAGAACTTATCGATAGAATGTTAACAAGAAGAGTTTGTACAAATCAAGATTGTAAAACAACATACAATACAAAACTAAATCCACCAAAAGTAGATGGAGTTTGCGATAAATGTGGAGCACCACTTAAACAAAGAGAAGATGATTCTGACCCAAAAGCAATTGAAAGAAGATTAAAAATATATGACGAAAAAACAAGCCCATTAGTGGAGTATTATAACAAAAAAGGAATACTAAATACAGAAACAGTAAGTATAGAAGCAGGAAGAATGGGATCAGATGTAGCTAAAGAATTAGTAGAGAAGCTAAGAGAAGTGAAATAAAATGATAGAAATAAAATCACAAAGAGAAATAGAGTTAATAAAAGAAGCTTGTAGAATTGTAGCTCTTGTTCATAAAGAAATAGGAGAACATATTAAACCAGGAATTACCACAGGAGAGCTTGATAGAATTGCAGAAAAAGTTATAAGAGAAAACGGTGGAATTCCTGCACAAAAAGGATATCCAAGCTATCAAAAAGGGGTACCTGATTTTCCAAGTACAATATGTGCTTCAATAAATGATGAAATAATACATGGAATTCCATCAGATAGAGTTCACTTAAAAAATCGGTGACTTAGTTAGTGTAGATTTAGTTGCACTAAAAAATGGATATAATGGTGATGCTGCAAGAACCTATGCAGTCGGAGAAATTTCAAATGAAGCTAAAAAGTTATTAGATGTAACCAAAAAAGCTTTCTTTGAAGGCATAAAGTTTGCAAAACCTCGGATTTAGAATAGGTGATATATCACATGCAATAGGAGAATTCGTAGAAAAGAATGGCTTTAGTGTTATAAAAGAATTCCAAGGACATGGAATAGGAAGAGAAATGCACGAAGATCCAGGAATACCTAATTATGGCAAACAAGGTAAAGGCGCAAGAATAGAAAAGCGGTATGACACTTGCGATAGAACCTATGGTAGTAAGCGGAAAACCAGATATATTAGAACTAGATGATGGATGGACAATTGTAACTGAAGATCGGAAGTTTATCTGCACATTATGAAAATACAATTTTAGTTACGGAAACTGAGCCTAAAGTATTGACAATACTTTAAAAATAAGATATAATTGATTAGTTAATTATACAAGAAAACAAAAAATAGGAGGAACGTAGGTTGGGAAGAGAAGATGTAATCGAGGTAGAAGGTACAGTTGTAGAGACATTACCTAATACAACATTTAAAGTAGAACTTACAAATGGACATCAAGTTCTAGCACATATCTCAGGAAAACTTAGAATGAATTATATAAAGATATTACCTGGGGACAAAGTAAAACTAGAACTTTCGCCATATGACTTGTCTAGAGGACGTATCACTTGGCGTGATAAATAAAACAATCTATGTAAAAATATAACTAACATAAAAGGGAGGCTAGAGCAATGAAAGTAAGACCATCAGTAAAGAAAATGTGTGAAAAATGTAAAATCATTAAAAGAAAAGGTGTTATAAGAGTAATTTGTGAAAATCCAAAACATAAACAAAGACAAGGATAATTTCTAATGTTATTTACATGAATTAGTGATAGCGGCTGTAAAGAACAAGCATTGTTCTTTATGTCTAATTTGTGTTTATATATATTTTAATTTTAAAATAATATGGAGGTGAATAAATATATGGCTCGTATAGCGGGAGTTGATTTACCTAGAGAAAAAAGAGTTGAAATAGGGCTTACATATATTTATGGTATAGGTGTAGCAAGTTCTAATAAAATTCTTAAAGAAGCTGGAGTAAACCCAGATACTAGAGTAAAAGATTTGACAGATGAAGAAGTAAATAGTATAAGGAAAATAATCGATGGAAGTTTCAAAGTTGAAGGTGATTTAAGAAGAGAAGTAGCTCTTAACATCAAAAGACTTACAGAAATCGGTTGTTATAGAGGATTAAGACATAGAAGAAGTTTACCAGTTAGAGGACAAAGAACAAAAACTAATGCACGTACAAGAAAAGGTCCTAGAAAATTAGTAAGCAAGAGTAAGAAATAAGGAGGTTAAGTCCAAATGGCAAATAAGAATGTAACAAGAAAAACACCTAGAAGAAATAGAAAAAACATAGATAGTGGTGCAGCACATATTCATTCTAGTTTTAATAATACAATAGTTACAATTTCAGATGTACAAGGAAATGTTATTTCTTGGGCAAGTGCAGGAGAACTTGGATTCAAAGGCTCAAGAAAGAGTACACCATTTGCTGCAGGTCAAGCTGCAGAAACAGCTGCAAAAGCTGCCATGGAACATGGATTAAAAACAGTAGAAGTATATGTTAAAGGACCAGGTTCAGGAAGAGAAGCAGCAATCAGAGCCCTTCAAACAGCAGGTCTAGAATTAAGTAGCATTAAAGATGTTACACCAATACCACATAATGGTTGTAGACCACCAAAAAGAAGAAGAGTATAAAAGTATTAGAAAAGAAAGAGGTGTAAAAAATACATGTCAAGATATAAAGAAGAACAATGTCGTATCTGTCGTAGAGAAGGACAAAAATTATTCTTAAAAGGTTCAAGATGCTATACAGATAAATGTGCAATTTCAAGAAGAAACTATGCACCTGGAGAGCATGGACAAAAGAAAGCAAAACTTTCAGAATATGGTATACAGCTTAGAGAAAAACAAAAAACGAAAGCTTTTTATGGAGTAAGAGAAAACCAATTCAGAAAATACTTTGAAATGGCAAATAGCCAAAAAGGAATTACTGGTGAAAACTTACTTACAATACTAGAAAGCAGATTAGATAATGTTGTATACAGATTAGGGTATGGTAGTTCAAGACCACAAGCAAGACTTCTAGTAAACCACGGTTTATTCGAAGTAAACGGAAGAAAAGTAAGTATTCCATCTTATCTAGTAAAACCAGGAGATGTAATAAAAGTTAGAGAATTAAAGAAAGATAAAAATGTTATTAAAGAGAATGTAGAAGTAAATGCTTCAAGACCTGTCCCATCATGGTTAGAGAAAAATGCCAAAGATTTAAGTGGCAAGGTAGTTAGACTCGCATCTAGAGAAGATGTCGACATCCCAGTTGAAGAACATTTAATAGTAGAATTATACTCTAAATAATAGTTATTAAAATTTAGGAGGTAAAAATGATAGAATTTGAGAAGCCAAATATTGAATGTACAAACATGGATGAGCAAAATAACTACGCAAAATTTATATGTGAACCATTAGAACGCGGATATGGTGTAACAATAGGAAACTCATTAAGAAGAATTTTACTTTCATCATTACCTGGATGTGCAATTACATCTATTAAGATTGATGGAGTAGTACATGAATTCTCAACAGTTCCAAACGTAGTTGAAGATGTTTCAGAAATAATAGTAAATTTAAAAGGTGTTAGATTCAAATCATATGACAACGAAGAGAAACTTGTAAAAATAGACTTTAAAGGTGAAGGCGAAGTTACAGCAGCAGATATCATTACAGATGGAACTATCGAAGTATTAAATCCTGAATTACATATAGCAACAGTTTCAGAAGGTGGACACTTTGTAATGGAAATGACAGTAGAAAAAGGCAGAGGATATAATACAGCTGCTAAAAACAAAAAAGATAATCAAGATATATCAGTATTACCAATAGACTCAATATTTACCCCAGTTAAAAAGGTAAATTATCAAGTTGAAAATACAAGAGTTGGTCAAATGGTAGACTTTGACAAATTAGTTATAGAAGTATGGACAGATGGAAGCTTAAAAGCATATGAAGCAATATCACTTGCAGCTAAAGTTATAACAGAACACTTAAACTTATTTATTGATTTATCAGAAGCTGCAAAGAATA
Source organism: uncultured Clostridium sp. (assembly GCA_948469655.1). Lineage (GTDB taxonomy): Bacteria > Bacillota > Clostridia > TANB77 > CAG-508 > JAAWPK01. Next base: position 14,487 of record CAOKMF010000009.1, read on the forward strand.
CTCAAATAATGGTAGAAAAAGAAGAATCTAAGACAGCTAGAGTACTTGAAATGTCAATAGAAGATTTAGAGCTTACAGTAAGAAGCTTTAACTGCTTAAAGAGAGCAGGTATTTCAACAGTACAAGACTTAGCAAATAAGACAGAAGCTGACATGATGAAAGTCAGAAACTTAGGTAAAAAATCATTAGATGAAGTAACAAACAAATTACATTCATTAGGTTTAGATTTTGCAACCAAAGAGTAAATTCAGACAATAAGCAGAAAGGAGATAATTGTAAATGGCAAAGAATAGAAAACTAGGAAGAAAAACAGACCAAAGAATAGCAATGCTTAAAGTACAAACAACAGATTTGATTTTAAATGGAAAAATCAAAACAACAGAAGCTAGAGCAAAAGAAGTAAAAGCAATAGTAGACAGTATAATAGCACTTGCAGTTAAGGAAAAAGATAACTTTGAAGAAGTAGAAGTTAAAATTTCTAGAGCAAAACTTGACAGTAAAGGTAACAAAGTAACAGAAATTGCAAAAAGCAAAAACGGTAAAGAATATCTAAAAGTTGTTAAAGAAGAAGTTACAGAAAAAAGACAAAAAGATATGCCATCAAGATTAAATGCTAGAAGAAAAATAATGACAAAAATAAATAAAGTAAAAGATACAGATGGCAAAAATATAGATTTACCAGCAAAGCTATTTAACGAAATAGCACCAAAATATGAAACAAGAGTTGGTGGATATACAAGAATAGTAAAACTTGGAAAAAGAAGAGGAGATTCAGCTGAAATAGTTTTACTAGAATTACTTTAAAAAATAATAAAGCCCTTTTTCTATAAAAGAATTTGGGTCTTTATTTATATAGTAGGAATTTTCACCGAGGTATCGGCGAAAAGCTCCATACTAGATAAATATGGCAAATTTTACAATTTCTTTGTGACTGTGTCACTTAGAAATTGTCAATTTGGAGATTTTTAAATATTACTTTTCTTTATAATAAAATATTGTAATTTTAAGCTATCTATGATATAAATATAATGTTGAACTATTTAAAGAATTTAGGAGGCAAAGCATATGGCAAAAGAAAATAAAGTAAAAAAACCAAGAGATAAGAGAAAAATGTTTCAATCAGTTGTAATAATAATCATAATTGCAGCAATGCTTTTATCAGTTGCAGGAACACTTATATATTACCTATTATCTATGTAGTAGATTAAAACCTAGGAGGTAAGAAATATATGAACACAGGAATTATAGCAGCAGGGAAAAACAACTTTATGAATGTCATTTCAAGCTATGGCCAAAGTCTACAAGAAAACCCACTAAGAATGATAGTACTAATAGTAGATATAGCAATAGTATTGTTGTTAATGATAAAACTATTTAAAATAGTAAAAGATTCTAGAGCATGGCAACTATTAAAAGGAATTGGCTTACTTATAATAGCTATGGCAGTGAGTTCATTATTGCATTTAGATATACTAAACTATATATTAACCTCTTTTGTAACATACGGAACAGTATTTGTAGTACTATTCCAACCAGAACTTAGACGTTCACTAGAAGAACTTGGTAGTAATAAGCTAACAAGATTTTTTGGACTAGATAAAGATATAGAGACAAAAACAAAAGAAGAAATATATAAAATAGGAATAGCTGCATTTGAACTTTCGAAATCTAAAACAGGTGCATTAATTGTAATAGAGAGAGATATTGAAATAAAAGATATAATAGCAAGTGGAGTTGCGATGGATGCAGAAATATCACCACAACTACTTGTTAATGTTTTTGTGCCTAAAACACCACTCCATGATGGAGCAATAGTAATAAGTGGGGGAAGAATAAAAGCAGCAGCATGTATGCTTCCACTTGCAGGAGATAAAGATATTGCAAGAGAGCTTGGAACAAGGCATAGAGCAGCAATTCGGAATATCAAAAGAATCAGATGCAATAGCAATAGTAGTATCAGAAGAAACAGGAAAAGTATCAATTGCAAAAGACCGGTACACTTATAGCAGATGTAAAGGAAGAAGCACTTAAAAAGATACTTATTAAAAACCTAATAACAAAAAGAAAATTAGAAAATAGAAAAACAAGAATAAATATATTAAAAAAATATAAAGCACAAAAAGTAGAAAGTGAAAAGTAAGATACAGTCCTCTAAATAAAGAGTTACATTATATTCACGTTTTAGTCACAAATATAATGTAAAATAATTACATAAATCAAGTAAAATGGAGGAAAAGCAATATGGAAGAAAATGAAAACACATTTAAAAGTGCAAATGTAAAGAAAACAAATAATACTGGATATTTAAAAGGAGTAATATTACCATTTGTATCAGGAATAATTGGCGCAAGTTTAGTAATTGGTACTTGTTTTGGAATACCAAAAATAAGAGAAAAAATATTAAACGATAAAGTAGTATCAAATGGAAGTAATTCATATCAAAACAAATCACAAACAGGAGAAATAAACGCAAAAGCAGTAAATCTTGAAGGATATTCAGATACAGCTATGGGAGTCGCAGAAAAAGTATTACCATCAATAGTTGGAATAGAAATAACATATAATGTAAGCTCATTTTTTGGAATGAGTACATCTAAGGCAACAGGTTCAGGAATAATTATATCAGAAGACCGGATATATTTTAACAAATAACCATGTTGTAAATACATCAGTAACTGCGTCATCATCATACTCATATTACCAAGTATCAGATGCTGTATCAGTAAAAGTAACATTATATAACGATGAGACACAGTATGATGCAAAAATAATTGGAAAAGACGAACAAACAGACCTTGCTGTTATCAAAATAGAAAAGACAGGACTTACAAAAGCAACACTTGGAAATTCTGATAGTGTTAAAGTTGGGGAATTCGCAATGGCAGTAGGTTGCCCACTTGGACTAAATACAACAGTTACATCAGGAATTATAAGTGCTGTAAATAGAGAAGTAACAACATCAGACGGAAGCAAATATATCGTTATGCAAACAGATGCTGCAATAAACTCAGGAAATAGTGGTGGAGCATTAGTAAATAGCAAAGGCGAAGTAATAGGAATAAACACATTAAAACTTTCAGGAGAAGGAGTAGAAGGGATTGGATTTGCAATACCAATAAGTTCTACTGAAGACATAACATCTCAGTTAATAACACACAATAAAGTATTAAGACCATATATAGGAATTGAAGGAATAACAGTAGATGAAAATATGGCTAAACAATATAAAATAGTAGAAGGAGTCTATGTAAGAAAAGTAGAAGACTTCACAGCAGCACAAAAATCAGGGCTTAAAGTTGGAGATGTAATAACAGAAGTAGATGGAAAAAAAGTAAAGACAGTAGACGAAATAAATGAAATAAAAAATACAAAAAATATTGGAGATAAAGTAACATTAAAAATATATAGAGATAAAAATTATCAAACAATAGAACTAACACTTGAAGAACAACCATAAGGAGGTTTTCATGACACCACATAATGAAGCGAATGTAGGAGACATTGCAAAAACTTGTATAATGGCAGGAGATCCACTAAGAGTAAAATACATTGCAGAAAATTACTTAGAAAACTATAAATTAGTAAACAAAGTAAGACGGAATGTATTGTTACACAGGAATGTATAAAGGCAAAGAAATTTCAGTAATGGCACATGGAATGGGTATACCAAGCATGGGAATTTATTCTTATGAACTATTCCATTTCTATAATGTGGAAACGATTATAAGAATAGGTTCTTGTGGAGCATTATCGGATAACCTAAACCTAAATGATTTAATATTAGTAGAAAAATCATACACAGAAGGAAACTACGCATACAATTTTGACAATATAGAATCTCATATAGAAAAATCAGATAAGAAAGTAAATCAGTTAATTGAAGAAACAGCAAAAGAAAAACAAATAGAGCTTGTAAAAGGAGACACACTTTGTAATGAATGCTTTGATTTATATATGCCAGATAAAGATGCTATGATAAATCGTGCTCCAAAAAATATAGAATTACTTGCAGCAGAAATGGAAGCATTTGCTCTATTTTATAATGCAAAAAGGGAAGGTAAAAAATCAGCATGTATCTTAACAGTTGTAGACGTACCTAAAAAAGGAAAAGGACTTACAGCAGACGAAAGAGAAAAATCATTAAAACAAATGATTGAACTTGCGTTAGATACAGCTATAAAAATATAAGAAAAAAAGGAGAAATTAAAATGGAAGTATTAATATTTGGACATAAAAACCCAGACACAGACTCAATATGTTCGTCGCTAGTACATGAAATTCTAGACAAGAAAAACGGATGGAATAATACAAAAGCAGTAAGACTTGGAAATGTAAATAAAGAAACAAAATATGTATTAAACTATCTTGGAATAGAAGCGCCAGAACTAATAGAAAAGTTAGAAGAAGGGCAAGATGTAATACTAGTAGACCACAACGCATTTAATCAAAGTGCAGATGGGATAGAAAAAGCAAAAATATGGGCAGTTACAGACCACCATATGATTAAAAATTTTGAAACATCAGAACCAATAGACTATTTAGCAAAGCCATATGGTTGTACATGCACAATTCTTTTTGAAGAATTCAAAAGATTAGGACATAAAATAGATAAAAAAGAAGCAGTATTAATGCTAAGCGCAATCATATCAGATACACTACTTCTAAAATCACCAACAACTACAGACCATGACAGAAAAGCAATAGAAGAACTTCAAAAAATAGCAGAAATAGATATAGAAAAATATGGACTAGAAATGCTAAAAGCAGGAACAGACTTAAGTGAATTTACAGCAGAAGAATTAATAAATATAGACTCAAAAAAACTAGAAACAAACGGATTAAACTTCCAAGTAGCTCAAGTTAACACAGTAGCCATTGAAGATGTATTAAAAAATCAAAAAGAAATAGAAGAAGCAATTCAAAAATTTATAGATGCAAATAATATAGATTTATTCATGTTAGTAATAACAGATATAATAGCTACTGATTCAGAAGCAATAGTTTTAGGAAATAGAGTAGACATAGCAGAAAAAGCATTTGGAAAGAAATTAGAAAATAATAGAATGATTTTAAAAGGAGTTTCATCAAGAAAAAAACAAGTATTTCCAGCTTTAATCGAAAATTCATAAAATAATAAGTCCCTATTGGCACAAAAACGAAGGAGGAAAGTAGATGTCAAATATTAAGCTAGACTTAAAAAATGCAAGTATTAATATGGACAAAATCTTAGAATATAAGGAACAGGTAAGAGAAATTGATAAAAATCTACGTCAAAACCCAAATGACCCAAATAATTTTTTGGGTTGGCTAGAACTACCAACAAACTATGATAAAGAAGAGTTTGAAAGAATAAAAATCGCAAGCAAAAAAATACAGGAAAATTCAGAAGTATTTGTTTGCATAGGAATAGGTGGTTCATACTTAGGAGCAAGAGCCGTAATTGACAGTCTAACAAGTACCTTCTATAATTATAAAAAACAAGATACACCACAAATACTATATGCAGGAAACAACATAAGTGGAACATACTTAAACGAATTAATAGACCTAATAGGTGATAGAGATTTCTCAGTAAATGTTATCTCAAAGTCAGGAACAACAACAGAACCTGCGATAGCCTTTAGAGTATTTAGAGAAATATTAGAAAACAAATATGGAGTAGACGAAGCAAGAAAAAGAATATATGTTACAACAGACAAAGCAAAAGGAGCATTAAAGACATTAGCAATGGACGAAGGATATGAAACATTCGTTGTTCCAGACAACATTGGGGGAAGATATTCAGTTCTTACAGCAGTAGGACTTTTACCGATAGCTGTCTCAGGAATAAATATAGATGAGTTAATGGCAGGTGCAAAAGATGCTCAGGATAAATATCAAGATAGTGAACTAAAATATAATGAATGCTATCAATATGCAGTAGCTAGAAACATACTTCATATAAACCAAAAAGAAATAGAAATATTAGTTAACTACGAACCTAAAATGCACTACTTTACAGAATGGTGGAAGCAACTTTTCGGAGAAAGTGAAGGAAAAATGGGAAGGGGAATTTTCCCAGCAGGAGTAGACTTTACAACAGATTTACATTCAATGGGACAATATATACAAGACGGAAAAAGACATTTATTTGAAACAGTTATAAATATAGAAAATTCTGAATCAGACATAACAATAAAAGAAGATGGGGATAATTTAGACGGTTTAAACTATTTAGCAGGAAAAACAATGAATTTTGTAAATAAAAAAGCCATGGAAGGAACAATAGAAGCACATGTTAGCGGAAATGTACCAAACATAGTAATAAATATAGAAAAGCTAGATGCAAGAGGAGTGCGGTCATTTAATATATTTCTTTGAACTTGCGTGTAGCATGTCAGGAAACATTTTAGGAGTAAATCCATTTAATCAACCAGGTGTAGAAGAATATAAGAAAAATATGTTTAGACTTTTAGGCAAACCGGGATTTTAAAAAATTTATATATAAGCTCCCTTATATTCAAGTAAGGGAGCTATTTAGATAGGAAAAGCAAAATGCCAAAAAAAATACTAATAACAGAAAAGCCATCAGTTGCAAGAGAATTTGCAAAAGTATTAAAAATAAATGGCGGAAATAAAAATGGATATATAGAATCAGAAGAATGGATAATAACTTGGTGTGTAGGACACCTAGTTACTATGTCATACCCTGAAAAATATGATGAAAAACTAAAATATTGGAGACTGGATACACTTCCATTCCTTCCAAAAGAATATAAATACGAAATCATACCAAGTGTAGAAAATCAATTTAACATTATAAAATCACTACTTGCAAGAGAAGATGTAGACACAATATATGTATCAACAGACTCTGGGCGCGAAGGAGAATACATATATAGATTAGTAGAACAAGAAGCACGGAATAAAAGGGAAGATAAGAAAAAGAGTATGGATAGATTCGCAAACAGAAGAAGAAATAAAAAGAGGAATAGAAGAAGCAAAAGATTTATCAGAATACGATAGTTTATCAGACTCAGCATACTTAAGAGCAAAAGAAGACTATCTAATTGGAATAAATTTTTCGAGACTATTATCTATAATATATGGAAGAAGAGTTGCTGGGCAAATAGGTGAAGAAAAAATATCAATTTCAGTAGGACGTGTAATGACATGTGTCCTTGGAATGATAGTATCAAGAGAAAGAGAAATCAAAAACTTTGTAAAAACATCATATTATAAAATAATTCGGTGAATTTGGAGAAGAAAAATCATTTAAAGCAGAATGGAAATTATCAGAAAAATCGAAAATGTCAGGTTCCCCAAAGCTATATAATGATAATGGCTTCAAAAAAGAAGAAGATGCTAAAGAATTTATATCTAGCCTAAATGGAAAGATAGCAAAAATTCTTGAAGTAAAAAAATCTAAAGCAAAAGAAAATCCGCCTTTATTATTTAATCTAGCAGAAGCACAAAACGAATGCACAAAGAGGTTTAAAATAAAACCAGACGAAACATTAGCGGTTATCCAAGAACTATATGAAAAGAAGCTAGTAACCTATCCAAGAACAGATGCAAGAGTTTTGTCCACAGCAGTAGCAAAAGTAATAAGCAAAAATTTAAATGGACTTGCAAAAGGCTTTAAGGACGAAGAAATACAAGGCTATATCAAAAAAATGATAGACGAAAAATATAGTACAAACTTAATAAAAACAAAATATGTAGACGATAGCAAAATAACAGACCACTATGCAATAATACCAACAGGAGCAGGCTTTGAAAATTATGATAAATTAGGAGAATTGCAAAAAAGCATATACAAATTAATATGCAAAAGATTTTTAAGCGTTTTTTATCCACCAGCAGAATTCAGCAAAATTTCCGTAAAAGTCCGGAATAGAAAATGAAGAATTTTCAGTAAGCCGGAAAAGTGTGTGTAAAACAGGGATATCTAGAAATTGCAAAATCAAGTAAGGAAGCAAAAAAAGAAGATAAAGGAGAAGAAGGAGAAGAGGAAAAAGGAAATTTAGATATTTTAAACTCATTAAAAAAAGGACAAGAAATAACAGTCAAAAACTTCGAAACAAAAACAGCAGAGACATCTCCACCTACAAGATATAATTCTGGAAGCATAATACTTGCAATGGAAAATGCAGGGAAATTAATAGAAGATGAAGAATTAAGAGAGCAAATAAAAGGTGCAGGAATTGGAACTTCTGCAACGAGAGCAGAAATAATGAAAAAACTAGAAAAAATAAATTATATAGAAATAAATAAAAAAACACAGATAATAACACCAACTAAAAAAGGAGAATTAATCTACGATGTAGTAAGACAGTCTATGCCAGACATGTTAAACCCAAAACTAACAGCAAGTTGGGAAAAAGGGCTAGAGATGGTTGCAAAAAAAGAAATTCATGCAGAAGAATTTATGCAAAAACTAGAAGCCTATGTAAAATCAAAGATAAACAAATTAGTAATTTAGATAAAGAGAGTTAATGTGATATTAACTCTCTTTAACCATAATGGCAAAAAAATTCACAAAAATACTTGACAGTTTACAATAATACATATAAAATATTATAGTAAGTAAAAATATATTCTAAAATAATTAGTTATATATAAAAATTACGAACATTGAAAATTAAATAGGAAAGAGGTAGATTTTATGGAAAACGCTATAATGATAATCGCCACTATCCTAATCTCAGGAATAGTATTTATTCCAATTGGTGTGATAATTAGAAAGAAAATTGCTGAATCCAAAATTTCAGGTGCAGAAAACGAAGCAAAAAGATTATTAGAAGTTGCAAGTAAAGAAGCTGAGAATATAAAAAAAGAAGAAGTATTCAAGGCAAAAGAAGAAATTATGAATGAAAGAAATGAACTTGAAAAAGAGATTAGAGAGAGGCGCACAGAAGTACAATCTCAAGAAAAAAGATTAATACAAAAAGAAGAAAACTTAGACAAAAGGACATCTAGCTTAGAATACAAAGAAAAAGAAATTGAAAGAAAAATGCTAGAACTAGAAGATAAGAAAAAAGAGACACAAGAGATTATAGACAAAGAAATGCAAGAACTACAAAGAATTTCAGGACTAACTACTGAAGAAGCAAAAACAATGCTTTTAAATGAAACTGAAAGAGAAATAACAGCAGAAAAAGCAAATATTATCAAAGAACTAGAAGCAAAGGCAAAAGAAGATGCTACAAAAAATGCAAGAGAAATACTTACATATACAATTCAAAAATGTGCAGCAGATCATACATCAGAAACAACAGTATCAATAGTTGCACTTCCAAGTGACGAAATGAAAGGTAGAATTATAGGAAGAGAAGGTAGAAACATAAAAGCCTTAGAAACACTTACAGGTATAGACTTGATAATAGACGATACACCAGAAGCTGTGGTATTATCAGGTTTTGACCCACTAAGAAGAGAAGTTGCAAAAATCGCATTAGAAAAACTAATAGAAGACCGGAAGAATTCACCCAGCAAAAATAGAAGAAATGGTAGAAAAAGCAAAAGAAGAAGTTGCAGAAACTATCAAATCTGAAGGGGAAAGAGCAACACTTGAAACAGGAGTAATTGGACTAAACCCAGAACTAATCAAATTAATCGGAAAATTAAAATACAGAACAAGCTATGGACAAAATGTATTGAATCACTCTATAGAAGTATCAAATCTAGCTAGAATAATGGCAGAAGAGCTAGGACTTGATAGTAAAAGAGCAGCAAGAGCTGGACTTTTGCACGATATAGGAAAAGCATTAGATCATGACATGGAAGGAACACACGTAGAAATAGGTGTAGAAATTCTTAAAAAATTCAAAGAAAATCCAGCCGTAATAAATGCAGTAGAAGCGCATCACGAAGATGTTGAACCTCAAACTCTTGAAGCGGTGCTTATACAGGCGGCAGACAGTATATCAGCATCTCGTCCAGGAGCAAGACGTGAGACACTAGAAGCATACATAAAGAGACTAGAAAAACTAGAAGAGATTGCAGATTCATTTGATGGAGTTGATAAATCTTATGCAATACAAGCAGGTCGTGAAGTCAGAATAGTTGTTAAACCTGAAAAGGTATCAGAAGCAGAAATGACAATCATGGCAAGAGATATAGCAAAGAAAGTAGAAGACGAAATGGAATATCCAGGACAAATAAAAGTAAATGTTATAAGAGAATCAAGAGCAATAGAATACGCAAAATAAAATCTTGTTGATTTGCAAAAGGAACGAATAAAAACTCTCGGGAGTAAAATCCTGAGAGTTTTTTTGTTTTCTATTGCCTAAATCTTTATTTTATAGTATTATAGTACCTGAGGTGAAAAAATAATGAACATTTTAGTAATAGGGGACCTAGTAGGCGATAGCGGACTAAAGAAATTAGGTGAAGAAATAAAAAAAATTAAAGAAGAAAATAATATAGATTTTTGCATTGTAAATGGGGAAAATGTGGCAGACGGAATGGGAATTACAAAAAAACAATTTGACGAAATAATAAATCTTGGAGTAGACACAGTAACAATGGGAAATCACACATGGGGTAAAAAAGATATATTTACCTTCATAGATGACCCAAAACTAATAAGGCCTGCAAACTATCCAAGTGGAGTATGTGGAAAAGGATATAATATATATACTTGCAAGGATAAAAAAATCGCAGTAATCAACTTAATTCGGAAGAACAGATATGAATGTACTTACAGAAAATCCATTTTTAATTTGCAAAAAAATATTAAAATCATTAAAAGAAAAAGAAGTAGATATAATAATAGTAGATTTTCATGCAGAAGCAACAGCAGAAAAAATTGCAATGGGATATCATTTAGACGGAGAAGTAACAATTATTTTTGGAACACATACACATGTACAGACAGCAGACGAAAAGATATTAGAAAAAGGTACAGCATACATTACAGATATAGGTATGACAGGGCCAAAAACATCTGTAATAGGAATGGATGTAGAAGCATCACTTAAAAGATTTGTAACAACCTTACCTGAAAAATACAGAGTAGCAAAAGGAGATTGTATATTAAATGGATGTGTGTTTGAAATAAATGATGAAAATTGCAAAGTAGCAAAAATAAAGAGAATAAGTATGTAACAAATGTCGAAAAAAGGCAGAAAAGTATAGTTTTGCGCGACGGAAACTTCCATTTTTTTCCAAAAAATACTAGACATTGTGCTCCAGATATAATATAAATATAAATGTTCAAACGAAACAAAAAAATAAATTATAGGAGGCACAAACAATGGAAGTTTTAAAAATCTCATCAAAATCAAATCCAAACTCAGTAGCAGGAGCAATAGCTGGTTTGGTAAAAGAAAGTAGTAAAGCAGAAATGCAAGCAATTGGAGCAGGGGCGTTAAACCAAGCAATCAAGGCAGTCGCAATAGCAAGGGGGTTCGTTGCACCAGCAGGAGTTGACCTAGTATGTGTACCAGCTTTTGCGGAAGTTGAAGTAGAAGGAGAAGATAGGACTGGAATTAAAATTCTTGTAGAATCAAGAAATTAAATATAGGAAATAGAAAAGACGCTTCTAAAAAAATGAAGCGTCTTTTCTTAATTACTTTTTTGGAAGAAGAAAACTTGTTAAAATACGCCAGATACATCAGGAAGGTAATTCCTTTCCTGAAGCATGCGAATAGTCTCTACGATGATCAAGAGACCCAGCTTTTCTAAATCGATCCATTCAGCAATACTACTGTATGCATAATCGACATTAAGTGCAAGATTTTTCTTATCTCCCATGGCTCATCCTCCTTTAGCATTGGTGTATTAAAAGTAATTAGTGAACAAATCTAAAACCACATTCGGTTTTCATAAAATAATTATACCACACTTACGTAAAATATGCAAATAGGAGCTTATTGTTTTACAATAAAAGCAAAAGACCCAGTAAAAATTCACTGAGTCTTTACACTTAAGACTATATACTAACAAGTCTTAATTATTTTTTTCCATAAATAATTAAAGGAAGCCATAAGAGCGATTAGGAGTAGTAACAAAAGGCTTTAAAGATACTTCACAAGTAGAAATAGGAAGCATCTTATTTGTGTTCATCTGCATCTTGTCAGAAGGCGAAATATTCACACTATGCTTATTCCGCCGAACACTCATTGGAACATCTCCTTTTTCACTTGGATACTCGCTCACTGTATCTTCAGGCGAAGCGTCTGCGTTATCATTTCCATGGACCTTTACGTACTTCCCACTGTAACGATACTCACATCCTGCAAGTTCTTCCAGAATCTGAACAAAGTATACATCTTTCTTTCCATTTTTAACTGCAGTATCTTCGGTATCTTCTGAAACATCAGGAAGCGGAATTTCCTTAAAGTATCTACCTCTGTAAAGAGTTGGATAGTCCTCATACAATTCGGCAAGCCTAGTTAAACGCTTAGTCCGATAATGAAATCGAATAGCATTTTTAACTTGAGCATATTTAGGACCTTCATGATTGATCTTTCTGAACTTCTTAGAAATAATGCCTTCACTTCGTACCAAAGTGCCATCTTCTGAATAAACATTAGCACTTCCGAGCTGAACTATGCGGGTACGAACTTTTATGTCTGATATTCTTCTTTCTGCACGCTTGTGCTTATTAAGGTGGTAAGAATCTTCTGATTGCATGGAAATATTATGCGAAAATAAAACAGAACATTTAAACTCAATCACCTTAAACAAAGAAAGAAGCTTATCGATACAATCTGCATCTGCTATTCCAATAAAATTAATAACTCCGAATTCCTTGATAAATTCTAAACACATCAATTCATCATTATTTAGGATATCAGATATCATTGGAATGCTGTCTAATAACCGCTGTAAATCACGTAAAACTTCAGATTTGATTTCAAGTAAATAATAGAAGGAAAGGAATTTATTAATATATCCTTTACTATTATACTTAATGAAACCTAAATCAATGAAATTAAAATTCATTAATTTAAAGTTTGCTGTGCTATTAGATAACTCATATAAGTCATCTAATAACCGCTGAATTCCAGATACAACAGTATCCACATGGTTGCTACAATTTTTGTTCATATAGTGTCCTCCTTAAAATGGAAATATAATTGTGCATAAGCCAAATTTGACTTATGCGCTAAATTATATCATATTAACATAAACTATGCAACAAAATTAAAACTTTATTTCTTCATTTTAGGCTTAGCAACTAAAGATGCAATGTAACCAAAGAACACAGCAGCAGAAATGCCACCGGGCTGCAGCCTTAATACCACCAGTAAAAGCACCGAAGTAGACCAAATTCTTTAACACCTTTTATAGCACCTTTTGCCAAATTTGCACCAAAACCGAAGAATAGGAACAGTAGCACCAGCACCTGCAAAATCTATAATATAATCATATATTCCAAGACCACCGAAGCACAGCACCGAAGAGTTACAAAAAGCACAAGAATTCTTGCAGGAGTTATCTTAGTCTTATCAATTAAAACTTGAGCAATAACGCAAATAATACCACCGAACGATAAAACACCAAACATAATCCATAAGCTCTAAATTAGCAAAAAACATATCCATTTTTTATAGTCCTTTCTTTCCTAAAATGTATTCTCAATAGAGACAGCATGAGCAATACCTGGAATACTTTCACCTTGCTGAGAAGAAGTAGAATTCATAAGAGCACCAGTTGCAACAAGCAAGATCTTATTATATTTTTTATTCTTAAGTTCATTAAATAAATACCCAGAAAAAACAGTACCACAACATGCACAGCCACTACCGCCAGAATGAGTATCTTGAGCTTCTTTATCAAAAATAAGAACACCACAATCATTATAATTTGGCTTAACATTATATCCATAAGTCATCATCATATCAGACACAATATCTTTACCAATATGACCAAGGTCTCCAGTAATAATTGCATCATAATAACTTGGCTTTCTGCCAGTATCCTTAAAATGAGAAACAATAGTATCCACAGCAGCAGGTGCCATAGCAGCTCCCATGTTATTTGCATCCTTTATTCCCATATCAACAATTCTTCCGAGGAGTTGCATGTGTCACATATGGTCCATTTCCATTAGAAGAAACAATAGCAGAAGCACCACCAGTAACAGTCCACTGAGAAGTAGGAGGTCTTTGATTTCCAAGTTCTAGTGGAAACCTAAATTGCTTTTCTGCACTACAAAAATGACTAGAAGTTGCAAAAAGCGAATTAGTTGCAACACCTGAAGAAACTAAAATACTTGCAAGTATCATACCTTCAACAAAAGTAGAACAAGCACCAAAAATTCCAAAATAAGGTATAGAGAAGCTACGAATACCAAAGCTTGCAGAAATACACTGATTAAGAAGATCACCTGCAAAACAAAAATCTATTGATTCAGATGGAATTTTAGATTTATTAATAGCAAGACTTATAGCTTCCTTTATGATTTTGCTTTCAGCCTTTTCCCAAGTTTTTTCTCCCCAAAACTCATCATTTAAACAAGTATCAAAATATTTAGCAAGTGGGCCCTGAGATTCCTTTGGACCTACAATAGATGCAGTTTCAAGTATAGATGGAGGAGTATCAAACTTTATAGTTTGTTTTCCTAATTTTTGCATTGTATTATTTCATTCCTTTCTTTTTCAAACTAAAGTTACAGCTTGAGTATTAAAAATCAAATACACAATACCGAACCAAAATAGAAGCGGAAATACCATAAACAAGTACAGGCCCTGCAACAGTAAACATTTTTGCACCTACACCCATAACATAACCTTCAGATTTATACTCTATAGCAGGAGAAACAATTGAATTTGCAAAACCAGTAATAGGAACAAGAGAACCTGCCCCTGCAAATTTACCAATTCTATTAAACAAATTAAGTGAAGTCAAAAATGCACTAAGCCCAATTAATATAATAGCGACAATAGTACCTGAAGTTTCAGTATCAAATCCCCTAAACTTACAAAAATCTGAAATGAATTGTCCGAAGAGTACATATAAGACCACCGAACCCAAAAAGCATTTAAGCAATTCTTTAAAATAGGAGAATTAGGAGATTTTTTATCAACATAAGTTTGATATTCACTATTTGTCTGTATTTTATCCATAATAAAGTTATCCTTTCATATATAAATTAGTCTTCACGTTCACGATCAACCGTAAAACTCAAATCTAAATCAACGTAAAATTCTGCAAGTTTTTTACCTGAAATATTTGCTCTTTGTTCTAGAATTTTTACAGAATTCAAATAATCTATTGTTTTAGAAGCTTCAGCAACTGCTTGCACAATCGCATCCTTCCAAGAAACATTAGAAGTACCAGTAATATATAAATGTTTTTGTGTTGCCATTAAAAACAACCTCCTTTCAAACTAAACAAGTAATTTAATAGCTATTATTAACAAAATATAAAAAAATATGCAAAAAAGCTTAAAAATGAAAATCAAAGTCTAGCAAAAAATCATAAAATGTAGAAATGGGGGAGGAAAAAAGTGGAAATAAAAAAAGGAGATATAGTTGGAAGAATATCATATGGAAAAGACATATTATTCTATGTAACTAGAATAATAAAGACAAAAGGTGAAAAAGATTATGCTATTTTAAAGGGAGTTAATTATAGAATAGAAGCAGATGCACCCATAGATGATTTAGAAAAAATAGATAAAAGTAAAATAGAAGAAAAAAAGAGAAACATAGAGACAAAAATAAAAAAGAGAATAGCAGAATCAGCAAGAGAAATATTTAAGAAAACAGAAAAAAATGGGAAAAGAGGAGAAACAAGTGCATTAATATTACATTTAGATGGAGATAGAAGATATACTGGGAAATCAGCAAGATACTATCAAAAATTAGGACTAAAAGCGATAGTAAAAAATATACCTGAAAATAGACAACCACAAGTAATAGGAAGTTTAATAAAAAGATACAATCCTGATATTGTAGTAATAACACGGACATGATGGAATAGTAAAAAATGGACAGAATTACGATGACATATATAATTACAGAAATTCAAGGTATTTCATAAAATCTGTAATGGAAGTAAGAAAAGCACAGCCAAAAGATAAGGATATAGTAATATTTGCAGGTGCATGTCAAAGTTTTTTTGAAGAAATAATGAAAGCCGGAGCAAACTTTGCATCATCTCCTGCAAGAATTTTAATAGACTTTGTAGATCCACTAGTAGTTGCAGAAAAAATTGCAACAACAGATAGAAATAGAATAATAACAATAAGAGATATAACAGCAGAACTTCATGACGAAGGAAAAAGGGTAGGCGGAAGCTTTGCTAAAGGAAAAAAGTAATATTACAATAATGTTACAGAAATGTAATGCAATTGTAATATTATACAAAAATAGTGCTTTAAACCATACAAAAATAAGCAAAAACTCCCACTTTACAAAAACAGAGCTTTTTTGACATTTTAGGTAGTAGATGATATAATGCACCTATCATACAAAGGATGGGTGGTCATATGATTTATAGGGATGATATTACAAACTTAAGAGAAGATATTGTAAACAAAGAAGGACAAAAGATAATAGTAAAAGGCGCATTAGGAAGAAGTAGATTTTTTGAAAAAGAAGCAGTAATTGAAAAGGCCTATCCAAATCTATTTGTAGTTAAATACAACCAAGAAGAAGGAAATGCAACATATAGCTACACGGACGTATTAACAAGAACAATAGATTTACAGGTATTTGACGGAGAAAACTATGCTTCAATAATACCGCCAAAAGTAGAAGAACCAAAGAAAATAAGACTAGACGTGGACGGAACTACACCAGGAATACAAGAGAATTTATAAGAGAAAAAAATAGCTTAGATTTGAAATAAAGTCTAAGCTATTTTTTAATCTGTTTTTTTCATAAATTACTTGAAATGAAGTTTACTATATAGTATAATTTGAACATATTTAGAAGAATTGGAGGTGAGAGACATGAGTGATAATCAATTTCAATTAATTATGAACAAACTTAATGAAATGCAGGACGAAACAAACAAAAGATTTTGCAACATGGAAGAATCAACAAATGAAAGATTTGGCAATATGAATGAGAGATTTAGTAAAATGGACAAAAGATTTGATAAGCTAGAAAAAGATCTTAAAGAAACAAAAGACGAATTACAAAAAGAAATTCAAGAGACAAATAATAGACTAGAACAAGGGCTTCAAGAAACGAATGACAAGTTGGAAAAGGGACTTAAGAAAACAAAAGACGAGTTACAAAAGGAAATTAAGAACACAAAAAATGAGATAAAACATGTAAACATAGCAGCTCAAGGAATGATAAGAATATTACAAGACGACATGGGAGAAGTTAAACATAGACTAGGCAAAATAGAAGAAAAACAAAACTTACATGAACACCAAATGACAGCTATGATGAACAACATGACCAAAGGATTTAAAGAAAACAAAGAACAAATAAGTGAACTTCAAAAAGAATACAATCAATTACTAAATATATAATTAAGCATAATCAAAATATTTTAAATCAGCAAATTCTTTTGCAAAATTAAAAATTTATGGGGGTAAAGTAGATACTTTATAAATGATTACCAAAACAAAAGGTACTTATTTATAAGGTATCTACTTTTTTATTGAATAGGAAAAATCGCAGATTTTGACTATTCAAAAAGGTTAATTTACCTTGGGCTGTGCAATAATCGCGAAGCGATTTTGCACATGTGTGCGTCGAAATCTTTGATTTCGCTAACGCACAATTTTCTTATAAAGAGGGTTAGAATATATATAGCTTTTGGTTTGATATATTATAATTTCAATTATTAAGTGAAAAAGTAATCTTTTTTTTACAAAGCTTGAATTATATATATATCATATATATAATAAAATCATATAAAAGTATAAATAAATGTAAAAGGATTATGGAATTAAAATAGTAGGAGTAAATAGTATATGGAAGTAGAATTTTCAGATAGTGAAAAGATTAAATTCTTTAATGAAATAAGTAGTAGATATTTTAATAAAAATTTTGCAAGTATGTCTAAAATAGATATAGAAACACTAATTTTTTCTGAATATATTGAACATTGTTTAAGAAATAGATTAGAAATTGATGACTATACCATATCAAAGGAATTGGGTATAACACAAAGTAGGGTGCGTACACTTAAAGAACGTAAAGAACTAAAATATCCACATGACGAATTTGATTGGAAAAATGCACTTGAAACTGCAATTTTAGAAGCAAAGTATGATAAAGAAAATCGTAAAGTAAGAATGATTATTCAAGATGTAAATGTAATGATAGAACTTAGGCATTATATTGAAGAAAAAGGATGGTATGATGAAGTAAGTCTGAATAAAAAAATGTTTCAAGTTCCTTTAGATTGTTTTTTGGAAATATTTATGGATTTAGAAAATATAACAGAGTTTTCTAAAGAAACCAAAAATAAAATAGAAGAATTGAAATTAAAGGATAAGGCTACTTTAAAATTTTTAGAAAATTTTACAAAAGAAGGATTAAGGGAATTTGCTATGACAGCATCTAAGAATGTAATATGTGAGGTAATAACATCAATTCCAGTAATTGGAGCAACAATAATCAAACTCATACAATAAAAAGACAATATCGATACTTATATCACTAGGAAATCTAAGTAGGCTAAAAAGAATAGAAGAAGGACATGCAAAATGGAATATATGTGAAATGAATCACAAAAATATTGAATTAACAGACAGATTAGAAATACATATCATAGAGTTAAACAAATTACAAAATGAGAAAGATATTAAAAAGATAGATTGGCTAAATTTCATAAAGGGGGATGAAATAAATATGAGGAAAAATATAGATAAAGAATTAAAAGAAGCAATAGAAGAGCTAGAAAGAATAACTAAAGACCCAGAGACAAGAGAACTGTATTATCAAAGAGAAAAAGATTTAAGAGATAAGATTTCGGAAATAGAAGAGGGACGTGAAGAAGGTAGAACAGAAGAAAAAACAAAACTAATAAAATCAATGTATGAAAATGGAGTAGAACTAGAAACAATATGCAAAATAGCAAAAATTCCTAAAGAAGAAGTGAAAAAAATACTAAAAGAAGAAAACTAATATGCACAATTTCTACATAAAAATACAAAAAACAATCCATTTCCCTATACAAAAATAGCCAAAAATTCTTAAGAAAATATGAAAAGAAACAATATTTTTATCAAAAAAACAAAGAAACAGAAAAGGACATGCTAGCGGAAGCGGGAAGATAAGCGCATTAGAGCCAAAGTTGGGAAAACTTGAAAAAAATTCTAAATTTTTCAAAATAAGTATTGACAAATATAACTCTTTTGTGTAGAATAATATTGTTAACGTTGGGGATAAACTGCCAAATCCCTAATTGTATATAAAAAATAAAAAAATTTTTAAAACAAAGAAGGGAGAAATTTTAAAAATGAAAAAAACATTAAAAATTTTAATGGCAATAATTTTATTCGCAGTTGTATTAACAATAGCAACTAGCGTAAACGCAGCTGTAAATACATTTACACCTGCAGAACTTGTAAAAGCAGTTGATGACGATACAAAAGTAAAAATGGAAGGTTCAACATTAAAAATACTTGATGATATCGACGCAGCTGATTATACAGAATTAGCAGGTAAAAAATTATTACTTAATGGTGTTAATATAGATACAGCAACAGGAAAATCATTAACAGCAACAGGAGTTGAAGTAAGAGGAGATGTTGTTCTTTCAGGAGTATTACCAGGTGCTAAATTAACAGTTTTTGGAACACTATATGCAGGAACAGTCCCTACTTCATTTGAAGTAAAAGAAAACGGAAAAATCTATACAGCAACAGCATTAACAGCTGGTACAGACGAAGTTAGCTTTGAACTAAAAGATGCTAAAAAAGCACAACCATTAACAGCAGGTGCACTTACAGAATATAAATTCATTTTAGTTACAGAAGATGCTGCAAATGCAAATGTAAAAGTAACATTTGGAAAACCTTATGTTCCAGGTGAAACAACAGATGCAACAGTAATTGAAGCTAAAAAAGCATATTATGTAGATGTTACAGTTAAATATAATAATGAAGAATTAGCTAATAGTGTTTGGACAGCAGCTTTAGGTAAAGATGACAAAGATCCAGCATTTGATCCTAATTGTACAGTTTCAAAAGATGGTAAAGCATTAGCAATAACAATTGCAGACAAGGTAGAAGCAGGAAAAAGTGCAAAAGCAGAAGTAGTAGTAACAGATACAGATGTTAAAGCTAGTGTTGTATTAACAATAGGAGAAGTTAAAGCTGAAGAACCAACAAAACCAGAAGATCCAGCTAAACCAGCTGATCCAGTTAAACCATCAGAAGATGACAAAAAAGGTGATTTAGATGACGCAGCAGCAGTTGCAACAGGTGATCATATAATACCTGCAACAGCATTATTGGCAGTAGTTGTTGTAGCAAACGTAGTATATTTCGCAAAAAGCAAAAATAACTAATTTTAAGCTTTAAATATATACTTAAGGGCTCTTTATAGAGCCCTGTTTTTTATATCCAATAAAATATAATAAAATTATTAAAATATCCAAAAAGCCTTTTAATTTTGATAAATATGTGATAAACTGTTAAAAAAGCATAATAACAAAACAAAGGAGGAGAAAAAATGGCAAGAAGAAGCAAAAAAACAAAACAAAAGAAAAGTTTTGCATTCTATATATTTCCACTTTTATCACTTGCAGTAGCAATATACTGCATAATGTACATAGTGCAGTGGTTTAATGAAAATGGACAAAACAAAGAAGTATTAAAAACAATAGTTAGTGAAATAGTAGAGGTAAATAATGAAACAGGAGAGACAGCAGTAGACTTTGCAAAACTAAAAGAGAAAAATCCTGATACTTGTCGGATGGTTAAAAGTACCAGGGACAAGCGTAGACTACCCTGTAGTAAAATCATCAGACAATAGCTTTTATTTAACACGTAATTTCAATAAGCAAAATAACATAGCGGGTTGGATATTTGCAGACTATAGAGATAAAGTAGATGGAAATGACATAAACTTAGTAATATATGGTCATAACATGAAAGATGGTTCAATGTTTGGAACAGTCAAAAAAGCATTAAACAAAGAATGGTATAATAACGAAGCAAACTGGAACTTCACATTTGAAACAGATAAAGAAATATATACATACAAAGTATTCTCAGTATATCAAATAGCAGTAGAAACATATTATACAAAAACAGGATTTGAAAACAATGCTAGTCACTTAGAATGGTTAAACACAATAAAATCACGTTCAGTAAAAGACTTTGGTGTGACATTAGACGAAAACAGCAAAGTAATAACACTATCAACATGTGCATCAAACTCAAACTATCGTGTAGCAATGCACGGAGTACTAACAAACGTAACAAAAAAATAAAGGTGTGGTTCAGTACATAGAAGTCGAATTATGTCGAAGGAATTTTCTTGACAATTTACAGTAAAGATTATATAAATTAATTAGATATTTCCTATTAGTTTTTAAACTATTTGACATAAGGAATAAAAAAGTGGTATAATGAATATACTAAAAAAGTAATCGCAAGATTACTAATCGGTAAAACCCTTACCATAAGTAGGGAGATTTACATTAGGAAAACCTTTACCTTAAGTAGGAGATTTACATTAGGAAAACCCTTGCCTTAAGTAGGGAGTATTAAAAACAAGCAGGATATAGTGATATATCCTGCTTTTATAATATAAAGGAGTAGAAATGAGTAAAAAAGACACACTAAAAATTTATATAATAGATGATGAATATATAGATTATTTAAGCCAGTTTGATATACATGTAAGTTGGAATAAAGAACAAAGCAGACCATATATAGGTATTGTATTGAAAGTCGAAAATTATTTATACTTTGCACTACTATATTCATATAAGATAAAATATGACAAATATAAAGATAACCCTAGCTTTATAAGAATTAAAGATAGGAAAGGAAGAAATTTATCAATTATAAGATTTGCAGAAATGATACCTGTTTCAGAAGAAGCTATTAGACTATTAGATTTTAATGAGAGAGGAAATAAATATAAAGATTTGTTACAAACAGAAATTGATTTTATTAACGATAATAAAGATATAATCTATGCTAAAGCTAACAAGATATATATAAATGTTGTAAAAATAAAAATTCCATTTTTCATTAACATATCATGTAATTATAAATTATTAGAAGAAAAATGCACAAAGTATAATTATAAAAAAGGCAACAAATAGGTTAAATTACTATATAAATCTAAAAAATAGGAATTATTTTCTTCTCCTTACATATATATAATAAAAAGAAATATATGTAAGGAGGAGAATTTTAAATGATAGACGTAAAAGCAGAGAGCCTATGTGTAAACAAAATAGTAGGAAGCAAAAACTTTGAAATAACAATCGAAGGTGACAGTATAATACCAGATACAAAGCCCGACATATTAAGCGACATTTCAGCTTCTGGTAATGTTTGTATATATAAAAAAGAAATACTAGAACGGTAAAATCAGACTAGACGGAAACGTAAATATATACCTAATGTATATAGCAGACGATAGCACTCAAAGTACACGTGGGTTTAATACAAGCATAGACTTTACAGAAATACTGGACTTCCCTGAAGTAGAACCAGGAATGACTTTAGACGAAAGAATCTGTATAAGAAAAATAGAATGTAAAGTCATAAATGGAAGAAAAGTAAGTTTTAAAGTTACATTAGAAGTAGATGCAAAGGTATTTTTAAATGAAAATGAAGACATGGTAAAAGAGATACAAGGAATAGACGATATACAAACACAAGTAGTTTCCTTAAAAATGAATTCATTAGTTCGGTCAAAACGTAACTAAAGCATCTGCAAAAGAAACAGTAGTTATCGATAGTACTGATAATTTACAAGAAATACTTAGCTTAGATTTAAGCATAATTAACAAAGAAACAAAAATAAGTTATAATAAAGTACTAGCGAAAGCAGATGCAGAAGTAAAAATGCTTTATTTAACAGAAGACCGGAAATATAAAACCATTAGATGAAAAAATTCCTGTAATGGGATTTATCGATTTAGTAGGAGTTTCGGAAGACGACTTATGTGATGTAAAATACAAACTAAAAAATGCTACAGCAAAGCCTAATACAGCCGACAGCCATTCTATAAACGTGGAGATAGAAGTCGAAATGTTTTGCAGAGTATTTGGAAGTAGAGAAATAAATGCCATACAAGATATGTACAGCCCAAGTAAGAACTTAAAGATTAATCAAAAAAGCATAAGTACAATGGTAAACATGAAAAACACAGTAAACACTGTAAATATAAGAGAAAAAGTAAAGCTTGAAGAAGCAGATTACGATAAAATTTGTGATGTTTTTGTAGAACCTGTTGTTAATGAAATAAATATTGTAACTGATGCCACGAAATATTCAGGAGATATAAACTTGAGATTTATATTATCAAATAATGATGGAACAGAATTTAAATCACAAAATGCAAGTATTCCATTTACATTTAATCAAGAAATTGAAGGAATAAGCTTAAGTAGTAATATAGATGTAGAACTTTCAAGAATATCTAGTGAATTTACAAAGGATAATATGGAAGTATCAGCTAAGATAGATTTAGAAGCAAGGACTAATTCATACAATGTAGAAAATATAGGAGTAATAGATAGTATAGAAGAATTAGAAGAATCTTGTGACAATCCATATAGCATGGTTATTTACTTTGTAAAACCAGGAGATACGTTATGGAAAATAGCAAAAAAATATAGAAGTACTATAGAAGATATTGTAAGAATAAATAACATAGAAAACCCAAATAAAATAAATCCAGGTATGCAACTTTTTATACCAAGATGTTCTGTATGTAAAAGTGCATAAAATATTATATGGATAAAATATATACAAGAAAAAGAATAAAACTTCCAAAACGGGAGAAGTGGTCTTCCAAATGGTAAAATTAGCCTTAAAAGACGATTTGCCTTTAATGTGATAATTATACTAATAATTGCTATTTTGACCTTAGGATTGGAAATAAGGGCAATATCACCTATATTAAACAAAGTGTGTAGCGATACTGCAAAAGCAAAAGCAACTCTTATTGCAAATAATGAGGCAACAAAAGTTATGAAAAACTATACATATGACGATTTTGTTAAAATATATAAAGACGAAAAGGGAAACATCACAATGCTTCAATCAAATGTAATTACAATAAATGAAATAACATCAGATGTGGCAGCAAAAATACAAAAAGAATTACTAAATGATGATGAAAATATAGCTGAGATAAAACTTCGGAAGTTTAGCAGGAATTAGAATTTTATCAGGTATGGGTCCAGATATTCCTATAAAGCTTACAAACACTGGAACAGTAGAGACAAAAGTTAGGTCAGAATTTGAAAACGCAGGGATAAATCAAACCATACATAGAATATATTTAGATGTATCATGTACAGCAAGTATTCTAACACCATATAGTGTTGTAGATGAAACAATAAAAAACGAAGTATTACTAATAGAAAATGTAATAGTAGGACTTATTCCATCAACATACTATAACTTGGAAGGAATGGACGTAAGTAATGCAATAGATGTAATTGAATAGGCTTAAGCAAATAAGGATAGAGAAAATATGTAATTTTCTCTGTCCTTATTTTCAGATTTTTTAATAAAAAATATCCAAAAACCCTTGACAAATGGGAAAAAATGGTGTAAAGTAGTATAGCATTACAGTATATGAGGTGAAGTATGGATAAAAATGTTGAAATCGGCTTGCTATGCGACATATATGGCGAATTACTCACAGAAAAGCAGCAAGATATATTAGACTTATATTATAATAATAACCTGTCTCTTGCAGAAGTTGCAGAAGATTTAGGAATTACAAGACAAGCCGTAAAAGATAGTATTCAGAAAGGAGAGAAGAGACTTTTTCGGATTAGAAGAAAAACTTGGAATTATGAAAAAAGTACAAAGACAAGAAAAACAAATACAGAAGATATTGTATGAACTATCAGAAATACAAACTGATGATACTGACGAGAAAATCACGAAAGTAATAAACAATGTTATGCAAGAATTAAAATGTGTAGTATAGGAGGAAGGATTTATGGCTTTTGAAGGGCTAGGGTCAAGGCTACAAGAAATTACAAGAAAACTTAGAGGTAAAGCTAGAATTACAGAAGGAGACTTAAAAGAAATTTTAAGAGAAGTAAAGCTTGCACTTCTAGAAGCAGACGTAAACTACAAAATAGTAAAAGAATTTATCTCTATTATAGAAGAAAAAGCCTTAGGTCAAGATGTTTTAAAGTCATTAACTCCAGGACAACAAGTAATAAAAATTGTAAAAGATGAGCTTGTAGAACTTCTTGGTGGAACAGAAAGCAAAATAGCATTTACTCCAAATCCGCCTAGCATAATTATGCTAGTTCGGACTTCAAGGTTCTGGTAAAACAACAACAGCAGGAAAACTTGCCAATCTTTTAAGAAAACAAGGGAAAAACCCATTACTTGTTGCATGTGATGTGTATAGACCAGCAGCTATAAAACAATTACAAGTTGTAGGAGGGTCACTTCGGAATACCAGTTTTTGCAAATGAAAACTCAAAAGATCCACTTCATATAGCAAAACAAGCAATGAATGTTGCTAATTCTAAGCTAAATGATGTTATAATACTAGATACTGCGGGAAGACTTCACATAGACGAAGAACTAATGCAAGAATTAAAGAATATTAAACAAAATGTAAAACCACATGAAATTCTTCTTGTGGTAGACAGTATGACAGGTCAAGATGCTGTAAATGTAGGAGAAGTTTTTAATGAAAAACTTGGAATAGATGGAGTTATTCTTACAAAATTAGACGGTGATACAAGAGGTCGGTGCTGCTCTTTCTGTAAAAAAAGTTACAGGAAGACCAATAAAATTTGCACGGCATGGGAGAAAAATTAAGCGAAATTGAAGTATTTCACCCAGATAGAATGGCTGAAAGAATTTTAGGTATGGGAGATGTACTATCAATAATTGAAAAAGCAGAAGAAGCATTTGACGAAGAAGAAGCTCTAAAACTCGAAAAACAACTTAAGAAAAAAGAATTTGATTTAGATGATTACTTAACACAGTTAAGACAAATAAAGAAAATGGGTTCATTTTCGTCTATACTTAAAATGTTACCAGGTGCAAATAAGCTTGGTGATATAAAAGTAGATGATAATGAATTTGTAAAAATAGAAGCTATGATTTGCTCTATGACGGCAAAAGAAAGAAGAAATCCAAAACTTTTAAATGGAAGTAGAAGACAAAGAATAGCAAAAGGTTCAGGAACGACAGTACAAGACTTAAATAAATTTATGAAATCTTTTGAAATGACTGAGAAAATGATGAAGCAAATGAAAAACAAAAAAGGTGGAATGAAAAAGGCATTAAATGGTCTTGATATGAATGACTTAAAGAACTTTAAAATATAGTTATTAAATTTTAAAAATATATTAATTTTAAAGAGGAGGTAAATATACAAAATGGTAAAAATCAGATTACAAAGAATAGGAAAGAAAAAAGCACCTTTCTATCACATAGTAGTTGCAGATTCTAGGTCACCAAGAGATGGCAAAATCATTGAACAAATTGGTACATTTGACCCTATGAAAGATCCAGCTGTTATAACTCTTGATAAAGAAAAATGCGATGCTTGGATAAAGAATGGAGCTAAACCTACTGATACTGTTAAAGCTTTAATCGAGAAGGCATAAGGGGGTAAAAGCAATGAAAGAAAGTTTAAGAACAATTATTGAAGCCCTTATTTGCGATAAAGCTAGTGTTCAAATTGAAGAAAAGGAAACAAAAAACGGTATAGTATTTGAAGTAAAAGTAGCTGAGCGGTGATATGGGACGTGTAATTGGAAAAGAAGGTAGAATTGCAAAATCTATAAGAACAATCTTTAAAGCAATTGGTACCAAAGAACAAAAGAAAGTTACAATTGAATTTATTGATTAAATTTAAGGAGATCCAAAATGGATAACTTATTAGAAATAGGTCAAATAGTTAACTCATATGGGATAAAAGGTTTTTTCAAAGTTGTACCATATACAGACGATATGAAAAGATACAGTAAGTTAAAAAGTGTATACATTGAAAAAGACAAAAAGCTTATAAAAATGGAAATAGAAGAAGTAAAATACCAAAACAAATTAGTTTTACTAAAACTTAAAGGTATAGACGATATAAACGATACTTTAGAATATAAAAATTGTTATATCAAAATAGATAGAGCTGATGCAGTAAAACTTCCAAAAGATAGTTACTTCATAGTAGATTTAATAGGGATGGAAGTCGAAACAGATGACCGGTAAACACTTAGGAAATCTTGTAGATGTATTTCCAACTGGAAGTAATGATGTATATGTTGTAAAAGATGAACTTGGAAAACAAACACTACTTCCTGCAATAGGTGATGTTATAAAAAGCGTAGATGTAGAAAGCAAAAAAATGATAGTTCATTTATTGGAAGGATTAAAAGA
The DNA here is from genome assembly GCA_948469655.1 of uncultured Clostridium sp. GTDB lineage: Bacteria > Bacillota > Clostridia > TANB77 > CAG-508 > JAAWPK01. Next base: position 41,951 of record CAOKMF010000009.1, read on the forward strand.
AAAAGATGAAGTTTAGTATTTTAACACTTTTCCCAGAAATGTTTGCAGGATTAAATACAAGTATATTAAAACGTGCGGAAGACAAAAAACTTATACAAATAGAATATGTAAATATAAGAGACTTCTCAAAAAATAAGCACAAAAAAGTTGACGATACACCATATGGTGGGGGAGCTGGAATGGTAATAATGCCAGATGTTGTATATGATGCATATGAATCTGTAAAAACGGATAAAAGTAAAGTAATTTACCTTTCGCCTAAAGGAACGACTTTAAATCAAAAAAAGGTAGAAGATTTAAGTCATGAAGAACATATTATACTTATTTGCGGGCATTATGAAGGAATTGACCAAAGAGTTATAGATGAAATTGTAGATGAAGAAATATCCATAGGAGACTATGTTTTAACAGGTGGAGAAATACCTGCAATGGTACTTGTAGACACAGTATCAAGATATGTAGATGGAGTAATAGCAAAAGAATCAAGAGAAGAAGAAAGCTTTTCAAAAGATGATTTGTTAGAATATCCACAATATACAAGGCCAGAAGAATTTCATGGAATGAAAGTTCCAGAAGTATTACTTAGCCGGTAATCACCAAAATATAGAAAAATGGAGAAAAGAAAAATCTTTAGAAATAACACGTAAAAAAAGAAAGGAGAAAATGTAATGGACGTTATAAAAGCTATTGAACATGAGCAATTAAAATCAAAAGTACCAGTATTAGACGTTGGTAATACAGTAAAAGTTCATGTTAAAGTAAAAGAAGGAAACCGTGAAAGAATACAGGTTTTCGAAGGAATAATTATAAAGAAACAAGGTGGAGGAGTAAACGAGACATTTACAGTAAGAAAAATTTCTTATGGAGTAGGTGTTGAAAAAACATTTCTTTTACACTCACCTAACGTTGAAAAAGTTGAAGTTGTAAGAGTAGGTAAAGCAAGACGTGCTAAACTATTCTATCTAAGAGATAGATTAGGTAAATCTGCTAGAACTAAAGAGAAAGTTGGAGCAAGAATTGAAACTAAGGAACAAATATTAAAAGAAGAAATGGTAGAAGAAGTTCCGGCTGTTGAAGAAGTACCAGAAGCTACTGCTCCAGTAGAAGAAGTAGCTACACCAGTTGTAGAAGAAACTCCAGCACCAGTGGAAGAGACACCAGTAGTAGAAGAAGTTAAAGAAGAGGCAAAAGCTGAAGAAGTATCTGAAGCTGTTGCACCAGAAGAAGCTCCAGCAGTAGAAACTGAAGCTCCTGCAGTAGAAGAAACTGTTGATACAGTATCAGAAGAACCTGCAGAAGAAGTAAAAGATGTAGCTGAAGATACAAAGACAGAAGAATAGAAAACAAAAATTTGACATATAATTAAAATGATGTTATAATGACATCAAGACGTCGATAAATAAGTTTTTCAATAAAACAGTCAAAAAAAGACTAGGTATAACGCACCTAGTCTTTTCTTTTGTTGCTAATCACTTAGATTTTTTATTATCAAATAAATCAATATAAGTTTTAGCAACTCAAATAAGTTATTCATATAAAAACAGTCCTCCTTTCTACCTTGAGAAAGGCTATTACATCATAATATAGAATTTAACAAAAGTCAACAATTTTTACGAACTTTTGTTCAAAAACAATTACTTACTTTGTATTAATGAAAAATTAATAATTAATACCTTTTTTCTTAAGATAATTTCTGATATAATATATCTATCTAAAAATACATAAAAAGGGATGGAAAAAAGTATGTACAATATATTAGTTTGTGATGATGATAAAGAAATAGTAAAAGCAATAGAAATATACCTTGTAAAAGAAAATTACAATGTACTTAAAGCATATAACGGAGAAGAATGCCTAAAAGTTTTAAAAGAAAACACAATACATCTAGTAATATTAGATATCATGATGCCTGTAAAAGACGGAATAGAAACAATAGAAGAAATAAGAAAAGAAAAAACCATACCAGTAATCATGCTATCTGCTAAGTCAGAAGATGAAGACAAAATCAAAGGATTAAACTTAGGTGCAGACGATTACGTAACAAAACCATTTAACCCACTAGAACTAATTGCAAGAGTGAACTCAGGCATTAGAAGATATACAAAACTTGGAACAATCGAGAATGAAGAAAACAAAAAAATATATAGTTCTGGGGAACTTATAATAGATGATGACTTGAAAAAAGTAACAGTAGAAGGTAAAGAAGTAAAACTTACACCAACAGAATTTAACATTTTAAAATTCTTAACAAAAAACAAAGGAATAGTATATTCAATAGACCAAATATATGAAAATGTGTGGGAAGATGAGGCATATGGAGCAGATAATATCATTGCAGTACATATAAGACACATAAGAGAAAAAATCGAAATAAACCCAAAAGACCCTAAATATCTAAAGGTAATTTGGGGAATCGGTTATAAAATAGAAAATATATAAGGAAAGGTCTGCCTAAATTATAATGAAAGAGAGCAAAATATTAAAAGTTATATGTTATATAATGCTTCCAATACTTATTCGGAAGTGTAATACTCGCAATATTTTATAGCATAAATAAAGAAAGTTATGACAATGAATTAAATAAACAATATTTTGAAAGTGAAGACTTTGCAGATTATTATATGAATGCACTTCGCTCTGAAATTCACACACTAATTCATAATGATAATAAAAACTATATTAGCGGAGAAGATGGCATAAGAATATATTATACGACTACAAGAGGAAATGAGTTTTCATATTTAAAAAACTGCAATTTTGTTATTAGATATTTGCCTAGAAATAAGGTATATACAAATATTGGATATCCCTCTTTATATAGTCTAGAAGAAATGAAAAATTATTTAGAAAATCAGCATGGTAAAAAGATATCTATATTAAAAGGAGAAATAGAAGCAGATACAAATATTTTAGAATATACTTGGGAAAATTACAAAAATACATTTATAGGAGAATACTATTATTCAGAAAGTGAATATTATAAAGAACTTGACGATTATGGAAGAGAGAATATAAATTTATATACTGGAGCGGTTGTTGATGCCCAAAAAGGAATTTCTGAAGACGGAGCGACTGCTAGCACACAAGAAAAAGTTTCTATAGTGGATGCAGAGGATTTAATATATGTAGATTATAGTATAGAAGATTTTGAAATATATATGACATATGAAGAGCAGTTTAATTTAGGTTCATATGCTACATATATTATAGGAATTTTAAATGCTCTTGCACCTTTTGAAAATGCAATATATATATCAGTCCCAATTTGTGGGGTACTTACAGCGGTTATTATAATTTATCTTGTAATATCGATTGGATATAAAAAGGGCAAAGAAGGAATAGATCTAAATGATATAGATAAAATACCTATTGAGATATTAATTGGAATTATAATATCTATTATAGCGTTAGTCGTACTATTAGTCGAAATATTTTATGGAACACAAACTATATATTATAAACTATATTTAAGTGCAATTATTACAGAATATTTAGTTATCTATGTGTTATTTATGATAGGTATGACAAGCATTATAAAAAGAATAAAAGCAAAAACTATAATAAAAAATAGTATAACATATAAGGTGTTTAAACTATGCCAAAAATTGCTAGCTAAACTAAAAAAAGGTATTGATGTATTTACAGAAAGATTAAATATTACATGGAAACTAATAGGATTTTGCTTGATATATTTGTTTACCATGGTATTTATGTTTATATTGTTTGATGGTGCAGAGCGGAATTGCAATTCTTATTGATATAGGAATAACTGTATATATATTTTATCAAACTATACAAAGAATTAATTGCTTTAAGAGAATTGAAGAAATGTTAAAAAACATATACGAAGGAAATAATAAAGAAAGGCTAAATGAAGAGAGCTTTACAAGGGAATTTAAGCAGATGGTAAACTATATAAATGATATATCTAATGGCTTTGAAAATGCAGTAGAAGAAGGAATCAAGAGTGAGAGATTAAAAACAGAACTTATAACTAACGTATCTCATGATATAAAAACTCCATTAACCTCAATTATAAACTATGTAGACTTAATTAAAAGAGAGAATATTGAAAATGAAAAATTAAAAGAATATATCGAAATACTGGAAGCAAAATCGCATAGACTAAAGAGATTAACAGAAGACTTGGTTGAAGCGTCAAAGGCATCATCTGGAAATGTAAAATTAAATTTAGAAGCTTTAAACATAGGCGAACTTATAAATCAGACAACAGGAGAATTTGAAGATAAGTTTAAAGATAAAGATTTAGAAATAATTGCAGATATTCCAAAAGAAGGAATATTTATAGAAGCGGATAGTAGATATATGTATAGAGTTATAGAAAACATATTTAGCAATGTATCTAAATATGCTTTAAAAGGGTCAAGGGTGTATGTAGATGTTTCAGAAAAGTCAGAAAAAGTCAAAATAGAAGTAAAAAACATATCTGAGCAAAAGCTAAATATCAGCGAAAGCGAGCTTATGCAAAGGTTTGTAAGGGGTGACAAGTCGAGAACAACAGAAGGGTCTGGACTTCGGACTTTCAATATCAAAAAGCCTTACAAACTTACAGGGTGGGGAGTTTGAGATAAAAATTGATGGCGACTTATTTAAGGTAGAATTGGAATTTGACATAAAACATAGCATATGATAAAATAATAAAACACTGTACGATGCTCGTACATAGTTTGAAGTGGGAGAAATCCTACTATCAGGGCTGGAGGCCCAATCTATACAGTCACGGGACGAAGAGATTCTTCGGTCCGTGGCTTTTTTTAGCAATTTTATCCAAACTCTTGTTTTTTATTTTAAAGTATTGTATAATATATAGCATAAGTTTATTTTAAATGGGGGACAAAATGAACGATAAAATAGTTATAAAAGGTGCGAAAGAGCATAATTTAAAAAATATAAACTTGGAAATACCAAGAGATAAATTGGTAGTAATAACGGGACTTTCAGGTTCTGGAAAATCATCACTTGCATTTGATACACTTTATGCAGAAGGACAAAGAAGATATGTAGAGAGCCTTTCTTCATATGCACGTCAGTTCTTAGGCATAATGGAAAAACCAAATGTAGAATCAATAGACGGACTTTCACCTGCAATATCAATAGACCAAAAAACAACATCAAAAAATCCACGTTCAACAGTTGGAACAGTAACAGAAATATATGATTATATACGTCTTTTGTATGCAAGAATTGGTGTTGCATATTGTCCAAACTGTGGAAAGAAAATAGAAAAGCAAACACTAGACCAAATTGTAGACAATATTTTAACATTAAGTGAAGGTACAAAAATACAAATACTTGCACCGATAGTTCGTGGGAGAAAAGGCGAATTTGTAAAACAACTTGAAGGATATCAAAAACAAGGCTTTGTTCGTGTAAGAATAGATGGCGAAAATTATGAGCTTACAGACGATATAAATATAGACAGGAAAAAGAAGCATAGTATTGAGCTTATAGTAGATAGATTAATAATCAAAGAAGGAATAAGAAATAGGCTTGCAGAATCAGTAGAAATTGCTTTAAAAAACGCAGAAAATATGGTACTAGTAAATATAAATGGCAAAGAAGATAAAATGTATAGTGCAAACTATGCTTGTCCTGACTGTGGAATAAGTATAGGAGAACTATCACCTAGAATGTTTTCTTTTAATAACCCATTTGGAGCTTGTCCTACTTGTACAGGTATAGGATACTTAATGAGAATGGACCCTGACTTAATAATACCAGATAAAGACAAGACCTTATATGATGGAGTTAAAGCCTTTGGCTCAAGCACTATGAAAAAAGGCGAGACAATGGCTAAAATGTATTTTGAAAGTATTCGGAAAACATTATGGTGTAGATATATCAAAACCAATAAAAAAACTTCCAAAAGATTTCTTAGACAAAATTTTATATGGTACAGGTGATGAAAAAATTGACTTTGAATATGAATCGCCTATTGGCATAAGAAAATTTACAGCACCATTTGAAGGAGTAATACCAACACTTGAAAGAAGGCATAATGAAACTAAATCACAAGGTATGCGTGATTTTTATGAAATGTATATGAGTGATAGTGATTGTCCGACTTGTAATGGTGCAAGGCTAAAAAAAGAAAGCTTATGTATTAAAGTAGGAAATAAGAATATAAATGAACTTACAGAAATGTCAATTTCTAATATAAAAGATTATCTAAATTCTCTAAAACTTACGAAGTCAGAGCAGGTGATTGCAGACCAAATTTTTAAAGAATTAAATAAAAGATTACAATTCCTATTAGATGTAGGACTAGAATATCTAACATTATCTAGGTCAGCTCGGAAGTCTATCAGGTGGAGAAGCTCAAAGAATAAGGCTTGCAACACAAATAGGTGGAGGCTTAACAGGAGTATTATACATCTTAGACGAGCCAAGCATAGGTTTACACCAAAGAGATAATGATAAATTAATTGCGACACTTAAAAAACTAAGAGACCTTGGTAATACTGTACTTGTTGTAGAACATGACGAAGATACAATGTATGCAGCAGACCAAATAATAGATATCGGACCTCGGACCCCGGAGTTCATGGTGGAAATGTAATTCGGACAATGTACAGCAGAAGAAATAAAGAAAATACAAGGCTCAGCAACTGGTGATTATTTAAGTGGAAGAAAGAGAATTGCTGTTCCAAAAAAGAGAAGAAAGTCCAATCGGAAAGTCAATAGAAGTAATTGGAGCTACACAAAATAATCTAAAAAATATAAATGTAAAAATACCACTTGGCGTATTTACCTGTGTAACTGGAGTTTCAGGTTCTCGGAAAATCTACTTTAGTTAATGAAGTACTATATAAAAAACTTGCAAAAGAAATAAATAAGTCAAATGAGAAACCAGGTAAATGTAAAGAAATAAAAGGTATAGAAAACATAGATAAAATAATAAACATAGACCAATCACCAATAGGAAGAACACCACGTTCTAATCCTGCAACTTATACAGGAGTATTTGATATCATACGTGATTTATTTGCTACAACAAATGAAGCAAAATTACGAGGATATCAAAAAGGAAGATTTAGTTTTAATGTGCCAGGTGGAAGATGTGAAGCTTGCCAAGGTGATGGAGTTTTAAAAATAGAAATGCACTTTTTGCCTGATATATATGTTCCTTGCGAAGTATGTAAGGGCAAAAGATATAATAAGGAAACATTAGAAGTAAAATATAAAGGAAAAACTATTGCAGATGTCTTAGATATGACAGTAGAAGAAGGACTAGAATTTTTTGATAAAATACCAAGAGTTAAACAAAAAATACAAACTCTTTATGATGTAGGTCTAGGATATATAAAACTTGGACAACCATCAACTACGCTTTCTGGTGGAGAAGCACAAAGAGTAAAACTTGCAACTGAACTTTCAAAAAAACCAACAGGAAAAACTTTATATATATTAGACGAACCAACAACAGGACTTCACATTGCAGACGTTCATAAATTAGTTGATATACTTCAAAGATTAGTAGATACAGGAAATAGTATTGTTGTAATAGAGCATAACTTAGATTTGATAAAAACATCAGACTATATAATTGACTTAGGTCCAGAAGGTCGGAGAAAATGGTGGAACAGTAGTACAAGTTGGAACTCCAGAACAAATTGTAAAAAATGAGAAAAGCTATACAGGAAAATTTTTGAAAAAGTATTTAGAATAAGAAAAAAAGCTCCAGCAAAATGGAGCTTTTTTTCTTTAAAATTAATGATTATTTTGATTGTTTTGGTTGTTATTGTTTTGATTATTATTGTTGTTACCTTTGTTTTGGTTATTTTTCTTTTCTTTTGACATAATTTAAGCACCTCCAGTGTATTAAATCTATATATAGTATTGACTTTTAAATATTAATTATACATTAAGATAAAAAATAGGGGAAAAATATTCTTGATTTTTGCTTTAAAAAATGTTAAAATATGAACATTAAAAGGATGTTTTAAAATGGGAAATATTATATTTTTAATAATTGGACTTATATTATCGGTCACAGGAGTAATTTTTATATATGACGCAAGAAGTATTTCATCAAAGCTATTTAGTTTTGGTGACAAAAATGAAGCATCAGCAGGTTTAAAAATTTTAGGCTTTGTAATTTCGATTATAGGAGTTTTAATTATATATTTTAATTTGTAAAATGGCATTTAAGCTTAAAAGGATAGAAAATGAAAGAGAATTCGCAAAATATTATAAAAAAGAAAAAGAGAATAATTACAATAATTTTGATATCAATAGCAAGTATAATGATGCTTGTAGGTTTTTTTGTTGGCTTATGGGCATACAATTTTGTTCAAGATTTTGACTCACAAAATGGAGATATAGATACTTCATATGTAGACGAAAGTGAAAGCAAAGAAGATAATAACAATATTTTAAATGTTGAACTAAATAGCAATAATGATCCAAGTGATATAAATAATGTATCACAGCCAAATGAAGTGCAAAACCAGGTAAATACTGAACAGCCAAAGCCTGTAAATATTCCATATTATATAAAGATAAATAATCAGGCAAATGTTGTAACTGTATATAAAAAAGATTCAAAGCGGAAAATATACAGTTCCATATAAAGCTATGATTTGTTCGATAGGAACTGCAACACCTAAGTCTGGTGTATATTCAATCTCAGATAAATACACATGGAGAAAATTAGAAGGAGATGTATATGGACAATATGCAAGCAGAATTGTAGGCTCTATTCTGTTCCATTCAGTACCATATGTATCACAGGATAAATCATCTCTTGAATGGTGGGAATACGATAAACTAGGAACTAAGGCATCTTTAGGATGTATAAGGTTAACTGTACAAGATGCAAAATGGATATTTAGTAATTGCCCTGTTGGAACAAAAGTAGAATTTTATTCATCATCAAACCCAGGACCACTTGGAAAACCAACAGCTCAGAAGATCAGTGCAGATGAGGCTGTTAGAAATTGGGATCCAACAGATCCAGATAAAAATAACCCATGGAAGACATATACAAAACCAGCCACGACGCCAGTCACACCTACTGAAAAACCAAACAATGTGGTTAATAATATAGTCCAAAATAATATTGTAAATAATATCGTAAATAACACTACAAGTTCAGACGTCGTAAATAATACTATGAATAACTCAGGACAAACAGATAGTGTAACAAAAGTAGAAAATATTGTAAATGGATAGGAGGAAGTAAGAAAATGTTAGATAAATACAATCCAAATGAATTTGAAGAAGAATTATATAAAAATTGGGAAAAATCAGGATATTTTACACCAGTCGTTGATAAAATAAAAGTTCCATATACAATAGTAATTCCTCCACCAAATGTAACAGGTAAATTACATATGGGTCATGCGCTAGTTATGACACTTCAAGACATATTAATTAGATACAAAAAATTAAGAGGCTTTAATACTCTTTGGATACCAGGCACAGACCATGCTGCAATTGCAACCGAAGTAAAAGTAATAGAAAAATTAAAAAATGAAGGAAAGTCAAAAGAGAGTATAGGAAGAGAAGCATTTTTAGAAGAAGCATGGGATTGGACAAGAAAATATGGTGGAACTATAATAAATCAGCTTAAAAGTCTTGGATGTAGTTGTGACTGGACAAGAGAAAGATTTACTATGGATGAAGGACTATCAAAAGCTGTTGAAGAAGTCTTTATAAGAATGTATGAAAAAGGTGCAATATATAGGGGAGACCGTATGATAAATTGGTGTCCTACTTGTAAATCGTCTTTATCAGATATAGAAGTAGAACCACAAGAAGAATCATCACATTTATGGTATATAAGATATTATACAAAGGACAAGAAAGAATATGTAACAGTTGCAACAACAAGACCTGAGACAATGCTTGGAGATACTGGGGTTGCAGTTTCACCTGATGATGAAAGATATAAAGATATGATACGGAAAAACAGTAGTAGTACCTATTGTAAACCGTGAAATACCAATAATTGCAGATGAGTTTGTAGAAAAAGAATTTGGTACAGGTGCTGTTAAGTTAACTCCTGCACATGATTTTAATGATTATGAATCAGGTATAAGACATGGATTAGAAGCGATAAATGTATTTGACGAAAAGGGAATTATGCTAGATTTAGTTCCAAAATATGAGGGAATGGATTTAATCACAGCTAGAAAAGAAATTATAAAAGACTTAGAGAACCTAGGTGTACTTGAAAAGATAGAAGACTATACGCATAATGTAGGTAAATGTTATAGATGTCATAATACAGTAGAGCCAAGAATATCAATGCAATGGTTTATGAAAATGGATGAACTTGCAAAGCCTGCAATAGATGTTGTAAAATCAGGTAAAGTAAAATTTGTTCCAGAAAGATTTGATAAAAGTTATTTCCATTGGATGGAGAACATAAAAGATTGGTGTATATCAAGGCAAATTTGGTGGGGACATAGAATACCTGCATATTATTGTGACGATTGCAAAGAAGTACATGTTGCAAGAGAAATGCCTAAGGAATGTAAAAAATGTGGAAGCAAAGACTTACATCAAGACCCAGATACATTAGATACTTGGTTTAGTTCAGCTCTATGGCCATTTTCTACTATGGGATGGCCAGAAGAAACAGAAGATTTTAAATACTTCTATCCAACAAATACTTTAGTTACAGCTTATGACATAATCTTTTTCTGGGTTGCAAGAATGATTTTCTCTAGCTTAGAACATACAAAAGAAATACCATTTGATACAGTATTTATGCATGGCTTAGTTAGAGATGCACAAGGTAGAAAAATGTCTAAGAGTTTAGGAAATGGAATTGACCCAGTAGACATTATAAATGAATATGGAGCAGATTCTTTAAGATTTTCTTTAGTGCAAAACATGACACTTGGAAATGATGTAAAATACTCAGCAGAAAAGGCAGGTTCTGCTAAGAATTTTGCAAATAAGATATGGAATGCAGCAAAATTTGCACTTTCAAATACAGATAAAGAATTACTAGAAGAGTATAAAGAAAGTGATTTAAGCTTAGAAGATAAATGGTTATTAAATAAACTAGATAAACTTGTAGTAGAAGTAACAAATCATATTGAAAAATATGAAGTTCGGAATTGCAGCAAGTAAGATATATGACTTTATTTGGAGTGAATATTGTGACTGGTATATTGAAATGTGCAAGCCTAGACTATATGGAGAAGACAAAGACACAAAGACAGCTGCAATCTATGTTTTAAATAATGCACTTATAACTATGCTAAAACTATTACATCCATTTATGCCATTCTTAACAGAGAAAATATATAAAGAATTAGGTACTGATGTTTCAAGTATCATGCTTGAAACATGGCCTGAGATTAAAGATAGTTTTAAATATGATAAGGAAGAAAAGGATGTAGAACTTATCAAGAATATAATTGTAAATATAAGAAATGTAAGAGCTAATATGAACGTAGTTCCAAGCAAAAAAACAAAGCTTATATTTGTTACAAAAAGGTACAAAAATGTTATAGAGAATATGGAAGAAGTATTAAAGAAACTTGGGTTCTCTGAAGAAATATTAATACAAGAAGGAAAAGAAAACATTCCAAGTAATGCAGTTTCAATAGTTCAGGACGGTGTAGAAGTATTTATTCCTTTTGAAGAATTAGTTGATGTAGAAAAAGAGCTTGAAAGACTAAAAGGAGAAAAGCAAAAATTAGAAGCGGAAGTAGAAAGAGCAAGTAAAATGTTAGCTAATAAAGGCTTCGTAGAAAAAGCACCAAAAGAAAAGATTGAAGAAGAAAAGGCAAAACTTGAGAAATATAAAGATATGCTAAATACAGTAGAGACAAGAATAAGTGAAATGAAGTAAAAATTATATGAGGGACGCTATTTTGGCGTCTCTTTTTGTATATGAATGTTAAATTTTGGTAATAATGATTTTAGGTGATTTAATATGGGATTTATAGTAGAAATTTTTAAGTTTATATTTTATTCATTGGTTATAGTTTGTATTTCAAAGTATGTACTTGTAAAGCTTTTAAGGAAAATAGCAGAAATTATGGACTTAAGTCCTAAAGCTGTTCGGAAATGTGGCAGGAATTGCAACTTCAATGCCAGAACTTTTGACAGTATTTTTTTCCTCACTTCAGGGGCTATTTGGTACAAGTATATTTAATATAATTAGTTCTAATGTAATTAACTTTATTCAATACATATGGTCAATTAGGTTAAATAAAAATGAGAAAGTAATAAAAAGAAATAGAGCACTAAAGATAGAACTTATAATAATAATTAGTACGATAATAATTCCAATTGCTATGGTGATGTCAAATATAGAAGCAGAAATTGGGATAGTTCCAATATTTATATTATTATTTATAATGCTATATTATTTAAAAACAAATGCATATAAAGTATATAAAATGCATGCCTTAAGTGAAATAGAAGAAAGAAAAATTAAAGAAGAGAAGAAGTGGGCAAAAAATAAAAAGAAAGCTGTTTTGACATGGATTCAGCTTGGAATAACAGGAGTAGCATTATATATTATAGGAAATTTACTTGGAAATACACTAGATGTTTTATCAAGTAGATTTAACATACCACAAGCTATAATCGGTATTGTTTTAGGTTTTATAACAAGTATTCCTGAACTTATAACATTTATAGAAGCACAAAGAAATCACGAAAGAAGAAATGATGAACAAGGAGTAATAGAAGCAACAAGTAATCTTTTTACATCTAATATGCTAAATTTATTCATTATAGAAAGCATAGGAATTGTGACATATATGATTGTAATTTAAATATATTTATGTTATTATTTAATACAAGAAAAAAATATGGAGCAAAAGATGAACGAAGAAAAATTAAAAAGATTTAATAATGTAATTCCTTGGTATAATGGGCTATCTAGTGATTTGTTATTTTGGATTGTTATAGATACATTGTTTTTAACAGTAGTAAAAGGGTTTAATGCAGCTCAGATTGTTTCTTTAGCACCAATTTCAATGGCAATATGTATAGTACTTCAAGTACCAATTCTAAAAGTAGTAAAAATACTAGGAAATACAAATTCAGTAAGGTTAGGTTCTTTTTTATTACTAATGTCTAGCGTGTTGTTAACATTTGGAAATAACTATTTAATAACAATTGCTGGAAAAACATTTTTTGAGATAGCTACTGTATTTATAAATATAGCAAATGTAATACTTAAAAATAATCTGCAAATTCAAGATAAGAGTGACGATTATATAAAAATTAGAACAAAAGGAAATACAGTCTATGCAGTAGTTACAATGATTATTTCATTTATAGCAAGTAGTATGTTTAATATAAATAATTATCTTCCAATGATATTTTGTATACTATTTTGCTTAATAAGTTTTATATTATCATTTGATATAATAGATTTTTCTAAATACAATAAAACAAAAGAAACTAAAGTACATAAAGAAAAAAGAAGAGTAAAATATTGTAAGGTAGTTATAATATTAATTATTTCATATGGTCTTTTCTTTTCGGTTGTTAACTCAGGGCAAGAAAATGGAAAGCTGTTAATACAACAAGAATTACTTAAAAAATTTAATGTAGAAAACACAGCATTAATCATAGGAGCAATAATTTGCATTTCTAGAATTGTAAGAGTAATTGGAAATGTAATGTTTAATAAAATATATAAAAAATTAAAAGACAAAGTGGGAATTATATTGCCTTCTCTTCTGTGTATCTCTCTTTTATGTATGATTGCAGGATATTTTACGGAAAGCTCTATAATCTTAAAATTCATGATTATGGGCTTAGGGTATATAATTATTTTGTTTATAAGAGATCCATATAGGGTTTATATACAAGACTCAGCGCTTAATAATACAGATAAAGAAAATCAGGCAGAACTAATTATTATTCTTGAATTATCAAGAAAAATAGTAAGAACTATAATAAGTTTTAGCTTTGCTTTAATTTTAATAGAGTATCCTATGATACTTGTTATATCAATATCTCTAATATTATCGTTTATTGAGATTCTTATTTGTATAAGACTATATAAACTAATTATTACTTCTCCAAAAAAAGATAATACAAAAAAGTCTGAAAGTAGTGTGACAGTGTGAATTTTGAATTAAGTTTGTAATAATATGCAAATATTTTGTCGTATTGAACTTTGGACTAAAATATGATATAATTAACATAAATCGAAATTTGACTTGTTGCAAAAAAACATCGTTTAATTTAAACAGGAGGAAAAGAAAATGACAGTAACTATTTATGAACTTCGTACAAGAGCTATGAAGAGATTGATGGCTCGGATCTCAGGAAAGGTAACAGTAGAATTAGGAAGCAGTAGGACAGTTGAGATTGAAAAAAGGAAAAACGTTGGTTCTACCAGTTATGAAGGGGAACCACTTTCTAAGAGTGACGAGTCTGACTGTCTGCTTGCAGAACAGCTTGTAGGGGCTTGTTGATTTTCAAACGGCAACCGTACCTGACATAAGTAAAGTCAGGTACGGTAATCTTTATATATTGATTACAATGTATAATTTAATTATAATTTTAACAATTTTTTATAGTTTTTAGGAAAGCCCATTTTATACATTACTTTATTTATTGATATTGTAGATAATGCTTTCTTTAAATTTTCTATACTTTTTATTATCTCTGTATAAAATTTAATAAAGTGTTTTTTTTCTAGTAATAGTTTTAAAATAATAATAATTGAAAATAAATCTCTTGTAGCATATTGATAGTTACCATTTTTATTTTTAATTCTCAATTTTTCATGATAAATAGTAGAAGAGATTCTATTTTTCATTTTTATATCATATAATTTTTCATCATGTGCACATATATTTCTAGCTAGTGTTAAATTGTGTAAAATTACTTTAAATTCATTTATTCTTAAATTATATTTTACACTTATAGCATTTTGTTCTTTAGGTTTCATTAAACTATAAAATCTTGAAATTTTTCCAAATGATAATACTCGTACTAATACCCATAAAGGAATATAATTAAATTTATCTAAATAATGTATAATCATTTCATTGGAATTTTTATACTGATACTCAATTTCTAAATTAACATCTTTTATGAATTTTTTAATAAGAGATTTTTTAGAGTTTAGATTACAAAAATTAGTAGGAATTAAATAATTTTTATGCCCATATGACTTTGAGAATTCATAGGATATGTAGGTATCAACTTCATTCTCAATCAGCAGAAAATATTTTAAAAAATTAATTTTTATATCTTTATCAAATTTATATAAAGCATAAATTTCTTCTAGTTTGGTATTACTAATATATTTCTCTTCTTTAGTTGTATAATCAATAAATAAATCTTTATATCCATTAATTAAATAGTAATAATTATTTTTAGATAAAATTTTATATGCATTAGCATAATTGTCTATAATAATATTTCTTGATTTAAGAATCTCTAATTGCTCATCTATTGTTTTGAATATTTTTTCCAAGTATTACCTCCTTAAGTTTGCAAATGATAATAGAAAAATGATTTTCCTATTGAATTAAAAATGACCTCGGGCCCGTAGGTTAACCGAGGTACGATCTACTATAGATAGTATAACATCAAAATATTAACCTTGTCAAGTTAAAATTAAGTCTATCTATTAATATTATTATATTTATACTGAAAAAATCTATGCACGAGTTAAATATTGATTTGCTTTTTTTTATAAAATATAGTAAAATAAATAAATTAAAAAGAAAAATTAAGGGAGAAAAATAATGTTAGATGTGCTTTTAGATACTGTAATTGATAGCTTAAAGTTATTGCCTTTTTTATTTATTGCTTATTTAATTCTAGAATATATAGAACACAAAATTAGTGACAAATCAAAGGAAAAAATAAAAAAATCAGGTAAATTCGGACCAGCCATACGGAAGCCTATTTGGAATATTTCCGCAATGTGGTTTTTCGGTTGCTGCAACAAATTTTTATGCTGCAAGAGTAATAACTTTAGGAACGCTAATTTCAGTATATCTATCAACATCAGACGAAATGTTACCTATACTTATATCTAAAGCAGTTCCAGTTGGGGTAATAATTCGGAATACTTGTATTAAAATTTGCCTTGGGTATGATTTATGGGTTTATAATAGACTTAGCCATCAGACTAAGGAACAAAAACAAAGAAGCAGAAGATAGAATAATAGACTTATGCGAAAAAGAACATTGTCACTGTAAAGAAAGCCTTATCAAATCAGCTCTAAAACACACAATCAGCATATTTATTTATATATTTATTCTAACACTAATTGTAAATACCATTGTTTATCTAATTGGAGAAGAGAATTTAAGTAATTTTATGTCTGAATCCAAACTTTTTGAGCCAGTTATAAGTTCACTAATAGGACTAATTCCAAATTGTGCGTCATCAGTAATCATAACAGAATTATATTTATCGGGAATTATAAGTTTTGGGTCACTAATTGCAGGACTTCTTGTAAACTCAGGAACTCGGAATACTTATGCTATTTAGAATAAATAAAAACGTAAAAGAAAATATAAAAATAGTAGCTATATTATATATACTAGGAGCAGTAACGGGTATAGCTATTAATTTAATGTAACAATTCAGAGAACATGAAATTTAAAGCCCGCGTAGGGTATTCATATATAATTTTTTGAGTGAGTACGACCTACCCAAAGTTATCTTCTGAGAAACGTTAGGTGTGTATCCAAAGATATTTTACTTCTGGGAGATAAACGCCTTGGAGAGCGGAACGATAAAAATTATATATAATACCCGTGACAGGACATTTATAAATTAAAATCTCTGAATTGTTAAATTTGATTATTTAGGAGAAGGAAATGAAACTAAACATAGTAATGGTCGAGCCAGAAATACCACAAAACACAGGAAATATTGCAAGAACTTGTGCAGCAACAGGTTCAAAACTTCACTTAGTTTATCCATTAGGCTTTAAAATAACAGATAAATACTTAAAACGTGCAGGACTAGACTATTGGGATAAGCTTGAAATAGAAGAACATGATTCTCTAAAAAATTTTTTAGAAAAATATAAACCAGAAGAAAATAACATGTTTTTTGCAACTACAAAAGCAAAACATTGCTACACAGATGTAGATTATAGCAAAATGGACGAAATATTTGTACTATTTGGAAAAGAAACAAAAGGACTCCCAGAAGACCTTTTACAAAAATACATACAAAATACAATAAGGATACCAATGATAGGAGATCTACGCTCATTAAATCTATCAAATTCAGTTGCAATAATTGCATATGAAATTTTAAGACAAGGCAATTTTAAAGCTTTAAATCAAATAAGCAAATATTTTGATTAAAGTAATTGCTTTTCATTTTGACCATTTTCACATAAAGCATTATTTGCAAGAATAGTTGCCAAACTATCTCCAAGCTGAGTAAAAACAGCTGCAAGAAGACCTATCTCTTCATTGGTATAATTTTGCACAATAAGGCATGTAAGCATTGAAACTAAATTAACTAATTCACAAGAATTCATAATATATATAATATTTAAAAATATAAAATAAGTTACCGAAAATCTATTGCAAAAAAATTTTTTTATGATAAAATAAGAATATGTGTTCGAAAAAAAGAAATAGAGTTCACAAAAGAAACAAGGAGTACTAGGAAATTGAGACAAATGAGCGAAGGCGTACTAATGTACGTTGAAGCGATATTTGTTCGAAAATTGACGACGTAATCCGAAGTTTATTTTGCGAACGAGGAGGTAAGAGATGTTTGCTTATATAAAAGGAAGTCTTGAAATGAAACTATCAGATAGTGTTGTAGTAGAGGCAAATAATATAGGATATAAAATATATATGGCACAAAATGCCATAGAAAAAAGCGGAAATATAGGAGAGATTGTTAAAATACATACACATTATCATGTGAGAGAAGATAATATAAGTTTATATGGTTTTTTAACAGAAGAAGAACTTAGAATGTTCGAACTTTTAATTTCAGTAAGCGGAATAGGTGCAAAATCAGCACTTACAATCTTAGCAAATATAGAGCCACATAGCTTTGCTTTAGCTATAATTACAAACGATGAAGCAAGACTTGTAAAGATACCAGGACTTGGTAAAAAAACAGCACAAAGAATGATATTAGAGCTTAGAGATAAAATGAAGAAAGTAGAATTAGAAGATGCCATAGGAGAGAAAGAAGTAGATGTAACAAGTACAAATGAGAATACACTTGAAGCTATATCTGCACTTTCAGTACTTGGATATAACAAGAAAGAAATAGAAAAAGCATTTGAAAAACAAGACTTAAGTGGCTTAAGCGTAGAAGATATTATAAGAAAAGGTCTTAATATATTAAGTAGAGATTAGGAGAAATGTATGGATACAAATAAACCACTAGCATATAGAATGATGCCAAAAACATTAGAAGAATACGTAGGACAAGAGCACATTCTAGGACAAGACAAAATATTATATAGAACAATAAAAGCAGATAGATTATCTAGTATTATACTTTGGGGACCTCCAGGATGTGGAAAGACTTCACTTGCAAAAGTTATAAGCAATACAACAAAAAATAAATTTTATAAAATAAATGCAGTAACAGCAGGAGTTGCAGATATAAAAAAAGTTGTTGAAGATACACAAAATCTTTTACTAAATCCGTCTGGTAAATGTATATTATTTATAGACGAGATACATAGATTTAATAAATTACAACAGGATGCGCTTCTTCCATTTGTGGAAAATGGAACAGTAATATTAATTGGAGCAACTACAGAAAATCCATATTTTGAAGTAAACAAAGCCTTAATTTCAAGGTCAATGGTATGCAAATTAGAACCATTAAATACTGATGATGTATATAAAGTCCTAAAAAACTCACTAGAAAGTGAAGAAGGACTAAAAAGCTATAATGTAAATATAGAAGATAGTACCTTGAGAAAAATTGCAGAAACGGCAGATGGAGATGTAAGAAATGCACTAAATGGCTTAGAAGTTGCAGTGCTTACAACAAAAATGGATGCAAATGGATGTATTAACATTACAGACGAAATTGCAAAACAAAGTGTACAAAAAAGAAAAATTATATTTGATAAAAACGGAGATAGTCATTATGATAATATAAGTGCATTTATAAAGTCAATGAGAGGAAGCGACCCTGATGCAGCAGTATTTTATTTAGCAAGAGCGTTAGCTCGGTGGGGAAGACCCAGTGTTTTTAGCAAGGCGTATAGTGATTTCTGCAGCAGAAGATGTAGGAATGGCAAACCCAATGGCACTTGTTGTTGCAACATCTGCCATGCAAGCTGTAACAATGGTAGGTATGCCAGAAGCAAGAATTATTCTATCAGAAGCAGCAGTATATAATGCAACATCAAAAAAGTCGAATGCTTCATATCTTGCAATAAACAAAGCGCTTGCTGATGTAGAAAGTAAAGATACAGGGGAAATACCAATGCACATTAGAAATGCACCAGCGAAGCGGAATGAGTGAATTTGGCTATGGAAATGGATACAAGTATCCACATGATTATCCAGGACATGTTGTGGAGCAGCAATATTTGCCAGACGAAATGCTTGGTACGAAGTATTATATAAAAGACGATACAGTGGAGTAATAAAAGTAAAAAAGACAGCATAAAATATAGATTTTTAGGCTGTTTTATGTTATAATATAAAGAACATCTAGTAGTTAGCTCCGTTTTTCACCATAGGGCTTTCAGCTAGGAAAATAAATATTTTAGGAGGTGATTATAAAACTTACGTAACTAGACAACGAATAACATAATGGAAGGAGTTTGAAATGAAGCTTTCAAATGAATTAGCACAAAAACGCTATGAAAGATTAAGGTTTGGACTTGAAGAGGACCAAAAAGTAATCGAAGTACCAAATCTCGAAAAACTAAGAGAAGAAGGAGAACGAATTCTTAAAGAAATGCATGAAGGTGGAAAGGTGTGTATATTTGCACATTGCATCTTAGATGACAATAATGGGGGTACTTATATCTTTGAGAATGTAAGAAAACTCGCATACGATGAATTGGTAGACACTTTGGTCAAACTAACCATGGTCGTCAGGATGAAAGGCGTTGGTATGAACTTTGAGTCAAGCAATGGAACCGACGAAGGATATATTGTTGTTTGTAATGGGATATAGAGTTTTATAATCAAGCAAGAGAAGAAATGGCCTTTACTAAATTGCAGTTTAGTAAAGGCCATTTCGGCATATTAAAATCATTCTATTCTTCTTCCGGTCTTTTGCAGTCATTTTTTCATATTCTTTACATTTTATTTTATATTCCATTTGCATATTTAGATATCTATAATACATATAAGCCTGTTCATATTGCATTACAGGACTAAACATTGGATCTTTATACATATCATTTGAATTCATATTAAAATCATTTGGCATATCATAAGGAGAAAACCCCCCTTGAAAATCCATAGCATTTTTATCCATAACAACCCCCATTCGAGCAAATTCCTGCTCTAAAACATTTCTTAATTAAAGTCTATTCTAAAATGTAGTTTTTATGAATAATCTAGTATTAACTTAAACTTTTAATTAATATAAAAAAAAGGGGGAAAAGAAACTTGAGAGAATTTTTAGAAAGTAAATATATGAAAATATTAAAAGGAACTCTCATATCATGGATTTTAACATTTATATTACTATTTATATATGCAGTTTTACTAACATATACTAAAATAGGAGAAAACACAATATCACCAATAATAATAGCAATAGAGGCTGTAAGTATTTTAATTGGAAGTTCAATTGTGACTAGCCAACTAAAGAAGAATGGAATTATAAACGGGGGATTAATTGGACTTATATATATTTTACTAATTTATCTTTTATCTAGCTTAACTGTTAGTGGTTTTTCATTAAATATGTATTCAGCAGTTATGATGATTTCAGGAATTATTGCCGGAATGATAGGGGGAGTTGTTGGAGTAAATTTAAAATGAAGCAAAAAAAAATCCCAGATGGGATTTTTTTATTTTGCTTTTTTTGCAACTTCTGCTAATTTTGCAAATGCTTCGCTATCTGTTACAGCAAGTTCTGCAAGCATTTTTCTATTAATAGAAATATTTGCTTTTTTAAGACCTGCGATTAATTTGCTATAAGTTAAACCATTTTGTCTAGCTGCAGCATTAATTCTTGTTATCCATAGTTTTCTAAAGTTACTTTTTTTATCTTTTCTTCCTACATAAGCATACATGCCAGATTTCATAACAGCTTGTTTAGCTGTTCTAAATCTATAATGTTTTGCTCCATAATATCCTTTTGCTTGTTTTAATACTTTTTTATGTTTTTTACGTGTTATTCTAGCTGTTTTAACTCTTGCCATTTTTAATTCCTCCTTAAACTATTTATTATCATATGGTAATAATTTCTTAATTCCACCTACGCAAGTCTTATCAGCATAAGCGTCTTGGATCTTACCAGTTTTTCTTTGTCTACTTGTTTTGTTAGCAAGTAAATGTCTTCTATTAGATTTTGTTCTTTTTACTTTTCCTGTAGCTGTCATACTATATCTTTTTTTAGCAGCTTTGTTTGTTTTTAATTTTGGCATAAAATTTTCCTCCTTTAAAATTAATAATTTTTCTATTTATTTAATGAAAAAATTATAAACATATTTTTACCTTCTAATAAAGGTTTCTTTTCAGGAGTAGCAATATCAGAAAGTTCTTCTATGAATCTATTTAAGATATCTTCTCCTTGTTTTATGTAGTTTAATTCTCTTCCTCTAAAACGTACAGTAACCTTTACTTTAGAACCACTTTCTAAAAATTTTCTAGCATTTTTTACTTTGAAATTAAAATCGTGTTCTTCTGTATTAGGAGTTACACGTAACTCTTTAATCTCAAATGTTTTTTGCTTCTTTTTAGCTTCTTTCTCACGTTTAGCTTGTTCAAATTTGTATTTTCCATAATTCATAATCTTGCAAACAGGTGGAGTAGTATTTGGTGAAACTAAAACTAAATCTAAATCTTTTTCACCAGCTACTTCTAGAGCATCCTTTAAAGGCATTGCACCTAATTTTTCACCAGTATCGCTAATTACTTGAACCTCACTAGCACGTATTTGTTCGTTAATTGGTAATTCTTGTTTTATAATGAAAACCTCCCTTGTAAAAAAATAGACTTGTTAAAAAACAAATCTATCCACTAAATCTATATTTAAATATTAAAATATAAATAACCTTTTACCTTAACTTGGCTTAGGTGAGAAGTGGATGACTTCTTCTTTAACTACTTAACTATTATACCAGTTTTTTTGAAAAAGTCAATAAAAATTCTAAAAAAATCTATTAATTTACTAGACTTAATTGAAAAATTGTAGTAAAATATTAATTATTATTAAAAAAAGGAAGATAAAGTATGCGGATTTATTAATATAGGATATGGAAATATAATAGCTGCAAATAGGATAATATGTATTATTTCACCAGGAGCTGCACCAACAAAAAGATTAATACAAGAAGCCAAAGAACATAGACTTGTTATAGATGCAACAACAGGTAGAAAAACTCGTGCAGTTATTGTAATGGATACAGGACATATAATACTTTCTGCAGTACAACCTGAAACAGTAATCAGTAGATTAGATAAAGATGTTATGAATAAGGAGGATGAATAATTATGATGGTAGAACCTACTGTACAAGAACTTTTAACAAAAGTAAGCAATCGTTATGAATTAGTTGTTGCAACAGCTAAAAGAGCAAGACAACTAGCAGATGGAAAAGATGCACTTACAAATAAAAAAGAAGAATCAGTTGTTACTCTTGCAGCGGTTGAGATTGCAGAGGGAAAAGTAAACATTATTTAGAAAGGGAAAACAGAATGCTAGTTATATTATCAGGAGTTGCAGGAGCAGGAAAAGACACAGTAAAAAAAGAAATAATAAAGAGAATGGAGAACGCTGTTTCAATTCCAAGTATCACAGATAGACCTATAAGACCACGGTGATATCCCAGGGGAAACATACATATTTGTAGATAATGAAGAATTTAAAAGACGAATAGATGCAAATGAACTATATGAATTTGATATACATCATAATCACTATTATGGCGTTCCAAAAAAAGAACTAAACGAGCAAATTAGTAGGGGAAAGATAGTTATAAAAGATGTAGATGTAAATCGGAACAGAAAATTTAGTTAAACTGCTAAAAGAAGATATGAAAGTTATAACTATATTTTTAAGAGTACCAAAGGAAGAACTTAGAAGAAGGTTAGAAGAAAGAATAGATAAACCAGACGAAGAAGAAATAAAATTAAGGCTTAGTAGATTTGAATTTGAAGAATCTAAAATGGAAAATTATGATTATGTAATAGAAAATACAAATAAAGAAAAAACAGTAGAAAAGATTATAGCTATAATCAAAGAACAATTGACATAAGCCAAAAAAGCATATATAATTATAAAGTTATAAAGAAAATGGAAGGACGGAAATATTTAATTATGAGTATTAAAATTGAGAAAACAAAAAACGCAAATGAATTAAAACTTGAATTTAACATAGAAGCAGTTAAATTTGAAGAAGCTATTAAAAAAGTGTATGAAAAAAGCGCTAGATATTTTAACATACCAGGATTTAGAAAAGGTAAAGCTCCTATGGCAATAGTTGAGAAAACTTATGGACCATCTATATTCTATGAAGATGCATTCAATGAATTAGTTCCAGAGATTTTTGAAAAAGAATTAAAAGAGAATAATATAGAAGCTGTAAGCAGACCAGATTTAGATATAGAGCAAATGGAAAAAGGAAAAGATTTAAAATTTACAGCAATTATCCAAACTAAGCCAGAGGTAAAACTTGGAAATTATAAAGGTATACAAATAAAAAAGATAGAGTATAATGTATCTGACGAAGATATAGAACATGAGCTAGGACATATGGCAGAGAGAAATTCTAGAGTAGTAACTGTGGAAGATAGACCTGCAGAAAAAGGAGATATCACAGTAATAGACTTTGAAGGAACAGTAGACGGCGTTAAATTTGAAGGCGGAAAAGCAGATGGTCATGAATTAGAATTAGGAAGCGGTACATTTATACCAGGTTTTGAAGACCAAATTATAGGAATGAAGCCAGAAGAAGAAAAAAATATAAATGTAAAATTCCCAGAAGATTATTTTTCAGAAGATTTAAAAGGAAAAGATGCAATCTTCAAAGTAAAATTACATGAGATCAAAAAGAAAGAAATGCCTGAGATAAATGACGAGTTTGCAAAAGATACAAGTGAATTTGATACCTTAGCAGAACTTAAAAATAGTATTAAAGAAAAATTAGAAGAAGATAACAAATCAAGAGCAAAATATGAGACAGAAGAAGAAGCAATTAAAGCAGTATGTAGTGATGCAAAAGTAGATATCCCATCAGGAATGATAGATACAGAATTAGATAATATGGTAAAAGAAGCAGAGCAAAGGCTTAGCTATCAAGGTATGAACATGGATATGTATCTAAATATGATAGGAAAAACAATGGAAGACTTTAGAAAAGAAGGCGAAGAACAAGCCAAAGAAGCAGTAAAAACAAGACTTGTTTTAGAACAAGTAATAAAAGAAGAAAAGATTGAAGCTGAGAAAGAAAAAGTAGACGAAAAATTAGAAGAAATGGCAAAAGTTTATGGAAAAACAAAAGAAGAATTAGAACAAAACGAGAACTTTATGGAATATATTACAAAGAGTATAGCTCAAGAGAAAGTTATCGAATTTTTAGTTTCTAATGCTAAGATTAAATAAATTAAACAGAAGAAAGGAAAGATTATAAGTATGATAGACAATAGTTTAGTACCTTATGTTATAGAACAAACAAATAAGGGAGAAAGATCATATGATATATTCTCAAGATTATTAAAAGACAGAATAATATTTTTAGGGGAACAAGTAGATAGTGCTTCAGCAGGAGTAGTAGTAGCACAGCTTTTATTCCTAGAATCAGAAGACCCAGATAAAGAAATTTCACTTTATATAAATAGTCCAGGTGGTTCTATAACGGACGGAATGGCAATCTATGATACAATGAATTATATAAAATGCCCAGTTTCTACAATATGTGTAGGGTTAGCAGCAAGTATGGGTTCAGTACTACTTGCAGCAGGAGAAAAAGGAAAGAGATTTGCAACTCCAAATTCAGAAGTATTAATACATCAGCCTTTAATTTCAGGAGGACTTTCTGGTCAAACTACTGAAATAAAAATACATGCAGACCATATGGTAAGAACAAGAGAAAAACTAAATAAAATATTAAGTGAAAGAACAGGAAAACCACTTGATATAATAAATAGAGATACTGAAAGAGATAATTACATGACAGCTGAGGAAGCTCTTGAGTATGGTTTGATTGATGGAATTTTAGATAAAAGAGCATAGTTCAAAAAATAAATTTCGTATTGCGTTGTTGTTACTCAGGCAAATTTACCATCAATGTGCAAGAGTACGTCTCAGGCGATATTTGTCTCACCCGCCTAGCATTACTCGTTTCTTTTTTGAACTTAGATAAACCCAAAACTAGATATTAGAAATTTATCTAATATCTAATTTTAATAGGAGGAAATATGTCAAAAGATACAAAAAATGTAAAATGTTCATTTTGTGGTAAAACACAAGAAAATGTTAAAAAAATAGTTGCAGGACCTGGTGTATATATATGTGATGAGTGTATTGGAATTTGCAAAAATATAGTTGAAGAAGACGAACTTGACGAAGAAAATGTAGAATATGCGCTTGGTGAAGATGAAGAACTTCCAAATCCAGCTCAAATAAAAAGTATATTAGATGAATATGTAATAGGGCAAGAAAATGCAAAAAAGACACTTTCAGTTGCAGTATATAATCATTATAAAAGAATAAACAATGAAGAAGAAGCAAATGATGTAGAAATACAAAAAAGTAACGTTTTACTTCTTGGACCTACTGGTTCTGGTAAAACACTTCTTGCACAAACACTTGCAAAGATACTTAAAGTTCCATTTTCAATTGCAGATGCTACGACCCTTACAGAAGCAGGATATGTAGGAGAAGATGTTGAAAATATTTTACTTAAATTAATTCAAGCTGCAGATTATGATATAGAACTTGCAGAAAGAGGAATTGTATATATAGATGAAATTGATAAAATAACGAGAAAATCTGAAAATCCTTCAATTACAAGAGATGTAAGTGGAGAAGGAGTACAGCAAGCACTTCTTAAAATAATAG
>CAOKMF010000010.1 GCA_948469655.1 uncultured Clostridium sp.
GCCACCGTCGCCAATGTTTCCACCGCCGCCGCCAATGTTTGTGCCACCGGTTTCGTCACTGTGATTTTTGCCATCGCTGGTTTTTTTGCTGTCACCTGCCCCCTTGACGGTAGATATGGTTACAGAAGTACCTTTCAACTTCTCAGCATCATTATAAGCTTTTTGAAGAGCTATCTGCTGTGTTGCCCAAGCATTGTACTCAGGGTCGAACTGGTCCACGATGTTCAGATCTCTTTCTTTTGTTACAGTAATAACTTTTCCGTCTACGAGTACATCAACGCTGTACCGAACCTTAACTTTTGCAATCCTATTGGTGTCAAAGGGGTTAAGCAGGACTTCCTGCCATTTCCCATCAACCTGTTTGAATTCGTAGAATTTTATTTCTACTTTTTCATGCAGGTCGGGGAGTTCCTGCCCTTTTTCATTGACTACTTTAAAGCCGGGATCAACATAGTTGGTTCCCCTCTTAATGGTAATCTCAGAGTCACCAAGGATTTCAATCCTAATACCCTCCGCCGGCTCAGCTGCCAGAGCTACGCTGGAATCTGTGATAATGACTGCTGTCATAATCGCCAGTGCCATTAGCAGCCGTGTAAAAAATCCTTTGTTGTGTTTGTTGTTTGTCTTCATAAAGTCTCCTCCTTTTATTTGCCTTTCGGCGTTTTTAGTTTTCAAAGTACCGTTTTATTTGATGCGAAATCCAAAATAACTTTGTCCCTCGCTCTAAGAGTAAATTTATATAAAATAGGTAAATCTACCTATGCTATTTATATTATACTATTTTTTTTGATAAAAGTCAAGCTATGCTGAATTATGTAAACACTACTGTTTCTCACCAATTACTTCTTCTTGTATGTTTTTCCTTATTGTTACACAGACAATTTCATTTTTTATATCCTTTTCTGTGCTTTTTACTAAAGCACATATATAGTTCTTTGTATGTCCTTTCCAATATCCATCATTTTGCTTTTCTTCTATTAATACTTCGACTTTTTTACCTATATATGTATTTCTTATTTCTTCCCCTATCTTATCAGAAAGTTCTATTAGCTTTTTACTTCTTTCTTCTTTTATATTTGGAGAAATTTGACCGTGGCATCTCTGCTGCTTTTGTTCCCTGTCGCTTTGAATATTGAAATACATGTACTTTATATAATCTTATCTCTTTTAATAAGTTATATGTTTCTTCAAATTCTTCTTCTGTTTCTTCTGGAAAACCGAACTATTATATCTGCTGTAAGTATAGCATCTTCAAAGTTATCTCTTATGTCTTTTACGACTTCTATTATATCTTCTTTTCCGGTATTTTCTATTCATTCTTTCTAATGTTTTTGTACATCCACTTTGGAGTGATAAATGGAAATGTGGGCAAATTTTTTCCAATTTTTTTAGTCTTGATATAAACTTTTTTGAAAGTAGTCTTGGTTCTAATGAACCGAAGTCTTATTCTTTCTATTCCGATTTATTTTATTTATTTCTTCCAATAAATCTATAAGAGTTACATTTTCGCTTAAGTCTTTTCCGTATGAAGCTATTTGTATTCCTGTTAAAACAACTTCTTTTATTCCTGTTTTCGCAATTTGTTCTATTTCTTTTATTATATTTTCTAGCCTTCTACTCCTTACTCTTCCTCTTGCATATGGAATAATGCAATACGAACAAAAATTATCACAGCCATCTTCAATTTTTACAGCTGCTCTTGTTTTTTCTGTATATACCACTCTCCCAAATTCTAAGTATTCTTTTTCTTTAAATAAATCTGTAATTTTTTCTTCTCTTTCTTTTTTTAATTCTTCTACATATTTTACAATATCTTTTTTTTCATTATTTCCAAGTATTATATCTATTTCTTTTATTTCTTCTAACAAACTTTTTGAAACCTGTGCATAACATCCTGTTGCAACTAATATGCTATCTTTGTTCTTATTTTTTGCACGTCTTAATATTTGTCTTGATTTTTTATCAGACATATTTGTTACTGTACAAGTATTTACTATATATATATCTGCAAATTCTCCAAAATCTACAACTTTATATCCATGTTTCATAAATTCTTGAATTATTGCATTTGATTCGTATTGATTTGTTTTACATCCGAAGCGTATATATTGCAACTCGTTTTTCCATTTTTTACTCCTTATTTTACAATAATAATGGGCAACCTTTGGTCGCCCTAAATATTTTTCCTTTATTTTTTCTTTCTTGCATTATCTAGTACATCTAAATTGTCTAATGCTTTACCAGTTCCAAGGGCTACACATGACACAGTATCATTTGCTATCATTACATTTATTCCGGTTTTTTCTTGCAAAAGTTTATCTAAACCATCTACTAATGCTCCTCCACCTGTCATATATATTCCCTTGTCACTAATATCTGCCACAAGCTCTGGTGGTGTACGTTCTAGAACTGAGTGTACTGCATCTACTACCATCAAAGCTGGTTCTATTAATGCTTCTAACATTTCGCTAGAATGAATTGTTATCGTTTTTGGAAGTCCTGAACTTAAATCTCTTCCACGTATGTCCATTTCTACATCTTGTATTTTAGGATATACGCATCCTATATTTATTTTTAAATCTTCTGCTGTTCTTTCTCCAATTATTACATTGTGTTTTCTTTTTATATATTTTACGACTGCTTCATCAAATTTGTCCCCTGCAACTTTTAGCGATGTGTTTACAACTGACCCACCAAGTGATATGACCGCTACATCTGTTGTTCCACCGCCGATATCTACTACCATGTTTCCGCATGCTTTTGATATATCTATACCAGCTCCTATTGCTGCTGCAATTGGCTCTTCTATTAGATATACTCTTCTAGCGCCTGCTTGTGTTGCTGCATCTATTACTGCCTTTTTTTCAACTTCTGTTACCTGTGATGGTATACATATCATTATTCTAGGAGAAAATATTGTTCTTCCACATATTTTATTTATAAAATATTTTAGCATTTTTTCTGTTACAGTATAGTCTGATATTACACCATCTTTTAATGGTCTTGTTGCAACTATATTTCCTGGTGTTCTTCCGAGCATTCTTCTTGCCTCTTGTCCAACTGCTAGTACTTCATTTGTTAATTTATCTACTGCAACCACTGATGGTTCTCTTAAAGTTATCCCTTTTCCTTTTACATATGCTAAAACTGTTGCTGTTCCTAAATCTATACCTATATCATGACCAAATGTAAACATCTATCTTTCTCCCATTTTAAAAAATTGTAATAAGTTTGTTTCGAATATATTACAAACTTATTACAATTATATTACATGTTATATTTTTTTTCAATACATTTAGGTAAATATATTTTATTTTTTTCATTTGAAAAAATTTAAGTTATTTAAAGTCCGTAACATGAAGCTCTTTACATTATAATGACTGTGAAATACCACTATTAACATTATTAATAACATTTGTATTACTATTTTCTGAATTAATACTATGCAAATATAAATATATCATTCCATTACTAAATAACCAAAATGCTATAACTAAAACTACCCATGTTCCTAATTCTTTTAATCTATCCATTTTTCTTTTCCTCCTCTAACTCTTGCACCGCTTTTATTACTCCTAATTTTCCATATTCATATGTTAGTCCACCTTGTAAGAATGCAATATATGGCTTTCTTATTGGTCCATCACATGATAACTCTATTGATGACCCTTGTACAAAACTTCCGCTTGCCATTATTATTTTGTCTTCATATCCTGGCATATCATATGGTGTAGGTACAGCAGATGAGTCTATCGCTGAACCTTTTTGTATTCCTTGACAGAATTTTATTAAATCTTTTTCATTTCCAAATTCTATTGTTTGTACTATATCTGTTCTTTTTTCATTATACTTTGGCGAAACCTTATATCCTAAGTTTTCTAACATTCTACTTGCAAATATTGCTGTTTTTAAACTGCTTGCAACAACATGTGGTGCAAAATATAATCCTTGAAGAAAGCTTTTATTTGCTCCGAAGTGATGGTCCGTACTTCTTTTCCTTGTCCTGGTGGGTTTAGTCTTTCTGATACTAATTTTATATATTTTTCTTTTCCGCATACATATGCTCCGATTAGTTGCAATTCCTCCACCTAAATTTTTTATAAGTGAACCGCACAATGATGTCTGCCCCTATGTCAAGTGGTGTTTTTCTTTCTACAAATTCACAGTAACAATTGTCTATAAAGATGATGACTTCTTTATCTATTTTTCTTATTTCTTTTATAACATTTTCTATTTGCTTTATGCTCAAACTATTCCTTGAAGAATATCCTTTTGAACGTTGTATATGTATTAATTTTATTTTATCATTTTTCAAAGTGTCTATTATTTTTGGTATATCAAATTCATTCTCTTTTAAATCTATTTCTTCATATTTTATTCCAAATGATTTTAATGAACTCTCATTTTCTCTAATACCTATCACTTCGTCTAATGTGTCATATGGTTTCCCGAGATATCGCAAGCATTTTATCATTTGGTCTTAATAGTGCAAAAAGTGAAACTGTTAGTGCATGTGTTCCTGATATAAATTGATTACGAACTAAGCTATCTTCTCCACCTAGTACTTCCGTAAATATTTTTTCAATCACATCTCTTCCGAACATCTCCTTCTCCATATCCAGTAGATGCACCAAAATGCATTTCTGAAACTTTGTTTTTTTGGAATGACATTAATACTTTTTGACTATTATATAATGCATCTTCATCTATTTTATTAAATATCTCTTTTAGCTCTTTTTCTGTTTCATTTGCAAGTTCTTCTATTTTTTCACTTATTCCAAATTCCTTATACATGTTTTCCTCCGATAATTATACCTCTTATAATAGTAATATTATACTACATTATATCCATTTTTACAACATTTTTGTATTGCTAATTTCTTTATCAGATGTTATAATTATTTTGGAGGAATGAGTAATAATGGCAAATGGTGATAAATTATTTGAAAATAAAACAAAATATTCAACTGATGATTATATAGAATTTTTAAAGTTTCATAATAGAAAATTTAATTTTTATTATATGGCATATACAGCTTTTTGGGTATTTCTTCTTTTGTTTT
The DNA here is from genome assembly GCA_948469655.1 of uncultured Clostridium sp. Classification (GTDB taxonomy): domain Bacteria; phylum Bacillota; class Clostridia; order TANB77; family CAG-508; genus JAAWPK01. The sequence continues at coordinate 5,064 of CAOKMF010000010.1, forward strand.
GTATTATTATTTGCTTTCGTTCTGGGTCTAGAATTCAAGGCGTTTTGATTACGATTATTCTTGTTAGCTTTGTTTGCTATCGTACGATTAAACCTAAAATGATTGTAGATAATGAAATTAAGAGTGATAAATATGGTGAGGATAGTACCAATACTTTTTCATTTTATGAGAAGGATTTTGAAGTTAAAAATAAAAAGGGAAGATTTAAATATAGATATTCTATATTTCGCAAAATATATGAAACAAACAACTTTTTTTATCTTTATGTATCAAAAGAAAATGCATTCTTAGTTTCAAAAAACACATTTTCTTTAGGTTCTACTGAAGATTTTGCAAAATTTATAAAGCAAAAATGTAAGTTTAAATATAAATTAGATTCTTCATTAAAATAAAACATTTAATTCTTCTAGTAAATTTTTATATTTTACGTAAAAAATTCCTTTGTCTTTTGTAGCTAAGGAATTTTTTAATTCCTGTATCAGAATGTAAGTTTTATTTATATTATATTTTCTTTTTTCCTCTTTTTTATTTAAATCTTTCATAATCTCACTAAATTTCTTTTCAGCATTATATACCTCAATTTGTACTTTTTCCCAGTCATCATTTTCTAAAAATGTATAACTATTAAGTATATAACTTTTTGTAGCAATTGCATTTTTCTTGATGTCTTCCATCTCTGAATTATTTGTAAATTCTGCTAAAAATCCATACATAGCTGCTAGACTCCCGAGCAGTTTTTATTTTGTTCTTTTCTTTTATCGCAACTAGCGTTTGATCTATCATATTACTAAATCCAACTATTTTTTCTGAACTTGCACCTTCATTATATAAATCTAGTATTATTGTAGACCAAGCTGAATAAAGTACTTCTATTTCACCTTGCATAAGTGTCCAATTTACTTGATTAGATTCTGTTCCTATTTGCTCTTCTTCCATTTTTGTTATAGTCGTTTCTTGCTTACTTTCATCACTTTCTTGTTCTTCTTCCTTTTTGCTACTTTCCTTTTCACTAGATCCCGAATTTGTATTCCCCTCTGATTCTTGAGTTTTACTTATTGATACTTTATAGTTTTCAAGTTTTATACCATTTAACTCATTAAGTAAATTTGTTATTTTAATATCTAAATACCCTATTTCTTCTTCTAACTTATTTGTCTCATTTGTGTCTTTTTTGCTTTTTGAATATAAAAAGTATCCTACGGCACAACTAACCACTATCATAATTATTATTAATATTTTCGTAATTATATTTTTCATTTTTTCCTCCATATTTAATTATTATAACAAAAAAAACTCCAAATATTCTCTGTATTCTTTTTTGTTATTTGCTTAAAATAAATCATGATGTGGAGGTTTTTTATGTACTCAATTGTTAATTTGTATAGTGAGAAAAATCGGCGAAATTTCTAAGTTTCTAAATGATTTTTATAATAAAAATATTATCCTTAAAAATGATTTAAAATGGGAAAAGATTTTTGAAAATCCTATTGAGATTGCAGATATTGTTGGGGCTTTTGCTGATAATATAGATTTATATAATATGAATATGTGGATTAGCCTTGACGAAGGTGCTTTTATTTATGTGACTGAAAACAATGCAGATAAATTAATAAGGTATCTTTATGAAAGATACCCTTACTAATTTTTATTCTTCATCTTCATCTGATTCTTCTACTTTTTCTATGTCTTCAGTTTCATTTTTTGTAATTTCTACTTCTTCTTGATGAAATCCACAATTAGGACAATAATTTGCATTTATTTCTATTTCTTCATAACAGTTTTTACATTGTCTTTTTTCTTTTATACTTAATATTTCATTTTTACATTCTACTATTTTTTTACTTATATCATCTATCTTGCCACATTTTTCTTTTAGTTCTTCTTTGTCTATTTCTTCATTTACTACTGATTTTTCATATACTGTTTCTCCTATTTCTCTATATATTTTTTCTATTTCTTTTTTATAATCATTAATTTTCATTTTGAGTTTTGTTTCTTTTGCAATCTTGCTAGTCTTTTCTGCTGTATATTTATATGTTTTACTTGCAGCATCTCCGATTTTCTCAAATAATTCCATACTTTCACATTCCTTTCTAATTAATATTTTTTGTGAATTTATGTGATTTTATACTGGATTTTTTTAGATTGTAGGAATTTTCGCCACGAATGTAGTGAAAAGCTCCGTACAAGATAAATATGCGAATGTTACAGTTTCTTAAAGATGCATAGCATTTTAGAAACTGTTAATCCGTTTTTTAGAATTCAGATTTTTTTTGTCTTTGCATAAGTCTTGAAACTCCGTCTTTTGCAGATAAGTTTTTATATAATATGTCATATACGGTATTTAGTATTGGCATTTCTATATTGTTTATTTTTCCAAGCTCATATGCAACTTCTATATTATCTATACTTTCAATTACCATTCCAACTTCTTTTCTTGCTTCTTCTACTGTTTTTCCTTGTCCGAATTAGTTTTCCTGCTCTTCTGTTTCTACTATGTTCACTTAGGCAAGTTACAATTAAGTCTCCGAAGTCCGTGTAAGTCCATAAAATGTTTCTTTTTCTCCACCTAGAGCTTCTCCGAAGTGTTGATATCTCTTTTAGCCCCCTTGTTATAAGGGCTGCAAAGCTATTGTCTCCAAGTCCTATTCCACTTGCTACTCCTGCACAAAATGCTATTATATTTTTAAGTGCTCCGACCGAAGCTCTACTCCTCTTACGTCTTCACATGTATATATTCTTAAAGTTTCACTCATAAATTCTTCTTGAATAAGGTTCCTTACCTCTTTGTTTCTTGATGCTACAACTAATGCTGTTGGTACATATAGTGAAACTTCTTCTGCATGACTTGGTCCCGAAAGTACTGCTAGTTTAGAATTTGGAAGTTCTTCTTCCATTACTTCATCTAAAGTTTTTAGAGTTTCTTTTTCAAATCCTTTTGAGCATATTACAATTATTTGATTTGTTACATATTCTTTATATTTTTTTACTGTTTCTCTTGTAAATTTTGATGGGGTTACATGAAGAATTATATCTGTTCCTTCTATGGCTTCTTCGACAGAATTCGTACAATATACGTTTTCTGGTATAACTGCATTTGGTAAAAATTTGCATTTATGCTCGATATTTATTAAGTTTTTTTCTTCTTCTGTGAATGACCATATTTTTATATTGTGTCCTAAATTTGCTAAATGTATACTAAGTGCTACTCCCCAGCTTCCACTTCCGATTATGCAAATATTTTTCATTAGTCCCTCCTAAATTTTATTTGGCTATTTTGAAAAGCTTAATTTATTTTCTTTTCCTTCTAATATTCTTTTTATGTTTTGTCTATGATTAAATAAAACTAAAAGTGCAAGTAGTATGCTAAATATCACATAGTTTCCGAGGTACAAGTAAATGTGCTTCTTGTACTCCAAATAAAGTAAGCACTGGATATAATACGGCTGCAGTACAAGAACCTGCAGATACCATTCTTGTAGCCACCATTACGATTAGTGCAAATACTAGGCATATTAGTCCTACTTTCCAGTTCATGCAAAGTAATACTCCAAGGGACGTTGCAATTCCTTTTCCACCTTTAAAGCCAAAGAATACTGGGAATGTATGTCCGAACAATAACTGCAAATCCTGCTGTTTGTACAAGTAATGCACCACTTGTATCTTTTGCAATTTGACTTATTAGAAGTGCTATCATTACAGCTACTACTCCTTTTAGTACATCACATAAGAGTGTTATTCCTGCTGCTCCTTTTCCTACACTTCTAAGCATATTTGTTGTTCCTGCATTTCCGCTTCCTTTTTCCCTTACATCAAATCCTGCTACTCTTTTACTGATTATTACTGAAAAATTTACGCTTCCTATAAGATATGCTATGATTGCTACTATTATTACTACTATCATTTTTACTACCTCCTATTATTATTTTATATTGATATCTTGATTCGAGCAAGAATTAGTAAGATACTAGGCATTCAAGGTAAATTTGTCGAAGACTAGGCTCTTGCCTGTCTGAGCAAATTTAACCGCAGAATAACGACGTAGATTGCTGATTATTCCTCGAATCTTTCTCGTACAATGATTTTAATTGGTGTTCCTGTCATTCCAAATTCTTTTCTAATATGATTTACTAAGTACCTTTCATATGAAAAGTGAAAAATTTCTTTGTTGTTTACAAATATTACAAATGTTGGTGGTTTTGTACTTGCTTGTGTAACATATAATATTTTTAGTCTTCTTCCTTTATCTGTTGGTGGCTGAGTTATTGCTATTGCTTCATCTATTACTTGGTTTAATACGCCTGTACTTACTCTAATAGAATTGTATTTATTAACTTCGTTTATCATTCCAAATAATTTATTTATTCTTTGTCCTGTTAATGCTGAAATAAATATTATTGGTGCATATGTTATATATGCAAGTTTGTTATATACATCTTTTTTGTAACTTTCCATCGTGTAATTATCTTTTTCTATTTCGTCCCATTTGTTTACAACTATTATTATTCCCTTTCCTGCTTCGTGTGCTTCTCCTGCAATTTTGGTGTCTTGTTCTGTAACACCGCTCTTTTGCATCTATCATAAGAAGACATATATCTGCTCTTTCTATTGCTAGCATTGTTCTTATAATGCTATACTTTTCTATATCTTCTTTTATTTTATTTTTCCTTCTAAGCCCTGCTGTATCTATAAATATATATTTACCTTCTTCATTTTCGTAAAGCGTATCTATGGCGTCTCTCGTTGTTCCTGCCACATCACTTACTATTACCCTATTTTCCCCGAAGTATTTTATTAACTAGTGAAGATTTTCCGTACATTTGGTTTTCCGAATTAATGCAACTTTTATTATCCCTTCGTCTTCTTCAGTTTCGTCTTCTTCTTTAAAGTGTTTATATATTTCGTCTAATACATCTCCTATTCCAGAAGCATTTACTGAAGATATTGCATGTGGCTCTCCTATTCCTAAATTGTAAAATTCATATATATCATTGTTTTCTTTTCCAAATTTGTCCGCTTTGTTACATACTAAAACTACTGGTTTTTTTGTTTTTCTAAGAAGCATTGCTACGTCTTTGTCCTGCTCTGTTATACCTTGCTTCATGTCTGTCATAAATACTATTACATCTGCTATGTCTATTGCAATTTGTACTTGCTCACGCATTGAGATTAGTATCTTGTCTTCCGATTTTGGTTCTAGTCCTGCTGTATCTATAAGAGTAAATTTTCTTCCACGCCACTCGGCATCTCCGATATATTCTGTCTCTTGTAACACCAGGTCTATCTTCGACTATTGATAGTTTTTGACCAATTATATAATTAAAAAATGTTGATTTTCCGTACATTCGGTCTTCCAACAATTGCAACTACCTGCTTTGCCATCTGCTTCTCCTTCCTAAGTTCGAAAAAGAATTAGTATATTGCTAGGCGTTCAAGGCAAATTATCGCAGATTAGGCTGGTGCCTATCGAGAATAATTTGTCCGCAGAACAACGACGCAAGATGCTGATTCTTTTTTGAACTTTTAGTATGTGGTTTTTCCGTTCCAATAACTCATCATTTTCTATCCAATCTTCTACTTTTATAATTTTGTATCCGAATTTTGCTTTCGTCTTTTACTATTACTTCTTTTATTCCTGCATTTATTATCATTTTTTTACATATTTGACATGAGTCTGCTCCTTCTTCATATTCTCCTGTGTCTTTTCTAATGCCTACTAAGTATAGACTCGCATCTATCATGTCTTTTCTTGATGCACTTATTATTGCATTTTGTTCCGCATGTACTGACCTACATGCATCATATCCACCGATGTCTAGTTTCAGGAAGTATTTTTTTCTTTGTGCAGTATCCTAAGTCTATACAGTTTTTTCTACCCCTTGGTGCTCCTGTATATCCTGTTGCAATTATTTCATCATTTTTTACAATGATACATCCATAGTTTTTTCTAAGGCATGTACCACGCAATGCAACTGCTTCTGCTATTGATAAATAATAGTTTATTTTATCTACTCTTTTTTGTTCCATATATTTCTTCCTTTATCAATTATTTTTGATTATATCATATATGTTTTTCTAAAACAAGCATTTTTAAAGCCTGTTTAGCTTAATTTTTTCTTAAGCTAAACAGGCCTTCTATTTCTAATCTTCTACTTTTTCAAATAAAGATTTTGGAACTCCACATAATGGGCATACCCATGTATCTGGCAAGTCTTCAAATTTTACTTCTTCTTTTTCATCATCATATATGTATCCACATACTGTACATCTATATTTATTCATATCTTTACTCCTTTATATACTAATAATTTTCTGCTTTTATTTCAAAATATGCTCTTGGATGATTACATACTGGGCATACTTCTAGTGCTTCTTTTCCAATTACAATGTGTCCGCAGTTTCTACATTTCCAAATTTTTTCTCCGTCTTTTGAGAATACTAAGCCGTCTTTTACATTTTCTAATAGTTTTAAATATCTTTCTTCATGTTCTTTTTCTATCTTTCCAACTTCTTCAAACAAAAATGCTATATCATCAAAGCCTTCTTCTTTTGCTTCTTTTGCCATTCTTGCATACATGTCTGTCCATTCGAAGTTTTCGCCACCTGCTGCTGCTTTTAAGTTTTCTGCTGTTTCTGGAATGTTTCCACCATTTAATAGCTTAAACCATATTTTTGCATGCTCTTTTTCATTGTCTGCTGTTTCTTGGAATATAGCAGCGATTTGCTCATATCCATCTTTTTTTGCTTTACTTGCATAATATGTATATTTATTTCTTGCCTGTGATTCTCCTGCAAATGCTTCCCATAAGTTTTTCTCTGTTTTTGAACCTTTTAATTCCATGATATATTACCTCCTAAAATTTTTGTTATTTTTCTATTTATATATCATATTTTTGGTTTGAAATCAAGATATTTTTTTATGTTGAATATGTATTATTTTTGTGATATAATTTTAATTACTAAAAAATTTAGGAGGATGTTAACTATGGTAAAATCGCGGTATGGAATGATTGATTTGAGGGAAATGCCCCTTTAAAAAAGTTTTGAATGGATTAAAACTGTAAAATCATGTCTAAATCCTTTCCCTTTTTTCTGTGAGTCATATTGTCTCAGCTTTAGACGTTACCTGTCCTTTTATGATAGGAAGAAATTTGAAGAATTTCTTTCTGATCTCTATGAAATAAAAAAAGGACGAAATCAGGTTATCTGTTGCTGGCAGGAGTTAGGAATGACCGTAATTATATTTGAGTCATTTTAGTTAACAAAGAATACCCGCTGGCTGTGTTCGTATTATTATAGAACATAGTCAGCGGGTTTATAATATAAAATTTATAATGTCAAATATTTTTCAAAAACCTTAGAAGTATTACTACATCTAAGGTTTTTATGTTTTGTATAAAGACATTGTTATCTCTTACTAAATTGTGGAGCTTTTCTTGATTTCTTTAATCCGTATTTCTTTCTTTCCTTCATTCTTGGGTCTCTTGTTAAGAATCCTTTTGCTTTTAAAGCAGGTCTATATTCTTTATTTGCTTCATTTAAAGCTCTTGATATTCCATGACGAATTGCTCCTGCTTGACCTGTAAATCCTCCACCTTTAACTGTACATATTACATCATATTTATTTAATGTATCTGTTGCAACTAATGGTTGTCTTACTATAACTTTTAAAGTTTCTAGTCCTAAATATTCGTCTATATCTTTAGAATTTATTGTTATTTTACCTGTTCCTGATACTAGTCTTACTCTAGCAATAGAGCATTTTCTTCTTCCTGTACCATAAAACACTGTTTTATTCTCTGAATTTGCTTTAGGCATTTACTTTTCCTCCTTCTAAAATTCCCATACTTCTGGTTTTTGAGCCTGATTTTCATGCTCTGAACCTGCGTATACTCTTAATTTTTTTATCGTTTCTCTTCCTAAAGTGTTATGAGGAAGCATTCCTTTTATTGCAAGTGTCATTGCTTTTTCTGGATTGTCTTTTAACATATCCTTAGCCATAACTTCTTTCATTCCTCCAATATATCCTGAATGATGTCTATAAACTTTTTGATTTAATTTATCACCTGTTAAAATTACTTTACTACAATTGATAACAATTACATGGTCTCCAACGTCCATATTTGGTGTGAATGTTGGTTTATGTTTTCCTCTAAGTAATCTAGCTGCTTCTGTTGCAACTCTACCTAAAGGTTTGCCTTCTGCATCAATTATATACCATTTTCTGACGATTTCATCTTTCTTTACACTATATGTTGTATTATTCATGGCAATTAATTTCCTCCATTCTAATTCTTCTCTTACAAAAATACGCAAACTTTCATAGTTTACCGGGGAGTAACTACTTTTCTTACATATTTTATCATAATTACCTAAATATTTTAATACAATTTTTACCTATTGTCAAGGGTTAACAGATAATTTCTAAGATTTATTGAGTCTGGGTGAATTAATTTTTTGTTTTTTATAGATTTTGTGGTTGTAAAGTCTAATACAAATAACATTGCTTTATCTAAATCTTTTTTTGCAAGTTCTCTTAAATCTTCCACTTCTTCATATGTTCTATTTTCTTCTATTTTATCTGCTAGATATATTATTTTAGCAAAAGTATCCATATGTATATTTCCTGTTGTATGATATTTTATTGCATTTTGGGTTTTCTCATTTGCACCAAATTCTTCTTTTGCAATACTTGCTCCAAGTTTTGCATGTAAAAGTCCCATTTGTCTTTTTTCTATTTCGTCTATTTGGATATCATGGTCTTTTATATACTTTTCTATTTCTTCCTTTGGCATTTCTTTTGCAATGTCATGTATGAGTCCCGCAAATTCTGCCTGTCTTTCATTTTCACCATAAATCTTTGCAAGTTCTTTTGCAGATTTCATTGCTCCTAAAGAATGATTATATCTTTTTTCTGTAAGTCTTCCTTTTAGGTTTTCTCTTACTTTTTCTATATCCACCATTATTTTTTCTCCTCATATAACTCTTTATATATTCTATAATTTTTAAGGATTTTTCTTACATAGTTATTTGTTTCTGTGTATGGGATATTTTCTATGTCTGATCCATCTTTTTTTATAATTCCTTCTTCTATCCATTTTGCCACAGTTCCAATCCCTGCATTATATGCCGTTATTGCTAAATTGTAATTTCCATTATAGTATTTTATGAGATATGCAAAATATTTTGTACCAAGTTCTATGTTTGTTTTTGCATCTTTTAGGTCTATCTCTTCTATTTCCTTAATGTCTTTTGATACTTCTTCTGCTGTTTTTTCCATAAGTTGCATAAGTCCTATTGCACCGCTTCCGTGATATGCTTTCTTCCTTAAAATTGCTTTCTGCTTTTATAAGTGCATATATCCATTCTTTTTCTATATTATATTTCTCAGAGTATTCTGATACGTATTCTGAATAGTTGTCAGGATAAAGTCTTTTTAATATCATAGGGTATATAAATATTTTAAATATTATCACTATAAGTATTATTAAAATTAATGTTATGCTTAACTTTTTCTTCACTTAAATACTTCCTTTGTCTTAAGATTATTTACAATCGTTCCATGTTTCACCGCTTGAAATTTCAGCGGTTAATGGTACTGATAATTTTACCACATTTTCCATAGAATTTTTTAAAATTTCTATTGCTTCTTCTTTTTCTTCTTCTGGAACTTCAAGTAACAATTCATCATGTACTTGTAAAACGATTTTTGATTTTTGATTTTTTTCTTCTATCTTTTTATTTACTTCTATCATTGCCATTTTCATTATATCTGCTGCTGTTCCTTGAATTGGCATATTTAGTGCTGCTCTACTTCCAAATTGCCTTACCATAAAGTTTTGTGATTTTAGTTCTGGGATATTTCTTCTTCTACCAAACATTGTTGTAACATATCCATTTTCTTTTGCGTCTATATCAATTTTTTCCATGAAATCTTTTATACCACTATATTTTTCTAGATACTGGGCTATATATTCTTTTGCCTGCTTTCTACTTGTATGTATTTGCTCTGCAAGCCCAAAATCGCTTATTCCGTATACTATTCCGAAGTTTACTGCTTTTGCTTTTGTTCTTTCTTCTTTTGTCACTTCTTCAAGTGGTTTATCAAATACCTTTGATGCAACTTCTCTATGAATATCTGCACCACATTTAAAAGCTTCTATCATGTTTTCGTCTTCAGAAATATGTGCAAATACTCTAAGTTCTATTTGTGAATAATCGGCATCTATAAAAATGCTTCCGCTCTTTGGGTTTAAATACTTTTCTTAGGTTTTTACCAAGTTCAAATCTAGTTGGTATGTTTTGAAGATTTGGTTCTGCACTACTTATTCTTCCTGTTGCCGTAGCTGTTTGATGAAAATACGAATGTATCCTATTTGTTTTTGTATTTATATATGGTATCATTCCTTCTACATATGTTGAGTTTAGTTTCATAAGTTGCCTATAATCTAGTATTTCCTGAATCACTGGGTGTTCATTCACTAATTTTTCTAATACTTCTACATCTGTTGAATATCCTGTTTTTTTCTTTTTTTGTACTGGAAGCATCAGGTCCTCAAACAAAACTTTCCCTAGTTGTTTTGTGGAATTTATATTAAATTCCTGTCCGACATAATTCGTATATCTTTCTTGTTTTTTCGTCTATTTCAAGCTTTAGTCCTCTTCCAAATTCTATTAATTCTTCTTTATCTACGTAAATTCCTGTGTATTGCATTTTTGCAAGTACTTCTGCCGTAGGCATTTCTATATTGCTAAATAGCTCTAAACTTCCTTGTTCTTCTATTTTCTTTTTTGTTACTGGATATAGTTTGTTTATAGCATATGCATATATATAAGCTTTTTCCTGTTCTCCTTCGTCTTTTTCTTCTTCCATAGAAAATAGGTCAAGTTGCTTGTTTGTTTCCTTTTTCTTTGATACATATCTTGTTAATTCCAAATTCAAATATCTTAGAGCTAGTGTTTCTATGTCATATTTATTTTTCACTGCATCTATTATATATCCTGCAATTTCTATGTCGTAATAGAAGTTCTTTAGTGTTATTCCTATTTGTTTTAATAAGATATAGTCTTGTTTCAATTTATATCCAATTTTCTTTATATCTGAATTTTCAAAGACTTCTTTTAATTTATTTATATTTGATATTCCTTCTATGTAGTATACTTTATTTTCTATTATTATATTTAAGCTAGTTATGGTTTTCTTTATTATATTTTCTTCGTTATTTTCTTCTTTTGTGTTTAAGTAATATACAATTTGCTTTTCTTTTTCTATTTTTTCTTTTAGTTCATTTATATCATTTTCAGTTAAATTTTCGCATCTTTCTATTTCTTCTAATGGATTTATTTCTTCTACTTCGTTTCGAAGTGAAAATCTATCTATGTATTTATTAAATCTAAGCCTTGTAAATATTTCTAATACTTTTTCTTTATCCCATTCTTTTCTTTCAAGTTCTTCTATACTTTCGTCTATTGGACTTTCTACATTTATTGTACCGAAGCTCTTTAGAAATTAAAGCTGATTCTTTTCCATTTATTATTTTTTCTCTCATCTTTCCTTTTATTTCTTCAGCTTCTCCGGTTTCTATTTTTTCATATAGTTTTTCGATTGTTTTATATTTTTGTATTATTCCTAGTGCTGTCTTTTCTCCAATTCCTGCAATTCCTGGAATGTTATCTGATTTATCACCCATTAATCCTTTTACTTCTATTAAGTCTTTTGGCTCTAGTTTATATTCTTCTATTATTCTTTTTTTATCATAGTCGTCTTCTTCTGTCTTTCCTGCTTTTGTTCTTGGTATTCTTATTGTTATTTTGTCTGTTGCAAGTTGAAATGTATCTCTGTCTCCTGAAAGAATAGTTACATCTATTCCTTTTCTTCCTGCTTTTTTTGCAAGTGTTCCTAAGATATCATCAGCTTCATATCCTTCTTTTTCTATTATTTTGATATTCATTGCATTTAATACTTCTTTTATAAGTGGCATCTGCGCTGCTAGTTCATCTGGCATTCCTCTACGTGTTCCTTTATACTCACTATACATTTTGTGTCTAAATGTAGGCGATTTCATATCAAATGCAACAGCTATATAGTCTGGCTCTAAATTGTCTAATATTTTAAACATTATCGCTAAAAAACCATACACCGCATTTGTATATGTTCCGGTCTTCTGTTTGAAGCATGTTGCTTCCTGCTATTCCATAGAATGCTCTATTTAATATACTATTTCCATCTATTAAAACTAATCTAGACAATTTCTGTGCCTCCTAATTTTTTAATTATAACTCTTTATGCCCTTCATCATATTTAGTTTCTTCTTTTGAATATTCTTCTGGTTTTAGTCCTACCCTTTTACTCATGTATTTCCCCACTAATATATACATTAATGTGAAGGCTATACCAATTATAATCATACTATAGGCTGTATTTGTTTTATCTAATAAAAATGATGCAAATAAGCCTGTTATAACTCTAGCTATACCTGATAAAAGATTTTGAGTTGCAAATATTTTAGTATCAATTTTCTCATTTGTAAAGTTTCTTAAATACTCATCTATTATTGTGTAATATGCTCCTTTTATAAAATAATCAATGAAGTTCATTATTACAATTACTACTATTAAACTTGCAAATTCTTGAGATTGTATTCCAAATATACCTGCAACAATTGTACTAATTGAAAGAGTGATTGACATAGTTATTAGTGTCTTATTTTTTAGTTTGTCTTGTAATACTCGTTGTTTTTTTGAAGCATATGAAGATATAAAACTGCCTATTGCCCCTATGATACCTATAATAACAGATGACATTTTTAAATCTTCAAATAGACTTACATAATAGTTAGTAAGTATTGATAATAATGAAACAATTAAAGCAGAGCATAGTATTAGAGCTTTTAATCTTTCTGATTTTAATACATATGCAAATCCGTCTTTAATATCTTTTAATTGCTTTTTATATAATATATCTTTACTTCCGTTTTTCTTTTTTTGTATTGGTTCAATAAATGCCATTGATAGAATAACTGCAATGATTAAAGTTGCTAATGAACATATAATTGGTAAGTAACCATTTATTTTAAATAAAAATCCTGCTATTATTTTTGATATAGCACCTATCATATAATATCCTGATGCACCTTTAGCATTAATTTTCGAATATATTTTACTTTTATATTTAGACGGTACTATTGATTCATTAAGCAAACTTGGCTCTGCAATATTTTTAATAGAAAATGCCATGGCAGAAATAAATTCTGCAAATATTACATCTACTAGATTTCTACTTGCCATGATAATTACCATATAAATACAGTTTAAAATATTACCTAAGATCAGACTATTTTTTCTTCCTAAAAATTCTATGATTATATTTGCTGGAATCTGCATAATAATACTAAAGAAAGCATAGAATGTGCTTTTGAGTACTACACTTGATGCACTAAGTCCTTTTATCTGTGTTAAAAATAAGAAATCAATAGTGTAAAAGAATAGATAGTCCCATGCTATTCTTTTATATATTGGGAATATTCTCATATTTACTTTTCTCATCTTTTGTACTTCATTTGCCATATATTACCTCTTTTTTTATTTTGAGAGTTTATACTAATATTTACTTTTTACAGTATATCAAATATATAAAGTTTTAACAAGTTTTTTATATATTTTTTGATTATTTTGTTGCGTTTACATAAATTCTGTGGTATTATATATTGTATACTGTTTATACAGTTTTTTGTATGATTTATATCATACTTGTTACTGTTAATTTCCCTAAAAAACAATTGAAAGGAGAACAAAAAGTATGGGAAAAGAGGTTAATATTGTAGTAAGCGGGTGTGAAGGTAAGATGGGCCAGCTTATCACAAAGCTGGTAAATCAGCATCCGGGGTGGAAAGTTTGTGCAGGTTTAGATGTGCGTGAGATTAAACGAGATTTTCATGTTTACACTCATCCTTCTTCAATCGCAAATAACACTAATCTTCATGCCAATCTTATTATTGATTTTTCCACTGCTTCGGCTGTCCACGATGTTTATCGGCTTGCAAAAAAGCTGAACATTCCGCTTTTGACCGGCACAACGAAGCTTGGTGGGGGAATTATTGCGGATATGAAAGAACAGACGGTAATCCCGGTATTCCAAGCATATAACATGTCTAATTCTGTTTATCAGTTTATACAGGATGTGTGCCATATGGCAAAAAGTCGAGGCTATCAGGGCTATGACATCGATATCATCGAAGTACATGGCACTAAGAAGAAAGATGCACCCAGTGGAACAGCTAACACTTTAGCAGAAGCTCTTAACGAAGTCTTAGGTGGTAAATACAAGATTGTCTTGGGTTGTCCCGATGGAGAACGAAAACCTATGGAAATCCGCATCACATCTTTCCGAATGGATGGATTCGCTGGCAATCACACGGTTATATTCTCAAAAGGATCAGATTTTGTTAAGATGGAACACAATGCTGGCTCACGCGAAATCTTTGCTGAAGGTGCTATTAAGGCGGCGGAATTTTTGCTTAAGCAGAAGCCGGGCTACTACAACATGAGCAATATCTATGGTGGGTATACCGATTAAGAGTAACAAAATTGGGGGCTAAAATTTAGTCCCCGCTATTTTTTAGTTTATATTGATTATATCTAATTATTGTGTTTTAATTATGATAGATTATATAAGGAGATATTAAATAAATGGAAATTGTTATTATTTCTGGCGGAGATATTAATTTAGAATTGTTAAAAAATTATCTTAAAAAGCATTCAAATCAAACTATTATTGCTGTTGATAAGGGATTAGAAGCATTATATAAATTGAATATTATACCAAATCATGTTGTTGGAGATTTAGACTCCGTAAATTATAATATATTAAATTACTACAAGAGTAATAGTAAAATCGAATTTCATGAATATATTCCTGAAAAAGATTTTACAGATACTGATATTGCTTTAAATCTTGCAATTTCTCTTAAGCCTTCTAATATTACAATACTTGGTGCACTAGGTAAAAGAATGGATCATGCACTTGCTAATATTCATGTTTTAAAAAACGCATTAGAAGCTGGTATTCCCTGTCAAATATTAGATGTTAATAATAAGATTTATTTGATAGACAGTTATTTGGAATTAAAAAAATCAGAACTTTATGGTAAATATATATCTTTAATACCACTTACTACTTTAGTTACAGGTCTTACACTAACAGGTTTTAAATACTGCACACATGATTTTTCTTTATCTATTCGGGAAAAGTTTAGGTGTAAGTAATGAAATTGTGCAAGACACTGCAACTATTTCTATTAGAGATGGAATCTTAATTGTTACCCAGAGTAAAGATTAAGATGCTTCAAAAAGCCTTCTAGTCCTTCTACAACGTCATTATATGTTGTATCAAAATCTCCTGTATACCATGGGTCTACAATGTCTCTTGGGTTATTTGAAAAATCTAATAATTTATATATTTTGTTTTTTGTATCTTGCCCTACTATTTTCTTTATATCTTTTATATTTTGTTCTTCCATACCAATTATATAATCAAATTTATCATAATCTTGTTTTGTTAGCTTTTTAACTATATGGTTTCCATATTCTATATTCATTTCTTTTAATTTATTTCTTGTTCCATAATGCATAGAATTTCCTATTTCTTCACTACTTGTTGCTGAAGAATCTATATAGATATTTTCTATATTCTTTTTCTTTACCATATCTTTAAATACATACTCTGCCATAGGTGACCTGCATATGTTTCCCAAGCATACAAATAATACTTTTACCAATTTTATTCCTCTTTTCTAATTTCTATTTTTGTATTTTTATCTATATTTTCTATTATCTTTTTCATTTCATTTCTATCTATTGCTACACAACCTGCTGTTGGTTTATGGTTTGTGCAATGTAAAAATATCCCGGCTTCCTTTTCCTTTAATATTTTTTGGATTTGTTTTTATTTCTATTAGATATTCATACTGCACTTTATAATCTATTAAATGTTCTGCTGAGTTCCAGTCTTTTTCTGTCTCTTTTATATCTACCAATCTATTATAATATTTAGATTTTGAGTCATCTACCCAGTACATGTCTTCTGTTATTTGTGTATATGTTAATCCATTTATGTTCTTTACTACTTCAGGAAAGCCTAAGATAATACCTAATTCAAATTCACCAATAGGGGTTTTACCGTCTCCTTCTTTTTTATCTTTTGTCATGCCGTTTCTTCCAATATATGCTTTAGCTTGGATATTAATTTTAGGAAATTTTAATATTGTTTCATTATCATTAGATGTAACATATATTCTATTTTCTTCTATTTTGCTCCACACTCCTAAATTTTTTCTTTTTCTATTTGCTTTTGATATCTTTCTTCTTCTGAAAAGACACAACCACAGTATTTTTGCATATATAGTCCGAAGCTCCCTAGCTTTACTTTGCCCTTCTCTAAATCCTGGCCTAAAGTCTCTATACAAAAATTCTAATCCATATTTTTTTGCAATTTCTTCTCCTTGTTCTTTTAATATTTCATGTTTTTGGTATGGACTAATTAGGAGCGTTGTGCATATTGCATTATATCCATTTTCTTTAGCGTATTTTGCTGTTTTTTCTAATCTAACTTTATAGCAATAGTTTTTACATCTATTTTCTAAATCTTCTATAACATTTTTACAGAATTCTTTTAAGCCATATTCTTCTTCAAATATGGCTTTAACATTTATCATTTTTGTATATTCTTTTAATGTATCTCTTCTTGCTTTATATTCCATGTATGGATGTATATTTGGGTTATACCAATAGACGGTCGTCTCTATTCCTTCTTCTCTTAAAGAATCTATACAATATACACTACATGGTGCACAGCATGTATGTAATAATACTTTTTTTGTTTCTTTACTATCCTTCATACTCTATTCCCAAATGTCTATATGCTTCTGGTAAAACTATCCTTCCTCTTAATGTACGTGACATGAAACCAAGCTGTATTAGATATGGTTCATACATATCTTCTATTGTATCTGCTTCTTCTCCTATTGTTGCAGCAATTGTCTCTAGTCCTACTGGACCACCTTTATACTTTTCTATCATTGTTTTTAACATTTTTCTATCTGTTTCATCAAGTCCTATTTCGTCTATTTCTAACCTATTTAATGCAATTTTTGATGTTTCTAAGGTGATATTTCCGGTTTCCTAAAACAATTGCATAATCTCTTACTCTTTTTAAAATTCTATTTGCAATTCTTGGAGTTCCTCTAGATCTTCTTGCTATTTCTCCTGCCGCCTCTTCTTCTATTTCTATTTCTAATATTTTCGCTGACCTTTTTACAATTTCTGTAAGTTCTTCTTCGCTATATAATTCTAGTCTTGCAACTATTCCAAATCTGTCTCTTAATGGTGCTTGTAGTGATCCTGCTCTTGTTGTTGCACCGAATTAATGTAAATTTTGGAAGGTCTAATCTAATTGACCTAGCACTTGGACCTTTTCCAATTATTATATCTAGAGTATAGTCTTCTAATGCAGGATATAAAATTTCTTCTACACTTTTATTTAATCTATGTATTTCATCTATAAAAAGAACATCAAATTCTGAAAGGTTTGTAAGTAATGCTGCTAAATCTCCTGGCTTTTCAATTGCTGGTCCTGATGTTATTTTTATGTTTGAATTCATTTCATTTGATATTATATTTGAAAGAGTTGTTTTTCCAAGTCCTGGAGGTCCATACAAAAGGACATGATCAAGGGGCTCCCCTCTTTTTTTAGCAGCCTCTATATATATTTTCATATTTTCTTTTACTTTTGTCTGTCCTACATATTCTTCTAAAGTCTTTGGTCTTAGAGTTTTTTCAATTCTCTCTTCTTCTATATCTTCAAGTTCAGGACTTATTATGCTATTTTCTTCCATATGATCACCTTTTCCCGTATTATATTTAATTTGTCTATTTTTGCAATAGATTTCTATTTTTTACCACTTCATATATCACAATTCCTGCAGATACTGATGCATTTAGTGAATTAATTTTTCCTTTCATTGGAATTTTTACTAAAAAGTCACAGTTTTCCTTAGTAAGTCTTGACATTCCTTTCCCTTCGCTTCCAATTACTATTGCTATTGGCATATTATAGTCTTGATTGTAATAAAAGTTTTTTGTTGCCATGTCTGTTCCACATATCCATATTCCTTGTTTTTTTAAGTTATTTATTGTTTCATTTATATTGTTAACTCTTGCAATCTTCATATGTTCTACTGCACCTGCTGATGTTTTTACTGTCGTTGCATTTACAGCTACCGCTCTTCTTTTTGGAATTATTATTCCATGGACTCCTGCTGTTTCTGCTGTTCTAATTATTGACCCTAAGTTATGAACATCTTCTATTCCATCTAAGATTATTATAAATGGGTCTTCATTCTTTTCTTTAGCATATTCTAATATATCTTCTACTTCTACATATTCAAATGGAGGAACAATCGCTATGATTCCTTGATGATTTCCAGTTTCAGACATTTCATCTAACTTATTTTTATTTGTTTCTACAATAACAATTCCGATTTGCTTTGGCTTTTGCAAGTATCATACTTATTTTTCCATGCTTTTCTCCGGCTAGACACAAATATTTTATTTATATCTTTCCCACTTTCTATAAGCTCTGCTACTGCATTTCTTCCTTCTACTTGTCCATTTTCGTTCATTTTTTACCTCCAATTTTCTTAAATATGATTATATCATGTATTATTTTATATTTCTAGTGTTTTGTAGAAAATCAAGGTAACACCTCCTAAATATTTTTCATAGATTGTATTTAGAGGAGTTTTTTATGTTTAGAGTTTTTTATGAATTATATGAAGATGCAAAAAATATATTAAAAAAAGATCCTGCATGTAGAAGTATTTTTGAAGCTGTACTCTTATATCCAGGTTTTCTAGTTCTTGTTTTTTATAGATTAGCTAATTTTTTATACAAACACAAGTTATATTTTCTGGCAAGACTTATTTCTCAAATTGGAAGATTTTTTACTGGGATCGAAATTCACCCAGGGGCAAAAATTGGAAGAAGGCTTTTTATTGACCATGGAATGGGTATTGTAATTGGTGAAACTTCAACTATTGGAAATGATTGCATAATATATCATGATGTAACTTTAGGTGGTACTGGAAAAGATAAGTATAAAAGGCATCCTGATATTGGAAGTAACGTTATGATTGGAGCAGGATCAAAGGTACTTGGTCCTATAAAGATTGGAAATAATGTTAAAGTTGGTGCTAATAGTACTATTTTGAAAGATGTTCCTGATAATGTTACTGTTGTTGGATATGATAGGATAATAGATAAAAAGTAGAGACTTTCCAAATAGGAAAGCCTCTATCATTGCTGTTTCATCAGCATCTGACTCAATAGTTTCTACATTTACATTTCTACTTATTTCCGGTCCTATAAGGTTTATGCATCTTTCCCTTTCTCTTATTGATAAATTATACATTTCCTCTGACCATGTGTCTTCTCCTGCTTCGTAGCTTCTGATAATTTCGTTTAAGTCCAGTAGTTCATATCTGTCTTCTGTTCCTGGTGCTTTTATTCCCATATATAGTGGAACATAACTGACATTTTCTACTGTTACTTCTTTAGTTTCTCCGTCCTTTTTTACTTCAATTCTAAAAATTGCTGTATTTCTTGTGTTTATATCCCTTTGGTTTGAAAAGAAGTTTCCCTGTGAAAATATAACCAAACCTTCCTTTTCTTCGCCATCTTCTGTCTCAACGCACATCATTTTCATGGGTTGTAATACATGCGGATGTGACCCAAGAATAATATCAACATCATTTTGAATTAAAAATTCGGCTAACCTTTCCTGCTCTTTGTTTTCTGTGGTCTGATATTCTACTCCCCAATGCATTGAAACAACTATAAGTTCTGCTCCTTCTCTTTTTGCCTTATTAATATGTTTTAACATCAGATTTTCATCTATCAAATTCACACAAAACTCTTTGCCTTCAGGAACTGCTATTCCATTTGTACCATATGTATACGATAAAAATGCTGTTTTGATGCCATTTAGGTACTTAAAAAGAATAGTATTTTGCTCTTCCTCGTCTCTTGACGTTCCAGTATGTTTAATTCCTGCAATGTCTAAGTAGTTTAATGTAGACTCTATACCACTAAATCCTTTATCCAGTGAATGGTTATTGGATGTGGTCATTATATCTACACCAAGCTCTTTCAAATCAGTTGCAAGATGTTCTGGGGCGTTAAAGCATGGATATCCGCTATATCCCCTTTCCGGACCTGCCATAGAAAACTCTAAGTTTCCAATAGTTACTGTAGAATCCTCAAAATATTTTTCTACATATTTGAACATTGGAGAAAACTCATAGTTTTCCGTTTCTTCGTCGTATGCAGCATTGAATAACGGTTTATGACAAAGTGTGTCACCAAACGAAGTTATGATTGCATAAGAATCCTCAGGCTCTACTATCCGTTCAGCCTTACAGCAAATCTTAGGTAATAGCAACGCAATAACTGCAACCAGCATTACCATAACTTTTGATGTTTTTTTCATTTTTTGTCCTCCTAAAAGTGTTTTTATTAAAGCTCTTGGCTTTTTATTTACTTACATAGTTTACCATAAAATAAAGATAAAATCAAGTTTATGTTAATTAGTTTGTAAAAAATAACTCCTTGCCCACATTTACAGTTAATAAATGTAGGCAAAGAGTGGTCAGCCGACAATAACGTCCTTAGACCTTTTTCATAGATTACAATAATTCCTGAAGGTACTCCTTTGAAACTTCATATTCTTCCGCCAGTTGCGCCAGTTCATCTCTTAAATACTCCTCCTTGCTGATAGCTGTCGACCATACGCAAGCCAACTTGCTGATAGGCTTTCTCGTCAAATATCCTATTTCTTCAAGCCTTATCAGAAAAGTATTTAATGTCTGTCTCTTCCAGTCTTTTCCGAGCCGTTCGTTGCACCGCATGCGAATTTGCTTTTGGAGTAACTCCGTATCGCTTTTCCATAGAACCATCATAACTTCTCTTTCAGATTTTGATAGGCTTTCTCTTTGCATGTTTTCTCCTCCTTAAGTTGTGTATTGTAATCTACTTATTTTTTACTTTGCAAAAAGCTTATATATATTATACTACAATTAACTATAATTTTCAAGTTTTATGTAAATTTAGCTATGGTGAAAATTTTTTAAGTATAGTATAATTTAGAAAATTAAAGTAAATAGGAGTAATAGATTATGTTTGGAAAATTAAAATAAAAGTATGTGTTTTTTGATGTTGATGGTACTCTAGCAGAATATAGATATAAAGATGTTTTAAGAAAAGCTGAAGAATTGAGTATTACAGCTTATCCTCCTAGTTCATTTATGGAATAAAATGGAGCCATTAGGCAGAATCGAACTGCCGACCCCTTCCTTACCATGGAAGTGCTCTACCGACTGAGCTATAATGGCATTTATATAGTCTAGCAAAATGCTAGACTATATTTCTTCGTTATTTATTATATTTTTCAATGCTTTTTTTCTAATTCTTTGTATAGCATTATCCACTGATTTAACTGGAGATTCTAAGTCCTCTGCAATTTTTGTATAACTATCTCCTTTTATAAATTTTTTTAAAACTTGTTTTTCAAAATCACTTAGTGATTTATCTATTGCATTTTCTACATTCGAATAATATTCTTTTTTCGTAAGAGTATCTAGTGGGTCTTCTGCCATTTTATTATTTAAAACGTCTAACAAAGTTTTTTCATTATCGTCTTCTTCATATGAAGATGTATTTAGTGATAAATATGAATTAAGTGGCATATGCTTTTGCCTATTTGATGTCTTAATTGCTGTAATTAACTGTCTTTCTATACACATATTAGCAAATGTTTTGAACGAATTTTGTTTATCTTCTTTAAAGCTTTGTATGGCTTTGTATAGCCCTATCATTCCTTCTTGAAATATATCATCTCTTTCTGCGCCAATAATAAAATACTTGCTTGATTTCATATAAACAAGTTCCTTATATTTTCCAAGCAAAAAGTCTAACGCATTTTTGTCATTATTTTGAATGCGTCCTATTAATTCCTCGTCTGTTAGTGTATTAAGACTTTCATTAAGTTCAAAAAACTTTGTAGCTTCTTCCATCTAAATCCTCCTGCGTAATTTTATATGTGCATACATTATATATTTAAACGCCCTTTAGTGTCAATAGTTTTCGCAAATTTTGCAAAAAAATTGGGAGTTTTCCATCGCACCTATTTAGGTTGCTTTGAAAAACTCTCCAAGGTTTTAATAATGTCTCAGAAAGATACATCATCCAAGTATCTCTTTTTCCTTTTTGATACTCCTGCCTCTTTCGATTTTCCGGTCAATGCCCTTTCTTATCGCCGATATTGCCTTCGCCTGTTTTCTTCTTAAGGTTTCTTGTATCATATTGCTCTCCTTTTTCATTTGTCTTTCGAGCATTTTAAACAAAGAACGACCGGCAAATTTAAGAAGTCTCCAAGCATATTTTAAAAATAGGCACGAGAATATTAGAAAAAGCGAAACTCCAAGACATGCAACAATTGTTGCTAAAAGTACTCCTGTGACGCTATTTTGATGCATAAAGTTATATGCACCTGTTGTAGTATTGAACATCGCCTCAATCCCTACAAATAATAATGTCGCCGCTGCTGCTCCAGTAATAAGAAACATCAAAACATTTCCTATTACTCCGATGGTTCTCCATTTCCGATTTGTCAATGTTCTTTTAGTCATATTATTATTCTCCCTTCAGATTTAGTTTCTTGAACTACTATACATAAATTATATCACATTTTATCAAATTTTTCAAATTATAGGGATTTTCTATCCTTTTTCATTTAATTAATCATCATAATATTCTCCAAATTCTGCTTCTATATCTAACGAATCTTTTTCCATTTTGCTACTATTAGGCTTTAGTGAGCTTATACTTTGCCTTAATCTATTTCTAAATGATTTTTGTTTTTCTCTTGATTTAAATGTACTCTTCATATATTTAGTAAATATTTCTTTATATCCTGAATTTACATATTTTTGTACTGCTGAATTACTATAAATTTCATTTTCATCATATATTTTGTCCATTTTTATTATTTTTGATAATATTTTATAGAGTTCTTCAAGAGTTTTCATCTCTTGATATGACGCATCTATATTATCCATTTCTTGCAGTTTTTCTACTGTTTTCTTAAAATACTCACTATAAATTGTTTCTAAAAATTCGCATGTAAATTGTTTTATTCTTATTCGATTTCTTTCATTTCTATTTTCTAAATATACTATTTTCTTATCTAATGTACTCGTATTTTTATTCATGTTTTCTTTTAAATATTCATCATATTCTAAATTCTTGTGTATAAGTCTAAAGTATAGTGGGTTATTCATTAGCTGTTCATATCTTTGTAATGCCTCTAATTTTTCAGAATCAGATAAACTGTCCTTTTCTCTATAACTCATTAATATATCTATTATTTTTTTTATTCCTTCCGTTTCTTGCTCTAAATAGTATATTTTGTCTGTCATATAAATAATTCTTCCACATTCTCTTTCGGAAAGACTTAATCTTCTTGGCATATTTTCTGTTATATTACCTTTTGCAAGTTCCATAATATTTTCTTCGCCGAACTTTAAGTTCTAACAATTCTATGAAACTTGTTAATCTTTCAAAATCTCCGTGTAGGAAATCCTGCTTTTTTTAATATCCAAACTATAAGTCCTTCATCTAATCCTACTCCTATTTCTTTTCCGTTTTTTAATACTGTACTCATACCAGTCTCTGCTTTTGTTCCATTTGCCTCACATTCCTCTTGTGATTTTTTAAGTGCCATATGAGCCCCTTCATGAACAGTTTTCTGTTTAAGTCTTTTATCTTTTTCAATATCTTTTGGAGCCAGAAATTCTCCTTTATCACTACATATTATTATATAATTGTTTTCATAATTAGAATATGCCTCAAAGTTGCCTTTATTCACATTTGTATATACACTGTTTAGGTTCTTTTCAAGGCTATTTCTTGCGAAGTTTTCTCCAAAAACTCTAGTAAATACCTCACATCCATCTAGTATATTTGAAGTTGTATATATCAAATATTCTTTTACTTCTTGATTTTCTGCCTTTTTCATCTTATTCTCCTACTATTTGTTTTATAGTCTCTACAATTCCTTTAATATAATTTTCTTTTTCATTTAAAAGTTTTTTTAGATTTTTATCATTATTCATATATCCGAAGCTCTAACAAATATGCCTCTACTCCAATATTTACATTATAAAACATATTTGCACCATAGTTTGGGTTTCTTCCGTCAACATATGCTCTTGTTGCAATTCCTCCTGTTTCTCTTAGCATATATAAATATGGCGTTTCTTCTGTTATATTATATGGTTTATATCCGTTTTTCTATTGCTTCATTATTTGATTCTTCTATTTCCCAATCTCTAAAAGTTCTTGCATATATACCTTTTTCTACTTTGTATGTTGTATCTAAAGTCGAATAATTTGTATCTGCATATTTTACAATGTTTTCTGCAAATAATTTTGCATATTTTATATTTGTTTTAGGTGGTACATATATTTCCACTCCACTTTCTGAGTTTGGTTCTGTTATGCTATTTAGGTGTATTGAAAATACATATTTTGCTTTAGAAAGTCCTACAATATTTACTCTACCGTCTCTATCATATACAGTCTGCACTCCAAATGTTTCTTTATCTTCTGTTCCGATTTCTTGTGATTTTTACTTTTAGACCTAATTTTTCAAGTTCTTCTTTTACTCTTTTACCATATATTATAGTTTGGTCTGCTTCACTATACCCGCCATACTCTGCTCCATTATCTGAGCCACCATGCCCCGGATCTATAACTATGTCATACACATCTTTTGGAAGTTTTGCATCTTTTGTATCTATTAACATATAGTTTATAGTCTTTTCTTCTGATTTGAATGTTTCAAATTTTATATCTATTTTTCTATTTGAATTGTTTTTCGTTATAGTATAATAAATAACTTCTGGGTATTCTGTCTTGTTTTCAATAGTATAATACTTTTTATTTTTCTTTTCTAGCTCCATTTCTATTAAAAGATATTTTTTTCCGATGAAGAAATTCTTCTAGGTAAATTCCGTCATTTATTAAGTCTGATGTTGAAAACTTAAGCCTACCGCTTTCTAACTTATATCCTAGCTTTATTTTTTCTTCTTTACCACTCGTCTCTTCCATTACTAAGTTTAAAGATGTTATTTTTTCAAAATCACCTTCTATTTCTCCGTTTTAAATTTAGATGTGTTCCATAAACTATATATTCTGTAAGATTTGCTTTTCCTTCTACTTTTTCAAGGATTCTTTCTATACCAGTTTTATTATATCCTTCATATGCATACACTAAAGCTATTCCTAAAATTATTAGAAATACAAGTATTATAATTATTAATCTAGTATGTCTTTTATTCTTTTTGCTCATTATTCCTCCATTACTGTATATTCATAGACACAAATAATTTTTGTCTTTACTTCTATATCATTTACTTCTTGATTTATTCTAAATAGTTTTTGTTTGTTAGGTTCTAACTTTAATTTTGATAAATCTAATAGTACTTTATCTGTTACATCCATTCCAAGTGGCAATGTAACATTATTATTGTCATAATAAATTATGTTTGTTAAAGCTACTCCTTTTGTTTTTTCAGAAACTTTTATATTATATAAATTAATTTTATCTTGGTCTTTTAGTGTGTCTAAGGCATTTTGTGGGTTTATATATAATATGCTATATTTTTGATTGTTTAATGCACCTGTACTTGCAAAAAATACATTTAGCTTTACACCAATTTCTGATTTTTCTATCCCACTTTCTATATAATTCATTACATTTTTTAAAGTTTCTATATATTGCTCATTTTTTGTTTCTTTATTTATATCAAGTATTCTAAATTTGCTTTTTTTAATTTCTCTATGTTTTGTGTTTCCTAAAATATTTATTTTAGTCTTGTCTTCTGTCATTCCACCGAATATGTCAAACTCTTCAGATGAAAATAGTACTTCTTCTTCTAAAGCTTCCTCTTTTATTTTTTCTATATGGTCTGTAAAGTCTTTTTCTTCTCCGCTTCTTAGTTCGTTTATATCATGAAGTACATTTGTCTCTGTAATATACAGACTGTCTCTTTCTTCTTTTGAAAATGTTTCTCTATTTCTCTTGTCAAGTTTTTTCCCAAGTTCTTCCATATCTTCTTCATAGTCAAATGTTTTTTCTATTTGTCTTGCATTTGTTTCTTTATCTTCTTCTATAACTTCCGGTTCATTTAGTCCGAAGGGCTCTATCTTCGCCTACAAATTTCCAGAATTCAAAAATGCTTTTTTTATGTTCCTCAATTTCTTCTATATAGCTTTTTGCATTCTCTATTTTTTTTGTTAATCTTTCTACTGACGCATTTAATGCTTTTATATCTTGATTAGTATTTTTTATTTGCATTTCTGTTCTTTCTAATACTTTGGTAATATCTACTAAATCTTCTAATGTATAATATTCTTTGTTATCATAAATTGCACTTTCTGCTTCCTCTTCTCTTTTTTGTAATAACTCCGAAAATACGCTTTCTTCTTCTTTTTGTTTTATTTGTTTTTTTCCTTTAAAATAATATCTAATTTTTCCAAAAAAGCTTTTTTTGCATTCTAAGTATGTTGTCACTTGCTTTTGTCTCATCTGATATTCTTTTTCTTTTTCTTTTTGTATTAACTTTAGTTTTTCTAGTTCATCGCAAAGAACAAATACTTCTTCTTTTTGCTTATCACATTCTAATTTGCTTTTTAAAAATTCTTCTTTTATAAATTTTATTAAACCATCATAATCTATGTTTTTTGTAATTTGATTTTCTGTGTATATAAATTCTAGTCCACCGATTTTCTGCAATTCTTACATCAAAGCTATATCTATTTGGAAATTCTATGTTTAATATAAATAATGCTTTTATGAGTTTGTAAAATTTTGATGCTTCTTCATCACTATTTATGCTCATTTTGTATATGCTATTTACTTTTTCATACACAGCTGTTTCTCCGAACTATCTGAAAGCTTACATTTTCTTCTTTATCATATACTTCATATAGAAGTGGCCAATTTTTTGTAAATTGCCATATATATTTTTCTATATCTTCTATTTGTGATTTTGTAAAATATCTTTTTGAATAATCTAAATGACTTATTGGTACAAATATTTTCTTATCTATTCCTGTTTTTTCATATTCAATTTGTTCTTTTATTAAGTAAAATAGGCATGAACAATCTAAGTCTTCTATTGGTGCTAACATATAATATGTTTTTGTATATTCTGAATAATATATTTGCCACAAATAGTTTTCATCATATTTCACTTTAAATGGCACCACATCTTGTAGTTTTTTTTGTTCTTCTTCAATTTCTTTAATCTTTTCTATGTTCATATCTGTAAGCATTTTTAAAAATATTGTATGTTTAAGAATTCCTTCTTCTCCGCTCTGGTTCAAGATATGAATATAGTGGAGATGCCATTTTTGCTTTTTCTTGTAAAGTGTTTAACCTATTTGCTCTTGTAAGTAATATTTTTATTTCACTTATTGGAACATATTTATATACTTTGTATTTCTTTTCTTCATAGCTTCTTGCTGGGTTAATTTCTGTTTCTATGTTTTTAAGCAATATTTCTGGTACATTGTTTAAATCTAAATTTAAATATTCTAATTTTTCTTCTATATCTTTTGTTTTATCTGACATTTCTTCTCTCCTAAAATCGATAATATTACTATTATATTTTACTATATGTAAATTCAGAAATCAATACAATTTTTGTTAAAAAAATAAGGAGGTTATATAACCTCCCGTAAGCATAAAGGCAAATACCTTTATATCTGATTTACCTCTGTATTTTTATATTCATATACAGTTTTTCCAAACAATACTTCATTTAGTTTTTTCTGAAGTTCTATTATGATAATTGGAGAAATGGACGTTACAGCAACTATTAACCATTGTGTTGTATTTAATGCGCTTAAGCTAAATATATTTCTAATACATGGAATAAATACTATTCCGTACTTGCGCCATTAGTCCGGATTACAAATGCAAGGCATAGATATTTATTTCTAAATATCCCACATTTAAAAATAGACTCATCACTTCTTACATTAAAACTAT
Source organism: uncultured Clostridium sp. (assembly GCA_948469655.1). Classification (GTDB taxonomy): domain Bacteria; phylum Bacillota; class Clostridia; order TANB77; family CAG-508; genus JAAWPK01. The sequence goes on from CAOKMF010000010.1 coordinate 33,232, forward strand.
GTACCATTTCAATTAATCCTAATGTTACAAATGCCATAGTTCTTCCGAATTTCCAATCCATAAAATTTGCTTCCAAAACTAAATATAAGTAAAGTAAGTACTCCTAACATTGTACCTTCCACAATGATTTTTCCCCATAACCCGTCTGCAAATATTCCTTTTCTTGCATCTTTTGGCTTTCTATTCATTATATCTTTGTCTCCTGACTCTAGGCCTAAGGCAATAGCTGGAATTGAGTCTGTAACTAAGTTTATCCATAGAAGTTGTATTGCAAGTAATGGCGAATTCATACCTAAAAGTAGTCCTGCAAATATTGTTACAATTTCTCCAATATTTGTTGCAATTAAGAAATGTATTGCTTTTCTAATATTTTCATAAATACTTCTTCCTTGCTTTACAGCTTCTACTATTGTTACGAAATTGTCGTCTGCAAGTATCATATCTGATGCATTTTTTGCAACATCAGTTCCGGTTTAGTCCCATTGATATGCCGGATATCTGCATTTTTTAAAGCTGGTGCATCGTTTACTCCGGTCACCTGTCATAGCGACAACTTTCCCGTGTGCTTCTAAATGCTTTTACTATTCTAACCTTATGTTCTGGTGAGACTCTTGCAAATACACTATATTTCATTATATCTCTTTCTAAGATATTTTGCGGAATTTTATCTAATTCTTTTCCAGTTACTGCAAGATTATTTCTTGTTAAAATTCCGAAGTTCTTTTGCTATTGCTTTTGCTGTTTGGATATGGTCTCCTGTAATCATTACTGTCTTTATTCCTGCATTTTTGCAGTCCCTTATAGCCTTTTTTACACCTTCTCTTGGCGGATCTATCATCCCGGGTTAGTCCGTACAAAAATAAGATCTCTTTCTAGGCTTTCATCTATTTTTTGTGGAATATTTTCTTTATCTACATAGCAAACTGCTATTACTCTTAATGCTTTATCTGCCATATCAGAATTCTTATTTAATATCATTTCTCTATCACTATTTTCTAAATTTCTTATCTCTCCGTCTTTATAAATTTTTACGCATCTATTTAAAAGTACATCTACCGCTCCTTTCGTAATAATCCTATATTTGTCTCCGCACTTTGTGAATTGTTGTCATAAGCTTTCTATCAGAGTCAAACGGTATTTCACCTATTCTTTCCATGTCTTTATATAAGGTTTCCTTATTTATTCCTAAACTTAAAGCTCTGCTTACTATTGCATTTTCCGTTGGATCTCCTGTAATTTCCCCTGAACTTAAAACCGTACTATCTGTACACATTGTTCCAAGTTCTAACGTAAATTCAGTATTGCCAAAAACCTCCACAACTTGCATTTTATTTTGTGTTAATGTCCCAGTTTTATCTGAACAAATTATGCTACTACTTCCTAAAGTTTCAACTGCTGCAAGTTTTCTAATTATTGCATTTTTCTTTGCCATTTTTGTTACACCAATTGAAAGCATTATTGTAACAATTGCAGGAAGCCCTTCTGGTATTGCTGCAACTGCAAGTCCTACCGATGTCATAAACATTTCTTTTATGGCTATATGTTTAAATATTCCTATTAAAAATATTAGCCCACATATGATTAAACAAACTGTGCCTAAACTTTTTCCGTACATCTTCTAGCTTTTTTTGTATTGGAGTTTGCGGTGCTTCATCTTCTGTTATTGCTTTTGCAATAGCACCTACTTTTGTCTCCATTCCTGTTTTTGTAATTATTGCTTTTGCATGTCCATTTGTAACTATTGTCCCTGCAAATGCCATATTTATTATATCACCTTGCGCCATTTCCATATTTAATATTGCTTTATCGTCTTTTAATACTGGTACTGTCTCTCCGTGTTAAAGCTGATTCATCTATCTGCAAGTTGAAGCTTTCTATTAATCTACAATCTGCTGGTACATAATTTCCAGCTTCAAGCATTATTATATCTCCTGGTACAATATCTTCCCCATTTATCTCTTTTAACTCTCCGGTCTCTTATAACTTTTGCACTTGGTGCTGACATCTTCTTTAGTGCTTCTAATGATTTTTCTGCCTTACTTTCTTGAACTAGTCCCATAATAGCATTTAATACGACTACTGCAATTATTATAATAGATTCAACATAATCGCCTGTTGCATCTATTTTCGCCATAACAGCAGAAATAACAGCCGCTATTAATAAAATGATTATCATAAAATCATTAAACTGTTCCATAAATTTTACAAATATGTTCTTTTTCTTTTTTTGACTTAATATGTTTTTTCCATAAACTTCAAGTCTTGCTTCTGCCTCTCCTTCCTTTATACCTCTTTCAAAGTTGCTTTTTAGATTTTTCCTTAGTTCTTCTTTAGAAATTGTATGTTCCATATGTGTTTCTCCTCTCTCCTTTGTTAGATTTGTTAAATCATATGAGACAAGTTATAGGTTTATTACTAATTTAAAGCAAAACGCTAAATATATTTTTTAAAAAACGAGTCAGGCCTTTACTTGTTTTTTCATTGCAACCAATGGTAATTCGTATCTAACTATTAACAAGCAATTTAATTAAACGCCTTGGAGAACGGAATTTTTTAAAAATATATTTAGCGTTTTGCATATGATATTTTCCAATTCTATTTTAAATATGTTTTCATATAATTGTGTTATGATAAAGAAAAAGGTTAGAGCTAATTTTATATTCATACATTTAAGAAAAAATGCAGTTACTATTCTTTTTGTCTTATTTGGAATTCGGATTAATTCTATTTTCTAGAGATAATTTGGCAGCTTCCAAAGAAGGACTTTCTCTTTGGGCATCTTCTGTTGTTCCTGCTCTTTTGCCATTTTTTATTGCTTGTGAATTACTTAGTTCTACAAATTTAATAGATTATTTAGGTACAAAGCTTCGGAAAAATAATGAGACCTATATTTAATGTACCAGGAGAAGGTGCTTTTCCACTTATCATGGGAATTATAAGTCGGATATCCAGTAGGTGCTAAGATTGTAACCAATTTTAGAAAAGAAGGAATATGTACAAAAGAAGAAGCTGAAAGACTTATAACTTTTACCAATAATTCTGGCCCTTTGTTTATTATTGGAACTGTTCGGCATTTCTCTTTTTGGAAATACAACTATTGGTCTTTTACTTTTTTTAACACATCTTCTTGCTTCTTTGACTGTTGGAATTATTTTTAGATTTTGGAAGATAAATAGAAAAAATGCTGAAAATAAATATACCAATTTTAAAGGTAAAATCAGCAAAAAACTACCCCCAGATTTTAATAATTTAGGGGCTATTCTTGGAGCAAGCATCATGAGTTCTATAAATACAATTCTTATGATAGGTGGCTTTGTTGTATTATTTAGTGTTATTATTTCTATTCTAAATAACTCAGGAATATTTGATTTATTAGAATTTGTGCTTTCTCCTTTGCTAAATACTTTAAACATTCCTTCTTCATTTGCAAGTGGACTTTTTGCTGGAATTATAGAGCTTACAAATGGTGTATCAGTTATAGCTAATATTCCATTTAAAGCTATTTCCTTGAATATAATAATATCTGCCTTTTTGCTTGGTTTTGGTGGAATTTCTATTTTACTTCAAGTTTTAAGCATAACTTCAACATCTGATATTTCAATAAAACCGTATATCATAGGTAAAGTGTTACAAGGGTTATTTGCAGGGTTTTATACATATTTATTAGTTAGCAATTTTGCAATTTTTAATTTTGATATATAACTTATCTATAATATCTGTTATAACATCTATATCCTCTATTGCATCCACATCCAGTATCGTCTGTATTATTGATTACCACGGCATTATTATTTCCGCATCCACAGCCACATCCTCCTTGATTTCCATCTTCATCATCATTATTATTTATCAAATTAATTATTGCTCTTGTTATAACAGCAGCTACAAAAGCAAGTATTGTATATAATATTACATAAATTAGGAAGCTTGCGTCAAATACTGCAAATGCTACAATTAGGTATATTGCAAAAGCTAAAGCTGCAACTGCAATTGGATTTTTTAAGACTGTTTCTAATATGCTTGCAATAATTATTGTCGCTATTGGAAGTGCAAATAGTAATAATAATAAATTTCCCATAATATGTATCTCTCCTTTTCTAATGGTTTTATACATATTATGAGAAATTTAAGTTTTTTGTTACTTAATATTTTACTTCTACCAAATAAAGTCCGTGTGCAGGTAGAGTTTTTCCTGCTTTTTGCCTATCTCCTGATTCTATTATATCTGGTATATCTTTTGGATTAATTTTTCCGAATTCCTACATCTACAAGTGTTCCTGCAATTATTCTAACCATATTGTACAAGAAACCGATTCCCTGTTAGTTCTATAATAATTCTGTCTCCCTTTTTCTCTACTTTTCCTTTATAAATTGTTCTTACACTGCTTTTGCTACTTGTTCCACTTGCTTTAAATCCTTTAAAATCGTGTGTTCCTTCAAAGTATTTCACAGCGTCTTTCATTTTTTCTACATCTAATTTTTGAGAAAAATGATATTCTAATGCTCTTAAAATGCTACTTCCTTCTTCATTGTTGTTTATTACGTATCTGTACGTTTTTTCTTTGCAATTATATCTTGCATGAAAATCTTCTGAAACTTCTTCTATTTTCTTTATAACTATTGATTTTTTAAGGTTTGCATTTAGGGCTTTTTGCAATCTTTCTAACTCTAATGTACTTTCTGTCTTAAAATTTGCAACTTGCCCGAAGACTATGTACACCTGCATCTGTTCTTCCGTGATGCATTTAATTCAGAAAACTTGCCTGTTATTTTCTCTATTGCATTTTCTATTTCTCCTTGGATATTTAGTTTGTCTGGTTGTTTTTGCCAACCTTTAAAATCTTTTCCATCATATTCAATTGTTAGTTTAATGTTTCTCAATCCTTACTCTCCATTCATTTTTAAGATTTTTTATTTTTTATTTCATTCTTTTGATTTTAGTGGTTGTACAGCCGTAATACAGCCACGCGAATTATTTTTATTATTTTTTTGATTTTCCCAATTAAAAGCATCATTAAAACCTATTCTATATATTTTTATAGTATAGTTATTTAATACCTTCATTATTATAATATCACAAATATTTAATTCTTTCATTAATTTGTAAATAATTTGTTTATTTTTATCATTTTTTCTCATAAATATCCCTCCTATTTGAATGATATTTAGAGATATCTCTATAAATATTATACCATATTATGTAAATAAAAGTAACTATATTAGCTGTTAGGTATTATCAAGGTCTTTCACTAGACTATCAATGTATTCAGCCTCGACATTTTTTGACATTTTTCTACTTTTTTTCACTTCTTTTTCCTTTTCGTCAAGATATAATCTTAATCCTGCATAATCTTTTCTTTCTATATACCATCTAACTTCTTTTATAATTTCCTCACACATTTTAAATTCCTCATTCATACTATCACCAGTATGATTATAGCAAAAAGTATCTATTTTGTAAATTAGTTATAACTGCTTTAAGTCAAATATGTTGCAGTTAAAATAAATTATAGTTTGTTTTACAATATCTATAATGAAGGGAGGTGATAAAATGATATATGTTCGAATAAATGAAATATTAAAAGAACAAAAGAAAACGAAATATTGGTTCATAAAGCATATGGAAGGAGGATATCAATCACTTAGTCATCTTATGGATAATCAAACAAAAGCTATTCACTTTGAAACCCTAGAAAAAATGTGCATAATTTTAGGCTGTGAACCTGGAGATATTATTGTAAGAAAGGAAAAATTAAAAAGATGAGTAATTTTTTAATTGAATACAAAAGTAAAAAGAAACAGAAGATTAATAAGAAAAATATTGTTGAAAGCTGTGTTAATGAAATCAAGAATATAGACTTATTAAATACTTCTGTTTCAGAACTTTATAGTTCTATTAATAATATACAACAAAAATTAAAAAGTATACAATAGAGGAGAGCATTTCTCCTCTAATTTATTTTAATTTTTGATTAATTATTTTTTGAATAATAGTTGGATCATATCCTGCATCTCTTAACTTTTGTTTTCTTGTGTCTCCTGTTCCCCAACCATCAAAATTTGGTTTGTTTATTATATCATTTGCAATTTCTTCATTTGACTTTCTGTTCGGAGTAGAAACTATATTATTTGTAGTGTTAGAACTATATCCTACCAAATCTTTAGTATATACCCAAGAATATAATTCTTTTAATAACACTTTTCCATTACCAACTTGCATAATAGTATAATTTCTATTCTTGTAGCAATTTGGTATTACTTGTCCTGTTGCATAATTAGTAGCATTTGATGACAATGTTACTACACTTCCCACAGAAATTGAAGGTGCTACATTTGTATCATTGCTTTGTGCTTGTGAGCTTGCTGAAGAAGATATACAAGAATCATTTACCCAGCCTATATTACCATTATTAAGTAAATAAGGGTTTCTTGCTCCTGGTATTATTCTTGTAATCATACCACTTGTTACTGCAGGATTTAATCTTTTTGTAGATGATGAAGAAGTATAAACTCCATTAATTGTAACAACATCTCCAACATTTCTTCCTGTATTATTATTGGATTCATTCACTACGATATTAGGTGTACCTGTTGCTTGTTCTCCAGTTAATTCTCTATATTCTTCCCTAATCATATTATAAAATCTTTCTAATCCCATATCTAAAGTTCTATGTGGGCAATATTTACCACTTCTATTTTGATGTGTTCCTATTGTATGTCTTGTATCTGTGATGTTGTCTAGATTCCATCCATATTGTTTCATCAAATAAGCAATTCTTTCTGCAGCATTTCTTTCTGCTTTTTCAAATCGTTCTCCACCAGATTTAGAATAACAAATCTCAATTCCTATTGTTTTCATATTTCCAAATCCGTGTCCATCTCCTGCATGCCAAGCATTTCGATTATGCTCTATTCCTTGAACATCTCTATAATCATCTATAGCTTCATGAAATGATACTTGATTATTATTATTCATCATATAAGATACTTCTGCCATTGCTGAAACATCATTGGCTGTATTATGAATTGTTATTCCTTCTGGTTTCATTGAATAAGGACATTTTATACTGTACTTATTTGAAGGCATATTTACTTTTGTTACTAACATTATTCATTCCCTCCTTGATAAAATTCATCTGTTTCTTTTACTTCTCCAATACCATCTTTTTCGTCTGGTTCAATAAAAGTATTTTCTTGCATATTTAAATCTGCAAGTTCTTGATTAAAATCAACTTTTTCTTCTTCCATAATTGGATCCTCCCATAATAAAAATAATACTGGAAGAATTTTGTTTTTTCTTCCAGTATCTTGCTTTTACAAGAATTATTTTCTTGTATTAAATTATTGATTTTTGGCATCATATAATACAGTAGCTGTTCCAACTCCACCTAATGCTGTAACTACAGCTTGTATTACTCCATTTGCATCTAAACCTTCAACATGAATAACACATCCAATGATTGTTGCAATAATTCCAATTACTATATTTTGAACTGGAATTGGTAGTGTTTCGTTCCATCTAAAGTATTTTGATACTTTTCCTAAAACATATGTAAATAGTGTTGTTATAATATAAACAATTAATTGTACAGTCATCTTTACTCCTCCTTCCTAATTTAAACCTAATTTTGTATATACTAATACTAAAATCACAGCTATTACTGAATAAAAAATATAATCAATTAATTTGTCCCATTTCTTACTTTTTTCTTTGTCTGTCTTGTTTATTTCTTCTTCGTGTTTATCTAATTTATCATTTATGCTTATTACACTTTTTTCTACATTTTCCATTCTATAATTCATTTTTTCCATAATAGCATAGGTCTTTTTTAACTCTTCTATTTCATTATCGTGGTCATCTAATCTTTTTGTATTTGATTTGGCTCTATCTTCTACTTGTACTAATCTTTCACGATCCATATCATTCATATACTATTCCTCCTCTTTTGTTGGCCATATAACATTATAAGGAAAATCCTTTTGTTTTGTTATATCTCTTAATTCTTGTCTATACTTGGCCATACTTCCATTGAATATATTGGCCAGTCCTTCAAAAAATTCTGTTATTCCTGCTAATAAATTACTTGCTGTTAGTTCTTTTGGCATTTTCAAGTTTAGTCTGTCTAAACACATTTCCTTATCTGTATCTTCTAATAACTTATTTCTTTTTGTTCTTATTTCTTCTGCCAATTTGTCGTATTCTTTTTGCTTTACAAAATCTAGCCACATATCATAATTATTTTTTATACGTTCTTCTAGATTATCTTGTTTTTGTATTTCAATTACATACATATCATAAGAATACATTTTTTGTTTTTCTTGTGATGTTTCTTCTTGTTCATTTTGCTTTTTCTCTATTGTTTGAATATTTGTAAAAAAATAAACGGCCACCTTGCCGTTTTCTCTATCTTCAATTTTATAATTTTGTGGTTTTATTGTACTTTCTGTTTTCATTTCTTAAAACCTCCTTACATTTTGCCATATCTATATATGGTCTTATATATTTCTTATGTATCTGATATGAATTTGTATTTTTTATCCAACCGATGATAACTCATTACTGCACCAGCATCAGTTTTTGTTATTTTGCCTTTTTTGTAGATTTTCTTGATTCTACGTTTCATTCTTAAAAATATTCCACACCTTAATGTCGTATATCCTCTGTAGAATCTAAAACCCATAAAATCTATTGGCCTACTATCTACTTTAAATAAAGTCCAATTTTCTTTTATTTGTAAGCCCTCTTTGTATAAATATTCATTCACAAAATTTCTTATTTTATGAAGTTCCTTTTTGTTTTTATGAAATAATATCATATCATCCATATAACGGATGTAGTATTTTACTTTTAATTGTTCTTTTATATAATGATCCAAATCTTGCAAATTAAAATTAGCAAACCATTGAGAAGTAAAATTTCCGAATTGGTAATCCTTCTTCAGAACTATCTATAATTTTTTCTATTAGTTCTAATACATCATAATCCTTTATTATTCTTCTAAATTTCTTTTTTAGTAGTTCTTTGTTTATAGAGGGATAATATTTCTTGATATCTAATTTCAAGCAATATTTTGTATTTTTTCTATCCCTAACAAGTATTTTCCTAATATGCCTTGCTCCATAATGTACACCTCTTCCCTCGATTGCCGCACAACTCCAGTCATACATTCCTTTTTTTAGGATATCCTCTATTTGCAACATCAAAGACCAATGTACACATTGGTCAGGATAGAATTTAGGTTTATATATTACTCTTTCTTTTTTGTTTGCTCCATCATATATTTTCTTTTCAATATACGGACTTGGTTCATATGTCTTGTTTTTTAGTATTTTACTTAAGTTCATTGCATAATTGTCTATATTATTCAAAATACAATTTACATCATTTCTATACTTTTTATTTTTTGATGCCTTAATTATTGCTAGTTTGCAGTTTTCAAAAGTACATATTTTTTCGTAAATATTTCCTTTTCTTTTCATACCTGGTTCTCTTTTCTTTTATATCATCTACCAACTTTTCGATCCATAATGGGACTACTAAGCTAATCCAGAGCGATTAATTTTTGCCGAGTGGCAAGGAAAATGATGTGCAAGTTCTTTATATTTTGATATAAGTGAAGGCGACCGCCGATGTTCGTGTTAGTGTTCGAAGCACTGTTGTAATTAGCGTACCACAAGCCACAATTCAAACCATCATTCCAATTACCACCAACATACACAGCGTAACCAGAACTCGAGTTGAAGTAGTAAACAACACAAATGGGCTGTCGCACATCAAATCCCCTATGATGATTATAAAAGAAATCTAAAGAAAATATAACTCCATTGTATTTCAGTTAATCTTTATGGGGGTTGACCACCCCCAAACCCCCGTTATACTGGTATGAAAAGAAGGCGACCGCCGAAGCTCGTGTTAGTGTACGAAGCACTGTGGTAATTAGCGTACCACAAGCCACAATCCAAACCATCATCCCAATAACCACCAACAGACACAGCGTAACCAGAACTCGAGTGGAAGTAGTCTGGGCAGTGGGTCGTATCAGAGCCGCTACATTCAATCGCTCTTTGTACTGCTGGGTTATTAGGATCGTATCCCATTTTTGATATTCTACTTCCTGATGCCTCTGTATAACTTACTTGAACATATGGACTTGCAGTTTTATCTGATGCATATTGACTTCTATCTTTACACACCCAAGATTTTGGACCTGTACCTATATTAATTCCATCAAGCCATTGGTATATATTACTAAATATATTTTCTACTCCTCTATAAATAACACCTGATTTTTTATCGTTTTTTATACATCCTGACTTCATACCTAAAGCATCACAACTTCCTGTATTTATAGCTGCTGATGTACTACAATTTCCATATCCTAATTTTGCTTGGCTATCATAATCTGCATATTCCACCAAATATAACATTTGAAGCATTGACCATCTCCAAATATCCATTGCTCCCCAACTATTTCCTATTTTTTTTGCATTCGTTCTAAGATCAGTCATTGAAATACTAACTAAATTTGCAACACCACTCTTGGTTGTTATTGCTGTCTTTGAACCTGTTGCAGTATATCTTCCAATGTAAAATAACTCCGAATGCTCAAAATCTTCATATTCTGCATCAGCAATATACACTTTTTCATATCCGTTTTCTTGTACTCTTTTATACCAAAACTCTGGAAACATTGTCATTATTTTTCCCGTTGGATTAGTAAATGAAAAATCCGGATCTCCAAATCTACTATTTATACTTCCATCTGCATTAATATCTACAGAAATAATATCACTCCAAGGATAAATATTGTCAAAATCATTTTGTACTGCTGTTCCATCATGAGTGGCATTTGCAACTAAGCCTTCTCCACCTTCAATTCTTGTCCACGCAGTAAATGAACTAGATATTTGTCTTTGAACTCCATATACTGTTACTTCTTTTGGTGTTGCTTCACACCTATTAGTTTCATTCGTATTGTATGTTTCAACATCTGTATATGGAAATAATTGAAAGTAGTAAGTTATATCATTTGTTAAATTTGCTATTTCATAAGGTGTAGTTGCATATTGATTCTTTATAGTATTATTTACAACTACTGTTCCATCACTAGGACTTGTTGGATAACTTCCTTGTTTCATTACTAGCTTTGTTCCTACCCATTTTGCCATAGTTTCTTCATTTTCTATAATATCTTCTGGATCTGACCATCCTATTGTTACTTTTCCATTTTTGGATTTTGCTTTTATATTTGTACAATCATTCAATACAATTTCTACTGGCGTTGCTGTAAAAGCATTATTTCCATCAAAATTTACTACATTTTCATTTGAATATGGAAATAATCTAAAATAATATTTTGTATTATTATTTAGGTTTGTAACTTCAAATCCATTTGTTTCATATTGGTTTTTTACAGTATTGTCTAATACTTGTATTCCATCATTTGGATTACGAGGAAAGCTACCTTGTTTATACACTAATTTTGTTCCTGCCCATGTGCAAACAGCCTCATTATCTATAATTGTATCTTCTGGATCCCTCCAACATATTACTACTTTTGTATCTTTATTTGTTATTTTCAAATTGCTTATGTCATTAGGAGAAATTCCTTTATTAGTACCACTTCCACTACCAGATAAGTTTATTTTTCCTATCATATTTGTTCTCCTCCTTCTTCTGTATTTTCCGTATTTGAAATTACTTTTTGAATTGATATATTCATTGTTATGTTTTCTGTTGGTAGTTCTGATATTATTATTTTATATCCACCATCAAAACTTTCTGTATATCCATTAGATAGTCTTTTTTGATTTTCTAAATCTGGATATCCCTCTACTAAGTGATTAGCCGTTATTTTATTGTCTGTGATGCTATATTCATAATTTTGTGTAGTTTCATTTTGGACCCAATTATTAACATTTAATATAATTGTTTCATATCTTGGGGTATATTCTAGTTGTTGCATTTCAATTTTCTTTTTAAATTGATTCATATCATCCTTTGTCGCATAAGGTGATGGTTGTGCTAATTCTACTGTAATCTCTGTTGCATTATCAATTACCACATCTATATCTATGGTTTTGGTATTATTTATGGTAGTAGAATTATTAATATATTCCGCTTCTGTTCCAGCATTTGTATAAGCATATAACACTTTTTCCTTTGTGTCTGGATCTATTGCAAACAACCCAATTTCTCTAAAATAAAATGGTCTTTTAGCATCTGTATTCTTAAAATAAAATGATAAACGTATTTGCTTATCATTTATAATATTTGAACTAAGAATATTACATTCTATCTCTTTAGTAGTTAACTCGGTTTTATCGACAGCATTACCTATCAGTTCTCCACTTCCGAACTTCTACATTAACAAATTTTATTGTTTTTCCTTGAAGTGTTTTCGCTGACAATAAAGATCCTTTTGTTGTTACTATCATTTTTTCAAAGCTCATATTTTTCCTCCTTTTTAAATTTTTATGTAATCATCAATATTTATTTTTACTGCTACATAATTACTAGCATTCAATTGAATTTTTTCTTCTATATTTGCAATTCCTGATGATATTTTTAAATTATCATGTTGCTGTGTTATTATTGCTGCTATATTCAATTTCATATTTGTAACAAGATCATAATTCAATTTCATATTTGCTGGTATTTCAAGTGCTAATTCCTTTTTTAATGTTTCCATTGCTTCAGAATAGTTCAATGTAGTTTCTATATTTATTAAATAATTTGATTCATCTATTTTTAAAGTATAAGCATCTTTTCCAATAACTGCATCTAACAAATTTACTAACCACTTTTTTGTATATGGTACTCTGTTATTTATTTTTAGAAGTATATTCGTCCTTCTTGCTTCAACTGTTGATGCTATGTCTGTAATTTCATATATTTTTTCATATCTAGTTAGTCCATAAGAATTAGCTGTTTTTACTATTACTTCTGTTAACATACTAGCAATTAAATTATTCATATATTCTAGTTCTTTATCTTCAGTAGCAAATATTTCTTTAAATTCTCTAACATCTTTTAAAAATGGTGGCATATATTCATTTAATTTCATTCTATAACCACCTCTTTTAAAACAGGAACTTCAAATTCTTTAAGGCTTATGTTCTCTGTGCCTCCGTTTAATGTAACATTAGAGACATCTAGCACACCTTCAATATTTAAGATTAATGCTTCAATTCTTGCTTTTCTAACAATTAATGAATTAGAATCTTCCCATTCCTTTCTTAATTCTAGCAAATAATTATTTACTTCTTTTTCTATATTTTCCTTTAAATCTTCTATTGTTATTTCTCCATTAGTCGTTATTTTAGCATTTATTGCAATTTCTTTTTCATCTACTGTAACTACTGTTACTGTATGACCTATTGGCGCTAATCCTAACCCTTCTTCAGAAAGGTCTGGACATATTTCTGTTTGTACATTATTTACTAATAAATCAGATGCTTTGTTAAATTCACTATTTAATATTGTAAGTTTTACTGTTCCTGGTCCGATTCCAAATTGGTGTAACCTTAACAGCTCCTACTCCATTAATTTCTTTAGTTTTATTTTTATAATCAATTACATTTCCAGCAAATGCTTTTTCTGTTGTTTGTTCAAGTAGTCTTGCTCTCAATGTTTCATCATCTTCTTCATCTTCTCCTGGAATTAATAATTCAGTTATTTCTGCTTTTGCTAAGTTCTGTATATAATTTATTGGTATTAAGTTTCCTGTTACCCCATTTCCAATAATACCTGCTGTTTCACATTCTACTTTATATATTCCTAATGATATCTTTTCTGTTGCTTTAAATATTAAATCATCAATGCTAAATCTTTCCCCAATTGGTATATCCATTAAATTATTTTCTTCATCATAAAATGTTGCTTCTTTTATTGCAAATGTTGCTTCTCTTCTTTCAACACCCGATTGATTTGCTAGTCTGTCTAAATATTCATTTGGTGCAGTATCCAAAAATACTAAGTCAATATTATTCTTTAATGTAATATACATTTGTGCCAGTTCAGCAGCACACGGAGCTATTGCATCATAAATAATAGAACCTTCTCGCTTATCTACCTTACTTGACACGTTGTCTAGCATTCTTTGTAATATAGTATCATAATTAAAATATTCATCTAAGTTTTCAATTTCCATCTTAAATACTCACCACCTTTTCAATTTCAATATTTCCAACAGTTGTAATTACTTTAAATGTAACTATTACTTTATTTTTATTTACTTCAAATTTAAAATCACTTACTTGAACCACTCTTGAATCTTGGATCAGTGCCTCATTTATTACCCTCTCTAATTCTGGAATAACATATGTTATACTTTCCCCAATTAAATGTTCTATTTCTATTCCATAATTCCAACTGTATATAAGGTGATTAAAACGTTCTGTATTTAAAATACAATATATTGTTTGTTTCATTGCCTCAATACCATCACAATAATTTGATATAATATTTTTTTCTACATCTAAATAATAAGTTCTACTAGTTTGTTCTGTAGCTGTTTCTAAATTAGTTAACAATATATTATCAGTATTAGGTGTCATTTTTTTACCACCTTTCTTTTAAAATTTATCTAGTACAATATAGTTATTTGCTCCTTGCTGTTGTAGTAATATCACATTATCATTTGTTTTTAGTCCATTGTGTATAGTTATTGTTTTTCTACCACTTACTGTATGATTATGTGATAATCCAATATTTTCATTTTGTACTTCTACTGATGCATCTCCTGTTACTGTATGAGAATGGTTTGCATTTAAACTTTTTGTTTCTGTTGACCAATTCACAGTAACATCTACTGTATAGTCCTTAACATTTTTGGTAAGAACTAAAAATTCTTTTGTTAATTTCATCTTTTGTTCTACTGCAATTTCAAGCGGATTAACACTTGTTACAGTTCCAAATAAAACAGAAGTAGGAGCATTTGCATCATTTGCCCCTACTGCCATCCTTTTTATTACTTCTCCTAATGAGCTTCCCATCTACTTTTACCTCCTATGAAGATATAAAGTTTTGTCCTCTTAATGTTAGGTCCATAAAGTGTTCTCCATTTCTAAAAGTATGTTTTGCTTTTTCTACCAACATAAAATTTTGTAACTTAACATCATCTAAAACTAGATTCACTATTATAAGTGATCCACCTCTTACCCTTACATCTCCTAGTGCATTTTTTATTGTTAGTCCTTTAGTTTTTTGATTATATAATTCTAATAATGCCTTTGCTTTCACTGCTCCGATTTGTTTTTTCGTCTATGGTATCAAAGTATTGTAAAACTCCCCATTTTTCAATATTGCTAGAGTCCTTTGCCATATATACTTCCCTTTTTCCTGTGTCTGAATTGTCATATGTTAATTTAATTTGATTATATGTATCTGAATCAATTGAACTTTCATAGTCGTAATTTTCTCCAGTTTCTTCATCAATAATTAAACCTACTTTCATTCTTTCTAAATTCTTTAAACACAATTTTCCAAAGTCATCATATAAGACATACATTTCTTTTTTATTTCTGATTGTTTCATCTAATGCATTTAATATAATATCAAATAAAGATTGGTTACTTTCTGCTTTTTTTGCTATTACATATTCTGTATTTTCCAAAACACCAACATTTAATTGATAGTCATTTGCAATAGATTTTACCACTTCATCAGCTCTTTTATTTGTATATACTCTAGTATCTTTATTTTTTAAATATCTTAATTGGTCGTATGCAGTTGTCGTTACAATTTTTGTTTTATCCATTTTTTTCTTAAAAACAAAACCATAAAACAAATTTGTATTATCTACTTTAAAAGCAACTGGATTTCCTTCTTCAAATTTCAAAATATCATCTTTTATTACTTTGAATTCTAATTTTCCAGCTGCTCCTTTTCGTTCCGTAGTCCAAGTAATTTCGTCTTGAACTACTGGTTCATATACTGTATTTTCATTTTGTATTAATAATTGTTGGCCCATCTTTTCCTCCTATCTTATGCTGGTATCCATAAGACTTGATTTGGATAAATAAGATTAGGATTCTTTATTTTATCTCTATTCGCATTGTAAATTGTTGTGTACTTACTTCCATTACCATAAAACTTCTTTGCTATATTCCACAAACAGTCGCCCCTTTTTACTGTATAGTTTTGTCCACTTGGTTGTGGTGCTGCAGCTGCAGTATTATTTGTAGTTACAGTTCTTGTTACCACTGGTGGTTTATATTGTTTTATCGTTATTTGCATTGTTTTTGTAGAATACTCTCTATATTGTTTCAATTTTATTTTCACTTTATTATCAAATCCCTCGTCAGTTGTGTCTGTTATAGTATAATCTTCTAATGATACCTTAATATTTGTACTATATATGTCTTTTCCATTAGGAAATTTTCTAACAACTATAAATTGAAACGCAGATTTATTTATTTTTAATTGTTCCAATATTTTCAAATAATACTTTGCATTTTGAAAACTATCTTTGTACATTGCAAATGGATATTTTGAATTTGGAAGTAATATTTCAAATTCTATACTTGTTAATCCTGGGCTTTTTAAAATATTAATTTGCGAATTATTAATCAAATCATATGTTTTGTTCTTATTGTCTATTTTCATATCAAGTTTTTTAGGAGGAACAGGAAGAAGCACATTTCCTAAATAAAAATAATAAGCCATTTTTTACTCCTCCTATTCATGTACTCCATCAGAAACATATTCTAGTTCCTCTTCTAATTTTTCAGCCATTTTGCTTGTTACTTTATCCACAATTCCGTCTATGTCATCTTCTCCATTAATCGTATTTTCATTAACTATGCTTATTGAAAGTGGAACAGTTGTAAATCTATTTATAGTATCTCTTTCTGCTATATCAATTAAATATTTCAAATCTTCTTCAGATATTTCTGCAGTATTGTCAGCTATATCTTTTGTATTTCCTGCTATATCTCCAATAGTTCCATTATCAAAACTTGAAGGATCTAATGAAAAACCACTTATTGCATCTTTTACTGCTGCTCCTGCACCTTTGGCCCAATCATTTCTATGATCAACTCTATCTTGTCTTGTAGCATTCATATCTATTGCTTTATTTTGAATATTTGTAGCAGATGCACTTAATTCAGTCCCCATTTTTCCTTTTAAATTGTTTATTTGGTCCATAGTGCCTTCCATCTCACTTGCCATTTCTTGCAGTTTCGCATTTCTGTCTATAATATTATTTGCCATTTTCCCTGCAAAATCATCTGCAAATGTAGCAGCTTCTACGGTGTCTATTTCGACTCCTGGTATTTTATTCAATACTTTTATAATTCCATTTACTATTGATACAATGCCATTATATAATCCTTGAAATATCGATAGTACGCCTAGACATACTGCTTCAACACCTGTTTGAAATCCATACCAAGCTGTCATTAATCCTAATACAACAGTTTGGATTCCAAGCCACAAATATAAAGCAGCTAATTGTAACCCATACCAAATTGCTTGTATTCCAAGTCCAGCTACCATTATTCCTAACCTTAGTGCATCCCAAAGATACAAAATTCCATAAGCAACTTTATCATTTGTAAACCACAAATATGTCAAAATTGCTATTAATGCTATTATTAAAATAACAATCCAAGTAATTGGACATGCAAGTAGTGAAGCATTTAATCCCCATTGTGCTGCTGTTGCTGCCATTGTTTGACCTGCGTGCAACATTTCTGCCGCACCAGCGATTCCATGAGCAATAGCCATAATAGACAATATTCCACTTGTTATTCCAGAAATAATATTAAATGCTACATAAGCAGCAACTATTCCTAAAATAATAGGTGCTACTGGTTCTAATATACCTACTAGCCAAGAAATGCCTTCAATTAATCCTAATACAGCTTGTGCTGCTAAACTAACACCATCTATAAACATATTAAACATTTCTTGAACTTTCTGATTATTTGCTAATTCATTTATTTTAGTTAATACTGGTTGTAATGCTTTAACAGCAACATTTTTCATTTTAGTCCATATTTGATTCCAAGTCATTGGCATTTTATTAAACTTGGCATTTGTTGCATCTGCTGCTTGTAACATTGCATTCTTTACTATTTGAGCGCTAATTTTCCCCTCTGCTGCCATATCACGAACCTTGCCAATAGGAACATTCAAATAATCAGCAATATTTTGAACAATTTGTGGGGCATTTGAAAATACTGCATTTAAGTCTTGCCCTCTCAGAACTCCTGTAGATAGTGCTTGTGTTAAGTTATACATAGTGGATTCTATTCCTGTTGCAGAAGTTCCCGAAATAACAAAAGTTTTATTTAATTGTTCTGCAAAAGCAATTAACTCATCATTACTTTTAAATGATTTTCCCGCTTGCAACCCTAACTTAGTAACAATATCTGTAGTTGTTTGATAGGAAGCTCTTGCTCTCATAGCTGATGCAAAAATCTTGTTATCCAGTTCTGCCACACTTCCATTATCATCTACTATCAAATTCATTCTCGCTTTATTATTTGTCATTTCATCTGATAAATTGAATAAATTTTTTACAAGACTTATTCCTCCAACAGTCATTGCAACATTTTTTATTGTGCTTAAAAGTTTATTACTATTTGTGTTAGCAGTATTTATACTATTATTAAATTCTTCCTGGTTGTTTTGTCCATTTTTTATACTTTTAGATACATTATCATAATCATTTTTTAAATTCTGTACTAGATTTCTTTGTTCTTGCACACTAGCAATTATTTCTTGTGCTTCAGTAGTTTGTGTTCCTTGCGCAGCTACTATTTTTCTTGCTTCTGATTCAACTTGTTTTAGCACTTGTAATTCTGATTGATATGCTAATTCTGTTTGTAAAGCTGATTGAGTAAGTTTTTCTGCATTATTTATTGATTTTGTTGGTGCAACTGACATTTCACTATTTAGATTTTTAAAACCTGTAACTGTTTTTGTTATACCAGAATGTATTTTTGTAAATACAGAGGAAGCCATATCTTGAACGGCTATTGCGGTTCTTATCGTACCCATAATTTCCTCCTTTTAGAAAAAATAAGATATTATTATTTTTTCATTTTAGCTGCCTCTTTCTTCTCATCTTCTACTTTTATTTGTATTGATGCTATAACAAAGGCCTTTTCTTTACGATCTAGACTTAAAAATTCATGTGGGAATTTATGAAGTTTTTGAAGGCAAAAGTGTGCATATACGGCATCACTATCGCCTTCTCTAATTAGTTTTTTGCTTCTTCAATCTCTTCCTCTAAACTATATCCGTTTAATTCTTGAATTTCAGCCATAAGGTCATCATATTCTCCTGGATTTAACAAATGTTTCTTTAACACTTTTATTGGATCCATTTCATTATAAAAATTTTGCAATTCTACATTGTGTAAATCTGGATAAACTATACAAGCTTCAGCTAATAACTCTAAATACTTTACAACATCAAGTTCTTGTTTTATTCTCTTGCCACTTTGTACTTGTTTATAACATTGTTTTCTTAATGCATCATTTTCATCAGCTGTTATTGTTTTAATTCTCCATTTCTCTGGATTACCTTCACTATCTGTAATTCTTTTAGAAGCAATATATTCTTTCTCTCTCATTTCATCTTTAATCATAAAACTTTCTAAACTCATATCTTATTCTTCCTTTCAAAATAATTTTATAGTTTTTATTATTGCATACCTGCTAATTGCTTAAATTTTTCTGGATTTGAAAAATCTTCAAATGTAAAGTTTATTTCTTGTTCTAAGAAGTCTCCATCTACATCAAATGCAGCTAAAACACCACCATCAACATTACATCCCATAAATACCATTGTACAAACTCCTGCTGCTGATGTTGGATCATTGTTTGTTACTTGAATATCAAAATAAACATCTTCTCCAGTATTTTTATATCTTTCCATAAGCTCATCAAATATTGATGTATTTTTATAGATTGTTATTTTCCCTGTTCCTTTCCAACCATTTGATTTGTTTCCTGCTCCTGTTCTGCCTAAAATGTTAATTTCTTTTTTAGTTTTATCAAATTTCGCTTCAAAGTCTTTTCCTTGCATTAACAAGAACCTTCTATTCTCAATTGTTACATAACATTCAGCTAATTTTGCACTTATGGCATCTTTTGCATTCATTGTTATATTGGCCATTTTTAATTCCTCCTTATAAAAAAATTAAAGGAACATTATTTGTTCCCTCTTACTCAACTACTACAGTCATATACAATTTTTCCATAGCATTTATTACCTGTACTGCTGTATCAATAGCTACTGACTTTTTATCATTTCCTGCACCTACACTTATATCTTGGTCCTCGAAGTTTTCTATTGCTTGTAATGTTTGATAGTTTTTAAATAGTGTAACTATATCACTCCAAAGTGAAGTTCTTCCTGCATCATTGTTTGGTATTTTTCCTAAATATTTTGAATTAAATATACTAGCTACATCAGTAGCAATTTGGTCTAATACTCTTATAGTTTGATTAGATTTAAAATCTTCGCCTTTCTCATTACTTGTAGTTACTAAACTATTAATATCTACTAAAACTCTTATTTCATCTCCAACTTGATGAAGTACAAACTCTCCTTTATCTATTGAATTTTCAAGTTGTGTTTGGGTATAATCTGCATTTACTGTATATTCTCCATCATAAGTTTTATTTGTATTTGATTTATTTATTTCACAACCTGCAATTACGCCAGTTACCCAATAAATAAGTCCTGTTTCATCTTCTACTGTTGTATTTTTCACATTTACAACACCTTCGTAATCTGCAGCACAATTAAATAATACAACTTGGAATTTAATTCCTTGTGCATCTCTTAATCTCTTTGCATACTCAACATATAACTTTGATGTTGCTTCATCTTTTGACACACAACCTACTGCATTTATTGAGTATGATTCTAGTTTGTCTAAAAACTTTTGGTGTGCTTCTCCATTTATTTCTCCATTTGTTCCTCCTGCTAATGCTTTTCCGGCTGTAACTTCTAATGTTTCTATATTAAATGTTACGTACTCATTTTCCTTTAATTCACTAGCCTCTTTGATTGTTTGTACATCTACTTCTTTTGTTCCTAAGTATGTATACACATCATATTTTGTTTCATCATCTAAATTTTTTGAAATAACTATTTTTAAGTCATTTCCTCTTGTACCACTGCATTTTGCAGTTGCTAAATCGTTTGTGGCCTTGTTACCAGAGTTTAATCTATAGAAATATGCTTTTGTTATATTTTTGAATAAATCTCTTAATCCTTTTAATTTTTCATTAGCATATTCATATCCAAATATTTGCAAAGAATTTTTTGTAAAACTTTCAGCTGTAACCTCTATGATTTCTCCATCTTTTCCCCAGTCCATTTCAATTGCCATTGCAGCAACTCCTCTTTCTCCAATTAGAGATGTTGCTTTTTGTGCAGACACAAAATTGATATAGGTTCCTGGTAATTTTTTGTTTTGTCCTATAAAAGTTCCTCCACCTAATGCCATACTATTTCACCATTCCTTCCTTATAATTTTTTATAATTTCGTTAATTTCATTTTTTGTATAGAATTTATTTTCCTCTAACAATGCATTTAACAAGTCTTTATTCTCTTTAAATGTCTTTGAATTAACAATTTGCTTTTTTGTATATTTATCTTCAGCAATTTTATTTTTAGTATCTTTTTTAGTTGCTTTCATTGTCTTTTCCTCCTTCACTTAATTGGTAGCCATCCATTTCAATTGTTTTTTCTTTTTCTTTTTTTATAAATAAATTGTAATCTATAAAAAAATGTAAAACATCATCTTCAATTTTCGGATGTAATTTCATTGCTCTTATTTGGCTTCCATCTGACAATTTGATATATTCTAAATCATACAAATTTTCTATCATAGAATGTAATATTTCAGTATTGCCGTCTAATGTATATCCAATTACTACTATATTTAGCAAATCTCTGTAATAATCATCTTGTAGTCCTGTTTCTCTTTTTCTTTCGTCAATTAATGTCTTAATAAAAAAACAAGGTCTTTCTTCGCCTTGTTCCGTTCTATCAGTATAAATTGGATAATTTTCTTTCCCTTTGTATATTTCCTTTATTTTAGCTGCAATACCAAGTACAACTTCATCAATTACTTCTTTAACCATTATTGAAACACTCCTCAATATATTTTTTCATTTTTCTTTCTAGTAGAGCTGGTAGTTGTGATTCTAGTTCTTTTTCTGATATTGTTAACATATATTTACCTTCTACCCATGATGCCTTTAATCTCTTTCCAAGTGCTGGAACATATCTTCCTGGTTCTTGTCTATGTCCATATTCAACATATGAAGCATATTTTACTGGGTTTTCAACAACTATAACAAAATTATTGCCTAGTCTTAGAATTTTTAAAGATTTAGCATATGTAGTTGCATCTGGCACACTTCCACTTTCTGCCTCATCCTCTGAGTTAGCAGTCCAACCTCTTCTTAACGTTCCACCACTCTTTATTGTATATCTTTTGCCTTCTATTGTTTCAAAGGATCCTTCGCCTACTGGAGTTCGTGGAATTACTTTTGCAAGTAATCTTGCAGCAAGTTCTCTTGCTACATCTTGACAAAACCTTTCAATATCTATCTTGGCCAGTTTTTCCATCTTCTTTTCTAACTCTTCTAGTTCACTAAAATCACACTTTCCCCATTTAATCATTTATGCCCATCCTTTCCATAATTCCAACATTATTTCTTGATGAGTATTATAAACTGCTGGTTCTCCACTATTTTTATATTCAGTAGTTCTGCCTCTTCCAGTTACAACTATCTTGCTTCCTGGTTTAATTTCTAGTTCAGGTGCAATAAATAATTTGATTTTTTGTACTTTCTTTGCTTCTGTATTTGTTTCTGTATTTACATATATATCTTCAAATGAAACTCTGCAGGACTTATCTGTTAATACCTTCTCTTCTACATTTTTAGTTATATTCTTTACTTCTTTTTGTTTTTTCTCAATTACATCACACTTTGAATCATACTGGCTTTCAATTGCTTGTCTTGCTAAATTATCTATATTATTTTGATTATTTGGTCCAAAAAATATCATTATTACCACCTCATCTTTCGGTGTTCGTATAGACGTTTTTTGTACTTTTCAATAAACATATCTTCATCAAAGTCAACTGTTCCAGTATTGTATGTTGTTCCATTTATATCAATTTGTGAAGAAGTATCAGCAAATGTCGTTGTTGTATCTCCAACTTGAATACTTTTTACTCTTATATTAGAATTCCCGTTTTCTTCAGCATCAATATTTGAAACATATTTTTTATCATATTTATTCAAATACCAATAATCTCTTACCATTTGAAGCCAAGTTGTATATAATCCAACTGGTACTTTGCTTTGATGTATTTTATCTAAAATAAGAATTAAAACTTCATAAATTGAATTCAACATTTCTTCATTTGCAGTTTCTTTTTTTTCTTCATTTTCTATTTTGTCTATATTGAAATCCTTTTTTAGTCTTTCTACAAATATATCTACATCTATATTTGTCCTACCTTTTATTTTATCTAATATATTCATAGTTTCACCTACTCTCCTTCTGGATTTGGGTTTTCTCCTGGATCTTGTTCAATTTCTTCTATCTTTTTTATAATTGTTTCTTTTTTCATATTGTGTGTTACATTAATTCCTAGTTCTTTTGCTCTATATTTTAGTGCTTCTAGTTCTTCATCTTCGTCAGAATTTTCTCCTGCATTGCCACCGACATTTGTGTTGCTACCATCATTTTCTTCTTTTCCGAAATTTTCTAAACAATTATACAAGTATTCTTCTACTTCTTTTAAGTCAAGGTCCTCATTTTCTACTTTTATTTGTACAATTCTTTTATTGACATTTTTACTATTTTCACTTAGTACATCTACAAATTCTTTAATTGGTTCATATTCTTCATCTGTTACTTCAAATACATCATTTTTAAAATAAGAAGTTCCATTTACTTGAACCCCTATTTCTTTTACTTTTACAGTTTTCATTTTCTACCTCCGTTTTATAAATTTAATAAGTAGAGCTTTTAAGCCCTACTTATTAGTTAATTACTATACTTGCTTGGAATAGTTCATCTGCACAATTTAATGATGGAATAGCTGTAGCAACTGCTTTTTCCCATGTGCTTACTGGATCTAATGATTCATCATAAACCATTGCAATAATTTTTCCAATTGTTCTCATATCAACTGTTGGATTACCATTTAGTCTTATTTCTTCAGCAGTTGGTCCATATAATGTTTCTCCTAGTGGTTCACTTGGCATCATAACAAATGCGTTTTCTGGGAAATATCTCAATTTGTCATATCCCTTGCCATCTGTTTTCTCTTTTCTGTATTTTTCATCATATGTATAAATGTTAGGTAATTTTAATTGATTTAGATAATTATTTAATTCTCCTACACTAGCAATTCTTGAAGTATTTTTTCCAAATAATGCATTAACAACAGTTGGATGAGATAATATTTTTGCAAGAATTGTTGTAGATGTTAATATTCTTCCTGGTGCACTATCTAGTCTATTTCTCCAATTAATCATATCTTGAATTGGATTTGCTGTTTCTAGATTCCAGTTAACATTAGCAATTTTATTTTCAGATGGTACTCCATAATCTATAGTAGCATTTAATCCATTTTCATTTAATGTTACTTTACCTGTTGCTGTAACTTCCATTCTCATTATTTCTACTCTTGCTCTAATGCTTTGAACTAGATTTTCAATATCATTATATACTTCTTTCATTAAGTATGTTTTTTCTGCCTCATTTCTTGGTGCTTGTAATGCTATTATATCTTCTTCTTTTAATTGCATTTTTCTTTTAATCAAAGCTGCTTCAATAGCCATTCTTTCAGCTTCTCTTGTACCAATTTCAGCTTCAGTATTGAAAGCATGAACACTAGCTGTTACTGGTGTTTTGCTTTTATTAGTTAATATATCGAATTTAAGTGATTGTTTTTTCACTTCTGGATATAATTCCTCTCCCATCATAGGTTTGAATTTTCTTTCTTTTAAATAATTTAATATTTCCTGTTGTGGAAATAATTCTGCTATACTTTTTGGCATAATATACACTCTCCTTTATTTAATTTTTTTAAATTTTTTATTATTTTGTTTGATTTTCATAATCATCTTTAAATAAGATACCTTTCATTGTTGCCTTGTCTGCTTCTTCAACAGCACTAGGTAACTTTGAGCCATAAACTATTCCTTGATACATTACTGCTCCTGGTTGTGGACCATGAGTTACATCTACATCAGCAAATACTAATCCGATTGCAACTCCATTTTCATTTTTGTATACAGTTCCTGCTGGAACTATTTTCTTTCCTTTTTCATCTGCCTCTATACCTTCATCACTAATTTGTCTAGTATAGTTTTGAAATTTAGCTGATGCTAAAAAATTTACTTCTTGGACACTTTGTTTTTCTACGTACATAATTTTTACCTCCTATTTAATTAAAAAATTGACTTTTTGTTTCTTGACTTTCGCTTTTGTTAGCTTCTTTGGCGAAATTAGAAGCCATACTAATTTCGTCCCCTTCGTCTCCTTTGTTTCCTTCAGGATCAACTGGTTCATATCCTGATGCTTTTTTCTTTTCAAAGAAATATGGATCTGTTTTCTTTGTAGCTTCTAATTGTTCCTTTATTCCAATTAAAGTTTTTCCATCTTTAGCAATTGATATTTTATCCATATCCAAAGATTTTTTTATAGAGTTTCTTGCAAGTTCTGTTTTTAGAACTTTTGCCTCTTCTAATGATTGGTCTATTAATTGGTCTAATACATAATCTTCATGTTCTTTTTTTGCATTTGCTTCAATTTCTTTGATTTTGTTTTGGTATTCCTCATTTGAAATACTGTTTTTTTGTAAATCGTCTAGTGCTTTTTCCTTATCCTCTTTTTCTTTAGTAATAACTTTTTTGTCATTCTCTAATTGTGCTTTTTCAGATTTTAAGGTTGTAATCTGAGTATTAAGTGCAGCAACCTCTGCACCACTTTTGGCCATAACAGATTCGATTTGCTCGTCTGTTAATCCCATTTCTTTTAATTCTTCTCTTTTCATGTTTTCTCCCTTCTAATGACAGGCTTTCGTGTTTTTATACGGAGCAACGCCTCCGACCTGGTGTTGTTATCGAACAACTTACAAAATCGTGATATATAAAAAATAGACACCTTTAAGATGTCTACTATTTATAACTATTTAATTTTTGTAAATATACCTTTCAATAATGTAGGTTAGGATTTGCACCTAACATAAACGACTTTTGAGCTTTACTTAAATTTATCTACTGGGATATCTCCGCCACTACTTTATAGTCTATTTAAGGTCAACTATATTCGTGCGTCATTCTGCACCCACACAGCGTCTACTATTACCCTTGTTAAGAGTTTTACCAGCCATACATTCGACTGTCTATTCCGCCACTACATTATTTTAATATATTTTTTTATTTTCTTTATATGCTTGTTGTGCTTCATTTAAACTCATCTTATTTGCTCCATTTTTATAATCTGGATTATCTTCCTGGATTGGATCACTTTCCCACCCACAATTACTACAAATATCAAATAAATCATCTTCATCGAGAGTTAACTCTCCACAACATTTACATTTCCTTTTTTGGTCCATACTTTTCTACTTGCTCCTTCCAATATTCTTTTGCTTTTGTTGGCTTGAATAAGGTTTCAGTTACCCCTGTTGGCTTCGACGTTCCGAATATACCGTTTTTATTATCATATTTGAATACATATCCGTTTTCGTTTACAAATCCCTCAATATCGCCTTTTATTTCTTTATTCATAAACTCTTTAGCAAACTTTTCATATTCATTTGGATTTTTAAATTCAAAATCATCTTTATGTTTATCATAATGTTTTTGTAATTTCTTTGGATTAAATCCTACTGCAGTCCAATTGTTATTATTAAGATTATCTTTATAAACTTTATAAGTCAAGTCTTTTGGAATACTTTTGCTATTGAATAGTCTATAGTAATTCTTTAAAAATTCATATTCTTTATTATCATTATACTTCATCTCTTGGAATTTTTCAAACGTGCTAGGAATTTCTCCATTCTTGAATACTTTTTTGTAATTATTGTATTGATTATAATCTGATGATTTATTTTTATTCATTTTCACATCGTTTTCAAATGCTTTCTTAGTTGCTGGATCAGAATATATGTATTTTTCTAACCATTCTTTATATGTAATATTACTTGGAATATAGTATGTTTTGCCTCCAGTATTTCTTGCTGCTCTTTCTCCAAATTCATATTCATCTTTAAAATATGGAGCTGTTGTTGTTCTACATCTAATATGATATGGTGGTGCAGTTACTCCTATTCTGTAATCTTTCATATCAAATATTTTGCCATCTATTTCTCTACATTCCTCTGATGTCTTAGAATCTAATGTTGCAATATTTATATATTGCTCTACCCATAATTCATTAAAACATTGTTTTCTTGATGCACTTGCAAAAAATGCTGATTCTGTCATTACTAATCTTCCAGCTTTATATTTGCTTGTATCAAAATCTTTTGCAATTTTATCTATTACTTTATCTGCATCTCCTCTTAATGATTTTTCTAGGTCTTTTTGTAGAGTATCTATTAATGCTTTTTTGTTTTTCCATATTCTATCAGAAAATGTTTGCTCATCACTTGTCCAAGGTTTAGATACAATTTTTTGAATAATCTCTGTATTTAATGTTGCAAATTTAAATGCCACATTAGAACCTTTTTGTATTTCATAAGCTGTTTTATAATAATTATCCCTATATGATTCAATAATAAAATCATTTGTCATTTGTTGTTCTTTATATGCCAATGTTTCAATTTGCTGTTGTATTTGTAATTCTAATGCTTCCAATCGTGAAATATGTACCTTTGCACTAGCATTTTCCAGTTGTTTCTTCCATATCAAATCAATTCCATTTTCTTGGCCATATTTTATATATTCGTTAACATCCCATTTTAGTTCTTTTAATTCTTGAATATTTAACCACTTTTTTGCTTCTTGCATACTTATTTGGTTATTTATTGAAAATCTAACTAACCAATTATTTATTTCTTTTTTTACATCATATAGTGCTTTTTCATACACTTCTTGTAGTTCTGTAACATATTTTGCCTCATTAAGCAATTGTGCCTTTTCAAGTTCTTCAAACCTTTTTATCCAATATTCTGCGTTACTACTCATTATTTACCACCAACTTTATTTTTAGAATCATTAGTTGGTGTATTTTTATTCAATTCTTTTATCATTTTGTCATACTCACTTTCTTGTTTTTTAGCTTCTTCCTTTTGTTCATTATCGATTTTTTCTTTTTCATCTTCCTTGTCATTAACATAAGGGTGTTTTGAAAGTATAGTATCTAAACTTAATATTTCTAAACTATTTACACAATTCTCAATAAGTTCTTTTTCATTTACTGTCATTGTCTTGTTAAATACAAATTCCACTTCTTTGTCTGTATAATCTTTTCCATTAGTCATTTCTATCCAATTATCATAAAAGAACATAAAATATTCTAAACTACTTTGGAATTCAGTTTCTATATTGCTACAGTCTAAATCCAAATCAGCATATAGTTGTTTTAGTGCGACCCCTGATTCTTGTGTTCCAAATTTTTCGCTTTGGGTATCTACTCCAGAACCGCCTTCATAAATATCTTTTCTTAATTGTTCAATAAAACTCTTAAATGCTTCAATATTTAAGTTAATATCTTTCCTGTCATAGTCCCCATCTTCATCTAAAAATACTGTATTATATGTGGCAAGATTTTTTTGGAACGTTCCCGCTTCTGATTGATAATTCTTAACAACATTTACTCCATCTGGTGCATCATAGATAGAGTCCCCTGTTCTAGAACACAACTCGTCATAACAGTCTATTAGCGATTTCAATAAATGAATTAGTGGCATTTCATCCCCATTATATTTAAAATAAATAAATGGTATCTTTGTCCATCTATGAAGTGTTTCTCCAATTCTAAAGTGTGCTAAAATACTGGTTCCTTCACTATCTTTTCCAATTACTAAATCTTTTCTTTTTTCTACTTCTTCAACATCTTCTATTAGTGAGGACCCATCATAAATAAGGTATCTGACTCCATCAAAATCCCAATACTCTACTTTTGTTCTTTTTTCTCTATCTGTTGCACTTGTATATACTTCAACGTCATATGTCATTATTACTGCATCTAATATTTCATGTTCTTCATCTTGCCATAGTGGAATTATTCTTGTTGCATATCTAAGTCTAGCTTTTAGGTCTCCTTCGTCATCAATATAAATTTGCCACCAACAAAGTCCTCTTTTTACTGTTTCAATCAAAGTATATTTAAGTCTTTTATGCATTTTATTGTTAAATAATGCTTTTAGAATTTCTTTGTATTCTTCATCTTCAGTTTCATCTTTAGCTATTAATTGTTTTATAGTTGGTTTCTTTCTTAGTAGATATCCTGCCTTTTGATTTATCATTTTATATAATATCGGATGTTTTAATATATAGTTTTTAGCATGAGGAGCAACTTCTTCAACACCATTTTGATTTATATATGTTCTTTTCTTATCTTCAATATCTCCTTCATTTTTAAAATATTTACCGCCTTGTATCATTTCTTCATAGTTTTTTGATTGTTTGAAGTCATTTATTTGTAAATCAATAAATTTTGATAATGGCATCCCTTTTTTTGCTCCTTCAGCAATTATCATTTTTATTCTATCCATTTCTGTTATCATACTCTTTCTCCTATCATACAAAATATGCTCCCCTCTTCTTATTAGGGAATAATGTCTGTAATAAATACCTTAATGCATCTAATGCGTGGTCATTTTGTTTTATTGGCTTGTCCTCTCCTTTTTCTTGTGCCTTTTCGTCCCAAATGTATGAATTGAATTCTCTGATAATATTAGGACATTTTTCTTCAACAATATGGATCCTTTCTTCATCAAGCCAATTTAAAACTAAATTAATTCCATCTATTACACTATTATCTGCTTCTTTAACTACAATTTTATTTTGCTTAAATAAATTGATTAATGATGTTGCACTAGGATCTATAATTACTTTTCTTATGTCTATATCTTTAATTAGCTTTTTATAATCCTTAAGGAACAACTCATCTGTTTTTGTAATTTTTTCTTCTTGCCCATTTTTATTCTTTTTTGTACCTTTGTTGTAATATTCATCTAGTATCCATACGTGTGGTTTTCCCTCTATGTACTTTATTCCACATAGCAAAAATACCTGTGGATTTGTTATTCCATAGTCACTTGTTACATAGAAGTAATCAAATCTCTTTGGAATATCATTTACTTTTATGCAATGTTTCAGTTTGTCAAAATTAGGATATATAATTCCTTCAGCAAGTACCCATAAGCCCAAAATAAAACGTTGGTAGAATACACCAACGAACATTTTTTTATATCTATTTTTTGTTTCTTCATCTAAACTTGGATTATCATCCATTGTAAAATGTAGATGTAAAATATTCTTTTCTTTTGCTTTGTCAATCCATTCTACTTTGAACCAATGGTTTGGTCCTTCTGGGTTGCAGTTAAACCAATATTTAGAACCTTTTACAGAACATCTTGCAAGTGCTTGGTTAACAAATGATTGTGGCATTAGTGCAACTTCATCTAGGAATACACCTGCTGCTGTAATACCTTGTACTAAGTCTTGACTTCTTTCATCTTTTCCACCAAATATATAAAAATAGTTGATAACTTCTCCTTTTGATATTTCACATAAATTATCAGCTCTCCTATCTTTGATTTTATATCCTTGAGCTCTTAACATTAGCTTTAACCAAAAAAGAACATTTCTTCTAAATGCTCCTACTGTTTTTCCTGCTAATATAAAATTTTGCCCATTAAAATTTGCCATTGCCCATAATGCAAATGACAACGACATACACAATGTTTTACCTGCTCTGATACTCCCATCTGCTATAATTCCATTTTTGTCTTTTACTGGACTGTTGTCAGTCCACCAAGTAAGTATTTTCTTTTGTTTTAGACTAAAAGGTTTGAATTGAAATAATGTACCATTTTTTATTTTCTTTTTCATAGTAATTGCATTTTGCATTACTTTTTTTCTTAGATTAGAAATTCTTTCATTGAAGTTTATTTTTTTATTCTTCTGCATCTTCTCTATAATCATCCCATACACCTTCCGTTGTATCGTTCAATGCCTTAATGAAGCTATCATCTTTTAAATCTTCTGTATTTGTACTATCTTCTCTTGCCGCTTCCATTTCTAATCTAATTAAATCTAATTCAAATCTTCTATCATCTGTTTCCATTCTGTGATAACTATCTAGGTATCTTCTTTTTGCCTCTTGCACTCTTGTCAGTGCCTCTTCAAACTTATGAATAATATTCACTGTATTTTCCGCTTCTGTGGATGTTGATGTTCTATTGTTTGATGAATTTTTAGATATTTTTATTATATTCATTTCTTTTCCATTTTTAAGTTCTTCTATTTTTCTTGTTATTCTTCTTTCTCTAACTGATAAGAATTTTATTTCAGACCATGTTTGTTTTTTCTTATCTTCAGTATCCATCTTTTGCATTATTCCTTTTTCTTCATCTGTAAGCAAATCATCATATATGGTTTCATATTCTCCAGTTTTTAAGGCTCTTTTATTTCTTTGTTCTGCTCCTGGTCCTCCTTTGTTTCCTTTGGCATTTTGATTTTTCTTTAATGCTTTACTTCTATTGCTTTTTCTCGTCCATTTTTCCTTTTTTACAAGGTATAGAACTTCATTGTATGTAACATTGTATTTTTCCACAATTTGATTGTAGGTTTTTCCTGCAATATAATCTTTTTTTATTTTAGCAATTTTATTACGATCTTCTATCACATCATATCACCCACCTACCTTTTTTCTAGTCTTGCCTTTTTATTAGTTAAAGTTTCCCACCTTTTCACAATAACATCACAATATTTAGGATCTAGTTCCATAAGATAGCAGGTTCTATTGGTTTGTTCTGCTGCAATTAGTGTCGAGCCACTTCCTCCAAATAAATCCAATATTTTTTCATCTATTTTGCTACTATTTTTCACTAATCTTCCTAATAATTTTATTGGTTTCATTGTAGGATGCAAGTCATTTACAGTTGGCTTATCTTCATTCATAATAGTAGTTGGTACATTATCCTTAGTCATATTTTCTAAAATATCAACTAATTCCTCTTTTTTCATTTTTCTATAGTCAGGCTTATTTTCTTCAAATACTGTAGTTTGTGTTCTATCATTTATAAAATAATGCCCTGCTCCGTTCTTTCCAACCGATACAAACAAGGTTCGTGTTTCCATTGATAATCTTGTCTGCCTAATACAAATGTATTTTTTACCCATATTAAGTTTTGTTTTACTTGTCCTCCTGCATCTATTAAGGCTTTCCTAAAATTGTATCCCTCTGTATCTGCGTGAAATATGTAATATGCACCACCTGGTTTTAAAACTCTAATCATTTGTGTGTAAAATGCTTTTAAAAACAAATAAAACGATTCATCATCCATATTGTCATTTAATATTTTGTTGCCGTTCTCTCTTTGTTTTCCATATCCACTTTCATTTATTGAGCCATAATTTACATTATAAGGTGGATCCGTTATACACAAATCCATAGTTGCACCACTTATTAGATTATTTACATCTTCAGCACTTGTACTATCTCCACACATTAGTCTATGATTTCCTAATATCCAAATATCTCCCTTTTTGCTTATAGGTGTTTTTATTTCTTCTACTGCCTTATCTACATCAAACTCATCTTCAGTTGTTTCGAAGAAGTCGTCTAGCAAATCATTTATTTCTTCAGAATTGAAACCTGTTATCTCCAAATCAAAATTTTCTGTTTTTAATTCCTTTAACAAATTTTCTAGTTTTTCTTCATCCCAATCGCCTTGTATTTTATTTAATGCTATATTTAGTGCCTTTTCACTAGTTTTATCTAAATCTACTATAATGCATTCAATTTCTTCATATCCTAGTTCTTTAAGTACCTTTAATCTTTGATGATCTCCAATTACTGTCATATCTGCATTAATAATTACTGGAGCTACATATCCAAATTC
>CAOKMF010000011.1 GCA_948469655.1 uncultured Clostridium sp.
CAGGAACAGGGACACAAAGTATTACATTAAGCACAGAACAATGTGTAGTAAAAGCGATATATGTAAACAACAATAATACAAGTAAAGTAACAGGAGTTGGAGTATCAGAAAAAGCAAAGATAGACAAAACTCCACCAAGTATTACATCAATAAATCTGAATCCAGGGGATGAATCAGTAACAGCATCGTGGTCTGGATCAGATAGTGTATCAGGATTACATGAACAAGCTTACAGGTATAAATTTGAAGACAGTGCTTCCTGGTCGGATTGGACAAATGCTACAACATATACATTCACAAAGACGGAAATGAATGAAAAGAAGGTGTCTGGAACTATGACATTGGAAGTCAAGGATAAAGTCGGTTATACTAAATCAGAGAGTAGAACTTGGACAACGACTAGAACGAACGAACCACCATCCAAAATTCCTAACCCTCCCTACACCTGGAACAATACGGGCAAGCATAATACTGCTATTTGGGTATGCACTAAGGATACGAACCGGAAAAATATATAACGTCGCAAGGAGTCCATATTCATTCTCAATCGATACTACTATTCAACTTTGGGCTATGCCATGGGGGGCTAACCTAGATGGAACCTACTACACCCGGCATTTGGTTATTATGTGCGGAAACCCATAATTGGACGTGGAATACTAGAAATGTTGGAGTTACTGACATACGGGCGGAGAAAACGTAGAATTAAGTAATGGATGGTTTGCTTATAATTTAGGTAGACGTAAGACCGGAATAGGTGGGGAAAGTTTTCCAGCTGGATACAGGGTTTGGATTGCTGTTAGAGACGCTAATTTCGGTACAAATTGGACGGCTGGGATTCGGCACCCGGTGGCTCAAGGCTCAGGGATTGCCGGCTTTAGTGGCTCGCTTAACTTCGATCATATACCTTCTGCTCAGGAGGTATATAATCTATGGTATCAACGAGTAAAGGCTCGGATAAGTCTCAATAATTTGTTGAATAATTGAAAAGTATTCGAGTAATTCATTGAGGTTTTCAAGCTTGATTAATTATTCTACCGAATCATGGACCAATATGCTATATCTGCAGGAATGGGCAGTGTGCTTTTTGAGATGAGTTAAATCTTCATATAAAATAGGACTCAAGAATAATTAAAAAATTAGACTAAAAAGTCTAATAAAATAAAAATAGATGTGATATAAAATCAAAAATATATCACATCTATTTTTAGTAAAAGCAAAATTAAAAGTTGTACGGAATTTTTCTCCACAAATTACGACAAAATGGTTGACTTTTAGACCTAAAGAGACTAAAATAAAATAGTATTTGAAAATTATATAGTGGGGGATAAAGTATGCAAGATTTAAAAGTTTTTTCATGCAGTAATGAGGCAGACGGGTTTACAAAAGAAGTATGCGAAAGTTTAGGAATAGAAATGGGACAGATTGATAGAATGAAATTCAAAAATGACAATACTTTCGTACAATTAAAAGAAACAGTTAGGGAAAAGGATGTATACTTTATACAAACAACAACACCGCCAGTAAACGAAAGAGTTATGGAATTATTAATCTGTATAGATGCAGCAAAGCGTGCTTCAGCAAGAAGAATAACAGTTGTACTTCCATATTATATGTATTCAAGATCAGATAAGAAAGATCAACCAAGAATACCAATAACAGCTAAGTTAATGGCAGAAATTATAGAAGCAGCAGGTGCTAATAGAGTAATTAGCTGTGACTTGCATAACCCTGCAATTCAAGGATATTTCAATATAAATTGCGATAGATTATCAGCACAAAGTCTACTTGAAACATATTTCAAAGAAAAGAACTTTGAAGATATGGTAATAGTTGCAACAGATGCTGGAAGCTCAAAAAAAGCATATAAATATTCAAAATTCTTTAATTGTCCAATAGCAATGATAGATAAAAGAAGAGAAGGAAATGACGACAGAGCAATAGCTTCAACTGTAATAGGAGATGTAAAAGGTAAAACAGCAGTTGTATTTGATGATGAAGTAGATACAGCAGGTTCAATGATAGAAACAGCAAATGTGTTAAATGAGTTTGGAGCAAAAGAGATATATGCAGGTTGTACACATGGAGTACTTTCAGGACCAGCAATAGAAAGAATAAAAAATTCATATTTTAAAGAACTTGTTATAACAAACACAATTCCACTTCCAAAAGAAAAGGAAATTGATAAAATCAAGGTACTTTCAGTAGCACCATTATTTGCAGAAGCTATAAAAAGACTTAACGAACACAAACCAATGGGAGATTTATTTGAAAAATAAGCCTTGACAAGTCATAATAGAAGATATATAATAATAAAGCAATTTGAAAATACACGCAAGAAGGGGGGAGTAGTAATGTCAGAGGTAAAAGTTAATAATGGAAATATAGAAGACGCATTAAAAAGATTTAAAAGACAATGCGCTAGAAATGGTGTAATGCAAGAAGTTAGAAAAAGAGAACATTATGAAAAACCTAGTGTAAGAAGAAAGAAAAAGTCAGAGGCAGCTAGAAAAAGAAAATTTTAATAGGATATAGAAAAGAGGGCAAAAGCCTTCTTTTTTGTTTAGTATTATAAAAAACACTTGTATAATTTGGAAATAATATAGTATACTATGTTTTGAGGAAGAAGGGAGAAAGAACATATGAGTGATAACAAAAAAGAAATAAAATCAGGGATAACAGCACACGTAATAAAAACAAACAAATTTAAAACAGACTTGATCGCAGTATTTTTAACAACAAAACTTTCAAGAGAAGATGTTACAAAAAATGCAATGATACCAATGATACTTAAATCAGGAAGTTCAAGCTTAGAAAATATTGAAGAGATAAATAAAGAATTAGAAGAAATGTATGGAGCGGGATTTGACTGCGGTATAGATAAAACAGGAGACAATCAAGTATTAAAATTTTATTTAGAAACGATAGATGATAGATATTTGTCTGAAGGAGAAAGCAATTTAAAGAAAGGAATAGATACATTACTTGAAATAGTTTTTGACCCAAAACTTGAAAATAGTGCGTTTAAAAAGGAATATATTAACACAGAGAAAGAAAAGTTAAAAGCAATAATCGAAGGTAAAAAAGATAACAAAGCTACCTATGCAAACTTAAGATGCCAAGAAGAGATGTATAAAGACACTCCATTCGGATTATATAAATATGGATATATCGAAGACTTAGACCGGAATAAATGAAATAAATTTATATGATTATTATAAAAAACTAATATCTGAATGCAAAATAGATATATTTGTATCAGGTGATGTAGAAGAAGAAAAAATAATAGATATTATATTAAATAATGAAAATATTATTAAGATAAATGAAAGAGAAGCGGTATACAACAAGAAGAATATACCGTTTGAAAAGCATGAAGAAAGAGAGATAGTAGAAGCACTAGATGTAACGCAGGGGAATTTAGTATTAGGATTATCTATAGATAAAAATGATAAAAAAGAGAGATATGTTGCACTTGTTTATAACTCAGTACTTGGGGGCTCTGCAACATCAAAGATGTTTCAAATTGTTAGAGAAAAATATAGCTTAGCATATACAGCAGCTTCAAACTATCTAAGACACAAAAATAGTATATTTATAAGATGTGGAATAGAAATTGATAATTATGAAAAAACAGTAAATCTTATTAAAGAACAGTTAGAAGATATGAAAAATGGAAAATTCACAGATGAAGATATAAAATCAGCAAAAATTCGGAATAATATCAATTGTAAGACAAATACCTGAAGAACAAGATACAGAGGTAACGTATTATTTAGGTCAGTCACTTGCAGAAATTAAAACATCTTTTGAGGAATATGAAGAAGAGGTAAATAAGGTTACAAGAGAAGAGATTATTGATTTTGCAGATAAAGTAAATATTGATACAATTTATTTCTTAAGAAATTAATTAGGAAGGAAATGTTAAATGGAAGTTATAGAAAACAAGAATGTTAAAGAAAAATTATATATAGAAAAGCTCGAAAACGGTTTAACAGTAATGATAATTCCAAGAAAAAATGTGAGGAAAAAATATATAATATTTGGAACAAATTTTGGCTCAATAGATAATAAATTTGTATTAAATGGAGAAGAAGAAGTAAAAACAGTTCCAGACGGAATTGCACATTTTTTAGAACATAAAATGTTTGAACAAAAAAGTGGAGTAAATAGTCTAGATGCATTAACAGCTCTTGGGGTAAATGCAAATGCATATACAACAAATGACCATACAGCATATTTATATGAAGCAACAGATAATTTTTATGATGCTTTAGATGAATTTATGGACTATGTTCAAAATCCATATTATACTGATGAAAATGTAGAAAAAGAAAAAGGGATAATTGCTCAGGAAATAAACATGTATGAAGACTATCCAGAATGGCAAGTATATCTAAACGCAATAAAATGTATGTATAAAGAATTTCCAATAAGGCTTGATATAGCAGGAACAGTAGACTCTATAACAGATATAACAAAAGAAATGTTATACCTTTGCTATGATAATTTTTATACACCTAGCAATATGGCTATAGCAATATGTGGAGACTTTGAACCTGAGCAAATATTAGAAGAAATAAAGAAGAGAATAGTTAATAAAGAGAAAAAAAATGTGCCAAAGAGAATTTATCCAAATGAACCTGAAAAAATAAATGAAAAAGAAAAAATCGTCGATATGAACCTAAGTAATCCAATGTTTGCCATAGGATTTAAAGATAAGCCAGGAGAAGACATGGTAAAAAGACATATCGCAGTTCAAGTAATCTTAAATACATTACTTGGAAAGAGCTCTAAGCTTAATAAAAAGCTAATAGATTCTAATCTTTTACTTGGAACATTAGATGTAGAATATGAGTATACAAATTATTATGCATTTGCACTTATAACAGGACTTTCTAGGAAACCAGAAGAAGTTATAAAAGAGGTAAATAATGAAATAAAAAATGCAAAAAAAACTGGTCTTAGTAAAGAAGATTTTGAAAGAAATAAGAAGAAATTATATGGTGATTATATAACAGAATATAATAGTGTAGAAGAAACAGCAAGAATGTTCTTATCAGATTTCTTTAAAGGAATAAATAGTTTTGAATATTTAGAAAAATACGAAGAAGTTACAAAAGAATATGCAGAAAAGATATTAAAGGAAATTTTTGTAGAAGAAAGAGAAGTTACATCAATTGTTAAATAATTTTGTTACTATTTTGACACAAAACGATTACATTTAGGTTACAAAGAGGAAAAACGCCGTCGAATTTTAGCGAAAAACTATAAACTTAGTTTAAAAACTTATAAAAAAGCTGAAATATGACTAACGAAAAAAATTAAAAGAAGTTTAAATTAATTGACTTAAGGTATTTTTTATGGTATTTTATCATTAACAGATAAAAAATGGAGGAAAAAGAATGTTAAATGATAAAATTCGTAAAAAAAGAGAAGAATTAAATAGAAGTATCGAAGAAAATAAGAGTTATGACGAAATTTACAAAATAAGTGTAGAGTTAGATGAATTGATAGCAGAGTATTATAAAGAAAGCAAAGAAATAGAGGCATAAAAAGAGGGTTCCTATTTTAGGATACCCTCTTTTTGAGATATATTCCTACACAAAATATTCAATTGCTTCTGCTATTGCAGTATCTTTTATTATAGCATTTCCATACTCTGTAATTTTTCTTTCAAAAAGCTCAGAATTATCAACAAAATGAGCAAACTCAGTTATGACAGGACAAAGAAATTTTACAACATCAGAGTCTAAATCAATTCCTGTAAGTATCAAATAATAATTAGAATTATATTCATACAAATCAGAAGTTTTTGCAAATTCAGTTAATTCTTCCTTATGAGGACTTTTTTCTAAAAAGGTACAAAAATCACAAAAAGAATCAAAAGAGTCAAATGAATATATTGTTTTTGACCCTACAAATGTAGGTCTTTTTCTTTTTATATGTAAAGTTTTTCTCTTTTGAGAAATCTTAATTTCTTCATGCGAAATTTTTTCTTCGCTATGTTCAAATTTAGTTATTGTTAAAACAAAACGACCATCTTTTAGTGCCAATGCTTCTATCATTATTCTGCAGTCATCTGTGTAAAAACCTACTTCTTTTTCAGCTGTGTCCAACATATCTAAAAAAATACCTTGAGATTCAATAGAATTAGACATAAATGAATGAAAATCAATATCTCTTTCTCTTAAATCTTCCATGTTTAAAGTAATACGTATTTTATTTTCATTAAGTTTTTCAATTTTCATATTAAAATAATCATCTCTTTCTGAATTATTTATTTAATAATATTATACTATATAAATTTGAAAAATGGAATAAGAAAATAGTGGAAAAAGAAAATAATTTTATATGAGTACTTGAAAAATATCTATTTGCAATATATAATATATTAGTATTACGGAAAATAGAATTAGGAGGAACAAAAGATAATGGCGACTAGAGATAAAAATATATGGATATTAGTACTATTTATACTTGCAGGAATAGTTGTAGGAGGGCTGCTTGGAGAACTTGCATCACATGTAGATTTTCTATGGTGGCTTGGATATGGACAAAGCTTTGGACTTGCTGAACCCGTAGTATTAAACCTAAATATAATAACACTTACATTTGGTATACAATTTAAATTAAATATAGCAAGTATAATTGGAATTGCAGTAGCATTATTTATATACAGAAAAACTTAAATTAATCTAGAGTATTGATGGGGGTCAAAACAAAAGAGAAGAAGAAAGGAAAAACAATGACATTAAAAATGAAAGAATTACCTTCATCAGAAAGACCATATGAAAAATTAGAAATATATGGAGCAAAAAAGTTATCAAATTCAGAATTATTGGCAATAATAATTAAAACAGGCACCAAAGATGAAACAGCAATATCACTTGCACAAAAAGTATTAAGCCTAAACCAATGTGTAGATACAAATAGTTTGGGATTTTTACAAAACATAAGTATAAATGAACTTTGCAAAATAAAAGGGATAGGAAAAGTTAAGGCAATTCAAATAATTGCAGTATGTGAAATGGCAAAAAGGATAGGGACTCCACTTAATGTGCAAAATATTAAAGTAAAAAATTCACAGGATGTAGCAGATTTACTAATGAATGAACTAAAACACGAAAAGAGAGAAATAGCAAAAGTAATCCTTCTTGATATGAAAAATGTTATACAAAAAATAATTGATTTATCATTTGGAGGGACAAACTTTGCAATGTTAGAACCAAAAGAAGTATTATATGAGGCAGTGAAGGCAGGAACACCTAAAATAATAATTGTACATAATCACCCAAGCGGAGATCCAACACCAAGCAGGGAAGATATAGACCTAACAAGAAGAATTATATCATCATCAGAAATAATTGGACTTGAGATGTTAGATCATATAATAATTGCGTCATCACGGGTGTGAAAGTATTATGAAATATTTGTGATTAAGTGCAATAAATTAAAGGTGCAAATAAAAAAGTTTTAATGGAGATGAAAAGGATATGGGATTATTTAATTTAGGTTCAAAAGATATAGGAATAGATTTAGGAACAGCAAATATACTTGTAACATTAAGAGGGAAAGGGATAGTTCTAGTAGAGCCATCAGTAGTTGCAATTGATAGAAAAACTGGAAATATTGTTGCAACACGGTGAAGAAGCAAAAGAAATGCTACGGTCGTACACCAGAAGAAATAAAGGCAGTAAGACCTTTAAAGGATGGTGTAATTGCAGATTTTACAGCAACAAGATTACTTCTTAAAAATTTAATAGAAAAAATATCTTCAAGATATAATATAGGAAAGCCAAGAGTCGTAGTTGGTGTGCCATCAGGAATTACTGAAGTTGAAGAAAGAGCAGTAGAAGAATCTGTAATGCACGCAGGTGCAAAAGAGGTATACCTAATGGAAGAACCAATGGCAGCAGCAATCGGTGCGGGGCTTGATGTTGCAGAACCAAGTGGAAATATAATAGTAGATATTGGAGGAGGAACAACAGAAGTTGCAGTTATCTCACTTGGAGGGATAGTTATAAGTAATTCTATAAGAATTGCAGGAGACGAACTAGATGAAGATATCGTAAATTATATAAAGAAAAAACATAATACAGCAATTGGAGAGACTACTGCAGAGGAGATAAAAAAAGAAATAGGATGTGCAATTCCACTAATGACTGAAAAAACAGTTGAACTTAGAGGAAGAGATTTAGGAAGTGGTCTTCCAAAAAATATTATTATAGGTTCAAGCGAGGTACAAGAAGCAATGGAAGAATCAATCCGGAGATATAGTAGATGTAATAAAAGCAACTCTTGAAAAAACACCTCCAGAACTTGCATCAGATATAATGGAAAAAGGAATAATACTAGCAGGGGGAGGAGCATTAATTGAAAATATTGATAAACTTGTTAGTGAAAAAACAGGAATGCCAGTATTTATTGCAGAGAGCCCATTAGAATGTGTAGTAAAAGGAACAGGTAAAACATTAGAGGACCTAGAAAAATTAAAAACAGTACTATTAAATGCAAGAAAAATGAAATAAAAAAAGAAAGGAAGCTTAAGGTAAGTGTTTAAGAAAAAGAAAGGAATTGTAGGAATAGTAATAACAGTGCGGAATATTAGTTATACTAGTTTTTTTATCTAATGTAAAAACACGGAAGCTTATCATACATAGAAAATGCTGTTTCTAGTATTATAATGCCAATCCAAAATCGGATATACTTATCTTAAAAATAAAATTTCAGGGAATAGTAGTTTTTTTAGTAATTTAGATGAACTAAAGAAAGAAAACGAAACTCTAAAACAAGAAAATAGTAAACTGGGGCAATCCTTAAGAGAGCTTGAAATAATAAAAGCAGAAAATGAAACACTAAAAGAATATTTAGGACTGACACAAAAATATACAGATTATCAGGCAGTTCCAGCATATATAATAAACAAAGATATAAGTAATTATAGTAGTACATTTGTAATAAATGCAGGAAAAAGAGATGGAATAGAAGAAAATATGACAGTAATTGCGGATGAGGGGCTTGTACGGATATATAATATCAGTAACAGACGAAACAGCTAAGGTGCAAACAATAATTGACTCATCAAGCTCATGTAGTGCAAGTCTTACACATTCAGAAGACAGTATAATATGTAAAGGAAGCTTAAATGATGGGATGCTTAAAGGAACATATATACCAACAGGTGCAGATATAACAGAAGGAGATACGTTAGAAACTTCAGGAATGGGAGGTATGTATCCCAAGGGAATTATAATACGGAAAAATAAAAACAATAAATAATACATTAAATGTGTTAGATAGATATGCTTGGATAGAACCAGCAGTTAACTTTGAAAAAGTTGAAACAGTTTTAGTAATCACAAATTAGTAAGAAATTACAAGGCAAAAAGAAGAAATTTAGTACCTTAATTAAAGAGGTGAATAATGAAAAAAATAATCACTGTAATACTACTTATAATTACATTTATAATAATATATTTCTTGCAATCAAACTTCTTTAGCTCATTTACAATAGCAGGAGTAATGCCAAACCTATTTATAATATTTATACTATTT
The DNA here is from genome assembly GCA_948469655.1 of uncultured Clostridium sp. GTDB lineage: Bacteria > Bacillota > Clostridia > TANB77 > CAG-508 > JAAWPK01. Next base: position 9,559 of record CAOKMF010000011.1, read on the forward strand.
ATTGGGTTATATTCAGGAGCAAAAATAGGAACAGCATTTGGAGTATTATTTGGAATATTAATTGATATATTAGGAGGAGGAATAATACGGAGCATCAGGTGTGGCTTTAGGAGCTATTGGTTTTCTTCGGGGGATATTTAGAAAAAGATTTTTCAAAAGATAGCAAAATTACAGTTATGCTAATGTGCATGACTGCTACAGCAGGATATGAATTGTTTGTATATTTATATAAAGGAGCAGTATTATCAGCAAATATAGAACTGCTGTTATTTATTAAAATATTAGTGATAGAAATAATATACAACACTTTACTTACAATCATTTTATATCCATTAATGCAAAAGTTAGGGTATAAAATGGAGAGTGTATTTAATAGAACACAAGTATTAACAAGATATTTCTAAGTGCGAGGAGAAATAGTGGAAAAATTTAAAAAGAAAAAAATACCTAATACAAATTTAAGGTATAACATATTAATGACAATTGTATATGTAATAGGTGCGGTACTCCTAATACAACTATTTAATCTCCAAATAGTAAATCGGGAGTAGCTATAGGGAAACTTCAAATACAAGACTTACAAGAGAGAGTACTTTATATGCAACAAGAGGAAGCATTCTAGATAGAAATGGAGTAACAATAGCTGGAACAGAAATGACATTTGCACTAGAAATGTACAAGACTAAATCAGAAACAAAAGTGTTAAATGAAACTATACTAAAAGTTATAAATACATTAGAAGAAAATGGAGATACATACAAAGACACTTTTCCAATAAAGGTAAATCCATTTGAATATGATTTTTCTAGTGAAGAAAGAAAAAAAACATGGCTTGAAAAATATGATTTTAATTTAGATTTGTCACCAGAAGATGCCTTTTACTATTTTAAAGATAAATATGAAATAGAAAGTGATAATGTAGCTGATATAAGAAAGATAATAGCTGTAAGATATAGGATAAGCTCAGAAGGATATAGTTCTACAAAATCACTTAGAATATCAGATTCAATAAGTAGAAAAAGTGCTTTAATATTTGATGAACAAAGCCATAAATATCCAGGAATTGATGTTGCTACAAATTCTGTAAGGAGCTATCCAAATGGAAAGCTTGCATCACATGTGCTTCGGTTATATAAGTTCAATATCGCCTGAGCAATATGAAGAAAATAAGGACCTAGGCTATACTATAAATGATTTATATGGAAAAGTCGGAATAGAATATGTATTTGAAACTTATTTAAGAGGTAAAAATGGCATAAAACAGATAGACATGTCAGTTGACGGAAGTGCTGTATCTGAATATATAGAAAAAGAAGCAATAAGCCGGATCAAATGTTGTACTTACAATAGATGCGAAATTACAAGAGGTTACTGAAAAGACATTAGAAGAAACATTAACAAATACAAAGAATACTTTAAAAGGAGCAGAAGGAGCAAATGCTGGTGCAATAGTTGTTATGAATGTTAAAACAGGAGAAGTCTTAAGTATGGCAAGCTATCCAAGCTATGACCCAGCAGAATGGATACGGAGGGATAGATCCAGCTGTATGGAAAGTATATAATTCAGATGAAAGCAACCATATACTTACAAATAGAGCGATTTCATCCACATATGCACCTGGTTCAACATATAAAATGGTGACTGCTGTTGCAGCATTGCAGTCAAATAATGTTACAATTGCTGAAAAAATAAATGATGTTGGTATATATGACATAGGGTATATACCAGGAAATAAGAAACCAAAATGTTGGATATATGATAGTACACATAGACGGACATGGATATATAAATATATCAAATGCAATTAAACATTCATGTAACTATTTCTTCTATGAAATGGGTGTTAGAATGGGAATAGATACATTAGATAGATATGCTAGAAGCTTTGGACTTGGAAGAAAAACTAATATAGAACTTTTATCAGAAGTAAGTGGAACTAGGGAGAACAGAGAGATAGCGACTGCTAGTCGGAGATATTTGGACAGAAGGTAGAGTTTTAAATGCAGCAATAGGACAGGGAAATAATTATTTTACTCCAATACAACTTGCAAAATATTTAAGTATATTAGTAAACGGTGGAAAACAAGTTAATCCAACTATTGTAAAAGCAGTTATAACTTCAGACGGAACAGAAATAAAAAGAAAAGAAATGGAAAGTAGCATAAATAGCAGAATTGGAAATGAAGCAAATACTGAACAAGATATAGAAATATCAAGGGAAAACTTAGATGCTGTTATGGATGGAATGAAAGGTGTTACATCTGAAGTAGGAGGAACAGCATATTCAGTATTTAGAAATTTTAACATAGAAGTAGGAGGAAAAACAGGAACAGCGCAAAAAGGAGAAAAAGATACGCCTAATGCATTGTTTGTTGGATTTGCACCATATGACAATCCAGAAATTGCAGTAGTTTGTGTAATTGAAAATGGAGGGAATAGTTCTATTGCATCTTATCCAGCAAGAGATGTAATAGCTCAGTACTTTGGAATGAATGAGCAAAATATTGAGGAAAATACACGGCGCTTTGCCAAGTGTTGAAATGCAAAATTAAATAATAATATAAACTAAGGGAAAGAAAGGAATGAAGGAAAAATGGAACAAGGAAGACACAGTATGGAAACAGAAGATAGTAAATTAGAACTTGGGCTTCATACAATAAGCCATGGATTTAATAAGGAGATAGAAGAAACAGTCACAAAAATAATTGATGGTTCTTTAAGGTCAGGAAAAAGAGTTGAATTTGATGGAAGTGTGGTTGTTTTAGGAGATGTAAATTCAGGTGCTGAGATTATTGCTAGAGAACATATAATAATAATGGGAGTTTTAAGAGGACTTGCACATGCAGGGGCAAAGGGAAACAGAGAAGCAATGATAGTTGCAAATGATATAGATGCAGTACAACTGAGAATTGCAGATATTGTAAAAGAAATAGAAATACTTACACCTGAAGAGACAGAAGAGGAAGAAGAAACAAAAAAGAAAAAGACTAAAAAGAAGGAAAAAGAAGAAAGTGAAGAAGATGAAGAATTAGATGACTTTATAAAAACAAGAGCATATGTAAAAGATGGGGAAATAGTATTAGAATGAAAAAAAGAGGGAAACCTCTTTTTTTTGTAACATTTACCTTATACAGTGCATATAATACAAATAGAAAAGAGGTAGATTTATGAATAATAATATTGATATGAATATGCTTATGAATATGCTTTCAAAAATGGATAAAAAAGAAATAGAAAAAGGAATGGCTGAGGTTTCACAAATGCTAAAGAATAAAAACGCAGACGAGATTTTAAAAGACCTAAATAAAGGCGGAAAATAAGAAAAGTCGCTTCGCCACATGTGCATTTTGCTTCGCAAATATGCACAGCACAAGGTAGCCACTGCATAAGATATCCGTAACTCGCTTTGCTCGAACGGCTAACTTAACTTAACCTTGTTCTTTCAGAAAAATCTGCGATTTTTCCTACACAATAAAAAGGAGTGTGCGTAGCCAATGAATAATGAAGATATGTCTGAACTTTTTAAAAAATTTAGCAATATGGTAAGTGAAGGAAACATACCAGAAGAAATGAAAAATATGATGTCCTCACTATCAGGAGCAAATACTAATCAAAATGATAAGGATGAGAAAATAGAGGAAGGAAGTGACGCCTCTTCTATTGATTTTGAAACAATAATGAAAATGAAACAAATAATGGACAAAATGAAAGGAAGCGGAGACGATCCAAGAGCGAACCTACTTCGTTCATTAAAACCATATCTTAAAGAAAGTAGAAAAGACAAAATAGACCAATACATAAGATTATTTGGCATGAGTAAAGTAATGGAAGCTTTTAATAACACTGGAGGTGAAGCTAAAAAATAATGGAATTTTACCCATATTTTCCAAGACCATATTATTATACTCATTATAGAAATATGCAAAATAGAAACTATGCTAAAAACCCTCAAGATGAGCAAATACATAAAACATCTCCAAGTAACTCTAGCATACAAAGTCAAGCTAGGGTTCATAATCAGGATAGAGTTCAAAATAATTCAAAGTCAGCTGAAAACCCTATTTTCGAAATTTTTGGAATCAGGTTATTTTTTGACGATATTTTAATTATATCACTTATTTTTTTCTTATATAACGAAGGGGTTAGAGACAATCTTCTTTTTATATCTTTAATACTTATTCTTCTTTCATAAAAACTTCGAAATATTAATTTCCGTAATGAAAAATCTCGAAATGTAATAGACATGCAATGAAAAAGTAATGAAAACTTAATAAATTTAGGTGTATCTAAGAAAAAAGCTTCCGTAAAGGCAAAAAACACCTATAAAAAGTAGCAATAAAAGACCTATTGCAAATTTTATCAAATAATGTAAAATAATAGGGTAAAATATTATATATTATATTAAAACAGCGAAAAAATGCAAAAAAAGTAAAATTAACATAAAAAATATTCAAAAAAACCATTGAAAAATGGAGAAAAAGCGTGTATAATATAATATAGCGATTAAAGATATTTTAGGAGGAAATTTCTATGAACAATAAAATTTGTGCAAAAGTACTTGCTTGCGTTTTAGCATTTATATTAGCATTTGCAGATGTATCTTTGCTAGGAAGTGGCGTAAGCACAGCAATTTCTACACGGGACTATCAATCTAGAAGGACAAGCAACTAGTGTAAAAAATGCAAAAATTGAATTTGATGCATATTTCCAAAAAGAAGGAGAAAATGTACATAGTAAAGAAATTGATGTAGAAGGAGAAGAAACTCTATACTTGAAGTTAAAAGTAGAAGATGGATATCTAGCAAGTGGAGAAATAAAAATAGAGGATGCAAACTTTAGAGTAGTAGAAAAAGAAATAGATACAGCCATTATCCAAAATATATCTTCAAGTGAAAACAAGATAGTATTAAACAAAATAGATAAAAACGAATCAGTAATATTAGAGATTCCAGTCAAAATAAATACTGATTCTAATTTTAGTGTATCTGATTTAAGAAAAACATCAAACATCAAATTAGAGGGTACATATGTAACAGACAAAGGAAAAGAAGTTAAGCTAGATAAGGAAATAAATTTAGAAGCTATACTTGAAGGAACAGCAGAAAGCATTTTAAGTTCTGAAGTTACAAAATATGTCCCATTTGATGTAAATGGTGAAAAAGGGATAATTCTTCAAACAGCCATAAAATCAAATTTAATAAATAACAAATTACCAGTACAAAGTACAGAGTTAGAAATAGAAATTCCAAGTATAAATAATAAAGAGCCAAAAACCATCTCACTTTCGTCAAAAAGTTTAATGGCGAGCAAAGGAATACGGAGTAAAGGTATTTGGAGAAAATGAATATAAATATGAAAATGGAAAAGTAATGCTAACCATTGAAAATGGTAGTGAAATACTTTCATGGGCAAAAGATTCATCAGATGAAATAATAGTTACATGTGTTTATGGAGAAGAAGCTATAACAAACAAAGCAGAAATATACCTAAATGCAAAATCTAGCATAAAATATTATGGAAAAGAAATAAAAACAGCAAATGCTGAAATATCAGAAAGAGTAGTTTTAAGAGAAAAAATAGGAGATATTATAACACTAGATAGTACTATATCAGAAGAAGTAATAGCCAAAGGATATATGCTAGAGAAAAATGGAAAAAACACAGAATTTAGTAATACATTAAGCTTAAATATTGGATATGCAGAATTAATGGATAAAGTAGTATTTAATGATGTAATAAATTATACAGACTATTATGGAAATAAATATCCAGCAAATCCAATTTATACATACATAAGAGCCGAAAAAGATAATCTAGTAGAAATATTAGGAGAAGATGGATATATCAATATTTTAAACAAATCAGGTGAAAAAGTTTCTACATTAAATAAGGAAAATTTAGAAATTAAATTTGAAAATGAAGAAACAGAACTATCATTTGAAACAAGTAAGCCTTTACATGAAGGAATATTAAAAATAGAAAATGGAAGAGCTATTAAACCATTAGAATATGCAAAAGCACAAACAGAATTATTTAATAGTATGAAAATCACATTAAATGCAAGTCTAGTAAAGGACGACAAAGTATTAATAAATGGAAACAAAGAAACGTCAGTAGAAATGACTAGCCCAATAACAGATGCAAGTTTAAATATAAATACAGACAAGCTTTCAACAGCCCTAAAAAATGAAAATGTAGAATTAAGAGTTACATTAAACACAACTAAAAGCTCAAATGCACTTTATAAAAACCCAGAAGTTTCTGTAATTCTACCAAACTACATAACAGATATTAATATAGAGAATGTAAAACTTCTATACGAAAAAGAATTAAAACTTCAAGATGCAAAAATATATAGAAATGAAAATGGAAATTTAGTAATAAACATAAAATTAAGTGGAGAACAAACAGCATATAATGAAACATTTGTAACTGAGGGTGCAACATTAATTATGAATTCTGACATCACAGTAAATCCAAATGCACCAACAGGAATGCAAACAATATATTTAAATGTAAAAAATGAAAAGACAAACGAAGAATTAAGAGTAGAGAATGATATAAAAATAATTGCACCAGCAGGAATTGCAACAGTTAGTGAAATATCAGGATATTCTGATAAAGGTGAAACAGCAGTATCTATAAGTAATAATGTTGGTGTTGGAGAAATAAAAGCAAATGCACCTGCAAAAAATGCTACAGTTAGAATGGTAGCTATAAACAATTATGAATATGACTGTGATAATGTAGTAATACTTGGTAGAACACCAACTGAAGGAAATAAAAAAATAACAAAGAATGAAGACTTGGGAAGCACATTTAGCTTAGATGTTAAATCTGGAATAAAGAGTGAAAATGGACTAAGTTCAGACCAAATGAAAGTATATTATTCAGCAAATAAAGAAGCTAATACAAATTTAAGTGACGAAGCTAATTCATGGACAAGTGATATAAATTCAGCAGGAGATGTAGCATCATATATGATAGTATTAGATGACTATACATTTAAGTCAGGAGAAGTATTATCATTTAACTATAATGCAGAAATACCTGCAAATTTACCTGAAGATAAAGAAACATATGGAGTATTTGCAGTATATTATGAAGAAGCAAAAGAAGATGAAGCAGAAGAAGCAGTGGCTCCATTTGCAATTGCTAGAACTATGACAGGAGAAAGTAGTAAAGTAGGACTTGAGACAGAAGGAGAACTTAAGATTGATGTTAAATTAGATGGAAACGAGCTAGGAAATGAAGTACAAGAATTAAAAGAAATAGAATTCACTGCAAATATTACTTCTTCATCTAATGTAGATAATGCAAAATTAAAAATAAATTTGACAAATAATGCAAGTATCATATCAGAAGGAGCAACATTAGATCCAAAAGAAGATACATCAGAAGAATTACCAGAAGAAATGGAAGAATCAGAAGTGGGAGAAAAAACAAATTTCAATGTAGATACTTATACAATACCACTTACAAATATTAAAAAGGGTAATAATGAAGTTAAGTTTACTGTAAGCGTTGGAAATTACAGTAAAAATAATGGAGAAAATGAAGATGGGTTAACAGAAGAACAAATAAATCAGTTGTATAATACTTTAAATACAGTAAATATAAGTGGAGTAGTTGAAGTTCCTATAGAAGAAGGAGAGCCTATTACATTTTCTGGAGCAAATTCAAGCAAATCATTTAAAATAACAGAAATACCTGATAGTATAAAAATGATACTATCAACTCCACTAGAAACTGATTCTAATGGAATTCTTGTAACTGATGAAAACAAAGAAGTAGAATATGACTTAGATATAATTAAAGAATCAAGTACATATACAAAATTCTCAGGAGTAAAAGTTACTTGTAAATTGCCAGATGGTGTAACATGTAAAGAAGAAGCTTTGCCAGAGAATGCTTCATATAATAAGAAAACAAAAACAGTAACATGGGATGTAGGTGATTTAAATTCAATAGAAACTATTGTACTTACAGTTATAGTAGGTAAATTTTCAGATGATTTAGCATTAGAATTTGTTGCAACAAGTAATGAAACTGGCAAGAAAGAATTTAAAAAAGCTGATATTAAACTTAGATTAGCAGATGCTGGAGTTGAACTAAATCAAACAAGTACAATAACAAATAGAGCCATTAAAGCAGGAGAGGAAATAACATATACTATAACAGCAAGGAATTTAAATAGTAATAACTTTAAATTTGTAATTAAAGATTATTTACCAAAAGAATTAGAATTTATTAAATGTAAATATTCAGTTGCTGGAAAAACAGGAGAAATAAATGAAAATCATGGAAGCGCTATAGTAATATCACCAATAATATTAACTCCTTATGGAACAGATGGTGATAGAGCAGTGATTGAAATAACAGCAAAAGCTACAGAAGTTGATAAATCAGTAGAAATAACAAATAAAGTGGAAGCTTGTGACGATTTGGCAAGTTCACCAATGGCAATAAGCGAGCTTAAATTAACACTTGCAAATAAAGAAGGTGGCGTAGACAATCCTGATCCAAGCGACCCAGGAGAAGAAGGTAAGACATATGATATAACAGGTACAGCATGGTTAGACGAAAACAAAGATGGTAAAAGAGAAAATAGCGAAAAACTTCTATCTGATATAAAAGTATATTTATTAGATAGCGCAAGTAAAAAAATAGTTTCTGAAACTACAACAAATAAAAATGGAGTATATGAATTTAAAGAAGTAAAAAAGGGAAATTATGTAGTAGCATTTGAATATGATAATCTAAAATATGATGTAACATTATACAGAGCAGATGGAATTGAAAATTCAGCAAACTCTGATGTAGTTAACATGGAATTAAAATTAAACGGAGACTCTAAAAAATATGCAGTAACAGATGCCTTTGTATTAGATACAAATACATTTAATTTAGATGCTGGCTTTATAGATAGTCCAAAATTCGATTTAGAACTTACAAAGGGAATAAGCTTAATACAAGTAAGTAATAAACAAGGAACAAAAGACTATAACTTCAAAGGTAAAGATAGTGCAAAAGTAGAAATTGGAGAGAAATATATAATAGGTTCAGTAATTGCTATAACTTATGAAATAAAGGTAACAAACACAGGAGCAGTAGCAGGTTTCGCAAACAAAATAGTAGACTACAAATCAAAAGATTTAAGTTTTAGCAGTAGCCTAAATCCTGAATGGTATGAAGATGCAGACGGAAATCTATATACAACATCACTTACAGGTAGAGAAATAAAACCAGGAGAGACAGTCACAGTTTCTGTAATACTTACAAAAACAATGACATCTGAAAATATCGGAGTTTCAAATAATACTGCAGAAATTGCAGACGCATCAAATGATTTAGGATTAGAAGATATAGACTCAGTTCCAGGAAATAGAGATGCAAAAGAAGATGACTACGGCTTAGCAGATGTATATATAACAATTAAGACAGGTGGAATATTATTATTTGGATTAATTTCTGGATTATTAATTGGAATAATTGCTCTTGGAGCATATATGGTAAATAAAAAAGTTTTGAGGAAAATATAAAAAGGAAGGGGGTAGAAGTATGAAGGTAAAAGATAAAATGAAGAATATAACAAAAGTCATAATATTAGCTATAATCATTATACTTGGAATATGTGCAATATCTGTGCCATATGTTTTATCAGCTAGAGTAGAAGGCGCAAGTTTAGGAGAAATATTTAAAGATGATTTAGGAATGTTAAATAAGAAAGAACATCCAACGCATCTTTTTGCAGACCATGGTATTTATCTATTCTGTGGAGCACATAAATGGGATGTTAATGGATTTATGACTGCAACTGAGGCACATTATACAGCTTGGAAGAATAAAGCACCAATAGGTAAAGCAGAGTATGACGAAAATAACCCGTATTATAAATATGCAAGATCACAGTCAGTTGGATTATATAAAACGCATAAATCATTATATAATACATGGATAAGTGCTATTGAAGGCAATTCATCATATTGTCATAAAAGTATACCTGGATATAGAAGTGATCTTGATGATGGTAACCTTATTATTTCATTGGGAATTAATTTACCAGGAGTAGGTAAACCTGCTGCAAAATCAATAGAATATAAACAAGTAAGACAATATGACACTAAAGAACATATAGATGCAGCATTTATCCTAACACAGCAAAAATTATATGATAATGCTAAAGATATGCCAGCTGATGGAGAGAGCTTATCAGCTGATGAAAAAGAAAAGGGATACTTTAATGTAGACGAAAAACAATATGCTTTATGGGAGACAGATATAAATGTTGGAGCTGCAAATGATGGGGATGACAGAAACCTAGGAGATATTGCAAAAGCATTTAAGAAATTTTATGAAACAATAAAAGCAAATGGATATGGTAGCATAATTCATGCAATTGGACAAGGAATAGAGGAGACATCAGTAGGGCTTGGAGAAGATAAGGCATATAAATTTAAAGAAGCAAAAGTTGAAATAGATGCACCAAGCAAAAATTATATTTATGGCCCATTTTGCTTAGATTATGCATTAGATGATGCAACCGGTGATATATATAAATCTACTGGAACTAACCAAGTAAAATTTAATGCAATAGAAAATATAAAAATATATGATAAAAATAAAAATGATATAACAGCAGCTTCAAACTTTAAAATAGTATACGCATATAATGGAGGAAGTTCAGAAGGACAAAAATTACGTCGCATTAGTGATGAAAAATGGTATGCAAATGCTAACTATGAAGAAGTAAAGGCATTTGAATCTAGTAAACCATTTTATATAGTAATAGATGGAAGTAATCTAACACCAGAACAATTAAAAGGTATATATGCAAAAGTTGACCTTCAATATTTAGACGAAGTAACAGCTACAATGTACGAATATGAAGGAAATGTTGTAAATTATTATTATGAGCAAGAAGATATGGGAAGTAAGCAAATACCAACTTATACAGCAACGGTTTACAAAAAGAAAAGTCATTCATCAAGTTGTTCATCAAATTGCTCAAAACATCATCACAGTTCTTCTACAACTTCTAGAACATTTTCAGTTGATACAGTAGGATTTACTTTAAACAGAAAATATTCGGGTGAAAAAGCTCAAAAAATGGTTGGATATGCATGTGATGGAACAAGAACATACAAAACATATTCAGTAGTACTTACAACAGATTGGGATGATGTAGGAAATACAAAAATAGAATTAGAAAAAGTTTGCGAAAATGGTCAAAAACTTGCAGGAGCAGAATATGAAGTAACATTAGAAATAAACGGACAAGATGCACATAGAAATAGTATAAATAAGACTGTAAAATTAAGAAGAACAACAGATGCAAATGGTAAGATTTCTATTACATCAGCAGATATTTCAAATAGCGGAGTATATCTTGGAACATTCACAGGAACAATTAATGCAAAATTCCATGAAACGGAGGCACCAGCAGGACATAAACTCGGCAAGGGAGATGCAGAAGTATCAGTTTCTGTAACAAATGGTGAAGGCTCAGGAAGTGTTAGAGCTGAGAACAAACACGTGGATAATCCTGTAATACAGATTGCAAAAGTAAATAAAGATGGAGATAAGCTTCAAGAATCATCATTTAAAATACATGTAATATATAAAATTGATGGAAAATCAGAAGTAGATAATGTAGATAATGTATTAGGAGGAACAACTGAAGGAGGATACTTAAAACTAACAAGAGATGACTTTAAAGGATTAAAGAAGGGATTTGACTTTGGAAGCAACTTTACAGGATACATAACACTTCAAATATCAGAAATTGGAGCGCCAGGAGGATTCTCATTATCTTCAAATGGATTAAGTGTAACACTTCATTATAAGAATGGAAAATTAGTTAAGAGAGAAAACAGTGAAAATCCTAGTGTAGTTGTAGACTATGCATACAAAAACTGGACAGAAAATATCCAAAAATGGATATCAGCTGAAAGAGCTGGACAAAAATTTGAAATGTATAACTATGTAGAAGAAAATGTTAAAGCATGGATAGCAAAACAGCAAACAGAACATCCAGAATTAGAATATGCGACTATCTTAGATTACTTAGAACAATATGTAAAAGAAATTGAAGGAAAAATTGAAAGTGGCGAAACATCAAATTCTGTAACTGATGATTGGGACTTAGTAACAAAGGTAGAAGGAAATAGTAATGTTGTTCAGATAGTATTTAAAGATACACCAGGAACCTTTACAATTCCTGATATCGAAATTACGCTTGATAATATGGACCTTGGAGGAAAAGTATTCTTAGATTATACTGAGGAAAAAGATGGAAAAGACTCAAATGGACAATATGATCCAGAAGAAAAATTACTTTATGGAATAGAAGTTGAATTAGCAGGAAGTGATGGTTCACTTAGAAGAACAATTACAAATAGAAATGGTGAATATTTATTTACTGGATTAGATCCACTTAAAAAATACACTGTAACATTCAAATATAATGGAATTCAGTTTGTAGCAAAAAGAGCAGACAATATAGGAGAATATAATAGTAGCCAGTGGGCTATAAGTTCAAAAGGTGCTGAAATAAGTTCTCCTAGAGATAGCTTTAAGACTATAAATAAATCTAACCCAGCCTTCACATATGAAGAATTAGAAGGTTTATACGAAGAAATTGCAAACTACAGATGGGATGTAATTAATTCGGGTGCAGAATGTCCAAGCTTAGAAGATGCAGTAAATCATGTAAAAGGAAATCACGGAAGTGACAAAGATATAAATGCTAAAGCAGAATATATTAAAAAAGCAGTAGCAACATCTTCAGCTGGTCAGTATCCAGTATATGACAGATTTATCTTAGACTTTGAAGGCTCAAATGCTGGAACTACAGAGATAGAATTTGCAGGAGATACAGTTCCTTATATCTATCCAGGACAATTACAAATACATCAAGCTTTAGTTAGAAGAGATAAAACAGATTTAGAGCTTCAAACAAATATAGTAGAAACAACTGTAAGTATGAATAGATATGATACAACATATAACTATAATGATCCAAATAATGGCTCATATCATCAATACATCTACAAAGAAGACTACAACTATGATACAAAATCTAGAGAAGATGGTGTTGCATACTATACAGAAGATAATGTACACTTCTATGTAACATATGAATCTGTAATTAAAAATTCTACTGATTCAAATACAAGATTAACACAAATAATAGATTACTATAATAGTGAATTTAATTGGGCGCCAACATATCATACAACAAAAGGAAATCAAATTCCAGGAGTTGTAGTAACAAGAAATGGTGGAAATTGTAACTATGTATTAGCAGATGGATCAAGACCTAATGGATATAAATCAAAAATTGTAACTCTACTTAGTGATAATAGCTTAAATAGTCCAAGTGATGAAATAAGAATTAGACTAACATATGAACTAGTAGGAGATACTGGTGAAAACGGAAATGCAAAAGCTGTTCTTGCAAAATACTTATTTAGAAATAATGAGTATGCAAATGGAGAAGAAATACTTGGAAAAGATATCTCTTATGCAATGGAAATTAATCACTATACAGAAATAGCAGAATATAAAACAGATTCAAGCTATATAGATAGAGATTCACATCCAGGAAACTTCGATGTAGATGCTTATGAAAGAGCAATAGTAGATTATCAAGAAGCAAGAGCAGAATATAATAGAAACCCATCAGAAGCTAATAGATTAGTGGCTCAAACTAAAAAAGATGAATTAACTAATATGAGAGAAGATGATACAGGCTTATCTAGCTTGACATTATCAAACAGCGGAACAGTTAGAACTCTTAAAGGAAATGTTTGGGAAGCGATAGATGGACAAGTAAAAGATACAGTAGACTTACAAACAAATTCTACTTATGGAGATAGATATGTAACTCATGATGGAGCGGGAGAAAAAGCACTTGGAGGAATTAAAGTAGAACTTGTAGAACTTTTAAACCCAGAAGATGCAGAAAATAATAAAACAGAAACACAAGTTGTAAGAGCAGTTACAAAAACTAAGGAAGATGGAACATATGAATTTAAATCATATATTGCAGGAGATTATGCAGTAAGATTTGTATATGGTGATTTTGAAAATAAGGACCAAATTGTAAGAAGCAAAATAACAACAGGTAGTGATGGACAAAATACTTTTCTTCCAATAAATGGACAATATTATCAATCAACAAAAGCAAATCCAAATACAGACAAACTTGAAGGAAATGATATAAAATATTGGTATTATAACAATAATGACAAACAATCAAGAGACCAAGATATACGTATAACAGATAATATCGAATATGAAAAACGCTATTCAGATGCATATGATGATAGCTACTCAAGACTTTCTCAAATGAATGCAACAGTAGTTAGTGGAGAAGGAATAAATAATTCTACATCAACAGATTACAACTATGATGGTAACGTCACAGTTCAAGATGTAAGAACAACAGACCCAATATATGCATATACATCTACAATGAACCTTGAAGTAGAATATGTTCGTCCACAAACAATTGGTAATAAAGATAATACTTGGTATAGATATGATATAAGTAATGTAGACTTTGGATTAACACCAAGAGCATACAATGATGTAAATGTATCAAGATATGTATCTAATGTTAAGTTGTATGTAGAAGGTTCGAATGAACCATTGATAAATAGCTACTTTAATGATGAAGGTAACAGAGAGAATGGACATGAAGATGAAAAAGGTCTAGAGTTTATAAATGATACATTTGACCAAAATAATGTTTATATGGATGGCTTGATAAAAATAGATTATGAAGAATTACTTGCTGGACGTGCACATCTAGAATTAACATATGCAGTTAAAGTATCAAATAATAGTAAATATGATGAGAAAAATAAGATATATGATACAATAAAATATATTTATCAATTTGGTGATAACTCAGGAGAAATAATTGGAGTTTCATATTATGACGAGGAAGTAAGTAAACTTACAAATTATGAAACAAGAGGAATTGGAGAAAGACCTCAAGGAACAATCGTATATCATAATAACATTGGAGAGCAAGCAAACCGGATTTACAAATTTAGCAAATGTATATAGAAACCAAGCAACATATCTAGAAGATGCAGAAAGAAATATAGGTAGAACTGAAGAAACTAAAAACTATAATGTAGTTCAAAACTTTAGTACACCTGGAGCAAAAAATATTACATCAAAAGCAGAAACAATTATAGATTATCCAACAGCACCATTAGACTTTAATGGAACAAACAAACTTGGAGAGGAAATAAACAAAGATTGGGTAGAAACTGACCCAAGTGAATTTGTATCAAGCCGTGAGAACTATAAAGTAGAAAATGGAGAAATTTTCTTAGCTGCAAAAGTTGGAGAAGAAAAGAGCTTAATGACACAATCACATATATTAATGGCTAAACCATTAAACACAGAAGATTCTGACCCAGCTAACTTATATGCTAACTTATTACCAGGAGAAACAAGAGAAACTGAGCTAGTATTACAACATACTTTAGCAACTTCAGTAGAAGAGATATCAGATGATCCAAGTCAAGATATAACAGGAAATGATATAGAATACTCTAACTTAATAGAAATAACAAGATTAAACAATATTGCAGGAAAGATAGTGGATATAGAAGGATATGACATAAATGGTAAAGAAGATGCAGAGACATCAAAGGTTAATAATTCAGACTTAATAAATATAGCAGAAGGAAAATGTGAAGATAATACTACTATAACAGCCTTTGTAATAAATACAGACAAAGTAGAACTTACACCAACACTAAGTACAGGTAAATCACAAACAACACAAATTACTCCACCAGCAGGTCTATCTAAAACTGATAACATATTTGCATACACAGGAATAGCACTTGTAGTTCTAAGCTTACTTGCAGGAGGAATAGTACTAATTAAAAAATATGTTATAGTAAAAATATCAAAAGCATAAAAACTCCTAAAATAGATAAAAAATCGAGGCTAGCTAATAGCTTCGATTTTTTTTGTTTTCTAAATATGTATAAATATTGTAAGTATTGGCAAAACTAAGCAAATAACAATTTTTTTTGCAAAGGGGCGAAAATTTTGAAGGCCAAGAAAGCATTAAATATAAAAGGAACTGTGCTCCAAAAAGAGCAACTAAAAACATATCTAGAAAATATTGTGGCAGACCATACTTTAAAAGAAAAATCAGATAAACAAACATATCCAATACCTAAAATGCTAGAAAACTTTGAATATATAACAAAGACCTATGATATATTAAACCAACATCTAAAACTTGGAATAAACATACATCAAGCAGGAGAGTGGCTTTTAGATAATTATTATATTATAGAAGAAACAGTAAAAGAGGTAAGGAAAAATTTACCTCTTAAAAAATATATAAAATTTATAGGAATAGGGAATCGGAAAATACAAAGGGTTTGCAAGAAGCTATGTGCTTGCGTCTGAAATAGTTGCATATACAGACCGGAAATTTTAAACCAAAAGATTTACAGGAATTCTTACAAAGTTATCAGAATAAGAAAAATTTAAATATGGATGAAATTTGGAATATAAGTTTATTCTTTAAAATTGCATTAATAGAAAGAATAAGAGAGATTTCAGAAAAAATATATATATCCCAAATGCAAAAAGTAAAAGTAGAAAGTATAATAGAAAGACTTGTAGAAAACAAGCCAAAAGATGAACTTAGATTTGTGCCGTTATCTAAAACGCATGGAGAAAATAGTTATACTTTTATAGAATATATGTCATATAAACTAAAAAAGTATGGTAAAAGAGGTATAGCTTATTTAAATATTTTAGAAGAAGAAATAGAAAAGCAAGGACTTGTTCTTTCAGAGGTTATAAAAAAGGAACACTTTGATATAGCGTTAAAAAAAGTAGCTATAGGAAATGCGATAAGAAGTATGCATGCTCTTCAAAGAATGAACTTTTCAGAGGTCTTTGAAAATATTAATGGAGTAGAGGAAATACTAAAACAAGATCCAAGTGGAATCTATGACAAAATGGATTATAAGACTAAAGAAAACTATAGAAATGTGATAAAGGAAATTGCAGATAAAACCAAAATATCTGAGATATATATTGCAAAAAAGGCAATTAATCTTGCAAGAAACAATGAAAAAGGCACGAAAAATAATCATGTTGGGTATTATTTATTAGATAAGCGGTATAGTAGAGCTATATAATGCACTTGGAATAAAAAAATGTGATATAGAGAAAAATACAAAGCTTAAAGTGAATTTATATATTTATGGAATAACAACTATCAGCATAATACTAGCAATTCTTATTGGAAAATATACTTCTATATCTATATATAAAGGAGGAACTGATGCACCTGCAAGCAAAATATATGAGGTAATTTTTCGGAGTAATTATAGCGATACTTTCCTTCATTCCAATTTCTGAAATAATCACAAAGTTAATACAAACAATCTTAGGCAAATGTGTAAAACCAAAGCAAATACCAAAAATGGACTTTAGTCTCGGAATTCCAAAGGAATATAGCACAATGGTAGTAATTCCAAGCATTGTAAAATCTAGAGAAGATATAAAAAAGATATTTGAAAAGTTAGAGGTATATTATTTAGCAAATAAATCAGAAAATATTTATTTTACACTACTTCGGAGATCCTGCACCTGGAACAAAAGAAAAAGAAGATGCAGATTTAGAAATAGTAAATACAGCAAATTGTGAATTAGATAGATTGAATAAAAAATATAGTGGCAAAAGCGATGCACCTATATTTAATTTTGTGTATAGAAAAAGGCTTTGGAATAAATGTGAGCATTGTTACATGGGATGGGAAAGAAAAAGAGGCTTACTTACAGAGTTAAATAATTTCTTGCAAGATAAAAAATTTAAGACAACATTTACCACAAATACTTTAGAAAAATTAAATCTTAAGATAAAGTATATAATTACTCTAGATTTAGATACAGAACTTACATTAAATTCAGGAATAGAGCTTATACGGCGCAATGGCACATCCACTAAATAAGCCTATAATAGAAAACCGGAATAGTTATAGATGGATATGGAATAATGCAACCTAGAGTCGGAATTGATTTAGAAAATAGCCATAAAACAATGTTTACTGAAATATTTGCAGGAAGCGGTCGGAGTAGACCCTTATGCTAATGCTATTTCCGATACGTACCATGACAATTTTGGAGAAGGTATTTATACAGGAAAGGGAATATATGATTTAAAGGCATTTAATCTATGTTTGAAAGGTAAAATAAAGGAAAATACGGTTTTAAGTCATGACTTATTAGAAGGAAGTTTCCTAAGATGCGGACTTGTATCGGATATAATGCTTTTGGATGGATACCCTAAAAGCTATAACTCATATTTAACGAGGCTTATGAGATGGATAAGAGGAGACTATCAAATATTAGGTTATTTAAGCTCAAAATTAGGTTTAAACAAATTATCTAAATACAAGATACTTGATAACATAAGAAGAAGTCTAATTGAAATTATGGCTATTTTAAGTATAGTTATTTTGATATCACTTAAAATATTTTTTAATTCAAAAATAGCTTTAGGAATATCAGTAATGCTAATTAGTGTAGTTATTTCAAGTATACTAGAATTGTTTAGTTATATCATATTTAGAAAAGAAAATATAAAAAGACAGAAAACATTTACGAAAACAGCAGAAGGGCTAAAGGGTAGCTTTTATAGAGCTTTTATAAATATTGTAACACTACCAACTAAGGCATATATATCACTTGATGCAATTGTTAGAACAATATATAGAATGACAGTTTCAAGAGAACATTTGCTAGAATGGGTAACATCAGAGGAAGCGGAAAGGCAAGATAAGACTTCTATATGTAGCTCATATAAAAGAATGTTTCCAAATGTCATTTTAGGACTTGTATTTTTAGGATTAAATATATTAATGCCTCATAATATTGGTTTAAATATATTTTTATTTGTGATGTCTGCTTTATTTTTAACTGCACCTATTATTATGTGGGATATAAGTATTACACATACAAAGCAAAAGAAAATAGATAAATTAACAAAAGAAGAGAAAGATTATATAAGGAATGTTGCAGAAAAGACATTTGCATATTTTGCTGAGTATTTATCAGATGAAAATTCTTATCTTCCACCTGATAATTATCAAGAAAGTAGAAGAGAAAAAGTTACCCCAAGGACGTCTTCTACAAATATTGGACTTGGTATCTTAAGTGTAATTTCTGCATATGATTTGAAATTTATAACTTTAGAGCAAGTAATTATAAAGCTTGAAAACATATTAGGAACAATACAAAAATTAGAAAAGTGGAATCGGACATTTGTATAATTGGTACAATATAAAAACTTTAGAGCCACTTAAACCAAAATATGTTTCAACAGTAGATAGTCGGAAATTTTGTAGGATACATGTATACTTTAAAAATGTTTTTAGAGGAGAAGCAAAATACAGTATATAAAGATAGAATAAAAGCTCTATTCGATATTGTATGTGGCATAATAGAAAATACAGATTTTTCTTATTTATATAATAAAGAAAACGGGCTTTTATCTATAGGGTTTAATGTAGAGGAAAATAATCAAACAGATACTTACTATGACCTTCTTGCGTCTGAGGCAAGACAAGCAAGTCTAGTTGCAATTGCTAAGAAAGATATTCCATCAAAACACTGGAACAATCTAAGTAGAACAATGACAACTCTTGGAAAATATAAAGGGCTTATATCCTGGTCTGGAACGGCATTTGAATATCTAATGCCAAATATAAATATTAGAAAATATGCAGGAAGTTTGCTTGATGAGTCTTGTAAATTTATGGTTATGAGTCAAATGAAGTATTGTAATAGACTTGGTATTCCATGGGGAATATCAGAAGCTGCATTTAATCTAAAAGATTTAAATTCGAATTATCAATATAAGGCGTTTGGGCTTCCTTGGCTTGGACTTAAAAGAGGATTAGGTGATGAAATGGTAGTTTCAAGCTATGGAGGGGCGCTTGCAATATCAGACTATCCAAAAGAAGTTATTCAGAACCTGAAAACAATGCAAGAGTGCGGAATGTTTGGCAAGTATGGATTTTTTGAATCAATTGATTATACTCCTTCAAGACTTCCAAGCGGGAAAAAATATGCAATAGTTGAAACTTATATGGCACACCATCAAGCATTAATCTTGCTTTCTATAAACAATTTGATAAATGATAATATTTTGCAAGAAAGGTTTATGAAAAATCCTGAGATAAAGGCAATAGATATACTTTTGCAAGAGAGAATGCCAGGAGATATGCTAGTTACAAAGGAAAGAAAAGAGAAATTAAAAAGAATAAAATATGCTGGGTATGACAATTATGTACAAAATGTTTATACTAAAGTTAACAGCCATTTAAGAAAATGTAATGTTTTATCAAGTGAGAATTATTTAATAGAAATGAATGACAAAGGAGAAGGATATAGCAAATATAAAGATATACTTGTAAATAAATACAAGGAAACAAGTAGTAGTCCTCAGCGGAATTTTCTTTTATATAAGGAATGTAGAAACTAAAGAAGTTTGGAAAGCAAATTATGAAGTAGGACAAAATGAAAAATATGAAGTAATATTTGCTCAGGATTTATCAGAAATTATAAAAACAAAAGGAGAAATAGAGACAGATTTAAAAGTTATTCCAGCATCTACTGAAGGATGCGAAATAAGGTCTTTGAAAATAAAAAATAAATCAGAAAAAGATGTAAATCTAGAAGTGACAGGATTTTTTAGACCAGTATTGTCAAAGCTTGAAGATGATATTTCACATCCTGCATTTAATAATCTATTTTTGAAATATGGTATTTTAAGTTCAGGAGATTTAATTGTAAAGCGAAATAGAAATGTAAATGTTAGTCTTGGTGCAAGCCTGAATTTGCAAACTAATAAAAGCTCAGAACTAGAATATGAAATCGATAACACTAAAGCCTACGATATGATAGAAAATGGAGATAAATTTAGTAGTAAACTTGGACTCGTGACAGACGGATGTATAGCATTAAGGCGAAAAGTCAGAATAAAACAAGGGGAAGAAGCAATTTTAAATTTGGTTATTTGTACAGGAGAGGAAGAAGAAAAGATAGCTAAAACACTTGAATACTACAGAATACAAGAAAATGTGGAAAAGGAATTTAAAATAGCAAGAGCTAAATCTGAAGAAGAGGCAAGATATTTGAATTTAAGTAGAAATAATCTAAATATATTTTATAAAATGTTACCATATATATTGCATCAAAATCCACTAAAATCATTATATATGGAATCTCTTAGAAATGGTCAGTATAGACAAAGTGATTTTTGGAAATATGGAATTTCAGGGGATATACCAATAATACTTGTAACAGTTAAAGATTTAAGTGATGTTTATGTAGTAAAAGAAATATTAAAAGTGCATGAAAATCTAAGAGTAAAAGGAATAAAAACTGATTTATGTATTTTAGATTATGAGAAAAATATATATGAGAGATTTGTAAAAGAACAAATAATTCAGGAAATATTAAATATGCAAATAGGTTATCTTCAAAATGTAAGTTCAGGAATTTTCTTATTAAATGCAAATGAAATAGAAGATGAAAATTTGTTTAAATTTAGGGCAAATATTTGGATAGATGCATGTAAGGGAAGTGTGTTAGACCAAATTAAGGAGATGGAGGATCATTTGGACAAATAATCAGCATCTTGCATCGTTATTTTAAGTTAGAAAATCCAGCCACTGCGTGACTTTCACTGTAACAGGCAAAGCCTTAACAGCCTCAGCATCAATGTATAAAAAGTACACCTCCGGTATTTCTAACTTAAAATGCCTAGCAATATACTAATTCTTTGCCCAATTTGGTTTATATATTTAGAAAGGGAACGCATAGAAAATATGGAAAATCTTAAGTTTTTTAATGGGTATGGCGGATTTAGTGACGACGGAAAAGAGTATACTATAAAATCGAATAAAAGTGAAAGACCTCCACATGCATGGAGTAATGTTCTTGCAAATGAAAAATTCGGAACTATTGTAACAAATAATATGGGTGGATTTACGTATAGTAAAAATAGCAGATTAAACAGAATAACTGCATGGGCAAATCAGCCAAGTGATGATATACCATCAGAGATAATATATTTAAGAGATTTAAAATATCCCAAGATAGCATGGACTTTGAATAGTAATGTTGCTCCAGATAATCAAGATTATATGGTGACGTTTGGATTTGGATATGCGAAATATACACACACAAGTTTAGAGCTAATACAAGAAACTGAAGTTTTTGTACCAAAGGAAGATAGAGTAAAGATAAATATAATTAGACTTAAAAATACTTTATCAGAAAGAAGAAAATTAAAACTAATATATTATCTAAAACCAGTACTTGGTGAAGATGAAACAAAAACAAGTGGGTATATTGATTTGGAATTTGACAAAGAAGGAAATGCAGTGTTTGCAAGAAATATCTATGGAGAAGGGTTATCTAAAACTGTATATGTGTCAAGTAGCGAAAATATATCGTCATACACAGGAAGCAATTTAAGTTTTATTCGGAAATGGAAGTATAAATATGCCAGATAGCGTATTTAGTCCAAATTTAAGTATGGAAAATGCTCTTGGAACAGAAAGCTGTATAGCAGTAGAATTAGAAATAGAATTAGATGGATATGATGATAAAAAGATTGTTTTAATGATTGGAGAAGAAGAGGATAAGAATTCATGTATTAATATTATAAATAAATACAAAAATCTAGAGAAAGCTTGTGAAGAACTAAGTCGGAGTAAAAAATTATTGGAACAATATTTTAAGAAAAGTGCAAGTAAAAACTTGTGATGAAGAAATGGACTTTATGCTAAATGGATGGGCTATGTATCAAGTAATAGTTTGCAGGCTTTATGCAAGAAGCGCATATTATCAATCAGGAGGAGCATTTGGATTTAGAGACCAGCTTCAAGATAGTTTATCTACTAAATATTTTTCAGATGATATGTTAAAAAATCAGATATTAAAACATGCAAGACATCAATTTGAAGAAGGAGATGTAGAACATTGGTGGCATGATGAAACTAAAAGAGGGATTAGAACAAGATTTTCAGATGACCTTTTGTGGCTCGTTTATAGTGTATGTGAATATATTGAATTTACAGGGGATATATGTATTTTAGATATAGAAGTTCCATATTTAGTAGGAACTCCATTATCAAGTGGAGAAGATGAGAAGTATGATATACATGAGGAGAGTGAAGTAAAAGAAAGTATATATAAACATTGCATAAGGGCAATAGAAAAGTCGCTTTCATTTGGGGAAAATGGACTACCTAAAATAGGTTCTCGGCGATTGGAATGACGGATTTAGTACGGTACGGAAACAAAGGAAAAGGAGAGAGTATATGGCTTCGGATTTTTTCTATATAACATATTAGATAAGTTTGATAAGATATGTGAATGTTTAGAAAGAAAGACAGAATATATAGAAAAATATGAAGGAATAAAGAAGAACCTAAAAGTTTCATTAAATACAAAAGGATGGGATGGAGAATGGTTTAAGAGGGCATATATGGATAATGGTAAGGTTCTAGGAAGCAAGGGAAATACTGAATGCAAGATTGACAGTATTGCACAAAGCTGGTCTGTTATCTCAGGTGCAGGAGATGGTTATAAAAAACAAAAGGCAATGGAGAATGTAGAAAAATATCTAATAGATAAAGAAGCTCGGAGTAATAAAGCTTCTAGACCCACCGTTTGAAAAGGGAGACTTAGAGCCAGGATATATAAAAGCATATTTGCCAGGAGTAAGAGAAAATGGAGGACAATATACACATTCTGCAATATGGACTGTGATTGCATTTGCAGAATTAAATCAAAATTTTCTAGCAAATAAATATTATAAAATGATAAATCCAATAGAACATTCAAATTCAAAAGAAAAGGCTGAAATTTATAAAGTTGAGCCATATGTTATTGTAGCTGATGTATATGGAGCATCTAACTTGCTTGGACAAGGTGGATGGACATGGTATACGGGGTCAGCAAGTTGGTTTTATAAAGCAGGGCTTGAGAATATTTTAGGACTTAAAATAAATAGACGGTATTTTGTCTGTAAAACCTTGCATTCCAAAAGATTGGGATGAGTATTCTATAAGATATGAATATAGAACTTCTGTGTATAATATTAAAATTAGAAATTTAAGCAAAGTAGAGCCAAATTCAGTTAAGAGTTTTAAAGTAAATTCTGAGGAAATTCCTGAAAAACAAGTGAAACTTGTTGATAATGGAAGGATATATGAGATTGAAGTAGAGATTTGAAATTGAGATATACAAATTAAAACAAAAAACATCTTTTTTTAACTTCGGGATTAATCGACATAACACAGGAAGGATTTACGGAAAATCTGTCGAATATAATACTATGATAAAAGGAAGGGAATTAGATGGTACGATATGAAAGTGGCTTGATTGAAGATATTAAAGCAAATATTAATATAGTTGATATAGTTTCCGAATATGTAACTTTAAAAAGACAAGGTAGAAATTATTTTGGACTATGCCCATTTCATAGTGAAAAATCACCATCTTTTTCAGTGTCTGAATCTAAGCAGATTTTCCATTGCTTTGGTTGTGGTGTACGGAGGAGATGTAGTAGGCTTTCTAAAGAAAATTGAAAATATAGATTTTAAAGAAGCAATTGAAATACTTGCAGATAGAGCAAATATTTCTTTACCTAAAATAGAACTTCGGAGAAGAAGAACAAAAAAGGTTGCTTTTGAAAGAAAAGGTATTTGAGGTAAATAAAGTAGCAGCCGAATATTTTCATAATAATTTATATAGTCCAAATGCAAAGATAGCACAGGAATATGTAAAACAAAGAAAGCTAGACAATAATTCTTTGAAAAAATTTCAGATAGGTTATTCTGGAAATTTTGATGATTTATATCAGGAGCTTAAGAAAAAAGGCTTTAATGATGAGGAGATATTTGAATCTAGGCTAGTATTAAAGTCTAAAAATGGAAAACCAAATGATGCATTTAAGAAAAGGCTTATGTTTCCAATAGTGGATGTAAAAGAAAGAGTAATTGCATTTGGAGGAAGAGCTTTGGATGATTCTAAGCCAAAGTATATAAATTCTCCTGATACTATCTGTTACAATAAAGGTAGAAATCTATATGCTTTAAATATTGCAAAGAAGACAGATAAAGATTATTTTCTAATATGTGAAGGGTATATGGATGTTATATCACTTCATCAAAGAGGAATAGATAATGCCGTTGCATCTCTTGGAACAGCACTTACAGGGGAACAAGGTAGACTTTTGAAAAGATATAAATCAAAAATTATAATTGGTTATGATTCAGATTCAGCAGGACAAAGTGCCACGATGAGAGGACTTGATATTCTGCAAAGCCTTGATTATGATATTAGGATATTACAACTTGAAGGAGCAAAAGATCCAGATGAGTTTGTGATAAAATATGGTTCAGGAAGATTTGAACTTTATCTAAAAAACGCAATATCTTTAGTAGAATTTAAGGTTAAAAATTTAAAGCAAAATTTAGATTTAAGCCAAGCAAATGATAAAATTAAATTTCTAAATGAAACTTGCAAGATATTACTTAAAATTCAAAATAAATTTGAAAAAGAGGTATATATTGAAAAGATTTCAGAAACTTATGGAATTTCAAAAGAAGCAATATATGGAGAACTAAATAAACTTGAATATGCAAGTTCTAAAGGTGAAAAAGTATTAAGCAGAAACCATGAAGTGGTAAATAGGACTAGCATAAGAAAAGAAAAAGAAGACACAGGTGTAAATGCATCTAGAGAAAATCTTATGATACTTTTACTTATAAATGAAGGACAAAATGTTTATCAAAAAATAAAAGATGAAATATCTCCAGAAGATTTTAGAAATGAAGCAAATATGGAGATAGCAAAAATTTTATATAATGAACTGGAAAAAGGAGAACTTAGTAATGTGATTGGATTATTTGAGGGACAAGAAGTACTTTTAAGTCACATTACATACATATTGTCAAAAGAGTTTGAGTTAAGTGATGTAGATAAGGCAGTAGAAGATTTAAAAGATAAGTTTATTAAAGAAAAGCTTCAAGATGAAAAAGCAGAAATACTTAAAAAATTAGTTTCGAATGATTTAGATAAAGAAGAAGCAAAAGCTTTAGAGGTTAGACTTAAGGAAATAAGTAAAGAATTGGTTAATTTGAAGTAAAGGAGGCCTAAAAAATGAGTAAATCACAAGAGGAAACAAAGAAAAGTATTAAAAACAAAGCGACTGAAAAATCAACTAAAGAAGTTACTAAAAAGTCTGAAAAAGCTACAGTAAAAAAACAGGCTCCTGCAAAGGAAGATACAAAAAAAGTAGAAAAGGAAGTAAAAAAGGTAGCACCTTCAAAAGAAAAGGAAGAAAAAAAGAATATCTTAAAAGAAGAAAAAGCAAAACTAAAGGCCAAAAAGGAAGAAAATAGCGAAGATAAAAAAGTAGAGCAAATGACAGATAAGGAAAGAGTAGATAAAATTTTATCAAGGGCAAAAGAAAAAGGAAGTATTACTTATGGGGAACTTGCTTCTGAACTTGAAGATGTAAATCCGGAAGAAATAGATAAAGTATTTGATGCATTTGAAGAAATAGGCGTAGACCTTTTAAAAGATGATTTTGAAGATGTCGAGCCTGATATTGATGAATTAGAGAGCATAGAAGAAGTAGACATTAGTGATACAGCAATTACTGATATAGATGGCATAAATATAGATGACCCAGTAAGAATGTATTTAAGAGAAATAGGAAAAATTCCACTTCTTACATATGAAGAAGAATTAGAACTTGCTGAGAAAATAATTGATGGAGATGAGGAGGCAAAGCAAAAACTTGCTGAGTCAAACTTAAGATTAGTAGTAAGTATAGCTAAAAAATATTTAGGAAGAGGAATGCTATTCTTGGATTTAATACAAGAAGGTAATATGGGCCTCATTAAGGCTGTAGAGAAATTTGACTATGAAAAAGGATTTAAGTTTAGTACTTATGCAACGTGGTGGATAAGACAAGCTATAACTAGAGCTATAGCAGACCAAGCAAGAACTATAAGAATACCAGTGCATATGGTAGAAACTATCAACAAACTTATACGTACATCTAGACATTTACTTCAAAGATTAGGGCGTGAGCCTACGCCAGAGGAATTATCTGCTGAACTTGAAATGCCAATTGATAAGGTTATGGAGATACAAAAAATTGCACAAGATCCAGTATCACTTGAAACACCAATAGGTGAAGAAGACGATAGCCACTTAGGAGATTTTATTCCAGATGAAGATTCTCCAGCTCCTCAAGATTCAGCTGCATATACTTTGCTAAAAGAACAGCTGGAAGATGTTATGAATACATTAACTCCTAGAGAAGCAAAGGTTTTAAAGCTTAGATTTGGGCTTGAAGATGGAAAAGCAAGAACACTTGAAGAAGTTGGTAGAGTGTTCGAAGTTACAAGAGAGAGAATTAGACAAATAGAGGCAAAGGCACTAAGAAAACTTAGACATCCAAGCCGTAGTAAAAAGCTAAGAGATTATATGAATTAGAAAGGAAGCATAAGAGAATGCAAGTTAGCAAAGAAACTAAGGATAAAATGTCTTTAACTGGGTTTGATCCAGTAGAAACTCCAGAAGAAATTATTGCTTCTGATAAGGATAATAATAGAAGAGAAGCGTTTAGAGAAGCATATAAAAAAGCTATGACTATTGTGCCAAATTATTTCTTAACGCCGAAAAAACGTAAACCTAATTCTGGTGGAACAGGTGGGGGATTTTCTCAAGAAATAAAAATTACGCCAGAAAGTATTAAAGTAGAGACAAAGGGAGAAAATGCGATTGATACAAAAGAAGAACAAAAGCAAAAGGAATTAGGAGACGATTAAAATAATATAAAAAGATTAAGCCCAGGTTCAGTTTGATTTAAGCTGATTCTGGGCTTTTAAGATGTGATGAAGATTAGAGAGATTGCATTATACATAATACTATGATATAATAAATCGAATTTGTAATAGTATAAGTTAATAATTTCAGTAAGGAGGACATCTATGAAGGAAATCAGATTTTCAACACAGATACTGACAATCATATCCGCGGATATCGTACGAAATACCGACTATACTGATCCTTTTTATGAATTGCATCTTGTATTTGACAAAGAAGAATATAATTGGAGATATGCGCTTGAGGAGACAAAAGATGTAGTCTCAGACATTGGTATAGTTCAAAGATTATCTGAATTATTAAAATGTAGGGTCGCAGAAATGAATGGACGTAAACTTCAAGTACTATTGTATAATACAACAGATGCATATGGTCAATGGATCGATGGATGGGGATTTGCTGGATGGGGATCCTATAATTCTGATAGGTTTATGGATGGAATTTATGAAGAACCTATTATGAAAAGGGCAGAATTAAAGAGAAATATAGCAAAGAGAGAGGTGTGTACTGAAATTAATAGGTGTTGGTAATACTAATATCTAGCAAAATGGAGTGATTTGAAAAAATTGCTCTTTTTTGTTTTTTAAGCTAAATAAATCATATAAAAGTTGCAAATTTTATGCAAACATAGTATAATAAAACGAAAACTGACATGTGCAGTCTTTAGCAATCAATTCTAATAATGTAAAATCTAATATAAAGAAAGTGAGGACAATTATGAACACAAATTTCTTTGCGAGTGTAGTTAGTGAGTTAAAGGAGTTCTTTATCTGGATTCATGAAAGTGGTTTTGAAGTGATAGGATGGTCTATTGAAGATTATCGGCATGGAGATATAATTGATGTAGTTTTGGACATAATTCTTGGTATATTAGGGATATTATGTGCCTTACTCATTGATTTCCTTGTTATCTATGGCACTTATATACTGTTCCGCCGTATATTAATTATACTGAAGACAAAAGAAATAAAGCATTATAATGTTATAGGTATAATTAAAAGTAAAGAACATCAAGTTTCTTATGTATCTCATATGTATACAGGTAAAGTGTTAATTCCCATTTATCATGAAGAGGAATATAATGTATATGTTGAATATGATGAAGTAGAAGAAGTATTTAACAACGAGAAAATATTTAAAAAATATGAGGAAGAAGATCAAATTTCACTTATATTGATTGAGAAATTAGATAAAAATAATGATATAATTGAACGCACATTAGAATTGCCAAAATAATAGAAAAGCCCAATTAGTACTGTTTGTATTAATTGGGCTATTTTGGTAGCGAAGGAGGGAATCGAACCCACGACACTGCGGGTATGAACCGCATGCTCTAGCCAACTGAGCTACTTCGCCATAAATATTACTTTACTATTATAAATGCTGATTCAAGATTTGTCAATAAAATTTGCAAAAATTAACACGCAAAATAAGACAATATCCTACTTTTTCTTTTCATTTGGAATAACAATTTTTTTGTTTGGTTTTTTATCGGTTTTAGGTTTACTAGCTGAAATATGAGTATATACAGGTGATATATCTAAATCTTCTGCATTTCCAGAAACAATTTCAATATTTTTTTTATCATTTTTAGAACTCATAAAAACCTCCTAAAATTCAATATAATCTAATAATAACACATTAATTTCAAAAATTCAAGTATAAAAAATTAGCACTCTATACTTGACAGTGCTAAAAATAAGTTATATAATAACAGTATATTAAAAAGTACTTTTTAAAATAATATTAATGATGTGCTTAACCTTTTTAAAGGTGTCAACACATAAAAATTAAATCAAGGGAGGAATTAATTATGATGATGATACCAAGAAAAAGAAATTTTGATATTTTCGATACTTTTTTTGATGATCCATTTTTTGAAGGAGGAAAGAGAAAACACCAAGATATAATGAAAACAGATATAAAAGAAAAAGACGGAAATTATATCTTAGAAATAGATGTACCTGGATATAATAAAGAAAATATACAAATCGAACTTGAAAATGGATATTTAACAGTAACTGCAAAAGCAAATAATGTAGTAGATGAAGAAAAGGATGGATACATTTATAAAGAAAGATACGTAGGGGAGTGCTCAAGAAGTTTCTATGCAGGCGAAAATATTAAAGAAGAAGATGTTAAGGCAAATTTCAAAAATGGAACTTTAGTATTAACATTTCCAAAAGAAGAAACTAAACAAATAGAGAATAAAAAGATTATAACAATAGAATAGTTATAAAAATTAATTATGAGAGACTAAGATTTTACAGATTAAGCATATTCTAAAAAGCTTAGTCTCTTTTTTTGTCAAAAAAAATACAAAAATATGCTGAAAAAAACTTGAATAAAAATAATATATGGGATATAATAAACAATATGAAACTATTTGGAGGACACATATGAAAAAGATAAATTCTGAAAGAGCTTCTATTTCAGTATTTGTAATAATAGCATTTATATTCTGTATGACTATACTTATAAACATTTATTGGTCAAGTACAAACTATCAAGTTACAGTTTTACAGGCTCAGCAAAGAATTCAAGAAATTTATGGCGCAGACGTAAACAGAATTGATGAAATAAAAGATGCATTAGATTTAACGGAAGAAATTTAAAAAAACAAAAGCGAAATGTATTAGAAATATATGAAAATAAAAAGCAAAGTTTTAAGATAGTTTTATCATATAATAATATGTTTTGCTTTTTTATAAATATAGACAAAAATTAAGCAATTATAAATTATTTAGGATGGAGGAAATATAATGGGAGAAGTTATTGTAATAACATCTGGAAAAGGGGGAGTAGGAAAAACAACTACTACAGCAAATTTAGGTGCGGCACTTGCCTTAGAAGGAAAAAAAGTTGCATTAGTTGATACAGATATTGGACTTAGAAATCTAGATGTTGTTATGGGATTAGAAAATAGAATAGTATATGATATAGTTGACGTTGTTGAAGAAAGATGTAAGTTAAGACAAGCACTAATCAAGGATAAGAGATATGATGAGTTATTTCTTTTGCCTGCAGCTCAAACAAGAGATAAAAGTGCAGTAAATGAGGACCAAATGAAAGTCCTTACAAATGAATTAAAAGAAAACTTTGATTACATACTAATCGATTGCCCAGCAGGAATTGAGCAAGGATTTAAAAATGCTGTAGCTGGTGCTGACAGAGCAATTGTAGTGACAACAGCTGAGATTTCTGCAATAAGAGATGCTGATAGAATAATTGGACTATTAGAAGCTCTAGACCTTAAAAATTCAGAACTTATTATAAATAGAATTAGACCTAATATGGTTAAAAAAGGCGAAATGATGGATGTAGATGATATTGTTGATTTACTTTCAATAGACTTAACAGGAGTTGTTCCAGATGATGAGTATATAATAACTCAAACAAATAAAGGTGAGCCTGTAATTTCTAATAAAAAAGCACCTTCAGGAAAAGCATATAGAGAAATTGCAAAAAGAATATTAGGAGAAAATATTGAAGTAACAATACCTGGCAGAGAAAGAGGATTTTTTGCAAAACTAAAAGAAATTTTTAGTAAAAAATAATTAACAGATAGGTGGAATAAATATGTTCGAAAATATTATAAATTTTTTCAGAAATTTAGGTAAAAATCGTAAAAGTGAAGATAATTCGAAAAGTACTGCAAAAGAGAGATTACATCTTGTTTTAATGCAAGATAGAGCGAATGTATCCGCCGACTTTTTAGATATAATGAGACAGGAAATAATTGAAGTAATAAAGAAATATGTCGATGTTGATGAATCAGAGATAGATGTCAGAATGACAAACAGACAAAACGAAGATGGAACAAACGGAGCACCAGCACTATATGCTAATATTCCAATAACTAATATAAAAAATGATATATTAGTAGAGAAGAAAAAAGAGGCAGAAAAGCAAGAAAAAATATCTGAAAAAGAAATTATTGAAACATCTGAGGAAACAGTAGAAGAAAATGCAGAAAACTATGAAGATAATAATGAGGAAATAATAGAAACATTAGAAACGGAAGAAAATATAGACAATGTAGAAAACATAGAAAATTCAGAAGAAAAAAATGAACCTATTCCAGAAACAATTAATCAAAATTAAAAATAAATATGTGACTTAAGAGGGTTTGTTAATGAATAGAAAAATGTTAAAAAACATAGAATGGTCAATAGTTATTTGCTCTTTTATACTAATTTGCATAGGACTAATTGGACTATTTTCTGCAACGAAGGAAAGTGACAGCGGAGAATTTAAAAGACAGATTTTATGGATATGTATAAGTATCCCTGCTATGATTGCTACAGTAATTATAGATTATAATAAAATTGTGAAAATATCACCAGTACTTTACTTACTTGCGATAATTTCGCTTATTGCAGTTTTATTTACAGAGCCGATAAGTGGAGCAAGAAGTTGGTTTAAAATATCTGAAACTACAACTATACAGCCAAGCGAATTTGCAAAAATAATTTTAATTGTTTTTTTAGCTTATCTTTTAGTAAAACTCCAAAAAAATGATAAAACAGAAATAAATAAAATATGGAAATTAGGAATAATTTTGCTTGCCTCAGGAGTTCCGATACTTCTTATAGTAATACAGCCAGACTATGGAACAGCGGCAGCATTTATTTTCGGTATAGCATTCATGTTATTTGCATCAGGGATAGATAAAAAGTATGTAATAGCAGTATTATTAATTATAGTTATTATGGTTCCACTTTTATATATGTTTGTGCTTCCAGACCATGCTAAATCTAGAATTGATGTATTTTTAAATCCAGAATTAGACCCAAGGGGTAAGGGATATAATCTAATACAGTCAAAACTTGCAATTGGGTCAGGACAGCTTTTTCGGCATGGGAATTTTGTCGGGAAATCAAACTCAGCTTCGGATATCTGTATCCGAAAACTACTGATTTCATATTTTCTGTAATAGGAGAAGAGATGGGATTTGTTGCAGGTGGAGCAGTAATTATTCTTTATGTTGTTTTGATTACAAAATCTATATATATAGCAAAAACTGCGAAAGATGATACACGGAGCATATATTGCAATTGGAATTGCAGGAATATTTACATTTCACATGTTAGAAAATATTGGAATGGCAATGGGACTATTACCAATCACTGGTGTACCACTTCCGTTTGTAAGCTATGGTGGTAGTTCGAGCCTAACAAACTTTATTTGTATAGGTCTTTTATTAAATGTAAGTAGTAGACGTAAGAAGGCTATATTTATTGACTAGAGATTAGAGAATTAGAAGCTAGAAGATAGAGGGATAGAAGATGTATTTGCACAAATTAGTGATAGGAAATGTAGAACTAGATAATAACATAATACTTGCACCTATGGCAGGAATTACAGATTTAGCTTTTAGAACTATATGCAAAGAGTATGGAGCAGGAGCTGTATGCACAGAAATGGTAAGTGCTAAAGCTATTTCGTATGGTGATGATAAGACAAAATTATTACTTAATACAAAAGGTGAGAAAAGACCAATAATAATGCAAATATTTGGAAGCGAAATGGTCGCTATGAAAACAGCAGCAAAGATTATAGAGCCTTTGGCTGATATTATAGATATAAATATGGGATGTCCTGCACCAAAAGTTACGAAAAACGGAGACGGAAGTAAGCTTTTATTAAACCCACAGCTTGCAATAAATATTGCAAAAGAAGTTGTATCAGAAGTTAAAAAACCTGTAACTGTTAAATTAAGAAAAGGGTGGGACAGTAATCATATAATATATGAAGAACTTGCAAAAGGCTTAGAAGAAGTTCGGTGTGTCTAGCATAACACTTCACCGGAAGGACTAAAGAAGAGTATTTCTCGGGAGAATGTGATTTAGATAGTATAAAAAGATTAAAAGAAATTTTAAAAATTCCAGTAATCGGAAATGGAAATATAAAAAATGAAAAAGATGCACTTAAAATGTTAGAGTACACAGGAGCAGATGGAATAATGGTTGCAAGAGGAGCAATTCGGAAATCCATTTATTTTTTCAAAAATTGCCGATTTTTTAAAATCAGGAAATACAAAAGAAATTACAAATGAAGAGCTAAAGAATGTTATGATAAGGCATATAAATTTAGAAGTAGAAGAAAAAGGTGAATATACAGGAATTAGAGAAATGAGAAAGCATTTAGCATATTATACAAAAGGCTTAAAAAATAGTAGTGCTGTTAGGAGATATATAAATACTATAAACACTAAAGATGAATTAGTACAGGCACTTACAGAATACTTTAAATCAGAAATGAATATATAAATAGAAAGCATAGATTTGCTTTCTATTATTTATATTGTAAGAAATCCTGAGCGTAAGCGATGGGGAATTCTGTACAAGAGAAATATGCAAATTTACAATCTTCTTAAAGTTATATTAGTTAGAGATTGTAAATTTGTAATCATACATATAAAAAAAGAGGGTGTTTAAAATCAAAAAAGTAATTTTTGGAATTATAATTGTTATTCTAATTTTACTAATTGCATTTATTTTTTTTAAAACTGAATATAAAGGTACATATTTGGGAAATAATATAAGTGAAATAGATATTTTAAATATTAGTTCATATGAAGCAACAGTAGAAGTAAGTGTAATTAGTAATAAAAATCAAAATAAATATATAATGAAGCAAAAATATAAAAAAGAAAATATTTTTAAACAAGAAATATTAGAACCAAGCGCACTTAAAGGACTTACTATAACATCAGATGGAAATATGGTAACCATTGAAAATAAAATTCTTGACTTAAAAAATGTATATGAGAATTTAGGTGGAAACATTTCAAATTTGAATTTAGTAAGTTTTATTCAAAATTATAAAAATGGAGAAAAAAATGAAACATTTGAAACAGAAGAAGCTATAATAATGAAAACTGAAATTAAAGATAGTAAGAATAAATACCAAATGTATCAAAACTTGTACCTAGATAAAAAGACCAATTTACCTACAAAAATGGAGATTTTGGATATTAACAAAAATGTAACGGTTTACATATTATATAGAGAGATAAATGTAAATAGACTAAAAGATTCTGATATGGTCTAAATACAAAGTCTTAAAACTAATAGTTAAAATATATCTTAGAATACATGTAATAGTAGGAGTGGATAAATAATGGTAATAAAAAGAGGAGATATGTTTTATGCAGATTTAAGTCCAGTAGTAGGTTCAGAACAAGGCGGAGTAAGACCAGTACTCATAATACAAAATGATACAGGTAATAAGTATAGTCCAACTGTTATTGCAGCTGCAATAACGTCTCAAACTGGAAAGACGAAGCTTCCAACTCATATAGAAATAGGTTCACAAAATAATGGATTGAAATCAGATTCGGTAGTGCTTGCTGAACAGATTAGAACTATAGATAAAAGTAGGTTAAAAGAGAGAATAGGACATATTGATGATAATAATATAATAAATAAAATAAATAGTGCTTTAGGTGTAAGCTTTGGACTAGAGGAATAAAAAAATGGAAGCTATAAAATGCTTCCATTTTTTTATGCTTTTAATGTTTTAATAATTTCAATTTCTTTTTTTAGTCTTCTTATTAAGTCTTCTTTTAATTCCAAAGCATGTTCATATTCTGATAATACTTGTTTGTAATTCTCATAATTTTCGCCTTGTTCAAAAAGTAGTTTCATATAGTAATTGTAATATTCTTTGTCCTTTTCTTTTTTCGCATTTTTAAATTTTTCGTCAAGCTTTATAACTTTATTTAATCTTTTGATTTGTTCTTTTAGGTAATTCATATATTCCATTGTACAAGATATTTCATATTCTGTATCATCTATTACAACTTTAAACAAAACTTTTAAAACCTTGTTATTTATTTTTCCGACTTTAGAATAAGAATTAAGTAAATCTAATGCAACTGTTTGACGAGTAGGCTGAGAATCCTTGATTAGAAGCTTTAGTGTTTCTGAAATGTCTACGTGGGTTGTATAGTGCCTTTTAGTTACAATAGCATCGAAGACATCAGCAATATGAATTATTTGTGCAAAATATGGAATATCCTTTTTTGTAATGCCATTTGGGTATCCGAGATCCGTCTAAACATTCATGGTGATAAAGTGCGCCGGTCAGCATAAGGACGAAGTTTCAAATCTTTCATACAAATATTATAACCGAATGGTTGTATGAGTTTTCATTATATCAAATTCCTCTTCTGTAAGGCTAGTTGGTTTTGATAATATTTCAGGAGGAATAAATAATTTTCCAATATCATGTAAATATGCAGAAATTGTAGCATGAATTGTAAAGTTTTTATTTGCATGTAAATATTCGCACATTCTACAAGTTAAGTTCGCAACATTTTCGCTATGTTTTCTTGTAAATAAATCTAGATTTTGAAGCATACTAAGTTGATAACGCATAGTTTGGTCTAAGTTATATGATTTTAAAATAGTAGGACTATAAAACTCTATATCTTGCTTTAATAACATATATTTTCTCCTTTGTTTTTCGTATATTAATGATAACATTAAATAAAAAAAAAATCAACAGAAAATATTGCTCTTCAAGGTAAATTATGTTAAAATAAAGTTTGTAATATTGGGGTATAGCCAAGCGGTAAGGCAGATGGCTCTGACCCATCGATGCGTAGGTTCGAATCCTACTACCCCAGCCACTCAAAAGCAAATCATAGTGGTTTGCTTCTTTTTTGTGCAAAAAAGAAGCTATAACCACTAGATTGCTTTTAGGTCTCATTCTAAAAATTTTAGCTATTAGTAATAATTTAATTGTAATTGCACAAGGTTTATGATATAAATAAAATATATAATTTACGCAATATATAGGAGAAAAACATGGATACTATAGAATTAATAAGAGAGATAGAAGAAAAAATTAGAAAAGCGGAAGAATACTTACCAGTATTAATTGAAACACTTCAAAAGCAAGAAGGAATTAAATTAACATATAGAATAAAAGATAAAGAGCGTATTTTAGAAAAAGTTATGTTATTTTCAAACTACTCAAATTTTCAAGGTATGGATGAAGGCCAAATATTAAATGAAATAAAAGATATTATTGGTTTAACAGTTGTTGTTGATAATTTGGATGATTCATTTGAAGTAGCAGATAAAATTAAAAGTATGGTAGAAGAAGAAAGAGAATTAGTAAAATTAAAAAAGGGGATTGACCATATTAGTGATAATGGTGGACCTACCGGTTATAAAGGTTTACTATTACAATTTGATAGCGAAGAAGGTGTACCTTTTGAAGTTCAAGTTACTGATAAAGAAAATTTAACAGTTCGTGAAGCTACTCATGAAGAATTTGAAAAAATAAAATATGGGAAAGTAAGAAATTTACTAGAGATACACGAAACAGAGGACAGAGATAAAGAATAAATATATCCGTTTTAATTGACATAAATCTAAAAATATAATATACTATAAATAACTTCTAAATTTGGAGGAATTCTATGCTAAAGGGTATAATTGAATTTGCATACCTTTTAGGAGTAGACTCATTTTGGTTATTCCTGATATTATCACTTCTTTTATTATTAGGAATAGTAAAATGCCTATATCCATGGCAACCAAGGTGGAAATCTAAAGAAACAAAAGACAAAGCAGGTAATAATATTACAATGTATTACCGAATAAAAGAATAGAGAAAAAGAGACTGCCTTAGGGTAGTCTCTTTCGAATAAAATAAATTTACAAACATTAAATATTATGATATATTAACAATATAAACTCATAAAGTTTCCATTTTTTCCTACTTTTTACACATATTAACTTAAGTAATATTAAATTATTTAAGGAGATATGAAAATGGATTATAGTTATAATTTTGAGGGAAATATTCCATATTCCATGTTTAATCAAACTACTAGCAATGTATTAAACTGGATTTAAGAAAATAGAGAAAAAGAAGAATGGGCTAAAGACCCTAATGCATATGAGATGGCAAATCTATTTTTATTTGGAGCAAAATACGCTTCTGAAGGTAAAGAAGTAGATATGGATAGCCTTACAAAAATGTGGGATATACGTTCACAAGATTTTGAAAGATGCAATATTTCAGAAAATAATTTTGTATATAGAATATGTGAAGATGCATACCATTTTGCAGAGTCAGGTAAAGCAATGGTAAATGATGAAAATTCACATCATGCTTTGAGAAAAATGGCAGGTTTGGGACTATATTTAAAACAAATGCAAAGAGATAATGGAGAAATATCTTATAATAATCCACAAGAATTGTTATATTTATTAGAATGCTCAAGTTCTTTAGAAACATTTCATCCAGAATTATTTAAGGAATATGCATTTGAAGAAAACATAAATGCTTTATGCAGATTGCAATTAGAAAATGAATTATCTGATGAAATTGCAAATCAAATAACAACTTTTAAAGAAAGAATATTTAATGGAATAAATAGAGAGGCACAAGATACACAAGAAATAGATTATGAAGAAGAAAAATAAGAAGGAATAAATAATCATGAAAGAGATGGAGTTAAAAGATATAGGAATAGATGAATTTAAATGCCAAATATATCCTTATTATTTAGAAATATTTCCAAAAGATGAAAGAAAATCATTAGGACTACTTAAATCTTTGTTTAATAGTGGATATACAAAATTTATAGAAATTTTATATAAAAATGAAATAGTAGGATTTATGATTATTAATAAAATGAAAGGCAAAGGATATGTTTGGCTAGATTATTTTGCAATTTTGCCACAATATAGAAATAATAAATTAGGAACTAAAGCATTAGAAATGTTATTAAAGCAAGAAGATAGTGGAGTTTTTATAGAAATTGAAAAAATTGGATTAGGTAAAAATGTAGAAGAAAATTTATTACGAGAAAAGAGAAAAAATTTTTATGAGAAAATTGGATTTAAAAAATTAAGTGTGGATTTTCTTTTATTTGATGTAATATATACGCCGTATATATTTTTGGATTCTAAAGAGAATGAAGATATAGTTATTAATAATATATTTAATGTTTATGAAACAGTATTAGGAAAAGAAAAAATAAAGCAAAATTGCGAAGTAATAAAAGAAGATAAAGGTATAGATTAGTAGAAGGAGTAAGTATGGAAGAAATTAAAATAAAGAAAATAACTGAAATAGACGAAAATAACCTTAATAAAATGACAGAATGGATGTATGAATGGTGGGGAAAAAGCGAAAAGCATTCATTTGAAGAAGTAAAAAACTTTGTTACATATAGCCTGCAAGAAACTAGGCTACCACAAACTTATGGTGCATTTATAAATAATGAGATTGTTGGAATGTATCAATTTTCATATGAAGATTTATTTGTTAGACCTGATATATATCCATGGCTTGCTAATGTGTATGTAGATAAAAAATATAGAGGTAGTGGGATTTGCAGAAAATTAATGGAAAGTGTAGAAGAAAATGCACGAAAAAGTATAAAAACTAATGAGTTATACTTATATACGAAACATATAAATTTATATGAAAAATTTGGATTTAAGTATATTTGCGATATTGATACTTATAGCAAAGAACAAAAAATACAAAGGTTATATAAATTAGAGTTGGATTAAATAAAATTCAAAAAAATTTATTTAAAATTATATGTACAAATAAAAAATTATATGATATACTAACAAAAGTATAAGATATTTAAGGACAAACTATTTATCTAATAGTCCTTAATTTGTAGAATTTCAAAAGATAAAAAATATATAAAGAACAATGGAGAGGGGAATTTTTATGAAAACATCAACAAAAATAATACTTTTGATTTTAATCCTATTAATAATAGTAGCAGCTATTGGAGTACGGAGTTTTTATAATGGTAAATAAAGAAAAAACGCCAATTTCTGCAGAACAATTCAAAACTACTTTAGAAGGAAAAGAATTTAATGTAATTGATGCAAATAGCCAACTTTCTAGTATCTCTCAAATAAAACAAGCATATCTTGCAATAGAGAGTGGATATAACTATCAAATAGAATTTTACGAACTTGCAGATGATTCTTCAGCAACTACTTTTTATAATAATAACAAAAACAATTTCGAAGCATCGAAAGGAAACGCATCAGCAAACACAGATGTAACAGGAAAGAATTATTCAAAATATACATTATCATCAAATGGTAAGTATATGGTAGTTTCTAGAATAGCAAATACAGTTATATATTTATCAGTAAAAGATGAATATAGTAATACAGTAAAAGATATTTTAAAAGAAATCGGTTACTAGAGTAAAAATAAATTCAAAAAAGAGAGTAGAAATAGCTTCTACTTTCTTTTTTGCATATAGACTTTTTAAGCATTATTTGATATAATACATTTGCAAATTTAGCATGTAAAAACGGAGGAACAATGAATAAAGAAAAAATCAAAGGTATAATAGAAGCAATACTTTTTGCAAGTGGAAAACCTATAAGTCCTAGTGAACTTGAATTAGCTTTAGAAATAGAGACAAAAGAAATAATAGATATAATAAATGAAATGCAAGAAGAATATAAAAAAGGGTCTAGAGGAATAGAGATTATAAAGGTAAATAATAGTTATACTTTAGCAAGTAAAAAGGAATATCATGAGTATATATATGAGATAATAGACAAAAGAATTAAGCCAAATTTATCAGGGGCAGCACTTGAAGTTCTTGCAATAATTGCATATAATCCAAAAATAACTAGAGCAGAAATAGACAACATAAGAGGAGTTGGGTCAGATGCAACTTTATATAGATTATTAGAACATAACTTAATAGAAGAAGCGGGAAAATTAGATTTGCCAGGAAGACCAATATCGTATAGAGTAACAGAAGAGTTCTTAAAAAAATTTGGTTTAAATACTTTAGAAGATCTTCCTGAACTTCCAAAGTTTAAAATGAACGAAAATAGGCAAATAGTAATAGATGATATACTAGAAGAAAGGGAAAAGGAAGAAGGAGAAAAAATTGATAAATGATATAAAAGAAATTATGAGGCGAAGTGAAGATAGATTGTCAGACTTTGCATGCAAATCAGAAGAAGGAATAAAACTTAGAGAAGAAGAAAAAGAAGACATAAGGCCAATGTTTTTTAGAGATATAGATAAAATCATACATTCTCAAAGTTATGCTAGATACATAGATAAAACCCAAGTGTATTCTTTTATAGCAAATGACCATATAACACACAGGGTTTTACATGTTCAGCTAGTATCAAAAGTCGCAAGAACAATAGGAAGAGCATTAAGGCTAAATGAAGACTTGATTGAGGGGGTAGCATTAGCACATGATGTAGGACATACACCATTTGGACATACTGGTGAAAAGTTTTTAAATGATATTGCACAAAAAGAAAAAATACGGATACTTTTGTCATAATGCACAAAGTGTAAGAACTTTAAAAGACATAGAAAATCTAAATATAACTGTACAAACCTTAGACCGGAGTTTTAGCACATAATGGAGAAATACTTTTAAATAAATATGAACCAAATAAAGAAAAAAGTACAGAAGACTTCTTAAATGAAGTAAACAAAGTATTTACTGAAGAAAATTATAGTAAAAAAATCAGACCAATGACTCTAGAAGCAAGTGTAGTAAGATTAT
The DNA here is from genome assembly GCA_948469655.1 of uncultured Clostridium sp. Classification (GTDB taxonomy): domain Bacteria; phylum Bacillota; class Clostridia; order TANB77; family CAG-508; genus JAAWPK01. The sequence continues at coordinate 51,093 of CAOKMF010000011.1, forward strand.
CAGACATTATTGCATATATCGGCCGCGATATAGAAGATGCAATTATTGTAGGAACAATAAAGAGAGAAGATGTTCCTGCAAAGATTACAAAAACAATAGGAAATACAAATGCACAAATTGTAAATAATTTAATCTTAGATGTAATAAAAAACAGTATAGATAAGCCATATCTAAAGTTTTCAGATGATGTTTTTGAAAGTCTAATAGATTTAAAAGCATGGAATTATGAACATATATACAATTCAAAAGAAGCAAGGAAAAATTATGATATTTTAAAAAAATCATTTGGAGATTTATATGAAATTTATTTAAGCAAGCTTGAGGGAAAAGATAAAAACGACAAAAGCCAAGAAAGTGACAGAAATTTACTTGATTTTGCAAAGGATAGAATAGACGAATATAAACAAAAAACAGATATAAAAAGAATAGTCATAGATTATATTGCAGGACAAACAGATAAATTCTTTTTGAAAGAGTGTGAGACTTACTTAAGTGGCTTTAAATTGGAATAGTTGCAAAATAAATATTATTATGCTAAAATAACAAGAAGCGATTATTATTCAAACTAAAAGGAGAAGTAGAATTGGGAATAATAGTTATAATATACGTATTAGCCTTAATTATAGTAGCTTTAATAGTGTTTTCAATAATGCAAATAAAGGTAGCGGGGATGAATGTAAAAGATTTTGCCGAATTTATACAAGCTAACCAAATACTAGATGATTTATATGAGGTAACAAAGAAATACGAAAGAATGGATCGGAAGAGAAAAATTAGTATTTTTAATGGAAGCAGAAAAAGTATTTTCAGCTTTTGACAAAGTGCCAAACATGCTTTGGGAAGATGAATATCAAAAATATACTAAGATTTTGGATATTTATAGAGATATAAAAATGCTTAGGTGGAATGAAGAGTAAACAAAAATAATTGATTTACATATAATGTTACTAAAGGCAAAAGTTAGAATGGAGGCAAAATAGATGGAAGACATTATTGCAGTGGTGCTCGCTGCCGGTAAAGGCACGAGAATGAAAACAAACAAAGCTAAAGTAGTACATAAAATATTTGGAAAAGAAATGATAAAAAGGGTCATCGAAACAGCATATAAAGCAGGAATAGACGATATAGTAACAGTAGCAGGGCATAAAAGAGAAGATGTGGAAGCTGTTTTAGGAGATAGTGTTACATATGTGTACCAAGACGAATTATTAGGAACAGGTCATACTGTAATGCAAGCAATACCTTACTTAAAGGAAAAAAAAGGAAAGGTAATTATTCTTTATGGAGATGTGCCAATTGTTAGACCTGAAACTTTGCAAAAATTAATTGCAAAAAGTATAGAAGAAAAATCATATGGGACAGTACTTACAGCGCTAGTGGGAAATCCAAGAGGATATGGCAGAATAATAAGAGATGATGTAGGTCATATAAAAGAAATAGTAGAAGAAAAGGATGCAAGCTGTGCTCAAAAGAAGATAACTGAAATAAATTCTGGAATATACTGTTTTGATATACAAGAATTAATACTTGCTCTTGAAAAATTAACACCAAACAATGCACAGGGAGAATATTATTTAACTGATGTAATAAAAATAATGAATGACAAGGGACTAAAAGTTAGTGGAATGATAGTAGAAGACAAGACAGAAATACTTGGTGTAAATGATAGAGCACAGCTTGAAATGTTAACAAGAATACTTAGAATTAGAATAAATGCTGAACATATGGAAAATGGAGTTACAATAGAAGATACAAATAACACGTATATCTATGATGATGTAAAAATAGGTGCAGACACAATTATTCACCCAAATACTACAATAAAATCAGGAGTTGTAATTGGAGAAAACTGTGAAATTGGGCCAAATGCATATATAAGAGAAGGATGTGTGCTAGAAGATAATGTAAAAATTGGAAGTTTTGTTGAAATCAAAAAAGCAAAAATTGGAAAAGGAACTAAAGTACCGCATTTATCATATATGGGAGACTGTGAAATAGGAGAAGGAACAAATATAGGCTGTGGTACAATTACTTGTAACTATGATGGCTTCAAAAAGAGCAAGACAATAATAGGTAACAATAGCTTTGTTGGTTCAAATGTAAACTTTATAGCTCCAGTAAATGTAGGAGATAACACAATAATTGCAGCAGGTTCTACAATAACGGATGATGTGCCACAAGATGCGTTATCTATTGCAAGACAAAGACAAATAAATAAAGAAGATTGGAATAAGAAATAATATCAGAAAAATCAGGTTATCTCTATTAATAATAGCGATAGCCTGATTTTTAACCTACATTTCTTGTTCGCCAGGTATAAAGTAATCAACAACTCCATATATTAAAGCACCAATTATTGCAGCCATCCATGAAATAGAATATCCTGCAACGAAATATTGAGTTACATATAGAGTTATAACAGCAAGTACAAAACCTACAAATCCTTTACCAAAAGGACTAGCGTGTAAACCTGTAAATTTTACTATTAAATAGTCCATAACAGTTAAAACTATAGCAGCAATTGCAAGTGACCAAAAGTTATTTATAGAAAATCCGGGTGTAAAGAATGCTGTTATACCTAAAACTATAGCTGACACAACAAGTCTACCAATAATTTGCCAAGCTGTATTTCCAGTATTTTGTCTAGAACTTGTTTGATTGTTTTCCATTTTCTAGAAACCCTCCTTAAAATCTAATTTAAAATTAAGTGAAAGCAAAATCTTTCAAGAGTATTATTCTCAAAAAAATTTTTTTTATTCAAAATTATGAATATTTAATCTTCAAAAAAGCCAAAATACAATAGAGAAAAAAGCGAAAATTTAAAATAAGGAGTTAAAAAATGCTAGTCACTTTTACAAGATCTATTTTGCTTTATGTAATTATTTTAATAGTTATGAGACTTATGGGGAAAAGAGAAATTGGACAACTTCAGCCATTTGAACTTGTAATAGCAATAATGATTGCAGATCTTGCTTCAATACCAATGACAGACACTGGAATACCAATACAAAACGGAATAGTTCCAATACTTGGACTTCTTTTTATGCATTTAATTATTTCGGTAGTAAATATGAAAAGCATACGTATAAGAGAAGTAATCTGCGGAAAACCAAGAATATTAATATATAGAGGAAAAATAAAAGAAGAAGCACTTAGAAAAGAAAGAATAACAATTAATGAATTAGAAGAAAGATTAAGAAGTGCAAATGTGTCGACACTTGGAGATGTAGAGTATGCAATACTTGAAACAAGTCGGACAGCTTACTGTAATACAAAAGCCAAATAAGAGAAACACAATACCTGAGGATTTTGGAATAGAGCCAGAATATGAAGGAATACCATATGATTTAGTAATAGATGGAATAATAATGGAAGATAATTTGAGAGAAATAGGAAAAGATTATAATTGGCTAAAAAAAGAAGTACGGAAAATTTGGCATGAATCCTGAGCAAGCTTTAATTGTAACGATTGACGGGAAGAATCAGATGTTTTGCCAAAAGAAAGGAAAATTCGAATAAAAATCAGCATCTCGCTGTGTTATTCTACGGACAAATTGCCTTAGACAGGCAAAAGCCTAGTCTTCGACAATTTGCCTTGAATGCCTTGCGATATACTAATTCTTATTCGAATTTGATAGCAAAATAAAGAAAGAGAGAAGAAAAATGAAAAAAGAAATAATAATATCTATTGTTATTGTTTTAATTATAGTAATATTAGATATAATAACTCAAAACTATACAAACAAGTCAATGAGTCAGGTTTCTGAAAAATTAATGGATGTTCGAGCTGATTTAATAAATGGAAACAAAGATAAAACAAAAGAAAAAATAATAGCTACTAAAAAAAATTGGGATAAAATAAAAGAAAAGTTAGTAATCTATATAGAACACGACGAACTTGAAAAAGTAGAGCAGCATATGTTAGAAACTGAAAGTTATATAGAAGTAGAAGAATATGATGTGGCAGTTCAAACTTTAGACACTTGTAACTTTATAATAGAGCATATTAAAGACAAATACGAATTTTCATTAAAAAATATATTTTAATGAAATACAAGATTTCCCCAAAAAGATACTTGACAAAGGAAAAAAATAAGGGTAATATAATAATACGAAATAAAATTTGACGAATAATGTAGAAAAGGAAACCAAAAAATGAAAATATCAAAACCAAACGCTATAACCCTTGAAGCTGTACACACACACACACACACACACACACACAGGTAGCTCTAGAGGTTATTTAGAATACAATAAAATAATAGGAAAAAATATAAAGACACGAAGTTTTTATATGTATTTTTGTAATTTAACAAAGTACATGTAAAAGCTTGGTGTCTTATTTGCGTCTTTTTATGTTTGGAAGCTTAAGTGGTTCGGTTTGTTTGGTTTTGACTCTTCCACTTATGTATAGCTTCCAAACATAAGGAGACAGAAAAATACTCCTTTATATAACTGATATTAAATTTAAAAAATATTTTAATTAAACTAAAGAAAGGAAAAGGAAAACCAACCAATGAACAAAGTCAAACCAAAACCATTTAGCGAAAGCGGAATAACGCTAATCGCGTTATTAGTAATGATAATAATACTAGTAATATTATCAGCAGTAACAATACAAGGACTAACAGGACAAGGAGGAATAATAGGAGTATCAGCAGATGCAGCAGAGCAGCACAAAATAAAGGCATATGAAGAAAGAATAGAA
>CAOKMF010000012.1 GCA_948469655.1 uncultured Clostridium sp.
TTGGAGATACAGTAAAAGTAAAAGTTTATGAAATAGATGATCAAGGAAGAATAAACTTAACAGCTAAAAATGTTGATTAGTAATTATTAAAATTATATTAATTTGCTAGAAATATTTGCATTTTTTGGAAGATTATAGTATAATTAAATTGTTAGGGGTATAAGCCTTTAAATATTAACAAGAGAGGGTTAGAAATGGAATATTTATATATATTACAACAAGCAATAGTTTGGATAATAACAATATTTTGGTTATATCAGTTGTTAATTAGTATATGTTCTTTTGTTAAACTTAAGGATAAACCAATGATTACAAACAAAAATCATAAATTTATGGCAATTATTCCAGCACACAATGAAGAATCAGTAATTGCAAATTTAGTGGAAAGTTTGAAAAAACAAGACTATGATAAAGATTTATTAGATATATATGTAATAGCAGATAATTGTACAGACAGAACAAAGGAAATAGCAGAAAATGCAGGTGCAATTGTTTATGAAAGAAATGACGAAACAGGAAAAACAAAAGGTCATGCACTTCAATGGTTCTTATCTAAAAAAATAGAAGAAAATGCAGATTATGACGCTTTTTGTGTATTTGATGCTGATAATATTGTAGACAAAAATTTCATAAAAAATATGAATAAAAAACTATGCCAAGGTGAAGAAGTTGTTCAAGGCTATAGAGATATAAAAAATCCAACAGACAGTTGGATAGCATCAGGTTATGCAATATTTTATTGGATGATGAATAGATTTTATCATTTAGCAAGATATAATTTAGGACTATCTACATTAATAAATGGAACAGGATTTATGGTTAAATTTGACGTTGTTAAACCAAATGGTTGGCAAACATATACTTTGACAGAAGACATAGAGTTTTCACTTCAAAGAATTATTGCAGGAAAAAAACTTGGTTGGGCAACAGATGCTGTTGTATATGATGAACAACCAGTAGGATTTAGACAAAGTTGGTCTCAGCGTTCAAGATGGACAGTAGGTCATATACAATGTATGGAAAGATATACTAAAGATTTAGGAAAATCAGTTAAGGAAAACAAGACTTTAGTTTCACTAGATGGACTTTTATATATTGTAGGAAGTATACCACTATTTGTAATAACATTATTATTACTGGTAGTAAATGCAGGACTATATATGGGAGAATTAATGACAAGAGCAGAATTAATTCAAAATTATCTATTATATATAATTCCAACATTCTTACTACCAATAGGAATTGGAATGGTTATAATGTTATTAGATAGAAGACCTATAAAGCCTATGATAAAAGGATTACTTTGTTATCCATTATTCTTAGGAAGCTGGCTTGCAATTAACTTTAAATGTTTATTCAAGAGAGAAACTAATTGGGAAAAAATTGACCATGTTAGAGATATAAAAATTAATGAAGTTATTTAGAAAATAAAAGAAAACAGGGCATACAAATTGTATTGCTCTGTTTTTGTGTGTATGATAGATAATTAATTTTATTAATATTGCATTTGCTTTTTGCACAAAATTATGATATGCTATATAACATAATATAATCAGGTAACAACAGACTATTTCATTTTGAAAGGAGAACATTATATGAAAAAACGGGTTTTATTTTGTGACGGAAACAGAGAGTTTGCAAGACTTGTAGGAATTGTACGTGCTAATTATCTTATAACAACAAATGTACAAAGTATTTGTGATTTGATTTATGAGATTTTTTACACAATTAAAGTATTTGATGTAATTGCTATTGGGAGTGACTTCGATATAGATACTGATTTTACAGAAATCGATGAGCTTTCAGAGATTACAGGACGCTATGATTTAAACATGGATAGCAAAGTTTTCCCAATTGAACTTGGAAAACTTTGCAAAGAACTTTCTTTAAGTAAGAGCAAAAAGGAGCCGAAAATACTAATTATATCTTCTTGGGATATCAAAGAAGAGGCTGCGGAGAATAATATGAGTTTTGTTTCGCCTAACGCTCGTGATCTTGTTAAAGATTTATGTGAGTTCTTTGAAAAAATAAAATAAGTTTGACAGGGAGCCCCGATTTTTGGGGCTCTTTGTTGTTTCAATCAAAATTAATAAATAACTTTACTTAAAATTAAAATAAGGGTAGATAAAAAAATAAAAATATGATATTATTAATATTAAATTAAAAATGGAAATATTATTATATATAACAAAAATTTGGAGGTATAAAATGAAGTTACAGAAAAAGCATTTACATATAGCAATAATTATACTTGGAGCTATATTTCTTATTTTGCCATCATTTCATACATCACTTTGGTTTGACGAAAGCTATTCTGTTGCAATAGCGAAGCATAGTTTTGCAGATATTTGGACTATAACAGGAAATGATGTACATCCTGCACTTTATTATTGGGCTTTACATATAATTTATTTAATATTTGGAAACAACATTTTACTATTTAGATTATTTTCAGTTCTTGCCACAATAATTGTTGGAGTCTTAGGATATACACATATTAGAAAAGACTTCGGTGAGAAAACAGGAATATTCTTTTCTTTCCTTACATTTTTCTTGCCAGCTATGACAGCGCATTCACAAGAAATAAGAATGTATTCTTGGGCGTTTTTAATAATTGCAGTAACTAGCATATATGCTTACAGATTTTATAGAAATGTCAAAGATAAAAATGATACAGGTAAAATGAAAAATATTGTGATATTTGGCATATTTAGTGTATGTGCATGCTATATACATTATTATGCATTAATTACCACATGCCTAATAAACTTACATCTTCTAATATTCCTAATAAGAAATAGAAAAGATGCTAAAATAGACCTTAGAAATTTTTTAATACTTGCAGGAATACAAGTTTTGCTTTATATTCCTTGGCTTGTATATTTACTTCGGACAAATAATGCACGTACACAATGGATTTTGGATAGAGATAAACCCTGTAAGTACACCAGTTGAACTTTTGAGTTTCCAATTTAGAAGAGAATTAGATAGCAAATTCGTATTTGATGCACACACAATAATTGCACTAATTGCATCTGTCTTGCTATACATATATTTAGCTTTTAGGACATATAAGTATAAAAAGGAAAATACTGATATAAAACCCGCCATGCTTAGCTTCTTTGTATATGTAGGAATTATCGGAATAATGCTACTTATATCACTAATTATATGGCGTCCTGTACTATTTTCAAGATATTTATTTGTAATGACGGGACTTTATATTTTTTGGATAGCATATATGTTTAGTCTAGAGAAAAATAGATATTTAATTTTTGGAATTTGTGCTGTGATAACCATACTTGGAGCAATCAGTAATATTACAAATATTAATCTATTTTATGACTATGGAAATGTAGAAGTTTATGATTATTTGAAGGAAAATTTACAAGAAGGAGATATTATCGTATATTCAGATGTTGGACCAGGCGGAGTTATAACTTCGGTATTTCCTGAATATAGAAGTGTATTTCTTTGTGACCCAACATGGAACGTAGATGAAGCATACAAGGCATATGCACCAGGAATGGAAATAGTACATAATCTAGGAAATAGCCATGATTGGGAATTCTTAAAAGAATATAAAGGAAGAATTTGGTTAATACATGCATCAGATATGTGGATATATAATGTCATGCCAAAAGAAAATATAAAAGTTTTGAAAGATTTAAAACAAATTTACACAAGCTATCATGAATATTCTTATGGAGTAATGTTACTTGAGAAATATTAAAACGGGGGGGAATAATACATGCTACACGCATTTAATAAAGTGAAAGTATACGCTTTTGTAGGACCATCTCGGAACTGGAAAAAGTTATAGAGCAGGATATGTTGCTGCTGAAAACAATATTCAATATATTATAGATGATGGACTTTTGATAAAAGATCATAAGGTAGTTGCAGGTTCTTCTGCAAAAAAAGCACCAACAAAAATAGAAACTGTAAAACATGCTCTTTTTCAAACAGAAGAAGAAAAGAAGGAAATTGTTTCAGCTATAAAAAAGTATAAGCCTGAAAGCATTATGATTCTTGGAACATCTGACAGCATGGTACATAAAATTGCAGAAAATCTTGGACTTCCGGAGATTTCTAAAATAATATATATTAATGAAATTGCAACAGAAGAAGAAATGCAAACAGCAAGGAGAATACGTGTAACTGAAGGGAAACATGTTATACCAGTGCCTACATTTGAAATAAAAAAAGATTTTTCAGGATATATTTTGGATCCACTTCAAATATTTAAGTCAAAAGGACTAGGTAAAGACCCATACGTTTCTGAAAAATCAATCATACGTCCGACATTTAGTTATTTGGGTAATTTTACAATATCAGACTCTGTGTTTAGGCAGATAATAGAATATATGGCATATAAAACACCAGGTATATCTAAACTTGGTAAAATGAGAATTACTAAATATGAAGAAGGACCAAGTATATATATTGAAGTTATTGTAATATATGGTTCTAATATTAGAAATGTTTTAAATGAGTTTAAAGATAAATGCAAAAAGGAAATTGAGCAATTAACTGCTATGAATGTGCGTGACATTGAGATTGTTGCAAAAGGTATAGAAGTCGAACGATAAGCAGCCTATTTTGTCGTTGTTACTCGATAAATTTCTCAAGCCACTGCATATTGACGCTGTAACAGGCAAAGCCTTAACAGCCTCAGCATCAACATGCAAGAGCACGCCTACCACTGTACTACTTCTTGTTCGACTTCGGATAAAATAAATAAAAAAGAGGGAGGGAAAGAAACAATGTCGTTTGTTGTTGCAATAGATGGGCCAGCAGGTACAGGAAAAGGAACTGTAACTAAGCTTTTAGCTGAAAAATTAGGACTTGTAAATATTGATACAGGTGCTATGTATAGATGTGTTACTTTGGAATGTATCAATAAAGGAATTTCAGTTACAGAAGAAGATAAAATAAAAGATATATTAGAAAATATAGATATAAAATTAATTAAAGAAAATGACGAGCAAAAAGTATTTCTAAACCGGAAATGATGTATCAAAAGATATAAGAACCCCAGAAATTGACGAAAATGTTGCGAAGTTTTCGGCACTTAAAATTGTAAGAGATAAAATGACTCCACTTCAAAGAAAAATGGGAGAAAATGCTGATGTAATCATGGAAGGACGAGATATTCGGAACGGTTGTATTTCCTAATGCTGATGTAAAAATATATTTAGATTGTTCTTTAGAAGAAAGAGCAAAGAGAAGATATAATCAAAACCTAGAAAAGGGAATAAATGAAACTTATGAAGAAGTCCTAAAAAGCATGATAGAAAGACACAAACTTGAAACAGAAAGAGAAGTAGCACCATTTGTAAAGGCAGACGATGCAATCACCATTGATAGTACAAATAAATCTATTGGGGAAGTAGTATATATGATAGAACACATTATAGCAAGGAGAATGAAAAATGATTAGAGGAGTAATTAAAGCTATTTTACAATTTGTTTTTTTTATCTTGTTTAGAATTAGAATTGTTCGGAAAAGAGAATATAGAAAAAGATAAACCGTATATTTTGTGTCCAAATCATATTAGCAATTGGGATCCTCCTGTTATGGTTGCGTCTTTGAAGAGAAATGATATATACATATTGGCTAAAGAAGAATTGTTTGTAAACAGATTTGTAAAATGGCTTGCAAAAAAGGTACATGCTATTCCAGTAAAAAGAGGGAAACAAGATGTGGGATTACTAAAAAATAGTGTTAAAGTATTGAAAGAAAATCATATGGTATTATTGTTTCCAGAAGGAACAAGAAATGGTATTGAAAGAAATGGAAAGTTACAAAATGGTGCTGTACTTATGAGCTTAATGTCAGGTGCTGAAATAATACCTATTGGAATGCAAGTTAAGAATAATTACAAACCATTTTCAAAAATTGTAGTTAATATTGGAAAACCAATAGATTTTAGTGAATATAAGAACGAAAAGTCAAATAAAGAAGTATTAGATAATTTAAGTAAGACAATAATGGAAGAGATGATTAGATTGACAAATGAAGAAATTTAGGATATAATATTATGTCGAAACTTATAGATAGGGGTAATATTAAAATGAATAATCAAAAAATAAGAAATATAGCAATAATTGCACACGTTGACCATGGTAAAACAACTCTTGTTGATGAGTTGTTAAAACAAAGCCATGTTTTTAGAGATAACGAACAGGTCGGAGAAAGAGTAATGGATTCAAACGACCTAGAAAAGGAAAGAGGAATTACTATTCTTTCTAAAAATACATCTGTAATGTATAATGATATAAAAATAAATATAGTAGATACACCTGGACATGCTGATTTTGGTGGAGAAGTAGAGAGAGTTTTAAAAACTGTTGATGGTGTTTTGCTTTTAGTTGATGCATTTGAAGGTACTATGCCTCAAACAAGAGAAGTTTTAAAGAAATCTTTAGCATTAAATTTAAAACCAATAGTTGTAATAAATAAAATAGATAGACCAGGTTCAAATCCAACAAAAGTTGTTGATGAAGTTCTAGAATTATTTATTGAACTTGATGCAAATGATGAACAATTAGATTTTCCTGTTGTTTATGCTTCTGCAAAACAAGGAATAGCAAAATTGAATATGAGCGATCCAGATGGAAATATGGATATTTTATTTAAAACTATAGTAGAGAATATAAGTGCACCTGAATGTGACGAAGATGGACCAGCTCAAATGCTAGTTTCAAACATTGACTATGATGAATATGTAGGAAGAATTGCTGTAGGTAGAGTAGAACGTGGAACTATAAAATCAGGTATGCAGGTTACTGTATGCAGAAAAGATGATAAAACAGTAAATCGGAAAGATTACAAAAGTATACACACATGTAGGACTAGAAAAGGTTGAAGTAGAAGAAGCAAAAGCAGGAGACATTATAGAATTTGCAGGAATTTCTGATATTAATATTGGAGAAACAATTTGTGACCCTGAAAACGTAGAAAAAATTGATTTCGTAGATATAGATGAACCAACCGTTACAATGACGTTTAGTGTAAATAATGGACCATTTGCAGGAAGAGAAGGAGAGTTTGTAACATCAAGACATATTAAAGATAGATTAATGAAAGAACTTGAAAGAAATGTTAGTCTTCGTGTTAATGAAACATCAGCAACTGATAGTTTTGAAGTTGCAGGTCGCCGGAGAGTTACATTTATCAGTATTAATTGAAACAATGAGAAGGGAGGGCTTTGAGCTTTTAGTTTCTCGTCCAAAGGTTATTTTTAAAGAAATTAATGGTGTTAAGTGTGAACCAATAGAAAGACTAGTTGTAAATGTTCCTGACGAGTTTGTTGGTAATGTTATCGAAAAATTAGGAAAAAGAAAAGCTGAAATGTCAAATATGGAACCTGCAGAAGAAGGCCATACAAAAATAGAATTCAAAATACCTGCAAGAGGTCTAATTGGTTATCGTTCAGAATTCATGACAGATACAAAAGGAAATGGTACTATGAATCATATTTTTGATTGTTATGAAGAATATAAAGGGGATATAACAGCAAGAAGTAGAGGCACTATTGTTGCATTTGAAAATGGTAAGGCTGTAACTTATGGTTTGTACAATGCACAAGATAAAGGAGAACTATTTATTGGTCCTGGAACAGAAGTATATGAAGGTATGATTGTTGGACTAAATTCAAGAGGAGAAGATTTAGCAATAAATGTATGTAAAGAAAAGCATTTAACAAACACAAGAGCTTCTGGTTCTGATGATGCTTTACGTTTAGTTCCACCTATACAAATGTCTTTAGAGAAGGCTATTGAGTTTATTCAAGATGATGAACTTGTTGAGGTTACTCCACAGAATATACGTTTAAGAAAGAAAATATTAGATTCTAAGGAAAGAGAACGTGCTAATCGTAATTCAAACAAATAATCAACACTTCACAGCCATTATGTTTAGATGATGTCCTGCATAACGGGAGTTATTACGACAGTTGGCTGTGAATAATTGGAGGAAATATGAATGCAACTAAATTTCAACAGATAAAGAGAAAGGCCTTAGATGAGCAGATTCCGATTATTATGGATGATACTCTAGAGGTTTTAGATAATAAGTTTAAAGATATAAAGTTAAATAGTATATTAGAAATCCGGAACAGCAGTCCGGATATTCTAGTATATGCTTTTCTAATTATTTAACTGAAAATGGAATAATTGATACAATTGAAAGGGATGAAGAAAGGGCAAAAGAAGCAATAGAAAATATTAAGATAATGGAACTTAAAGATAAGATAAACGTATTTATTCGGAGATGCTGTTGAAATTCTTCCTACGTTTAACAAAACTTACGATATGACTTTTATTGATGCTGCAAAACGGTAAATATCCATTTTTCTTAAGTGAAGCGCTAAGAATGTCAAAACAAGGAAGTATAATTATTGCCGATAACATTTTATATAAGGGATATGTTATGAGCGATTATAACAAGCATAAACAAAGAACAGCCGTTAGAAATTTGAGAGAATATATTAAACTGGCCTTAGAAAATGAAAGCTTAGATAGTGAGATTTTAGAAGTGCGGCGATGGACTTTGCATAAGCAAAGTAATAAAATAATATCTTTTGACAATTAACATAAATGAGAGTATAATTATATTATAAGGTTCATTTTAATTAGCCTTTCGGAATTTTCGAAGGGCGGGTGTCCTTCGAATGGTTCTTGAAAGGGAACAAAAAAGGAGGACACAGGTAATGAAGACAGTAGAAGAGCTTAAGAAAGCAGGAGTGTTCATTGTTGAAGTATGGACAGATGTAATGCGGGCGAACGGAATAGCGTGCATTGGCACAGGGGTCAAAACACATGAATATGTATTTCAGTATTTTGAAGAAGAAGGAGAAGAAAAGCTTCTTGTTGGAGAAAATCTGCCTGATGCAGAAACATATCACATACTTAATGTAGAAAATGTTTTAGCTGATGTGGCAAAGGAAGAGTGCATTATGTGGGCACATATTATTCCTTTAGATGGAATTCCGTTCCATCTCTACAACCCGCGTGTTCGTTTCCTTGAAGAGCAGTAGACAGCAAAAAAGCAGGAGTCAGATGTCTGAATTTGGCTCCTGCTTACCATTTATTAGAATATATTTAAATATCTAACTGACGATAAGATTGTATCTATTACAATAATTCCAATTAAAGAATTTGATATTATTTTTTGCGTTTTAATAGGTACTTTCACACAAACTTTTCCGAAGTAACTTTGTTATAATTGGATGTATTATTTTGAAAAATACTAAACTTCCGTATACCCCAAACTAAGCTAAAACTTAATGTTATTCTGCCATTTAAGTTTAAAAATTGTCCTGTATAGTCCCACCATTTTGTACTAAATAAAGCTTGAAGGAAAAAGTCTGTTATATACTCAAATACACTAAATATAACTGCTGATAAGAAAAAGAGCTTTAAAGGTTTATTTTTATAATCTTTAAGTAAGAAAAGTAAAATAATAGCACCATACCCATATATAGGACAAATAGGTCCAAATAAAAAACCTCTTTTAACAAATTCATGAGTAGATACCACACAAAAGATTTCTTCGCATATCCAACCCAAAAAAGCATATATCACAAAATAAATAACTATTTTTTGAAAATTAGATAGTGTTTTACCAGTATTTTTCATAATAACCCCTTTTAACTTATTATATATTCAAATAATATCAAACATTAAGAAAAAAGTAAATAGGTTATATATTGAAATTTACTCTAATTTGTAATATAATTAGCCTAAATAAAGCTAAAAAGGAGATTGTTAAGATATTATGAAGAAACCAGAACTATTAGCACCAGCAGGTTCATTTGAAAAAGCAAAGATTGCATTTCTATATGGAGCAGATGCAGTATATTGCGGAACAGCTTCTTTGTCTTTAAGAAGTAGAGCAGAAGTAGAAGATGATGATTTAGAAAAAACAATTATATATGCACATGGAATAGGAAAAAAAGTTTATGCTGCGATAAATATTTATGCACTAGATGAGAACTATGAAGAAATAAAAAAACAAGCTAGAATGCTAAATAAACTTAAAGTAGATGGAATTATCCTATCAGATGGTGGGGTATTGGACATAATAAAAAGTGAAGCGCCAGATGTTCCAATTCATATAAGTACTCAAGCAAATGTGGTAAGTTCACATTCGGCTTCTTTTTGGCATAAAAATGGGGCAGAAAGAGTAATTCTTGCAAGAGAACTAAATAAAGAGCAAATTAAGGAAATAATAGATAACACTCCAAAAGAGCTTGAGACAGAAATTTTTGTGCATGGTGCATTATGCTTTGGATATTCAGGAAGATGCTTCTTAAGCGATTTTCTAGCGTCTCGCAGTGCAAATCTTGGTGATTGTGCACAAAGTTGTAGGTGGGCATATAATTTATATGCAGAAGAAAAGAATAACCCACGGAAATCTTATGCCAATCGAATATGACGAAAAAGGTACATACATATTTTCTTCAAAGGATTTATGCCTTTTAAAAGAAATACCTGAGATTATAGATATGGGAGTAGATAGCCTTAAAATTGAAGGAAGACTTAAAACAGAATATTATTTAGCAAGCGTTGTAAATGTTTATAGGAATGCTATTGATAAAGCCATAGAAGATCCTAATAATTATGATTATACAAAATACCTAAATGAAATTGAAAAAGTAAAAACAAGAAGTTTGACTTCATTTTATTTTAATGATAGAAATAATAAAGATTTTCAAGAGTTTGAAGGAAAACAATATAACCCGAATTTTGAATTTGGTGGTAAAGTTGTAGAATATAGTGAAGATAAGTCCATAATTGAGATAAAAAACAAATTGTTTGTTGGAGATGAGCTTGAAATCATAATTCCAGGAAATATAGAAGTATATAGCTTTAAGATAGAGAATTTATGGGATGTAGAGACTGATGAAGAGATAGATTCAGTTAGTCCAGGAAAGAAAGGTCAGCTTGTAAAGATGAAACTTCCTATTAAATGTGAGAAAGATTGGATAATTAGAAGAAAAAAATAAGATAAAAAGGAACGCCCTATTGGTTAAGAAACAACCAATAGGGCGTGAGATTTGTATCTGATAGAAGTTTAGACTGAAGTTTCCTTGATTTTACAAGGAAATGATATAGAGTATAACTTGTTAAATCGAATTTCGAGTTTTTTGACATCTTTTTTGAAGAAGTAGATATTAGCCTTTGAACCACTAAGCTCAGCATGCGGATTAATCTTTTTAACTTCTTCAAGATTGTTATTGATGATTTCTAAGGCTTTCTGGTCTATTTCTAAACAAAAATGAAATTTTCCATCGAGCACAATCAAATCAACATCAACCCGGCAACTGTTGTCTTCCCACGTTCTTACTTCTTTAATATAACCTTTGAAGCATCGTACTTTCATAACAAATCTCCTTTCAAATCGCATGAATTTACACGTTACATATAATTATTATAGCATAAATTATGTTAAATAGCAATTATATTAATTGTTTATTCTTAACCTTTCTCCTGCATAAATCAGATTTATATTTCGTATATGATTTAATCTTGCAATACTTTCAATAGATACATGGAACATTCTAGAAATAGAAGTTAATGTATTTCCACGTTTTATAGTATATATTACATGGTTCATATCATAAGCGTTTCCAGTTATTTCATTGAAGTTTCTTGTTACATCAATTTTTAAAACTTGACCTGGGAAAATCAAGTTTACATTACTAATTCCGTTTAAACCTGCAATCTCAGTTACAGTTGTTCCAAATTCATTTGCAATTTCACTTAAAGTATTTCCTCTTCTAACAGTATAAGTTTCTATTTGGTTAGTAGTATTTCCAGTAGTATTTATGCTAGAAGGAGAAGTTAGAAAGATGTCATTAGTAAATTTATTTCTATCAACAAAAGCTCTAATTCCACTTATCCTACCACTATTAGTATACTGAAACCCAGTCCATGAAGACCAATTAACGTCACTCGAAGGAGTCTCAGGACCGTATTCTGCAATCCAAAGTGGATATGAAGCTGCAAGTTCTCTGCTAAACACATTTCTTGCATTGTACGCATCACTATATATTATCATTTCTTTTCCTGTAAGTTCTTGTACTCTATTTAGAAAAATAGTGGATAGTCTATTTATCTCTTCTACATTTAAATTTCCAAAATTTTCAAAATCCATTGCTAATTTACAATCTGGAGTAGTTCCAGAAATTACAGAAGAGAAGTATTCCGCTTCTCTTATAGCTTCTTCTTCAGTCCTTGCCATTACATAATGATAAAACCCAATATTTAAACCATTTGCTTTAGCATTTGTGTAGTTTACCCTGAAATATGGGTCAGTAATGTTTGTTCCTTGACTTGATTTAATGTATACAACCTGAATTCCAGCATTTTTGACTTCTGCATAATTGATATACCCTTGCCAATTACTTACATCAATTCCTTCGTATATAGTTTCAGAAGTAGGTGGAAGGGCAGAAACAGATGTAGTTAAAAGCAATAAGAAAAAACATGTAAGTAATAGTATATGTATATATTTTTTTATCACAAAAAAACCTCCTTTTAGTTAGATAGATATATTATATGAATTTTTACAAAATGTGTGATTGAAATTTATGTAGAATTGTGATATAAATTAGAAAAAAGAAAGGGAATAGAAATGATGATTGAAGAATATATAAATAAATTAAGGCCATATATTGCCGATATGTTTTCTAAAGATTCAAGTGGTCATGATATTAGTCATTTAGAAAGAACCATGAAACTTGCATTGTATCTACAAGAAAAAGAAGGTGGAGATAGAGTAGTTGTTGGTATTTCTGCTTTTTTACATGATATACATAGAATATTAGGAAATGAAAAGGGACATTTTGTTTCTCCAAAAGAATCTTTAGAAACCGTTAGACGGACTTTTATCTAAAATTGATTTAAGTGAAGAACAAAAAGATAAAATATGTTATGCAATTGAATATCATGAATTATACAATTGGAATGGAAATAATATAGAAGATATAAATGCATTAATTTTACAAGATGCTGATAATTTAGATGCTATTCGGAGCAATTGGAATAGGTAGAACTTTTTGTTATTCGGGATATCATAATGTACCTATGTATGATGATAAAGTGCCAATTGATAAAGAAATTAAATATAGTGAAGGTAGAATTTCACCTTCAACAATACACCATTTTTATGAAAAATTGCTCAAACAAGGAGAATATATGAATACTAAGACATCAAAAGAAATGGCAAGGGAAAGAACAGAGTTTATGAGAAGCTTTGTAGACGAATTTTTGAAAGAATGGGAAGGGAAATTTTAAGGAGAATATTATAAATATGCAAGATACAGTGGAAATTATAGAATACAAAGATATAAATAATAGATTTAGTAATGAAGCTATACATGATTTTATAAATCAGAGTATGCATAAATTTATAGGTAGAAAATTAAAACTAAGAGAAGATTGTTACTATATAGAAGAACACTATTTACAAAATGGCGGTAATTTTTGGATAGCAGTAGATAAAAACGAGATAATTGGAACAATAGGATTAGAAAATAGGGGAAAAGTAGGAATATTAAGAAGATTATATATTGATGAAAACTACCAAAATTTAGGAATAGGAAGTATGTTATATAAAGCCCTTGAAAATTATGCTATTAGAAAAACGAATATAAAAACTCTGTATTTGACATGTGGAAAAGTACTAGAAAACGCACATAAATTTTATGCAAAGCATGGTTTTAAGCAAATAGATAATTTAGAAATAGAATTGAATGTTAAGGAACATGAAGATTTGTTAAAAAAAGACATAATATAACATAAGGTATAAAAAGGTGGCTAGTTTCTTTAGCCACCTTTTTATAATTATTCTTGAAATTCCTTACTTAGCTTATTTATTGCCTTTGTTTCTATTCTAGATACATAACTACGGCTAATTCCAAGCATTTTTGCTATTTCATTTTGTGTTTTCGGAACTTTCCCATTTAAACCAAAACGCATTTCTAGTATAGATTGTTCTCTATCCTTTAAAACTTCTTTCATTTTTTCAAAAAGCTTTTTGGTTTTAAGCTTTAAGTCAATTTCTTCTTCGATACTTCTATCGTCATTTTCTAGTATTTCAAGGAGTGTTATCTCATTATCGTCTTTATCTTTTCCAATAGGTTCATTTAAGTATACTTCAGCTTTAGTCTTTTTAGATGTTCTTAAAAACATCAAAATTTCATTTTCTATACACCTTGCAACATATGTGGCAAGTCTAATATTTTTGTCCATGTTAAAACTATTAATGCCTTTTATAAGTCCAATTGTTCCTATTGAAATTAAGTCGTCTTGGTCGATATTTGTAGAAGAATATTTCTTAGCAACATGGGCAACAAGTCTTAAGTTTCTTTCTATTAAAATATTTCTAGCTTCTTCATCGCCGGTCTTTAGTTTTTCTAAAAATATTTTCTCTTCATCAGGACTTAAAGGTTCTGGAAAAAGGTTAGAACTTTGTATATATCCGGACTGCAAACATTGCAGTTTTTAAGAAGAGAAAGAAACCGGAAATTGTAAGAGCCTCTATCATTTATAATTACCTCCAAAAAATCTTATACAAAGCAATTATATGTTTGAAAATTCTACTTCGTGCCTGACCATAGAAAACTATTTTCTTGATAGGGTAGTACATATATAGAAAATAAACAAAAAATTAAAATCAATAAAAAGTATTGAAATTATAACAAAATTATGTTAATATTATAAGTATTAATTTATTATAATTCTCCTGTGCTCTTTACAGCAGGTGCATTGCAACTATTAACTGACAACATAAGGAGGCATTTAAAATGAAAGAAAACACATTTGAAATTAGAAAAAGGGAAAACATAAGGAAAGTAAACAACGGTAACTCGTTTTATGATGTTTTTGAGAAAAGAAGCTTCAAGGATAACCAAGCTTATAAGCTTGTAGCCGGCTTAACAAGAGTTCGTTTTTCAAAGGAGAAATAATATGGAAAATATAATTTTAAAGATTGTAGCTGTTTTGTGCGTGACGGTTGTAGCAATTGCTGTACTAATTACAAATCGGAGAGATGAAGATGTTGCTTTAATAGTTTTAATCTTTGTAGTAATAGCTTTAGCAATTATCTTTATTCCATGGAAAGATGCAGCTTTATTTATACTTAATAATTAACTGTTTTTAGAATTATATGAAAGGTCAAAGTAGTCACAGTGTGGCTACTTTTGGCTTATGTTTCCTTAGTTATTATAATAACAACTATTTTCTTGACTGAACTTAAATTATTTAATATAATTAAGAAATATAAGGGAGGGGTTTAATTGATAGACCTTGAAGAAAATAAAAGGGAACTTCAAAATTTAAAGACTAAATATTTAAGCTTAGATAAAACTTTAGATAAAGAAAAACTGGAAGATAGATTAAAAGAGCTAGAAGAAAAAACTTTACAAGATGGCTTTTGGAATGATGTAAAAAAAGCAAATAGTATTTTGCGTGATATTAAAGAAGTAAAGTCTAAAGTTATAAGTTTAAATGAAATAAAAGAAAATCTTGATAATTTAATAGAAACAAATGAATTTTTACTTGTTGAGAATGACGAAGAAATGGCAATAGACTTAGTAAGGAGCACAAATTCATTAAGAGAAAATATAGAAAAGTTAGAAACAAAAATGTTTCTTTCAGGCAAATTTGATAGAAACAATGCAATAATTACACTTCATCCAGGAGCCCGGTGGAACTGAGTCACAAGATTGGGCACAAATGCTTTATAGAATGTATTCTAGATGGGCTACAAATAATGGATATACATTAAAAGAAACTGACCTTTTAGAAGGAGAAGAGGCAGGAATTAAAAGTGTTACAGCTGTAATTGAAGGAGAATATGCTTATGGATATTTAAAAGGAGAGATGGGTGTTCATAGATTAGTTAGAATTTCTCCTTTTGATTCAGGTGGAAGGAGGCATACTTCTTTTGCATCTGTTGAAGTGCTTCCCGAAATTACAGACGATATAGAATTAGAAATAAACCCAGATGATTTAAGAATAGATACTTATCGTTCTTCAGGAGCAGGGGGACAACATGTAAACAAGACTTCGTCTGCTGTTAGAATAACTCATATACCTACAAACACTGTGACTTCTTGCCAATCAGAACGCTCTCAGCTTCAAAATAAAGAAACAGCCATGAAAATGCTTAAATCTAAGCTTTTAGATTTAAAAGAGAAAGAGCACAAGGACAAAATAGAAGATCTAAAAGGTGTTCAAAGGGAAATAGCATGGGGAAGTCAAATAAGGTCATATGTTTTTTGCCCATATACATTAGTAAAAGACCATAGAACTAATTTTGAAGTTGGAAATGTAGAATCTGTAATGAATCGGCGAAATAGATAGGTTTATGGAAGCATATTTAAAGCTAGATGTTAGTAAATAAAGGAGGAATATGGAAGATAATATAATTGAAGTAAAAAACTTAGTTAAAAAATATAAAATTAATGAAAGAAAACACGGAATATTTGGATATATAAAAAATTTATTTCATCCCAAATATACGGAATTTACAGCTGTTAATAATATAAGTTTTAATGTAAAGAAGGGCGAGCTTGTCGGATATATTGGGGAAAATGGTGCTCGGAAAATCTACTACAATAAAAATGCTAACTGGACTTCTTACACCAACATCTGGAAATGTTAAAGTTAATGGAATTGTGCCAAATGAAAAAAGAATAGAAAATAACAAACAAATAGGTGCGGTTTTTGGTCAGAAAACTCAGCTTTGGTGGGACCTTCCTGTAATAGAAACTTTTGAATTAATAAAGAAGATGTACAATATGTCTAACAAAGAATACAAAGAAAATCTAGAAAAATTTACTAAGATTTTAGATTTAAAAGACCTATTAAATAAACAAGTTAAAAACTTAAGTTTAGGTCAAAAAATGAGATGTGAGATAGCTGCAACATTTCTACATAACCCAAAAGTTGTTTATTTAGATGAACCTACAATAGGACTAGATATACTTGTAAAAGAAAATATTAGAAAATTTATAAAAGATATTAATAAAGAAGAAAATACAACTGTAATACTTACAACCCATGATTTAAAGGATATTGAAGAAGTATGTGACAGAATTATACTAATTGATAAAGGTAAAATAATTTACGATGGAGAAAAGGAATCCTTTAAAAACAAATATGGAAAACATATTATGGCAGAGTTTATTATAAAAGATAAAAGTAAAAACATTACCCTAGAAACAAATGAAGAAGAGTTTGAAATTATTGATGAAACGGATAATAGTTTAAAAATAAAATTTAATCATGATAGACTTACAATAATGGATATAGTAAATAAAATATCGAAATTTTGTAATATTTTAGATATGCATGTACAAGAAGAAGGATTAGAAGAAATATTAAAAGAAATATATAGAGGGGAAGCAATAAGTGATTAATAAAATCTGGAAAATAGCAAGGCAGGTAACAAAGGAAGATTTATATTATAGATTTGATGTATTATTATATGTATGTAATTTTATTATACAAATAACAGTATATATATTTATTTGGCTTGCGATATATAATAATGGTAATCAAGTCCTAGGCATGAATTTCGAGCAAATAACGACCTATTATGTTTTGGCTATAACGCTTAACCCAATCATATTTTGGGGGATAAACGAAAGTATAGGAGAACATATAAGAGAAGGAGAAGTTCAAAAACAACTTTTATTTCCCATTTCATACTTTAATTGGAATTTTGGAATAAAAATTGGGGTAGTCTTAGAATCTTGTGTTGTTGGTGGAATAACTTTTGTAATATGTTTGTGCTTATTTGGGGTGCTTCCCCCAGCAGGTATTATAAATTTCCTATTTTTTATAATTTTAATATGCTTATCTGTTGTGGTTATATATTTGCTAGAAATGATACTAGGAATGGCTGCATTTTATACAAATTCTCTTTGGGGAGTAGAAGTATTCAAAAGGGCTGTCCTTAATATATTTACTGGAATGATAGCCCCTATTACACTTTTCCCAGAATTTCTGCAGAAAATAGCTAATGTTTTACCATTTAAAGAGTGCGTGTATACTCCAATTAGCATTTATTTTGGAGAATTAAGCCAAAATGAGATATTGCATGTCATACTAAAACAATGTATTTGGATAGTTATTTTATATATTATAGCAAAAATTGTATTTAAAAAAGCAATAAAAAATATAACAATAAATGGAGGATAATGTGTTTCGAAATATTAAAATATATGTCTCTTTTATGGGAGCAGCACTAAAAAGGATGATGATATATCGAGTAGATTGCATAGTCGGAATGATATCCCAGGTAATATATCAAGCTATTGAATTACTATTTATTTGGATAGTATTTCAAAATACAGATAGTATTGCTGGATGGAGTTTTGAACATTTGTTATTACTTTATGGAACTATGATGCTATCAATTTCTGTAACAGACTTATTTTTTGATGCTACCTATGATATAGGACGTAAATTTATAAGAAAAGGTAAATTTGATAATATTTTGCTTAGACCAGTTCATCCACTAATCTCAATATTAGGTGAAACTGATAGTACAAGCATATTGGGGTATTCTGCAATTTCAATCTTTTTAATTGTTACAATGCTTATAAAATTACAAATATCTATAACATTTATACTAATATTAAAAATACTATACTTTGGAATTATAGGCGGACTTATTATAGGGGGAGTGCAAACAATATTTAGTATATCAGGTTTTTGGACTCATAAGTCAAATGAAGTTGTTTGGTCAGTATTTCAGCTACACAAGCTCGCTCAGTATCCTATTGAAATATATAATAAATTTATAAGAGTTATAATAACAATGATAATTCCATTTGCTTTTGCATCATATTATCCAACACTAGAATATCTTGAAGAAGGTGGAAATAACTTGATGCTTATATCTTTAGTTATTGTAATAATTATTTGGTTTATTGCTATAAAAGTATGGAACTTTGCTTTAAGTAAATATAGAAGTACAGGAAATTAAGTACTGTACTTTTTTGTATTGTTAGTCCATTTTTTGTTCTAAATATCTTTTTGTCCGAATATATATATTATATAACATACGAGAGGGGAGAAAGCCTATGACACTAGAAGAAAGAAGAAATTTAAATCAGACGACCATTCAAAATCTCATATTGGAAAATAGAGAAAAGCTAAGCATATCAGGGGTTTTAGATGTGCTAAGCTTTGATGACCAGGTAGTAATGGTAGAAACAGAACTTGGACTTCTTACAATTAAAGGTGAAAACTTAAAAATAAACAAATTAAGTATTGATACTTCTGAAGTAATAGTAGAAGGGGATATAAATAGCTTAAGCTATTCTGAAAAAGACTTAGGAAAAGATAAGGCAGGAAGTATTATTAGTAAGATTTTTAGATAATATTTTTAAGTATGGGTGAAGTAAGAGTGAATAATGTTGCAATAAACCAAGCTTACTTATTTTTAATATTTATATTAAATCGGAATTTTAATTCGGTGTGATATTTGATGTATTTAGAATACTGAGGCGAAGTTTCAACACTCCAAACATTGTTACATATATAGAAGATGGACTATTTTGGGTTATTTCTGCTTCTAGTGTTCTATATACATTGTTCGTATTTAATAATGGAGAAATAAGAGGCTATGTATTTATACGGATTGTTTTTGGGAATAGCAATTTATATATTATTCTTCAGCAAGCCAATTGTCAAAGTAAGTGTTAAGATAATAACTTTTTTGAAAGAAATCATATATAGTATTATTAAGGTCGTAGTTTTTCCATTTAAAAAGTTTTTTCTTAAAATATATAAATTAATATTAAATACGACAAATAATTTGAAGAAAACTCAAAATAAAGTAAAAAATAGCAAAAAATTAGAGAAGAAAGAAGGATTTTAGAATGTTATGTAGAATTATATAAATATTAGTCAAAGTAGACCATGCGTAAGAAAAAACTGGTAGGAAGAGAAATACATATGAAATTAAATTATAAAAAATTGTTAAAGAAAGTGATAATAGTAATTTGTATTTTTTACTTTGGAATCACAGTATATAATCAGCAAAAAATACTAAACAAATATAAGAGTGATATTATAGCCACACAAAAAGAGATAGATGAAGGAACTGAATATAAAGAATCATTAGTCGCATTAAAGGAAAATGCTAGTTCCTTAGAATATATAGAGAAAATTGCTAGGGAAAAGCTAAATATGTATAAACCAAATGAGAAAGTTTATATAGACATAGGAAACTAAACTTCATGAAATATCTGGTTTTATGAAGTTTAATATATTAATTTTCTCTAGATAAATTTGATTTTTCTTTTTTCATAACTTGTGCGATTCTGCACAGATTTTAATTTCCAAGTTATTAAAAATGATATATAATATATAATTATGTGGGGGTAAAATTATATGGATAATAATATGCAATTATCAGAATTGCGCCAAATAGCAAAGGATAAGGGGTTAAAAAATATTAGTAAACTTAAAAAAGATGAATTAATTGAATTATTAGATGGACTTGAAAAAGGCAATCCGGAAGAAAATGACAGCATAAGTGAAGAAAAAGCAGAAAAAGAGAAATTTGTAAGTGGAAACCGGAGTATACAAGGTAACTGGTGAGAACGATAATATAGTAGAAGGTATATTAGAAGTGCTTCCTGATGGATATGGTTTCTTAAGGGGTGACAATTATCTTTCTACATCTGAAGATGTATATGTTTCACCTGTGCAAATTAAACGTTTTAGACTAAGTACTGGTGATAAAATTAAAGGAATAGCAAGATTTCCGCAAGAAGGACGGAAAATTCCCAGCACTAATTTTTGTTGGACATATTAATGATGAAACTCCTGAACTTGCACTTGCAAGAAAAAGTTTTGATGACCTTATTCCTATTCACCCTGAAGAAAAATTAACTCTTGAAACAATTCAAAGTGAACTTGCAATGCGTATGATAGATTTGATTTCTCCTATTGGTAAAGGACAAAGAGGAATGATTGTTGCACCTCCAAAGGTAGGAAAGACTACTCTTTTAAAGAAAATTGCAAATAGCATAACGACAAATAACCCTGAAGCTAAATTAATAGTATTATTGATTGATGAAAGACCTGAAGAAGTAACAGATATGAGAAGAAGTATTAAGGGAGATGTAATATATTCTACATTTGATGAACTTCCTGAGCACCATGTTAAAGTTGCAGAAATGGTGCTTGAAAGAGCAAAAAGGCTTGTTGAGCAAAAGAAAGATGTTGTAATATTATTAGATAGTATTACAAGACTTGCAAGAGCATATAACTTGGTAGTTCCTGCTTCTGGTAAGACATTATCAGGAGGGTTAGATCCTGCAGCTTTGCATAAACCAAAGAAATTTTTCGGTGCTGCTAGAAATATTGAATTTGGAGGAAGTTTAACTATTCTTGCTACTGCTTTAGTTGAAACGGGTAGCAGAATGGATGATATCATTTTTGAAGAGTTTAAGGGAACTGGTAATATGGAAGTACACTTAGATAGAAAATTATCTGAAAAACGTATTTTCCCTGCAATAGATATAAATAAATCAGGAACTAGAAGAGAGGAGATATTACTTACTCCAAAAGAATTAGAAATTGTATTTGCACTTAGAAAAGCTCTTTCAAATACGCCTGTTTCTGAAGTTACCGAACAACTTTTAACTCAAATGGTTGCAAGCAAAAATAATGAAGATTTCTTAGATAAGATGGAGTATTTCTTAAATAATTCTAAGTAAATGAATAGATATTAAAGCAAACCCTTTAATTTGGGTTTGTTTTAATATAAATTGGTAATAATTATTAATGGAGGATATAGGTATAATATGAAATTATTAAGAACTATTAACGTTTTTTTAAAAAAGACCAATGATGACCATATTAGTGAATACACAGCTGGCTGTGCATATTATACTTTTTTGTCTTTTATTCCTTTTATAATATTATTACTTAGCTTTATTAAATATATGAATATAGAAAAAGAGACATTGGCTCGGTATATTTACAGCAGTGCTTCCTACTATAATGAAAGATAGTGTAGCGGATATTATTCAGGAAATGTATTCAAAATCAGTCGAGACAATATCTATTTCTGCAATATTTATGTTATGGTCAGTAAGTAGGAGTTTTTATGCTCTAACTAAAGGAATATCTGCTATATATAGAGAAGAAGAGGAGAACTACATATTTCTAAGGATAAAAGGGATGATAGGAGCTCTAATTGCAATTTTATTAGTTATTGGAATATTAGTATTATTGGTTTTTGGTAACTCTATAGAAAGTGCTATAGATGCGAATTTCCATGGACTTAGTGGAGTATTAGAGTTTATATTAAATGCAAGAAATATTATTTCGATAATTCGGAATGTTTGTTATATTCCTGCTTATGTATAGATTTGTTGGGAAGAAGAGAGAGAAGAGAATAAGGCATTGCCTAATAGGCGCTGTATTTACCACTGCAAGCTGGTACGTTATATCCTTCTTCTTCTCTATTTATGTAAATATATTTACAGGTTTTTCAATTATTTATGGAAGTCTTGCGACTATAACTTTAATTATGATGTGGTTATATGCGATTATTTATGCAATATTTTTAGGAGCTGAATTTAACGTTGTAACTGCAGATAAGATTGATTCGATTTTCGCAAAATTAAAAAACAAGAAAAATAAGGTTAGATTATTAAAAGAAAATAATTAGTTTCCTTGGAAGAGAATAGTAGAAAGGTTATGATTTTATATAAAAAATATGTATTCTATCGACACACATCTTTGCACAAAATCAAAGGTTTTAGAAATATTTTTCATATAATATTGCACAAAATCAAACATTTTGGATATATTTTTCTTAAAACTTTTCACAAAATTTAATAATAAAAATAAATTTAGTTAGATATTTTATATCTATCTATTTTTTTATGTGAAAGGAGTAAAGCTATGGAAAAATTATCAGGTGTATTTATTGGTTACAAGGAATTTGTTAGTCAAAAAAATGGCAAACATTACTTTGTAATTTCTTTTGTTTTTATTGTCCCTGACGATATAAACAAAAAAGCTACTTATTTTGTAAAAGATTTGTTTGTTTCTGAAAAAGAATACAACGAATTTTTACAAACGTATTCGCTTCTGAGTCCTGTGGACGTTTCAAGAGAGATAGTAGGCGACAATGTTCGTTACTATATATAAAATTTTAAAAGGAGGTGCTTTTCATGGGCGCTGAACTTGCGGAAGGAGGTTCTGCTATGGCTGATATGGCAAATACAGTTAAACCTTTAATGGATAGCTTAGTTGCTTCTATAACACCAGCTCAAATTATAGGTGTATTAGCTTCTATAATTGGTGTTGGTATGACATTCGTATTGATGTGGTTTGGTGCAAGGAAACTTGTATCAATATTCAAAAAGGCTGTTACAAAGGGCAAAATCTCTGTTTAGTTTAAGGGAGCTTTTGCTCCCTAGTATTTATTTTGAGGTGTTTTATGGAAATTTATATTATTAAAAAATTTGTTAGTAAATTAGTTAATGATTTTTATCGTTTTCTTAAAAAGTTAGTTCGTAATATGAAATCTATTTTTAAGTTTATCTTATTTGTTTTTGTTGCTCTTTTTATATATTATCTTGTGTCAAGGGGGGCTTAATATGGACTTAGATTTACTTAGCGGTTCTGTTAACCCTAAAAATATTTTAGATTGCTTTAAATATAAACGTAGATTTAGACGTGATAACCCTGAATACTTTGATCCTGAGGGTCTACTTGTGTTCTGTGGAGGTCAAGGTTCGGGTAAAACTTTATCAGCTGTACAGTATGTAAAAAAACTATGTGAGGAATACCCAAGAGCTATACTTGTTACGAATGTCGATATTAAAGGGCTTCCTGCTCATACTGCAGTTGTTGAGTACAACGGTATAAAAAGTCTAACCGAACATTCAAACGGCTATGCTGGCGTTATTTACTTTATTGACGAGATACATCTTGAGTTTAATTCTTTAGAGAGTAAGAATGTACCTATTGAGGTTATGATAGAGGTATCTCAACAACGTAAGCAACGTAAACACATTGTAGGAACTTCTCAAGTATATATGAGAATGGCAAAACCTCTACGTGAGCAAATAAAAAATGTTGTTTTATGTAAGAATTTTTTTCATTGTATTCAATATAACAGATTAATAGATGGTGATAGTGCATATGAAGAGAATGGTAAACTACATTTTGATACTATAAAGCGTGTATTTTGGTTTCATACTCCTAAGTTATATGGCTCATATGATACATATGCAAAAATGCGTCGTTATAGGAAAGAGTGGCAAGGAGTTTCAAGGCAGAACATATATGATAATAATTTAAATTTGAATATAGGGGATATAAAAAAATGAAATTTTATTATTTTATAAAATACTTTAAAGTTTTAAGAGTTAGTTATAAATTAGCTAAAATAGATATTATTAAGGAGGCTTAGTTATGGACTATTCAAGTATTATAGAGTTAATGGCAGAGGTCGTAAAAAATGCTTTGCCAATTGGTATTATATTTACTTTAGGAGAAAGGCTCGTGCAAATGTTTTTAGCTTTTGCTTTTCCTAAGATGTTTAAAGGGGGCATTTAGTATGGGTTATTATGATTATTCTCATTATTTTCAAACTTTGATTTCTAATCAAAATGTTATTGTAAATTATTTACAATTGTTTTTATTTATTTTTACTTGTTATTTTATGTGGTCTTTAATTTCAAGTATGATAAGGAGGAAATGATAAATGAATGGACAAAAACGATTTTTTCTTATATTTATTTTTATTATTATTTTTCTTCTATTTATACCTTGTGTAGTAAAAGCTGATGTTTCTAACTATTGCAAAGAAAAAGGATATAATCAGGAAACTGATACATATGATTATGAATATTGTCTTTATCTTAATTCTGAATTCCATAAAGGTTTCATTAAGATACCTAAATCAATATACGATAGTGAACCATATTGGTTTATAAATGTATATAGTGATAGTTTGTCTCTAATTTGTACTAGTAAAAATCTTGTTGTTGCTTCTTATATCAGTAGTAACCAAAATTTTGTTTTTTCTAATATTAAATGTGCTTATGATGTTGATAGCGAAGGTTTAGTTTCTACTAAAAGTCATAATTTAACTATGTCAGGCTGTTGGTATTTTGTTGACCGTATTTTATATACTCATGATGTTATGATACGTATTAATAGTCCTAATGATTCGGGGTTTAATCATTATCATAGTATGATACAACAAAATATTTCTTTGAAAACTCCTTCTTTGTCTTATATGTCAGACAAGGGTTTTAGGCTTAAATTGAATGATTTTTATGGAAATACTTTTTCTGATGAATTTGGTTTTGATATTGTAAGAGGTTTACAAAAAGTTAGTATTTCAATAAAGGATTTAAGTAATAATAACAATATTTTTGCAGACGATAATATTTTTAGTTTTACTGGTGATGTAGAACAAGCTGAGGACGGTTCTTACTATGTTGATTTACTTTTTAGTGGTTATTTAAATATGCTTCATAATAAGGATGGGGAGTATCTTATTACTATTACACCATATTATAATTCTTATAAGGTTTTCCCTAATCATTCTAAATATAAAGAATATGCTTCTAGTATTACGTTTCACCCTGATATATATGTTAAATATAGTTATAAAAAAGATACCAATTCAGGTATTTTAGTTGAGGTAGATGAAAACGGAAATGATATTGACCATGGAGGAGATAAGCCACCTGAAGGAACTGAAACAGATAAAACCCAAGAGGCTATAAATAATCAAACACAAAAGATAGAGGAACAGACAAATGCAATAAAAGAGCAAACAGAGGTAAGCAAGAATATATTTCAACAAATAATAGAGCTTCCTCGGTAAAATTATAGAATTATTATTAAATGCTTTAAAATCGCTTTTTATTCCTTCTGACGAGTTTTTCGACACTTATTTTAATGATTTATTTACTTGGTTTTGTGATAGATTAGGGTTTTTAAGTTATCCATTAGAGCTTATTGTTAATATTTTAAATAAAATTTTAAATATTAACTTTGGCGAGCCTATAATTAATATTCCTGATATTCATGAGCCATTTAGTAATGAATTACTTATACATTCTACAACATTTAATTTAAATTCATTACTAACAAATGATACTTTAAAAACTGTTCATGATATATATCTTATAGGAGTAGATGCTATTATAATATTTTGCCTAGTAAATTTAGCAAAAAATAAATTTGAGGAGGTAACAAGATCATGATTTTAGAAGGGCTTTTAAATTTAGTTTTTGGACTTTTAAAGGTTTGTTTTGGTTGGATAAATATTCCTGCATTTCCTGAAAGTTTGGCAAGTAGTATAGATACTTTCTTAAATTTAATTTTTGATAATATTACTTTGTTAGGTTTCTTTATTAGACCAACTACATTGGCTATAGTTGTTCCAATACTTATTATTTTATTGAATTTTGAAGAGGTATATAAAATTACTATGTGGGTTCTTAGAAAAATTCCTTTTTTGCGGTATGCAATAGATAAAGGGGGGCTGAATAATGCTTTATGCTAATTATAATTATTGCTCACTTGATAATATTACATATACTGTAGATATGATTAGAATTAGATGTGATATTACTAATTTTATATGGTCTAAATTAGAATATCATGTAAATACAGTTTATAAAAGCTTTGTTAAAAGTTCTTATGTAAGTACTGGAATTTCTGATTTTCATTATAATTATAATATTGAAATAGAAGAGGGAAAAAGTTTTTGGTTTGGTTTTATTCATAATTCTGAATTAGTTAATAATAATTCAAGCTTGCAAAATGATAGTGCTAAATATAATTTTACTTTAGAATTTAACCCTAATAAGCTTAAAATAAAAGGGCTTTTATCTTATATTATAAAAATGTGCTTACAAAATTTTCCATGTATTAAAAGTGTCGATATTGCTATGGATATACCTTTTAATATTCTTGATATTGGCGGTTTTGATAAAGGTAGGAAAAAAGATTTTAGAATGTTTTCTCAGGGTGGGGATAATAAGACATATTATATCGGACGTACTAATAATAGAATTAAGATATATAATAAAAAAATAGAAAGTAACCTTGATAGGGAATTAACAAGAATTGAAATAACAAGTAAATTAAATTTAGATTTGCTTACTTATACACAATTTAATTATAATGTCGAATTACCTAAGCTTTATCTTAATAATTATTTGCTTACATTTGACGATATGGAGGATAAAACATTATTAGCTATAATTTATGCTGTTCAAAATGGTTTTCCTCTTAATGACTTATCTCGTCGTTATAAGGATAAAGTTGAAAAGAAGTTGCTTGAAGGGGGACAATTAATACCTTTTTCAAATAATATGTGTACTCATGCAATTAAGAATTGTATTCAAGGTATTTTCTATCCAAATACAATAAAAGAGAGCTTATAGGCTCTCTTTTATCACGCTTTCAAGTTTTTCTATATCATAATAATTCTGAGTTTTTATTCTTAATAATTTTGTATTTGCTTCAGCAAAAATTTTATTTATAAAATTATCTCTTTCAATTCTCTTTTGTTGATTATGTGTGTTGTCGTCAAGCTCTATACATAACTTTATTTTACAATTTTTTTCTGTTATAACAAAATCAATACTTTTATTTTTGATTCTATTAAAATTTTTATAATCTTTAGAATTTATTAATTCATACATAGCAACTTGACAAAATAGATTTAATTCTAATTTATCAGTTATTTGTTTAAGTATTTTATAAAATTTTAATTCTGTTTGTGTTAGCAAGTATTCTTTTTTATAAAAGCCTCCGTATATTATTTATAGGCTTTTCGATTTCTTTATTATTTGTTAGTCTTTCTAATATTAATACTATTATAACAAATATTAATGCTCCATATATCATTTTATAACTCCTTTTTATATTCTATTACATTTTCTATTTTGCAATCTAAATTTTCACATATTCTATTTAAAATATCCATGCTTACAAATTCATTTTTTCCCATAGCTGTAATTGTACTTGAACTGCATTTTATTTTATTTTGTAATTTTTTTTTATTTAGGTTTTTATCAATTAAAGTTTTCCATAATGGACTATAACTAAACATTTTTATTACCTCCTTTTTTGTATTATAGTATATTATTTTTAAAAAATCAATAGAAACCTTTAAAAACTTAAATAAAATCATTGACAATTTATTTAAAAATATGTATAATATCTTTATAAATCTAAAGATAAATATTGATATGTCGTTACTGCAGTATTATGTGTGAGCTTGCGTAGGCAAGCCACACATAATGCGTAGGCTTAACTAATTAATCGTTTTAGAGGACTAACAAACAAAGAAAAGCCCCGATATGCGGGGGCTGAGCGAATGCGAAGAAGGGGGATAGACCCCCTATAGCGGAGCGTAGCAAGTCCCACTGGCGATTGAAGTGAAGAAAAACAAAAGTTAAAATTAATTCGCCATATCTAACAAGGCGAATTAACTGTAATATATTACAAAATAAAGATTGGAGGGATAAAATGCAAAAAGTATGTACTGATTTTCCTAAGTTTTATATTTGTGAGTATGGTGCATTCTACGAAGGACAGAAGCTTGCTCAATATAATTGGAATGGTGGCAATAATTATAGTTATGCTCAAATAGTTATACTTGATAAGTTTTTGTTTCATTATCATAATTATGTACCGCATATTTATTTTAGGGTCAGAGAGTTACATACGAAAAAAACTTGGAGCTTGCCATGTGAAGGCTACTTGGGAATAAGTTATAGAAAATATTAAAAAAAGTATTGCATTATAATTTTAGATGTGATATAAGATAGATATAGAATATCGAGACAGAAGAATAGAGCTTCTATTTATTTTTATTATGAATATCATTGCACAAAATCAAAGTTTTGTGCAAAGAGGAGTGGGAGTAAAATATATGGACAACCTTTCATGGTGTCCTACCAACTATTGTTATATTAATGCTTTTAGAGTTTTATAGTCTATTATTTAGACAACTATATTACTTATTTATAAAAATGTCTTAAAATCGATTCTGAGGCTTTAATATTTTGTACTTATATTAGTTTACATTCTAATTTATTATTTCTATATAAAATCCTATATTATATTTTATAATTTTTTATTAAAATCTCGAAAATCGCTTAAATACTTATATTAGCGATTTTTTAAGACATGTGTAACTATATTACTTTTTAATAAAAACGGCTTAAAATCGATTCTCGTGCTTCGTTTTTTTGCACTTTTTTAGCTATTTTAATAGAATTGCTTATAATCAGCAATTTATAGCATTTTAGTAAATTTTTATTATATATAATAACTGTATTTAAAATATTCGTATAAAATTAGACATGTAATTATTGATTAGATATAAAAATGTCTTAAAAGCGATTTTAATATGTTTATAGTATAAAATTATTTTATATAATTAGTAAATTAAATTTATAACTTTAAAATAAAAATTATTATTTATAAACAATTGTAACAAATGTTCGTTTTTTATATATTCTTTTAAAATTAGTTTTATATAAATTTTTTGTAATTATAAATTATCTTAATAAAATTTTATATTTATACTAAAATTTTTTTATTTGTTGTAGGATATTTTTAGATTTATAAATGTTATGTTTTGTAGTAAATCGCCTACTTCCTTACTTCCTACTCAATTTCAAGAAACAATAAATTCATAAATACGGCTTTAGTAAATATTTTATGCAAATAGTCCATAGAATCAAAAATAGAACTATCGAATATAGTCCTATTTTTGAAATCTTATCAGAGTCTGTATATACATGCCCAAACTACTTTACTAATTAATTTTTTTCTCTTAGATATGAAATCTGTAATAATCACCCAAATGGATACCCAAACTATATCTATAAAGATTCCAATAGCCAATCCTTTTAGGGTATGTTTTAACGTTGCAGATGCATCTACAACCTCCCATGTAAATGTGTATGCTACTATAGGGATAGCAAGCGCAATATCAAAAATTAATGGCCGACACATTTCACAAAGATCGCTTAAAAGATTTTTAATTAGTTTCATTTTTCTTTCCTCCTATATTGTTTATAGTTACATAACTTTTAACAAGTAAAAAAACAATAAGCATTTTGCTTAAATTTATTCTATTTTATCATATTTATAGTTTAAAGTAAATGATAACACTACTTTTTATAAAAAAGTTTAATTGCTATATTCTTTCTTTATATCTTTAATGAATTCAGGTAAATTAGTAAATGTAGCCACAATTCCTTTGTTTGTATATGCAAATATATCTCTAGCTTTTTTATCTATTTCTTCTTTTACAGCTTTAGGAACTTTAATTGATATTCCTGCTTTTTTATATTCTTGTTCAATATATTTTTCTAAAGTTGGAAACATATTTTGAATTAGAAAAACAGCTTTTTTGCCAGCTAAATTTCTTGCAAACACAAAATTGTTGGGTTCTATCCTTCTTTTAGTTTTTATTTCATTATATACCTTTAAATATTTATCATATTTAGATGACATAGGTACAAACCATAATATATTCTTATCTAGTTTATCTCTAAAGCAAAAATATGTAGGCCTTTTTGCTCCTTCTTCTTTATTTTCCATTAAGTGATATTTGGGATTGTACTTTTCTAAAAATTCATTTTTTATAAAATATAATTTTCCTTCAACTATTTCCATTATTCTCCTTATACAATAATAAGGGAGTGCAAGACTCCCTCATTTATTCACCAGTGCATTTTCTCCTTGCCAACTGGGTGGCTGTTTTATCGATTATCTAGGGTATTTTACTCTTCGCCTCCTAGTAGGCAGTTTTTATTTATATAATATATTATAGCATTTAATTATTCGAATTGTCAACAAATTCAAATAATTTTACTAAATTATTATATATAATGTATTCTATGCAAAAATTTAACTGTTTATTATATTTTTTAGTATAATTATTTTTAGCAAATGTCGAATTTTTTGGTTGGTATTATCAAAGTTTTGTGCAATAGAGTATAGAATCAAAAATAGAACCATGCAATATGGTCCTATCTTCGTAAATCTTGCTATTACTTTATATTAGCTACTTTTAGCTTGATGTTCCAACAACAACTTATATTAATTTTTATTAAAAACGCCTTAAATTTGATTTTATAGCTTCATTATTTTAGCCTATTTCTGGTTAGATTTTTTTACGTTATTGCAACCAACATTTTTTAAAAAATATATGGATTTAGATTATTTTTTTCAAAATCCATATATTCCAGCATTTTTCACGATTTTACGGGCAACAAACTATATGTCTTTTTTATAAAAGCGGCTTAAAATCGATTCTCGTGCGTCGTTTTTTTAGCCATTTTTCAGTAATTTTCAGAGATGCCTAATTTATCAATATTTTAGTAGTTTTATATAAATTTCACTATAAATTATATTATTTAGTTTAATAATTATATCTAATTCACAAATTTATAAAATTATCATTATAATATGTAAAAATTTATTTTAGACACATGTTCGGTTTTAAATTTTAATGTTCGTATTATAAAATTGTAAATTTAACATTGCACAAATTTTTTATGAATTTTAATTTTTAATTATAAATTATATTTTTATAATTTTATTTTGTAAATTTTTATATAGAAAATTTTTGTATTTTTTATTTATTTTAAAATCTCGAATTTTCAAAACTGCCCCTCTCTCCTACTCTTCCTGTTTCCTAGGCAAAATTGAAAAATTATCCAACATAAGGTCAAAATCCATTCTTGACATAATTCTATGTTAAGTGATATAATTTCCATATTAATAAGAGTGGAGAACTCTAAGCAGAAAGGAGAATATGCATGTATATAAGGAAAATCTTAAAAGAGGTAAACATAATTCTTGACAAAGCATTAGAGAAATTTCATCTATCCGATTTAACACGGGCTTTTGTAAAACTTCTTTTCATTCCATTCCCTTTTGCACTAATAGCTACCTTTATTCCTTGTGTTTTTATAGGTTGGCTAATAGCAATTACAGGAGGAATATTTGGAGCAGCCGTTGTTGGTTATAGTATTTTTTATAACGACTAATTTTTAAAAGGGCAACGTAAAAAGCGTTGCCCTCCTTTCTTAATCATTCGATTACCCTACTCATTATTTACTTTTATTTTCGTATTTACAAATTTTTATTATAATAAATTTATAACAATTATGTGTAAATACCTAAAAACAGTACTCTTCCCTATTCCATTAATAACAGAATTTGGCATTCTTTTTCCAGTTTCCTACTTAGAAATGGAGTTATTAATTCTATATTTGTTTTCAAATAAAAATATGTATAATTTTTGGTTTGTATTATCAAAGTTTTGTGCAAAATAATATAAAATCAAAATTTAACCATACGAATATAGTCCTACTCTTGAAATTTTGCCATTCCTTGCCATTATGCATATTTCAGCTTATTATTTTGACAACAAGCTATATTACTTTTTAATAAAGTTGCTTTAAAATCCATTCTGAAACTTCATTGTTTTAGTTTATTCCTGATTTTAAAAAATTTATATAACTTTAGATTATTTTATCAAAATTTCCTAAATCCTTATTCTTCAGCTGTTTTTCGATACTTTTTATAAATACCTAAAAATCAACATTTTATTAAAATTATATTATAAAGATTAGATTGTATTATATAAACATCAAATTTAAGACTTGTGTAAAAATCTTATTGGAAAAATTATTAAAATGTCTTAAATTTGATTTTAGAGCTTCATAATATAAAAATATATTACAGATCAATAATCTAAATTTATATAATAATTATACAAAAAATTATAAGATTATAATGTAAAAATTTATTTATAAACATTTATAACAAATGTTCGTTTTTTAAAATATTGAAATTAATATCTTCCCACCTACTCTATTCATTTTTTTAAGTTTATTCTCTTATATCTTTTTCTTGCACTTGAACAGAGGTTTGTGTATCATGTTGTTTTCCATAAATTTCAGCAATTTTAGTAGATTGTGCTTGTATTTTAGTAATTTGTTCTGGTTGCAACTTCCAAGATTTCTTTTCTTTATTATCTCTTTCCTCAGATATTATCATTAAAGGAGTTTTAAAACCATCTTGTTTAATCCCATAATAATATTCAAGATATTTATCATAATATTATGTTAATTATTCGATGATCACAAACTTGACGTTTATGTAAAATTATGGTAATATAATTATACATTTTATAGTTGTAATATTTTATGAAATGAGGAAACTAAAATTTTAAACAAGATGAGGAGAAAAAAATGAAAGATTTTTTAAATGAAAAGGAAGGCACTTTATTATCTGAATTTTGGGATTTTTCAAAAGATGTAGAACGGTTATTAGAGCAATTTAGCATAGCACCAAAGTTTCCAATTGATATTGAAAAAATGGCTAAAGAGTTAGGTTTTTGCATAAAAGAAAGTATAGAATATGGTGAAGAATTTTCGTCTTTTTATGCTTATGCAAGTCAAAATTTTATAGTGTTTAGAAAAAATTTAATGTACAAAGAAAAAAGATGGATAATTGCCAAAGTAGTAACAGCTTTTTTAATAAATAATGGTGAAATAAAAAATATAATTAATATACCTGATCCATTTTTTATTAATAATAATGTTGATGAATTTTACTCAGATGCATTGGCAATATTGCTTTTGTTACCAATCTTCTTGTTTAAGAAGGAAATCTACGAACACATGGGTAAATCCAATAATTTACTGCAAGAATTAAGTAATAAAGCACAAATTCCAATGATGCAGCTTGCAAGTGGATACCAACTAATAAAACTACTTCTTTGTTTTCAAAGAAGTAGAGAATTTATAAAAGCTAACTATGATACAAAATTAGTTTCACCTGATCAATATGAAGATATCTTCATTTGAATTCATTTCATAATATCCTAAGACTTTGGGATGTTTAGTAAATTACTATTTATTATAAAATTATAATAAATAGTAATTTTTTCTTTATAACATACTAATTATGCTATTTGACAACTAAAATTAATTACTTGATTTTTTTCTTCTTATAGTATAATATTATTGATATAAAAGTACTTAAGATATGGAGGTTGTATACATGATAGATAAAAAAGATAATCCAGAGTTTTTGAATTCATTTTTACAATATTCTTCTGTTATATTAAATAAATCTCAAAATAGTATAAAAGAATACAATTATGACCTTTCTAACTTTTTTAAGTTTATGTCCAATCATTTAGGATTATCTTCAGAAGAAGATATCAAAAATACTGATATAAAAGGCCTTGATATTTCCTTTTTAAAGCAAATTACATTAGAAGATATACATTCATATCTATATTATCTAAAAGAACAGTTTAATAGTAAACCTGCAACACTAGCAAGGAAAACATCTACTATACGAATATTTTTTTCTTATATGACTAATAAAGAAAAAGAATTAGAAATAAATCCTGCTCAAAATTTAGAAAATCCTAAGCTCGACAGAAGGCAACCTAAATATTTAACTCTTGAAGAAAGCCAGAAACTACTTGAAGTTTCTAATCAAGGCGTAAATGGTAGTAATCGAAATACTGAAAGAGATTTTGCAATTATAACTTTATTTTTAAACTGTGGAATGCGTTTATCTGAGCTTATTGGTATTAACTTGAAAGATATAAAATTTGACGAATGCAAAATGACAGTTATTGGTAAAGGTAATAAAGAAAGAACCATTTATCTTAATAAAGCTTGTATGAAAGCAATTAATAGTTATTTAGAAGTAAGACCAAAGGAAGGTATAAAGCCAAAAGACGAAGATGCTTTGTTTTTAAGTGAGCGATTAGAAAGAATTAGTAGAAGAACTGTGCAATATATTGTTGAAAAAGAATTAAAAAAGGCTGGACTTGATACGGATAAATATTCGGTTCATAAATTAAGACATACTGCTGCGACTCTTATGTATCAATATGGTAATGTAGATATAAGGGCTCTTCAAGAACTTTTAGGACACGAAAGTATTTCTACTACTGAAATATATACACATGTTGCAAATGTTCAAGTAAGAAATGCAGTTGAAAGAAATCCATTATCAGGTGAATAAATTAAAAGAATAAACCCGCATGCAAGAAAAGAACTTTCTCAGAGCATACGGGTTTTCTTTTTGATTATAACAGATTAGATATGGTTTTAAATACAGTTATCAATGATGTATTGCACTAATGAAATAACTTTGTCTACATCATCAATAAAAGAGATGTCATCCAAGTTGCACCTTTTTAATTCTTTAAACTTTTTTGAAAATTTCATAGGTCTAGTCTCTTTTACAAAAAGTTTTCGGATAAGTGTACCTTCACCTTCTTCATCAAGAAAAGGTTCAGTAAGACTTCTCTTGATTTTAATATACATGGGCCACTCGTAGCAACTATTTATAAGCTTGCCATAGATGTAATTGTTGCTCGATAATCCTGCATACATAGCTACCTTGTGTTCCTTCTGATTCTTGTCTACCCGTAAAATAGATAGTACAACTAACTTCATCTTCTTTCCTCCTTTAGAAATCTGTCATTAAATGTTTCTACATAAGCTTTTTAGCTAAATGCTTTTCAATTATAACATATATTAACATAATTTTCAAGATTTAATATGTAGGAATTCCTAATACTTGGTCAGCATGCAAATCTGAACTTTTTAAATTATTTACTATCTTTATATTTGTAATTATATCTCTTATATCATTATCTTTATAATAATCATTACTATCTTTTTCTTCTTTGGCTATTTCCCATAAAGTATCACCCATAGTTACTGTTACTTTTTTGTATGATAAATCTTGATGAGAAAATGTATTTCCCGTCATAATTAAGACTAGTCCAATTGTTAATCCTATAATTAAAACTATTGCTCTTATTAATTTTTTCTTTGATTTTACTATCATAATTTATTCTCCTTTTTTACGAACATTCATTCCTAACTTTAAATTGATTATACACGAACAAAAGTTTAATGTCAATACTTTTTTTGATAAAAATAAAAAATATGTTTGTATTTATTCTATTATAATAGCAAGGGCTGTATCTGATTATGTTCTAGCGCATATTCAATAGATTTAATTATATATTTTGGTGAGAATGATAAAGATGTTGGTTTTGTAATTGGGTTATCTTGAGTAAATGGAATGAAAAAAATATTTTTACTATTAAGTAATTTCCCTATATTTTCTGCATTTGTACTTAACCCATCTTTTGTTGCTATTCCGAAGTAAAACAGGTTTGTTTTCTCTTAAGTGTGTTTTTGCAGAAACTAGAACTGGTGTATCATATATTGAAGCTGAAATTTTAGCAATATGGTTTCCGTGAACATGGCGCAATTACCATGATATCAGTTTCTATATTCTCTGCTTCTTCCTTTGTTGTTATAATTCTCTTTTTTGTAATCTCTTCTATATCTCTTACAAAATCAGCTGATTTATAGAATTTGCTATCTGTCATATATGTGCATGGTGGCATTATAGGAAATATTTCTCCGCCTTCACGCATGATATTTTTCATTTCTTTTATTGTATGTTTAAATGCATAAAAAGTACTAGTTAAACCAAAGCTGATTCGCTTATCTTTAAGTTTCAAAGTAAATACCCCGCTTTTTCATAATTTATATTCTATATATATTATGAAATTATGTAAATTTTGCGACTAAAAATGCTTCCTAAATATTTACATGATATGACAAAATATGGTACAATAATAATATATGTAAATTATGGAGGTTTTAAATTAGATGAAGGAAAATGAAAAAATACTTATACTAGATTTTCATGGACAATATAATCAATTAATTGCTAGACGTGTAAGAGAATGTAATGTATATTCTGAGATAGTTCCATACAATACTAGTATAGATAAGATAAAAGAAATTGCTCCAAAAGGTATTATTCTTACAGGTGGCTCTTCTAGTGTTTATGCTGAAGATGCATTATCAATTAATAAAGAAATTTTAAATCTTAATATACCTATTTTAGGTATCTGCTATGGAATGCAAATTATAACTTATCTTTTAGGAGGAAATGTAGAAAGAGCAAATAAACGCGAATATGGTACAACTTCTGTAAAATTAGATAATACCTCTCCTCTATTTTCCGATTTTGGAACAAGTAATGATTGTTTAATGACACATTCAGATTTTGTAAAAGAATTACCTTCAGGGTTTAAGAATATTGCAAGCACTGAAAGCTGTCCAAATGCTGGAATGGCAAATGAAGATAAAAAAATATATGGAATACAATTCCACCCTGAAGTAAATCATACTAAAGATCGGTATAAAAATAATACATAACTTTGTATATAACATATGTAAATGCTCTGGAGACTGGAAAATGTCTTCTTTTGTACAAGAGTCTGTTAAAGCATTAAGAGAAAAAATTGGAGATAAAAAGGCTCTTTGTGCTTTATCTGGTGGAGTTGACTCTTCTGTTGCTGCTGTTCTTTTGAATAAAGCAATTGGAAAAAAATTAACATGTATCTTCGTAGACCATGGGCTTCTTCGTAAAAACGAAGGTAATGAAGTTGAGAAAATCTTTAGGAAGCAGTATGATATAAATCTTATAAGAGTTAATGCAAAGGATAGATTTTTATCAAAACTTGCAGGGGTTTCTGACCCTGAAACAAAGAGAAAAATTATTGGAGAAGAGTTTATTAGAGTTTTTGAAGAAGAAGCTAAGAAAATTGGTAAAGTAGATTTCTTAGTACAAGGAACAATTTACCCTGATGTAATTGAAAGTGGTGTTCGGCAAAGGACAAACTATAAAAAGTCACCACAATGTGGGTGGACTTCCAGACTATGTAGATTTTGAAGAAATAATTGAACCTCTTAGAGATTTGTTTAAGGATGAAGTTAGAAAAACAGGTTTAGAACTTGATATACCTGAAAATTTAGTATATAGACAACCATTCCCTGGCCCTGGACTTGCAATAAGAGTTATTGGGGATATTACTGAAGAAAAACTTGATATATTAAAGGAAGCAGATTTTATATTCAGAGACGAAATTGCAAAAGCAGGTTTAGATAAGTCATTAAATCAATATTTTGCAGTTCTTACAAACTTAAAATCTGTTGGAGTTATGGGTGACGAAAGAACTTATGATTATACCTTAGCTCTACGTGCTGTTGAAACATCTGATTTTATGACAGCAACTTGGGCTAAAATTCCTTATGAAATTTTGGAATTAGTTTCTACTAGAATTGTTAATGAGATTAAGAATATAAATAGAGTTGTTTATGATATAACATCTAAACCACCTGCAACAATTGAGTGGGAATAGACAAAAAAGGAGTGATTTTCTATGGATAATAAAGAATTTAAAAAACAGTACGAATTTGATTTAGAAAATAAACCTAATGATATGAAAGACGATTTTAACCCTAATCTTGAAGCTAGAAGAATTGCAGAAGAACAATTTTATGAAATTGCTAAAATGCTAAAAGGAACAAATCACGAAGACTTAATTGCATATAAAGACCCATATGTTAGAAAACTTATGCGGATATATATTGCCAATTATAATATTTGAAAATGAGAATGGAAATATTAATAAAGACCCATTCCCTATTGAAATTTATAGCAGATATAAATCACCAAAAAGTACTACTGATAAAGTTCAAGACTGGTCTAAACGTAAAGAAAAAAAGAATGCTGAAATTTCAGACTATTTTGCAATTAGAATTGTTCCTTCAAAAGAACATTCTACATTTATGGCACATGGTGATGCTAAGCTTCAAGAATTAATGGATCAAAGAGAAAAAGTTAGAAGATTTATAGCTAAAACCTCTAAATCATTATCAGAATCTCCAGATATGACTTTTAGACAATATTGTAATAAATGTAATGCTGCTCTAGAAAAATTGAAGGAAATTGTACCTAAGGATATAGAAGGACAGGAAGCTACTAAATTAATTGAATTTTATGATGGTTTAGAGGAATACATTGAATCTTGCTATGATGAATATAAGGATGAATATGAAGATGCTAGTGAAACAAATAATTACGAATACTATAGTGAATTACTTAAAAATATTGACCTTGAATCTTTACTTTATGAGCTTAGAGATAAGAATGCAAATGAAGTTGTGTTATATAAATTAAAAAAAGATATGACAAATGTTTTTGAACAGAGCGAATGGCTTAAATCATATCGGCATATCTATTAGTGAAGATTCAAATAGAACTAAGCCAAAACTTTCTGATTTAGGATATCGTTCAGAGTTTTTAGGTTTAAATATTTCAATTGATTTAGGGGAAAGAACTATTGTATTGCCTATTGAATGTCAGCTTCAAGCAATTGAGCAATACGAAAATTCTAAAACAGGGTTTGCTGCTCATTCTAAAATGAATAATAAAGGCGTAAAATTAAGGAAACCACCATTAAAAAGACCTACACCTAATGGAGACCCTAAGCATTATACATCTAATGACGAAAGATTAAAATCTCTTAGAGAAAACTTGACTTATTTAATGTATAATGCGCCAACATACTCAATTACTACAACAACAAAAACTGATTTTGTAAGTGACCGTACAATAACAACTACTTATGATTTGTATGAATCTTTTAGATTAATAACTAATGTTCAAAAAGGTGAAGTCATGTCTCAAAAGCTTGAGGAATATTTAGGAGATTTATATGAAAGACGTGAAGAATTAATACCAACTGATGAGCTTCCAGAATATAACAAGGCAAGTGAAATCCCAAATATGAGTAAGGATTTTAAAGGCTTTCAGCAGTTTTTTTCTAAACTTAGAGAATCTGTAAATATGACATTTCAAAGAGCTTATCAGCAAAATCCAAAACTTATTGATGCTGATGAAGCACACGGTGAACATTAAAAAAAGTCTCATACGAATGCGGTATGAGACTTTTTTATTAATTCATATATGAATTATCTATTTCTTTTAATATAACATCATGAGCTTTTCCTTCTGATATACTTACATCAGATACAA
>CAOKMF010000013.1 GCA_948469655.1 uncultured Clostridium sp.
CAGGCTCACACAAATATT
Source organism: uncultured Clostridium sp. (assembly GCA_948469655.1). Taxonomy (GTDB): domain Bacteria; phylum Bacillota; class Clostridia; order TANB77; family CAG-508; genus JAAWPK01. The sequence continues at coordinate 19 of CAOKMF010000013.1, forward strand.
GTGAACATTATACTAACACAAATTTGACAGAGCATGAGATAAGCTAATAGTCAAATGCAACTTAAAAGTTTTAAGCGATGATATATAGCCACTTTAAAAGTAGAAGAAATATTCTAATCATAGTAGAATTTCTTCTACTTTCTTTTTTACAAAATTCTACACAAAAATAAGTAAAACTAGAGCTTCCGTAAATGAAATTGTGAATTTTATGTGAAAATGTTGAATTTATTTTTTAGTAATGATAATATTAAAATGATTTTAAATATTTTAAGGAGGGAACGTTTTGATTAAGGTAGAAAATGTTACTAAAAAATATGGCGGATACACTGCTGTAAACGATATAAGCTTTGAAATAAAAGACGGAGAAATTGTACGGATTTCTAGGTCCAAATGGTGCTCGGAAAAACTACAACAATGAACATGATTACAGGCTTTATCGAATCGACTACTGGATATATTGAAGTAGAAGGATATGATATAAGCAAAAAAGCTAAAAAAGCAAAAAGACAAATTGGATATATGCCAGAAACCACACCGCTATATAATGAATTAACTCCAAAGGAATTCGTAACATACATGGCAGAACTAAAAGGGATTCCAAGAAAAGAGAGAAAGGAAGAAGTACAAAGAGTTCTAAAGGAAGTTAATATAGAAGACGTTCAAAACAAACTAATTAGAAATCTTTCTAGAGGGTATAGACAGCGTGTAAGTATGGCAGGCGCACTTGTTCGGAAACCCAAAGGTTTTAATACTTGACGAACCAACAGTTGGACTTGACCCAAAGCAAGTTATACAAATTAGAAATTTAATAAAATCTTTAGGAAAAGACCACACAGTAATATTAAGCTCACATATATTATCTGAGATAAGTCAAGTTTGTGAAAAGGTAATAATTATAAATAAGGGAAATTTAGTTGCAGTAGATACACCACAAAATCTTGAGAATAAAGTAAAAGGTGAAAACTCACTTTTAGTTACAGTTGAAGACCCAGAAAACAAGATAAATACTGTAATAAAAACTATGAAGAATGTAAGTAAAATAGAGAAGATAAAAAATCTTCCAGATGGAACTATACAATATAGTATTGTACCAAAAGATGATAGCGATATAAGAAAAGAGATTTTTGCAGAATTTGCAAAAGCCAGAGTTACTATATTTGAACTTAAAAAGTCAGAAGCAACACTTGAAGATGCTTTTATAAACTTAATAGATAAGCAAAAAGTTTCAGAGGAAAAGGTTAAAAAAGATGACAAGAAAGCTAAAAATGAGAAAAAAGAAAAAGGAGGGGATAAATAATGCTTGCAATAATAAAAAAAGAAGTTAAAAGTTACTTTTTATCTCCAATAGGATACGTATTTATAGGTACGTTCCTACTTATGTCTAGCGTATTTTTCTACCTTTATACATGGCAATATCAAAGTGTAGAATATTCAAATTTATTTTATTACACAACAGAACTTTTAACATTCACAATGCCATTACTTACAATGTCAATGTTTGCAGGGGAAAGAAAAAATGGGACAGAAACTTTACTTTTTACATCTTCAAGAAGTATAACAAGTATAGTTATTCGGAAAGTTCCTTGCAGCTCTTGTAGTTGTAATAATTACTGAAATTATTTCACTAATGTATTATGCGATTTTATGCATATTTGCAGGAGGATTTACAAATGTCACACAAACTCTTTCAGTACTTTTGGGATTTATACTAATTACAATGTCGTATATCTCATTTGGTGGATTCATGTCAAGTTTAACAGAAAACCAAATAATTGCAGGAATTGCAACAATTGTATTGCTACTTGCAACGTGGTTTTTACCAAATATATCAGATATATTTAAAACTCTATCACCAATTGAATTATTCCAGAAATTCCCACAAGGAGTTATTTCGATTTCAGATACAGTTACATTACTTTCACAAACATTGTTATTTACTCTACTTACAATAACTGTATTACAAAGAAAAAAGAATGTTAAATAAGAGAGGTGAGATATAACGTGGAAAAATTAAGGAAATTAGTTAATACATTAAAGCTAAAATGGCTAAAAGAGACACTTGGAACGATTATTGTTATAGCAGTTATAATAGCGATATTTATAGGAATAAATATCGTCATAGATAAAATAGACCCAGATGATATAGATTTAACAAAAGAAGGATTATATAGTTTGACAGAAGAATCAAAGCAGAGAATAGCAGAATTACCTAAAGAAGATAAATTTACTATATATCTATTTGATTATGAAGAAGGAGATGCAATATCAGATCTTGTAAAACAATACACAAAAGTGAATGAAAATATAAGTGTAGAATTTATAAAACTAGATGAAAGACCTGATTTGGCACAAAAGTATAATGTAGAGCAAGGATATGGAACTGTTGTTATAGAAAAAGGAGAAAAAACTAAAACTTTTGATTCTTACGATTTTTCAAATTATGATTATAATACAGGAAAGTCTACAGATATAACAGAGCAAAGATTCACAAACAGCTTGATTGCACTTTCTTCTATTCGGAAAAACAATACCAGTATATGCACTTACAGGACATGAAGAAATTGGCATGCTTGAAAATATGAATTTGTTTAAGACATATTTAGAGCTTGAAAATTACGAGATAAAAGATTTAGATTTATTAACAGGGAATGGAAAAGTTCCAGAAGATTGCGCATGCTTAATTGTTGCATCACCTAAAAAAGACTTTGCGGTAGTTGAAGCAGATTCTATAAAAGAATATATTAAAAAAGGTGGAAATATCTTATGGTTTACAAATTCATATTCAGCAGAAGGAGAAACTCCAAATATTAAGTCTGTTTTGGATGAATATGGTGTAACTATAAGACAAGATGGAGTTATATTAGAACAAGATACATCAAAAATGGTGATGGAAAGTCCTGATTTAATAATACCACAGGTAGGTTATACAGAAGCATCACAAAATGTTTCAAATATACTTTTATTTGATTCAGGAAAATTGGAGTTTGTAGAACAAGAAAAATTAAGTGAATTAGGAGTGACTAAAACTGATATACTTACTTCAAGTGAAAATTCATTCTTTAGAACAAACTTAAATCTTGGACTTTTAGGATGTTCTGAAACAAATGGGGAAAAACTTGAATCTTCAGTTCTTGGGGCATTACTTGAAAAGACGGTAGAGGCTGAAAGTGAAGACGAAAATGTAACTTCAAAACTAATAGTTTACGCAAATAATCTATTTATACAAGACTATCCAATACAACTTGGTTCAGGTTCTATGTCAGCTATAGGCTTCTATAATAATAGAGACTTAGGGCTAAATTCTACATCATATCTTGCAGAAGTAGAAGATGCAATCACAATTAGGAAAGGTGTTGAAAGTACTCAGTATACAGCAACAGAAGTACAGAATAGAATAATCAAAATAATAATCTTCTCAGTACCAGTTATTATAATAATTCTCGGAATTGTTATTTGGCAATTAAGAAGAAGAAAAAAATAACACACTTAAAATAAACAAATAAAATAAAAAACTTCTCATATAATTAATATGGGGAGTTTTTTACATATGGAAATTTTAAGCTGTGTATTTGTAATTATTGGTGTAATTATTGGTGCGGGATTTGCCTCTGGGAAAGAAATATATACATTCTTCTTTGTGTATGGGAAATATGGAATTTTAGGGATAGTAGTTTCTATATGTATTATAGGTTATCTTATTTACAAAACATTAAAAATTGTAAAAGAATATGATATAAATAATTATGATGAATTTTTAGATGTAATTTTAGGAAAGGTTAAAACAAAAAATATCGATGTAAAAATTATTGTAGACTTTATAGTTAATGTATTTTTACTAATAACCTTTTTTGTGATGTGTGCAGGCTTCTCAGCTTATTTTAATCAAGAATTTGGTATAAATCAATTTGCTACAAGCATAATATTAGCAGTTCTTTGTTATTTTATATTAAATAAAAATATAAATGGAATATTTATATTAAATTCTATACTAATGCCAATGATTATAATTATACTGCTAGCTTTAGGAGTAAAGGTGTTTAGTTTAAATCTTGATTTAAAAGAAATGTCTGTAAATGGAAAGTGGATTTTAAATGCACTACTTTATGCAAGTTATAATTCAATAACATTAATTTCAATATTAATTCCTATGAAAAAATACATAAAAACAAAAAAAGATATATTAAAAATTGTATGTTTAAGTTCATTAATTATTGTAATTCTTGCATTTGTTATATTTATGCTACTACTTAGTATTAATGCAGATATAAGAGAAATTGAACTTCCAAGTGTGTATGCTGCAAATAGCTTTGGATTAATTTATAAATATCTATATGGAGGAATTATTTTAGGAGCAATCCTAACAACTGCAATATCATCAGCATACGGATTTTTAAATAATATATCTAAAACAAGAAAAAATTACAAAAAAGTAAATTTTTTGATATGCTTTATGTCAGTTTCTATGTGCCTATTTGGATTCTCAAATTTAGTAAATTTACTTTATCCAATTTTTGGATTTTTAGGATTAATACAATTAACTTTAATTGCTAGAAAAAACTTGTAATAATTAATTAGATATTATAAAATATAGAAAAAAGGTTGAAAAATAATCGGCATTTGGCGTCGTTGTTGCTCAGTCGATTCCCCATCAACGTACTTAGGTACGCCTCAGGGGATATCTCCTTCACACGCCTAGCCAAATATTCAATTCTTTTCCAACCGAATTTATGTTTTAAGTGAGAAAAAATATGGAGATACTTGAATTTAAAGGAAAGATGTCTTTAAAAAATAAAATATTACTTATATGTGCAGGTATATTTATTGTTTTATTTTTAAGTTTGGTTATTGTATACATATCAATTGATGCGGCAAGAGATTGGATAAATATTAATATTTTGAGAAAAGAAGTAACAGAAGATGACGTTGCAACAATACAGCTAGAAGTAGATAAAGGACAAAACATCTATGCTTATGATAGATTTATTAGTGTTTTATATAATGGAAAATTAGCTGTATATAATAGTTATGCAGCTAAAGAGGCTGAATTAGATGTTGGAATAAGTAACCCAATATATGATACAGACCATAATTATTTGGCAATTGCTGAAAATAATGGGAAAAAAGTTTGTTTAATTTCTGATACAAAAATCTTATGGGAAAATAAAGTAGAAGGTGAGATTTTAAAGATAAATGTGAGTAGAAATGGCAATGTATCTGTAATTATAACTGGTACAAGCTATAAAAGTGTTATAGTTACATTTGACAAAAATGGAAAAGAATTATTCAAAACCTATCTTGCATCGCAGGTTGCAGTAGATACTGATATATCAATTGATGGAGAATATTTGGCAATAGCAGAGGTAAATACAAATGGCACTTTAATAGAATCAAAGATACGAATAATTAACATGGAAAAAGCTATAAAAGGCGAAGGGGAAGCCTCGGTTGTATTTAGACATACTGCAGATAATAATAGAATGATAACAAATATAAAATATCAAGAAAAAGGACAATTAGTATGCATGTACGACAATTCCATACATATGATATATAATGACAAAGATACTTCACTTTTAGAATTTAATTCTGACACAAAGCTTGCAGATATAAATTTGAAAAGTTCTGTCTTAAGAGCTGAAGAAGTATCATCAGGTTTATTTAGCTCTAAAACCAATGTAATTATAAAAAATATATTAACTGGTGATAAAGGAGTATATACAGTAGATAGTTCAGTTAAAGAAACAGTTTGTTATGATAAAATTGTTGCAGTAAATTTAGGTACAGAAATTAATTTTATTAACTTAAATCGGTTGGCTAGAAAGAAGGTATAAATCAAATCAAGAAGCAAAGGATATTGTACTTGGGACATCAGTTGCAGGAATTGTATATAGAGATAGAATTAAAATACTTACATTTTAAAATCTAAGAAGGAGGAGATTAAAATGATTGCAGATATAGCCGTAATTTTAATAATGCTATTTTGTATATTTTTAGGATATAAAAAAGGTTTAATAAAAGTTGCAGTAAGAATAATTAGTTTTGTGTTAGCTATAGTTATAGCACTTGTATTATATACACCAGTTTCTAATTACATAGTAGAAAATACGAATGCTGTTCCAAATTTGAAAAATGCAATATATGAAAAACTTTATCATAACTCAAATGAAGTAAATGAGACGCAGGTTGATACAAGTATAACATCTACTATAGAAAACTATGTAAATAAATATGCAGAAGATGTAAAATCAAATACATCTGAATATATCTCTGAACAGTTAGCGATTATAGTTGTAAGAATTCTGACTTGGATAGGATTGTTTGTTGTATCTAGAATATTGCTTATATTTATAAGATTCTTTGCAGATGCAATCTCTGAAATACCAATAATAAAACAATTCAATAAAGCACGGTGGTATAATATATGGTATTTTAGAAGGACTTGTTATAATTTATGCATTCCTTGCTATATTTAGTGTAACTTCAGGAGTATGGGGAGAAAATGCAGTAAGTAAACAAATCCAAAGCTCTCATCTAGCTAAATCAATGTATGAGAATAATATAATATTAAATATAATACTTTAAGTATGAAAAAGGAGCGGTCTTAGGTAGACCGCTCTTTCATATACTTATTTTTAATTTATTTTCTTCTCTTTCCTTTACGTTTTTTCCCGAAGAAAATTCTCTTCATTGCAAACAAAATAATCAAAACTGCAAATATTTTAAGCACACTTCTATAAAAATCAGTATATGTATCTTCATTCGAACTTTCAGTTTCAAGGATACTTGGTTTATTATTTAAATTTTCTAATTCTTTAGCACGTATCTCTTGCAAATTTTTATAATGTGCTGTATAATTATCAAAAGCAAAATCAAATAAAGTTTTACAATCTAAAAATTTTTCTCTTAGGCCGTTATTTAGGCTAGCTGCATGAAGACATACTGCGATAAATTCTACATTATCTTTTTTTGCGGATGCAACTAAACAATCACCAGCAGGGTCTGTAAAACCAGTTTTTAAGCCAGTAGCATATGCATAATAGTAATTTGGCTGACTAGGATCTAATAAAAGATTAGAATTTTCAAGAACTCTATCTGCACTTTTGTGAATGTCAGTTGCTGGAAGTGTATATTTTGTCTTTCGTACAATCTCCATAAATTTATCATTATTCATTGCATATTTTGCGATAATAGATAAATCGTAAGCAGTTGTATATAAGTTTTCATCATGAAGTCCGACTTGGGTTTGTAAAGTTTGAATTTTCGAGACCAAGGCTTCTTGCTGTTTCATTCATAAGATTTGCAAATTCTGGAATAGAGCCTGAAACGTGTTCTGCTAAAACATTTGCGGCATCATTTCCAGATGGAATTAGCATTGCATATAGAAGGTCTTCTATGCGAAGTTTCTCACCTATCTGAAGATGTGCTATTGTGTAAGATTTGGGAACAGAATTTACAGCTGTTTCAGATACAGTCGCGATTTCTTCTAGATCACATTTTTCTAAAACTATAATTGCAGTTAACATCTTAGTAGTACTTGCAGGATACATCCTTTTATAAGCATTTCTTTCATACAGTATATCTCCTGTTTCTCTTTCTACCAAAAGTAAAGAATCAGCATGCAGTTTAGAGTTTAAATCTTCTATATTAGGTGATCCGAGAAGGTTCAAACTCTATTGCTAAATTAGGCTCACTTGCAAAGCTCGGTATCCCTAAAGGAAAAAACATACATAATATTAAAATACTAAAAATAATATAACGTGATACTTTTTTCATAATGTCCATATTGTATCATAGGTTGTAAATACTTTCAAGATAGTTTAGAAAGGAGAATTAAGTAAAATGGAAATGTTAACACAAAAACAAAAAATTTTAGTTATAGGAGGTGTAATTGCCTTAGCATTAATTTTTATATTTTACTATATAAATTCTACTAAAGATATTTACGAAAAAGGCGAATTTGAAACAGCTGTAGAAGAAAAGGCAGAAGATACTAAAGAAACTAAAATAGTAATACATATAACTGGTGCAGTAAAAAATCAAGGGATTGTAGAAGTTTTGGAGAATGCAAGGATAAATGATGTAATAGAAAAAGCCCGGCGGGATAACACCTGATGCGGATATACAAAATGTTAATCTTGCATATCCAGTAGAAGATGGACAAAAAATATATATTCCTTCTATTTCAGATAAAAACGAGAATATAGATGATGGACAAGTTATATCTAATAATGCAGGAGAGAATGTTTTATCAAAAGAGGGAGATAAGGAATCAGGTGGAACTATAAATATAAATACTGCAACAGCTGAAAAGTTGCAAGAACTTCCGGGAATTCGGAGCATCTACTGCCGAAAAAATTATCGCATATAGAAAAGAAAATCGGAAAATTTAAAAACATAGAAGATATAAAAAGTGTATCTGGCATAGGTGATAGCAAGTATGAACAGATTAAAAATCACATATCTGTCTAGATAAATCTACAATTCGTGACATACATCAACTATATCATTTATAATATAATCAGGAGTTGAAGCTCCTGCCATAATTCCGAACACTTTTAAAATTTTTAATAAAATCTAAATCTAATTCGTCTTTAGTTTCAACATGAATAACATTTTTACAATTTATTTTAGATACTTCATATAATTTTTTAGTATTAGAACTATTTTTTCCACCAACTATAATCATTAGAGGAACCGTTTTAGAAATTTCGCGTGCTTCTTTTTGCCTTACATCTGTACTGTTACAAATACTTCTTTCTATAACCACGTTAAATTCGGAATCTAAAATTTCTTTTATAGAATTAGTAAATTTTTCAAATAAAGCTACACTAAAAGTTGTTTGAGAAATTACAAAAACATCTTTTAGGTTAGAAGATTTAAGAAGATTTATACCTTTCAAAATGTCAGATTCATCTTCTATTATATATGAATTTTTTTCACAAAAACTATAAGTTCCAATAGTTTCTGCATGATCTTTTATTCCAATTAAAAATATAAAATAATTATCATTTGCAAATTTTTGAACATTCTCATGTATTTTTAAAACATTAGGGCAGGTTAAATCAAGAAGCTCTATTTTATGAGATTTAGCATATTCATAGGTGTCTTTAGATGTACCATGAGCTCTGATTATAACTTTATCTTTTGCATCTTCAATTCTATCTATAATCTTAAGCCCTCTATTTTCTAAATTTTCTACAACTTGTTTGTTGTGTATAATCTCACCAAGACAATATACAGATTGGTTAGAATTTTTAAGTTCTTCTTCGGTTTTTGCAATAGACTTTTTAACACCACCGCAAAATCCACTATGTTTACCAACTATAACTTCCATAAAACCCCCAGATTATTTTAAATTTCCGTAATGATTAAAATTAATTATAATTTAATAAAAATATCGTGTCAAGCAATTGCTTTTAATGAATAAACATAGTATAATGAAACTGGATATTTTTTCACAAAGGAGGAGATACATATGCCAGAAAACAAAGAAGAGGAAGAGAAAGTTAAAATATACGATAAAGATATGTATATAAGCCAAGAGAAACTTAGAACAATAGCAATTATTATAATAATATTTATAATTGGATTTTTAGCAGGATATTTTTCAAATACTTTTATGAATATAGATGAAGAAGTTAAAGATAAAGTAAATATGAACAATGCTTACGAAACAAAAGATGGTGAATTAAAAATTAATTAAAAATTAAGTAGTAAATATTTGGTAAATATGATATAATATTAAACAGATGGCGCATTATTCTAGTCATTACTGATTGTTGCGAGGGTGGGGCTAAAAATCCACTAAAGGGCATATCTGTGAAGTTTCTTGTTTGTGCGCGAACCGCCAAGTTTGCGTGTGGGCAGGGAGTAAAGAAACTAGGGACATATACAAAAATGGCATTGTATATACACCCCCTGGTTTCGTGGAGGCTCAATATATATATATTAAGATTTTGAGTAAAACCTATGTTGAGTGCCAAGACACGAAATACATAGCGTAGCCTGTCTTGAGTGAATGTATCGGGATTAATAAGCAAAAGCATTTGATTTTGGCCAAAATTTTATGCTTAAACTATATTATTATGAAATTACATTTGCAAAAGAGACTAGCAATAATTCAAGTGGGTCAAGGAAAACTTCTAGAATGTTTGCTTTAAATAAAAAGCAAGGAGACTTAAGGATTAAGGTACGGATTTAAGTGGCAATCTGGTAGCTAAATGTAATATTTAGTTATTTCCTTTAAATGGAAACAGCTACATGCAGTAATGCGTAGTAGGAAATAGAGAAATTCAACTAGACCTAAACCGTAAAATTTACTTAGGCTTTTGCCACTCTTTTTAATTAAATATGAGGAGTAATATGAAAGAAGACGAAAAAAGTACAAATAAAGGTAAAAAGACAGATAGTCATTTAAAATGGATAATAGAAGTGTTTATTATAACATTTATATCATCCATTTGTTTTTCATATATATCAACAAATGGAGTATCAAAACTTAGCATAGTTCCAGCAATTGTGATTTTATTATTAGTTATCTTTGCAGGTATATTTTTTGATATAATTGGAGTCTCGGTAACTGTTGCAAATGAAGAAGAATTTCATGCAAAAGCAACAAAAAAAGCAAAGCGGTGCAAAAACTTCATTAAAATTAATAAAAAATTCCACTAGAGTTGCAAATGTTTGTGCTGATGTAATAGGGGATATTTGCCGGAGTACTAAGTGGTGCAATAAGTGCAATGATATCAGCAAAACTTGCAGAAAAGTTTGGAATAACAAATAATTTACAGTTTATTATAAGTGCGATTGTTGCAGCACTTACAGTAGGTGGAAAAGCCATAGGAAAAGAAATTGCAGCTAGGAATTCTACTGCAATAGTATATGGATTTGGAAAAGTTATAAGTAGTATAAAAGGTGAAAGTAAATAGGAGGAGTAAAGCTATGTGTGGAATAGTAGGGTTTTATAGCGAAGAAAAAAATAAAGAACAAGCTGTAAAGAAAATGGCAGATAGAATAAAACATAGAGGACCAGATGGAGAAGGATATTATACAGACGATAAAATTGCACTAGGACACCGTAGACTTTCTATTATTGATATAAGTGGTGGAAGTCAGCCAATGTACACAGAAGATAAGAAGTTAGTTGTTGTGTTTAATGGAGAGATATACAATTACTTGGAATTAAAAGAAGAATTAAGTGAATACATATTTACGACAAGTTCTGATACAGAAGTATTATTACATGGATATAGGAAATGGGGAAAAGAGCTTCCAAAAAAACTTAGAGGGATGTTTGCGTTTGCAATTTGGGATATAGAAAATGAGACACTTTTCTTATCTCGTGACCATTTTGGAATAAAGCCACTATATTATTATAAAAAAGAAGGGGAAAAAGATATTGCTTTTGCATCAGAGATAAAAGCATTCTTAGAATATCCTACATTTGAAAAAAAGGTAAATAAAAAACTTATTGGACCTTACCTTTCATTTAGTTTTACACCAACAAATGAAACACTATTTGAAAATGTTTATCGCTTACTTCCAGGGACAAGCATGTTTATTCAAAACGGCAAAATAGAAATAGAAACATATTACGACATAGAGTTTGGCGAAAAGGAATATAATTTTGAAGATTTAGTTAAAGAAATAGGAAAGAAGATGAAAGACTCTGTAAAACATCATATGCTTGCAGATGTTGAAGTTGGTTCGTTTTTATCTTCAGGCGTAGATTCTTCATACTTAGTTACCCTTGCAAAACCTGATAAAACGTATACAGTTGGATACGATGACCCTAGATATAATGAAATAGATTATGCAAAAGATTTAACAAATTTACTTGGTATTGAAAATACTAGTAAGAAAATAACAAAAGAAGAATGGTTAGAAGCAATACCTACATTTTTATATCATATGGACGAGCCGTCATCAGACCCATCAGCAATATCACTATATTTCGTATCAAAACTTGCAAGTAAAGATGTAAAAGTTGTACTTTCAGGAGAAGGTGCAGATGAGTTCTTTGGTGGATATAACTATTATAGAGAAGAAGTAGATATGAAGTTCTATAATAAAATACCATATTTTATTCGTCATATGCTTGCAGTTGTATTTAGAGCATTACCTGAATTTAAAGGACGTAATTTTATTGTTCGTAGGGGTATGAAGTTAGAAGACGAATATGTTGGAGTAAATAAGATATTTAGCGAAAAAGAAAGAAAAAAAGTTTTAAGCTTTGAAGATAATATAAAAAATAAGGATATAACAAAAGTATTTTTTGAAAAATGCAAAAATGGAAGTAACATTGTAAAAATGCAGAGTGTAGATATAAGGAATTGGCTATTAAATGATATACTACTTAAGTGTGATAGAATGACTATGGCAAGTTCCATAGAAGGAAGAACTCCTTTTACTGATAAAGAAGTATTTAACTTAGCAAGAACAATACCGGTAGAATATAAAGTAACAAAGGACAACACAAAAGTTGCACTAAGGAAATCAGCTGAAAAATGTATTCCAAATGAAGCATATAAAAAGAAAAAATTAGGTTTTCCAGTACCAATTCGTGAATGGATGAAGGAAGACGAATTTTATAACGAAATAAAAAGAGTATTTGAGCAAGACTTTACAAAAGAGTTCTTCGACCAAAAATATATACTTCAATTGTTAGAACAGCATAAGTTAGGTAAAAAAGATAATTATAAAAAAGTATGGATTGTATATAGCTTCTTAAAATGGTATGAAATATTTTTCGTTGATGCACAATAACCGCTATCTTGAGGCGTTGTTGCTCAGCAAATTCCCCGAGGGCGTACCCTAGTATGCCTCAGGGGATATTTGTTTCACGCGCCTAGTAATATACTAATTCTCGTGTGTCCCGATATGTAATGTGTTTGCAATATAATTATATAATTGACATTTATATAAATTTATGTTAACATATAATATATTATGGCAAAATGCCAAAAGAAGGAGGGAAAACTATGCAATACTGTGAAGTTAAGAACAAGGGGATAATGATAAGTCTTCCCGAAAATGTCGAACGGCTTGAAAGAGTGATTTTAGCAAGTGCTATGGATTACGGCGCGTTTGGTGAAGCGAAGGGTACAAGCGTTGATGAGGAGAATGGAAACCATAGGCACATTGTTGTAACCTTCCCGGAGGACGCGGACGAGAAAGCAGTGTATACCTTTGCTGAAAAGGTTGATAATGCGATCAGAGCATTAATCGAGTTGAATGCTAAGTTTGATTAAGAAGTTCAAAATGCTAGATAGTGTCACCCCATGTGTTTGGGGTGGCACTGTTTTAGTATACAATAAAAAAGGCAGTTAACTTTGATAGTTAACTGCAAGTACTTGGTTGCGGGGGTAAGACTCGAACTTACGACCTTTGGGTTATGAGCCCAACGAGCTGCCAACTGCTCCACCCCGCGATATATTCATATTCACGAACCTTATTATAAACTCTTTTTTTCTTTTTGTCAATAGTTTTATGGAAACATTTTACGATTTACCTACAATATAGTATATTCTGAAAAGAGAAAAATATTCCAATTTGATATTTTCTATCTATATTGTTATAATAAAAGTTATTCTTATAGAAAAAAGAGGAAAGATTAATGGATATAGAAGACAAGCTAGTTATAGCTAAATTAGAGGATAAGATAAAATTAAGTAAGACAAGAAATAAAATTGTAAATACAGAGTTTTTAAGTTTGTATCAAAAGGAAATTATAAAAAAGGAATTAAATAAAAGAAAATTAGAAAATTATTTCTTCTTTGGGGGATATGATGGTGCAGAAGGAGAGATTCTTGTTATATATCCTGAAAAATTAGGTAGAGATTTTGCGTGGGCAAATGTAAAAAACATAATAAAAGGAGTTAGGATAACACTTCCAAAAGAAACAGTAGGGAAATATACCCATAGAGAATATCTAGGCTCTGTCATGCAAACAGGATTAAATAGAAACAGAATAGGGGATATCATTGTACATGAAGCAGAAGCATATATAGTAGTATTGGAAGAAAATGCTAAATATATAGTAGATTTTTTAAAAAGTATCACAAGATTTAGTAAAGCAAATATAGAAGAAATAGATTATACTGAAATTAAAGTAAGAGAACCTGAATTTGAAAAAATCACAGCTGTTATTTCTTCAATGAGGTTAGACAATATAGTCTCAGAACTTGCAAAAGTATCTAGGTCAAAAGCAGAAGAGCTTCTTTCTGAGGAGAAGGTATTTGTAAATGCAAAGTGTGAAACAAAGGATTCTAAAATTATTAAAGAAAATGACGTCCTAGCAATACGAGGCAAGGGAAAATTCATTATAAACAAAGTTGTTGGCAATAATAAAAAAGGAAAGACAATAGTAGAAATTAAGAAATATAAATAATGTCCAAAAAGAGATAAAATTAATATAATATAGAAGGGAAGATTTGCCCTTTAAATTACAGAAATATTAAGGAAATATTACAAAAATTTGACAAAAGTATCAAAAAATAGTATAATTACTTTGTGTGATGAAAAATAGGAGATGATTTATGAAAAAAAGTATAGTAATATCCTTATTGACAGTAGCTATACTACTTGGCACTGCATTATATAGTTTCGCGTCAACAGGAAAAGTTACAACAGATACTTTGAAACTAAGAAAAGAAGCTTCTACAGATTCAGCAGTAATAGGACTTTTATCACAAAATGACGAAGTAGAAATACTAGGAGAAGAATACGGTTGGTACAAGGTAAAAGTAGGAGACAAAGTTGGATATGTAGCTTCACAATACATCAATGTTTTAACACATTCAAAAACAAATAATGAAAATTTAAATAAGGATAATAACAAGAATAATACTAATACAAACACAAATGCTGAAAATCCAGGAGATAACCAAGGAGAAAATACAAATGGAGAAAAGGCAGAAGTATTAGTAGCAGGACAAAAAATATATATAACACCACTTATTAATGCTTTAGTATTAGAAGAACTTAAGGAAGACAAAAAAGTAGAAAGAATAAGCGAAATTAATGGATGGTCTTATATAAAAGTTGGTACAACATCAGGTTGGGTTAGAACTGAAAATATACAGAAAAAAGATAGCGAAGTAAATACTTCAAATCCTGAGAATAATGGTAATAATAACACTTCATCACAAAAAACAGGATATATCACAACAAATTCTGTAAATTTCAGAAAAACACCAAGTACATCAGGAGAAGTAATTACAAAACTTTCAAGAAATGCAAAAGTTACAATTATTGCACAAGGTGAAGGGTGGACACAAATTGAATACAATGGAGATTCAGGATACGTTTCAAATGATTATGTATCAGATAAAGAAATAGGTACAACATCAAGAAGCAATATCACAAGAACAGCAAGTACAAATAAAGTAGAAGAAAAGTCTGTAGCAAATAGTGAAGAAAGAGTAAGCACAGGTACAGTTACAGGTTTTGACATTTTAGAATATGCAAAACAATATCTAGGATGTAAATATACATCAGGAGGAAGTACACCAAAATCAGGTTTTGATTGTTCAGGATTTACAACATATGTATATAAGCACTTTGGAATATCACTTTCTCGTACATCAAGTGGGCAAAGCTCAAATGGTGTAGCAGTTGCTAGAGAAAACTTAGCTGTAGGAGACATTATATGTTTTTCAAGCTCAAGTTCTAGTAAGAGAATAGGTCATGTTGGAATATATGCAGGAGCACGGAAAATTTATTCACTCAGCAAATTCTAGAAGAGGAGTAATATACTCAAATGTTTCAGGAGATGGATATTATTTTGTAACAGCAAGACGTATGGTCTAATTTAGAAAGGAAAATTTTAATATGCAACCACTAATTATATTAGTAGTTGGATATATAACAGGTTGTATATGGGGGCTATATTTAGATACAAGTGTAGTTCCCATTATTTTTTTATCCATTTTCATATTTTGCAAGATAAGGTACAGTGGATTTATACTTAAATACAAATGGTATATAGCAGTTTTTGTAATCGCTATGCTTGTTTCTAGAGTGCGAATACGGGTATCTAGAAAATAAATTTAATACACTTTATGAAGATTTGGATAAGGTAAATGTGGTCCGGAGTAGTTACAAGTAATGGGAAGGAGACAGACTATAGGACTACATATATTTTAAAAGTGGAAAGTATAAATGGTAATAAAAAGTACAAAAATACATACTTAAATTTATATGTAAAAAAAGGAGTAAAGTTAGAATATGGGAAAAAGATAAGCTTTACCCGGGAATTATACAAAACCGAAAAGTGCTACAAATTATAAAGCATTTGATTATTCAGAAAACTTAAAAACTAAGTATATATATGGAAATGTTATTTTAGATAATAATCTGCAAATATCTGAATCTACATATTTAAGTAAGATATTCATGATTTCAAATGGCTTAAAATGCAAAATTGAAGAAAATTTGGATAAGATATTAGGAGAAAATTCTGGATTTGTGAAGCGGAATATTGCTTCGGAGATACAGAAGATATAAACGAGGAAATAGCTAAAAATTTTAGGATAAGTAGTATATATCATATTTTGGCAGTATCAGGGACTCATGTACGGAATTGTATTAGCTGGTATTACTTATATTTTAGATAAAGTAAAAATTCCAAAAAAAGTAGCAAGTTTGATTTTAATAATATTGTTATTATTTTTTATGGTACTAACAGGTTTTACACCTTCTTGTGTAAGAGCATGCATAATGGCTATCATGGCAAAAATTGCAGGTCTAAGCCATAGGAAGAGTAATATTTTAAATAATCTTTGCTTTGTGCTTTTATTAACTCTAATATACAACCCATATAATATAACACATATTTCAGTTTTGTTATCATATGGAGGGGTAATGCGGAATATTAGCATTTTTCCAAATAACCAAGGAAGCTTTAGATAAAAAAGTAGGGAAAGGTGGGAAATTTAAAGAGTATTTAAAAGATGCAATAGTTGTAAGTCCAATTGTTCAAATTACAATTGCTCCAATAATGATGTATTTTTATAAAACAGTATCTTTCACATTTTTAATTGCTAATATCTTGAGTGGAGTTTTAATTAGTTTAGTTATAATTTATGGATTCATTATTTGTTTTATATCATTTATGCAAATTGATTTTGCGAAAGTTTTAGGAGTACCATATAGAATTCTTATTAAAATATTTATTAGTATAGCAGAATTTACATCTAAAATACCATTTTCAAAGGTTTATGTTAAAACACCATATATGTGGCAAATTATTCTTTATTACATATTATTATTTGGCTTTTGGTATCTTATGAGAACCAAAAGACTTAAAGAAATAATTAAATTCAAAAAGCAAATTATAGCGATAGTTCTAATTATAGTTTTAATTCCAAACTTAATTGATATAATTCCAAGAAATAATTTAAAACTATATTTTATTGATGTAGGACAGGGGGATTCCTCTCTTATTGTGACACCAAAAAACAAGAAAGTATTAATAGACCGGAGGAGGAAGTGAAAATTATGATATACGGCAAAAATACTTTGCTTCCATATCTATTAAATAGAAGAATTAACAAGATTGATTATGTGATTTGTAGTCATTTTGATACTGACCATGTGCGGTGGACTTAAATATGTTCTTGAAAATATAAAAGTAGAGAATCTTGTTATTTCTAAGCAAAAGGAAGAGTACCCAAATTATAAAGGTATAATGGAAATTGTTTTATCAAAAAATATAAATGTAATTATTGTAAAGGCAGGAGATAGGATAGTACTTGATAATACAAGCTATATTGATATACTTTATCCTAAATCGAAGCTCTCACTTTCTGACATAAATAATAATTCGGTGGTTGCAAAATTGGTGTACAAGAATAAAAAAATACTATTTACAGGAGATATAGAGAAGGAAGCGGAAGGAGATATATTAAGCATATATGATAAGAAAGAATTAGAGTGTGATATATTAAAAGTTGCACATCATGGGTCAAAAGGTTCTACAACAGATGAATTCTTAAATGCAGTTTCTCCTAAGATAGCATTAATTGGAGTGCGGTGAAAATAATACCTTTGGACATCCAAGCGAGGCTACAATAGATAAATTAGAAAATAGGGATGTAAAGATATATAGGACAGACCAAATGCGGAGAAATAGAAGTGGTTATAAATGAAAAAATAAGCATTTATCCAAAATATGGTTGAGATTTTATGTAAAATATGATAAAATAAAAGTACAATGGGTGAGCTAGGCACTCTACTCAAGGAGGAAACGTATATGAATAAAATTGTTGATTATGACATTTTATCTAACAAATCATATGATGAACTTATAGAAGAAGTAAAAGAGGCAATGAAGAACGGATGGCAACCTTTAGGTGGTGCGTTTAACGTAGTTAGTCCCATAAGGATTTGTCAAACCATAGTAAAGTACGAAGAATAAACATAACAAAGCATTCTCTAACCTAGCAGAGAATGTTCTTTTTTTATATTAATTATTAAAATAATTTGTAATTTCTATAAAAATTTCGGTAAGTCAATTTATCTTGATATTCTTTCTGCATAAAAAGAGTGATCTCTTCTGTATTAGACAAAAATTCTATATTCTACAATAGCAATTGGAATTTCTTTTGTAATCATTTTGATACAGATTATGTACGGTGGACTTAAATATGTTCTTGAAAACCTAAGATGGCATTAATTGGAGTGCGGTGAAAATAATACCTTTGGACATCCAAGCGAGGCTACAATAGATAAATTAGAAAATAGGGATGTAAAGATATATAGGACAGACCAAATGCGGAGAAATAGAAGTGGTTATAAATGAAAAAATAAGCATTTATCCAAAATATGGTTGAGATTTTATGTAAAATATGATAAAATAAAAGTACAATGGGTGAGCTAGGCACTCTACTCAAGGAGGAATGGCATATGAATAGAATTATTGATTATAATATTCTAAAAAGTAATACATCAAAAGACTTAGTAACTAAGTTAAACAATAAAATTGATGAAGGCTGGCAGCCTTTTATTCATGGTGCTGAGTGGGTAGGTGACTGTTTGTATCAAACCGTAGTCAAGTATAAAGATACTGTAGACAGAATCATTGACTATGATGTTGTAATCAGCAATCAGGAAACAGATTTAACGAGCAAAGTAAAAAGAAGGATGGATGCTGAAGGTTGGCAGCCTTTTGGTGAAGGAGCTAAGAAGGTAAATGGTGATTGGTACCAAACAATTGTCAGATACGAAACTTCTGAAGAGGAGTAATAGATTTTCGGAGTAAGCCTTAGCGAAACTATAAACAAAGCATTCTCTAACCTAGCAGAGAATGCTCTTTTTTTATTCTAATTATTAAAATAATTTGTAATTCCTATAAAAATTCCGGTAAGCCAATTTATCTTGGTATTCGTCTTGTGTCAAAAGAGTTGCTTCTTCCGGGTTAGATAAAAATCCGGCATTCTACAATAGCAATTGGAATTTCTACATTTTCAATAATATAAATATCTTTTATAGACTTAGCTAGTCTTTTATTCTCCCTTTTAGTAGTATCATGTAGTGCATTCTGAATAGATTCTGCAAGAAACTTTCCGATTCTCATCTTTTGCATTATAGAAAGTCTGCCAGCCATAATACTGTGGCTGTGGAATCTTATTTAGGTGAATTGACACAAAAATATCTGCATTAGAACCATTGCCAATCTTTACCCTATTTCTAATATCAGAAACTTTTTTTTGACTTAGAGTTTTGCTATCTAATTCATAAATTGCATTTTCGTCAGAACGAGTAAGAATAACTGTTGCGTTTGCTTCTTCAAGAAGTTTCTGTACTTTTAGAGCAATTTTTAAATTTATATCGGACTCATAGAGCCCTTGATATCCGAACTGCTCCTCCGGTCTTCTCCGTCCGATGTCCTGCATCAAGCACAATAACCTTTTCAGTTACTGGAATACTAGATACTTGAGTTACATCATAAGTTCTGTTTTGAGAACTATTAGAACTTGCAAAATATATAGAAAATGAAAAACACAAGAAGAAGAGCATAAGAGCAATTCTTCTTTTTCTTAAAATAAACATAGAATCCTCCAACAATACAAAAAAATCATATACTTAAGTATATGATTTTAATTACTATAATAGAAAACAAAATAAAATTATTTTTCTGGCATTCTTCTATTTATTGCATATGCACTACCGAGGAGTTACTTTAGCTAAATGTTTTACTTGAGCACCGATTTCACCAATTTCCAAAATATTGTGAAATCTACCTTTTGTAACTTCTACAATACCAACAGAAATAGAAACAAGTGGAAATTCTTCAATTACACCTTTTCTATTTGGGACTTCAAGATAACCTCTTTCCTTATCTTCATCTGAAAAATAATCAAGTATTTTATGGTCAAACTCTAATATAATATTTTGGCAAATTGTTTCATAGTCTTTATTTGCAACCAAAGCCACAAAATCGTCTCCACCAATATGTCCGAACAAAGTTATGAATATCTTCACAATTATTTACATTACTTAATATTATCCTTGCAGTCTGTTTAATTACTTCATCACCGCCAAGAAATCCATAAGTATCGTTATAAGCTTTAAAGTTATCCAAATCTAGGTACAATACTGCAAATTCTTGTCCTTTAAGTAAACGTTTTTTTAATTCTGCTTGAATAGGAATATTACCAGGGAGTTTTGTAAGAGGACTAATTCCTCTATTTGTGCTAATTAGTTTTATAATATTTTTAACCATATAATACAAAGCTTCACAAGATACAGGTTTTTTTATGCAATAATCTGCTTCCTCTTTTAAAATATCTAGTTCATGCTTAGGAGAAGTATTTGATGTGATAACCATTATAGGAGTAGCACTATTATCTTCATTATTTCTGATAAGTTTGCAAATATCAGTAACATTATTTTCAGTTAGACAATCCTCATTAATAAGAATTAAAGAAGGAACATCTAAGAGATGACTTTCCAAGACCTGAGATTGCATAGTTTTAAGGAGAATATCTTGATGGCTTTTAAACTCAGGTTTCAATTCATTTATTAAATCTTCTTTGTCTTCTACAATAAATATCTCATGCACCATAACTTTACTCCAATTATTAATAATTTTTACCTTTTATAGTTCTAGAAACCCCTTCAACGTCAGTAGCTGTAAGAGTAACAAGAATTTGTTCATTACCAACATAATGTTTATAAGAAAATTCTTTTTTACCTTCGCCGTTGAATGTTTGCTCTTCACCCACATTAATTTGCTGAGTAACAGTATCAACACCTTCTTCATCACGAACGGTTACATATAACTCACCATCCATAATATAGAAAGATATTTCAGGTCTCTTATTTCCTTTTATTTCTTGTTTTTTATTTAAAGATATATTGTCATTATTTACAGCAGTAATATATAAAGTATTAAGTCCAGAAGGAATCTCTGTAGATTGCTCAATCGAAATTGCATCTTCCTCATTTGGATATACTTTTATTTCTTCTTCAGAGTTCCACTTATATGTCATATATTGAATTCCAGTAACATCTGATGCAACAATTTTTATATCAGAATTATTTACAACAGACAAATCTATTGCAATTCCTTCATAAGAATATTCATAAGAATTTGTACTAGATTTACCGTTATCATCTGTTGCTGTAACCATAAGCGTGTGTGTACCAGAAGGTATTTTTATATCAGGAATTGTAACTTCTAGTTTAGAATCACCTTTAACAATAACTTCTTCTTCATCATTCCAATTATATTTAACTCTATTTATTCCATGATTGTGAGTTATAGAAATAGAGGCATTATTTACATCCCTTGAAAATTCAATAATAGGAATACTATCATCTATAGGACCGTGAGTCTTGACTATTAAACGAGAATAGGGAATAAGCAGATTCACCCATAAAAATTACACCTAAAACGATTAAGCAAATTGCAAAGAATTTTACAATAGTTTTAATAGGTAATGGGCCACTTGTTTTGCCTTCAGCCGTATATAATATCTGATTCATATAAGATTTTCACTCCTTTATATGATGCATTATAACATAAGCAAAAAATTTTGTAAATAAGAAAAACATTGTTATTGCAAAAAGTTTCAATAGATAGTATAATAAATAATATTCAATATTGTAAAAAAGGATGAAATAAAAATGTACGAGAATTTTAAAGTATTAATAAGTGAAGAAGAATTAAACAAAAGAATTGAAGAACTTGCAGAGCAAATCGACAAAGATTATCTTGGAAAGGAGATAACCATTGTTTCCGTAATGAGAGGAGCAGTTTTCTTTACAGTAGAATTAACACTTAAAATGAAAACAAAATTAAAATATGAATTTATAACAATATCAAGTTATGAAGGAGAAGATAGTGGAGATGTGCTACTTAGAATGGATTTAAGAGATTCGATCGAAGGAAAAGATGTACTTATTGTAGAAGATATTGTAGATACAGGGAAAAGCATGAAGTATTTAATAGAACACTTAAAATCTAAAAATCCAAGAACTTTAAAAGTGTGTGCACTTGCAAGTAAACCAGAAAGAAGAGAAGTAGAAGTACCAATAGATTATTTGGGATTTGAAATACCTAATAAATATGTAGTAGGTTTTGGTTTTGATATTGATAATAATTATAGGAATTTGCCTTATGTGGCTTATCTAGAGGGGTAATTGTTGCAATAATCAGCATCTTGCGTTGTTATTCGGGGAAAGAAAATCCTCAACGTACAACTTGTACGCCTCCAGTGTTTCTTTCCCCGAATGCCTAGCAATATACTAATTCTTACAACAATTAAATTTGAAACTAAAAGGGAAAAAGAGAATGTTTGATATTGAAGAAGAGTTAAAAAAGCTTCCAGGAAAACCACGGTGTCTATCTAATGAAAAATAAAGATGATAAGATTATATACGTAGGTAAAGCAATATCTTTAAAAAATAGAGTTAGACAATATTTTAGGAAAAATAACAAAACAGCAAGAATAGAAAAAATGGTTTCTTTAATAGATCATTTTGAATATATTGTAACCGACAATGAAGCAGAAGCCTTGATATTAGAGTGTAATTTGATAAAAAAAAACAGACCAAGATTTAATGTTTTGTTAAAGGATGATAAAAGTTATCCATATATAAAAGTTACATTAAATGAAGAATATCCAAGCGTATATATAACAAGAAGATTAAAAAAAGACGGTAGCAAATATTTTGGACCATATGCAAACCCAGGTAGTAGCAAAGAGATGGTAGATTTTATAAAATCTAAATTCAAAATAAGACAGTGTAGAAATTTTAAACAAAATAGAAGAGTATGTTTAAATTATCATATAGGAAGATGCTTAGGACCATGTGCAAATGATGTATCAAAAGAAGAATACAGAAAAGAAATAGATAAAATAATGATGATTTTGGAACGGAAAAATAGATGGTGTAAAAAAAGAACTAGAAAAAGAAATGAAGTTCCAAGCCGAAAATCAAAATTATGAAGCAGCAGCAGAAGCAAGAGATAAAATACAAGCAATAGAAAATATTTCACAAAAACAAAAAGTGTCTAATATTTCAGAAAATAGTATAGACGTGATAGGTATTGCTAAAAATGAAATAAGTGTATGCGTAGAAGTGTTTTTCGTGCGTGGAAGTAAAATGATAGGTAGAGAGCATTTCTTCTTAGATAACTTAAAGGACATGGAAAATAAAGAGATTTTGTCAGGTTTTATAAAAGAATATTATATAGGAAATGAAAACCTACCTAGCAAAATCATGATAGAAGAAGAGATAGACGAAGAAGAAGTTTTGTCAGGTGTTCTTTCTAAGGAATGTGGAAGGAAAGTAGAGATAAAATCTCCGAAAAAAGGAGAAAAGCTTAAGTTTGTAGAAATGGCTAAAAACAACGCAAAGGTTACTTTAGAGAACAAGATGGAAGACAAATATGAAATATTAAGTGAAATAAAAGAAAAACTAGGCTTAGAAAAACTTCCAAAGAAAATTGATACATTTGATATCTCAAACATATCAGGAACAAACATTGTAGCTGGAATGGCAGTAATTAGAGAGCGGAAAAATTAACAAGTCGCTTTCTCGTAGGTTTAAAATAAAGACAGTATTTGGGCAAGACGACCCAAGATGTATGGAAGAAGTAATAGAGAGAAGATTAAAGCGTTCCATAGACGGAGAAAATAGAGGATTTGGAAGTCTTCCAGACTTAATATTAGTAGACCGGAGGAATAACTCAAATTAGAGCCGCAAAAAATGCATGTAAAAAATGTAATATAGAAATTCCAATATTTGGAATGGTGAAAAATGACAAGCATAGAACGAAAGCTTTAATAGATGATACAAAAAAAGAAATACCATTATCAGACAATGTAATGAATTTGATAACAAGATTTCAAGATACTGTACATGATACAGCAATTGAATACCATAGAAAATTAAGAAACAAAGAAATGACAAAATCTATTTTAGACGAAATAGAAGGAGTAGGACCGAAGAAAAGAGAGATGCTTCTTAAGAAATTTGGTAGCACTAAAAAAATAGGTGAAGCAAAAATAGAAGAAATTACTAAGATAAAGGGAATAAATGAGAATTTGGCAAGATTAATAAAGGAAAAGCTAAAATAAAGTAAAAATTTTTATACTAAAACTTGTAATTAAAGCTGATTTCCCCACATAAATATAATTTAAGGGGGAATTACAAATGAAAAAAGTTATATTAATTATTTTAGGGGTAGGAATACTATTCTGTATAGTGTATGGAGTTCTTATGGCAAATTTTATTAACATACTATCGCAGATTTAAAAGAAAGGGTTTATATGAACGTAGCAAAAAATTGGAGTGATTATGAGCTAATAGATATGGCAAATGGCGAAAAACTTGAAAGATGGAAGGATATAGTTTTAATTCGTCCAGATCCACAAATTATATGGAAAAATAAGACAAGCCCAAAGGCTTGGGAAAAAGCAGATGCTATATATAAAAGAAGTAAAACAGGAGGGGGAGCTTGGGAGTATAAACATAAGCTTCCTCTATCTTGGCAGGTAAAATACAAGAATTTAACATTTAATATAAAGCCAATGGGATTTAAGCACACTGGCTTATTTCCTGAGCAAGCAGTAAATTGGGATTGGATGATAGATAAGATAAATTCCGCAAAAAGAGAAATAAAAGTATTAAACTTATTTGCATATACAGGTGGCGCTACGTGTGCTTGCCTAAGTGTAGGGGCAAGTGTTTGCCATGTAGATAGCTCAAAAGGTATGACAACATGGGCAAAAGAAAATGTAGAGGCGTCTGGGCTTAAGGATAAAAAAGTAAGATACATCGTAGATGATGTATTAAAATTTGTAAATCGTGAGATAAGGCGTGGAAATAAATATGATGCTATAATAATGGATCCACCATCTTATGGAAGAGGAGCAAATGGAGAAGTATGGCAGTTTGAAGAAAATATATATGAATTAGTAGAAACTTGCAAAGAAGTTCTATCAGATGACCCACTATTTTTCTTGATAAATTCATATACAACAGGAATATCAGCAAAGGTGCTAGAAAACATATTATCACTTACAGTAGAAAAAAAATATAAAGGAAAATTATCTTCAGGCGAAGTAGGACTTCCAATGAAAAACTCTAGCTTGGTCTTGCCTTGTGGGATATATGGTAGATGGGAGAAATAAAATGCAGAATTTAAATGTAATATATGAGGATAACCATATAATTGTAGTAGAAAAAATACCAAATATTCCATCTCAAGAAGACAAAACAGGTGATATAAGCATGTTAAGCATTATTAAAGAGTATCTAAAAGAGAAATACCAAAAATCAGGAAATGTATATTTGGGGCTAGTACATAGACTAGATAGACCAGTTCGGGCGGAGTTATGGTATTCGCAAAAACTTCAAAAGCAGCTTCTAGATTAAGTAATGATGTACGTGAAAGAAATATAAAGAAAAAATACCTTTGTATTGTAGACCGGAAAATTTGAAAACAAAAAAGGAGAGCTTGAAGATTATTTGCTTAAAAATGAGCAAAAAAATACAAGCAAGGTTGTAGAAAGCACAAGAAAAGGTGCAAAACTTGGGAAATTAGATTATGAGGTTATAAAATATGACGAAGAAATTAATTTGTCAGTATTAAAGGTAAATCTTCACACAGGAAGACACCACCAAATAAGAGTACAATTAAGCCATGCAGGACATAGTATATGTGGTGACCAAAAGTATGGAACTAGGGGAAGGGGAAAGCAAATAGCACTTTGGGCGTATGAATTAAAAATAATTCATCCAGTTACAAAAGAAGAAATGACATTTACATCAATTCCAGAAAAAGTACGGTTCTTGGAAAATGTTAGAAGGAGTAATACTATAAACAGAAATTAGATTTAGTAGAAAGAGGAAAAATATGAAAGTAGATGAAAAAGATTTATTACTTTATGCTGTTACTGACAGGGCATGGACAGGAGAAAAGTCACTTTATGAACAAGTAGAAGATGCACTTATCGGAGGAGCGACATTTGTGCAACTTAGGGAGAAAGAACTTGATGAAGAAAGCTTCTTAAAAGAGGCAATTCAAATTAAAGGACTTTGTCAAAAGTATAAAGTACCATTTGTGATTAATGATAATGTAGAAATCGCTCATAAAATTGATGCAGATGGAGTGCATGTTGGACAAAGTGATATGCAAGCAGACGATGTTAGAAAGATAATAGGTGAAAATAAAATTCTTGGAGTATCAGCTCAGACTGTAGAACAGGCTATTATTGCTGAAGAGCGTGGAGCAGATTACATTGGAGTTGGAGCAGTTTTTCAAACAGTTACAAAATCAGATGCAGACCATGTTAGTCTTGAAACATTAAAACAAATATGTAGGTCAGTAAATATTCCTGTTGTTGCAATAGGTGGAATAAGAAAAGATAACATATCAATGCTTAAAGATACTGGGATCTGCGGAGTTGCAGTTATAGGAGCAATATTTAGAGAAAAAGATATTCGCCTTGCAACTTCTAGATTAAAAGCCTTAGCCGAATATTTGCAAGAAGAAGCAGAAATTGATGATGACTTTTCAAGATGATATTTCTAAAACTTGTTTAAAAATATCTTTACTTTTAGAAGTATAAAGCTTTATATTTTCATATCTCTTTAAGATATTTGATACCTTCCATAACCCTAATCCATGAGAACCGTGTATCTTTAGATTTTGAAGTAAATCCTTTTTCTGAAATTTTATCTAAATTAACATCTTTATTAGAATAAGAATTTTCAATAGTAATATTTACAACTGGACTCGAATTATCAAATGTTGGAACAGGCAAAATTTCGAAAATAATTTTTTTCTCATTAGATAAACTTGAGGCTTCTATTGCATTATCTAAGAGAATTCCGTAGAATCCTAGAAAATGCATAGGTACTAACATTTATACTGCTGAATTTAACCAAAAAATTCATATCAAGAGAAACTCCAAATTTTTTGGCTTTATAATATTTAGATGCAATCAAGTTATAAATTCCAGAATCATCAATAAATTTAGGATTTAGGGCAGACAAACTATTTAGATTGCCACATTCTAATTTTATTTCATTGTTGTATTTTTCTAAAGAAGGCAGATTTCCAGTCTTAATATATCCATCAATAGATTGAACTATATTACAAAAATCATGTTTGAAAGTACGAACATCATCGTACAAAATTTGCAAAGTTTTATTGTGAAGTTTTACTTCTTCTAAATCTTGTAAACTAATGTTTAATTTTTTAAATTTAAAAAGACTAAAAATCGTAAATGCTAAATAAACTAAGAATAAAGCTATACCAATCAAAAAAATAAAAATAGGAATGTTATTTTTATAGAAACAAGGGATAAAAATAAGTAATACCAAAAATATAAGTAAAGAAATAAAGTTAATTACAATAATAGCTATATTTATCTTATGTTCAGAAATTTTCAATATTAATCACTCCTATTTTACAAAACATTCTTAATATTAAAATAAAACAAAAATAATGTCAATGGAAAATATAAAAAGACAAAAAAAGACAAATGACGCCTAGCATTTTTCTATATAAAAATTCATATAATCTACTTAAGAAAAAAGTTAAAGTGGAGGAGATAATTTTGAAAAAAATTATGAGGAAAATGTCAGGAGTATTGTTAGTATTTGCGCTAATTCTCGTTTGGGCTTTTTTTAGCTATAGCGAAAATAGTTCTACCATGCAAGCAAGTGCAGGAGTAATTAGTCGGGACTAAAATAGGCTGGGGAGTAAAGAGAATGGATAATCATCAGCAACCAGACCTTCGGTAAGACTAACACAGAATTAATGCAAAAATATAATCGGAATATATATGGGAAACCCTAACAAAAAGTATGTGTATCTTACATTTGATGAAGGGTATGAAGCGGGATATACTGAGAAAATTTTAGACAGTTTAAAAGAAGAAAATGTAAAAGCTACATTTTTTATCACAGCACACTATGTAAATACTGCATCAGATATTGTTCAAAGAATGATAGATGAACGGTCACATTATTCGGAAATCACACAGTAAATCATAAGAGCATGCCAGACCTTTCGGAAGAAAAAATAAAAGAAGAAGTCATGAAATTACATCAGACAATATTTGAGAAATATGGTGTAGAAATGAAATATCTAAGACCTCCAAAAGGTGAATACAGTGAAAAAACTTTAATAGCAACACAAAATTTAGGATATACAAATGTAATGTGGTCACTTGCATATGATGACTGGGATGAAGCAAAACAAGGAAGGACAGAATATGCAAAAGATAAAATAATTTCGAATATTCACCCAGGAGCAGTAATTTTACTCCATGCGACTTCTAAGGATAATAGTGAGATTTTGGGAGAAGTAATAAGAGAAATCAAAAATATGGGATATGAGTTTAAGTCATTAGATGAGTATGAAAGATAAAAATAAAAGTCCATCTTATTTTTAGGATGGGCTTTAGTTAATTTAAGAGTAAACCCCGGCTATGTGAAGTGAACCCTTTGTTTAATTTTTTGGGTTCACTTCAATGCTGGGGGATAATTATATATAAATACTATATTTTCTAAATCAATTGCTTGTATTTTTCCATAATTCGTTGTATAATAAAAAAATAAAATAATAAGGAGGCTTAAAATTTATGAATGTTACTAGAGAAGAACTACTTCATATTGCAAAACTTGCCGACCTAAACATAAAGGACGAAGAAATAGAAAAATACCTATCAAACTTAACAGAAATTATAAACTTTGCAAATACTGTAAACGAAGCACCCGTAGAAGACTTAAAAGAAACAGTAGGACCAAATACAAATTACAATATATTTAGAAAAGATGAAATAGTGGAATTTGAAGATAAAGAAGCACTTTTGCAAAATGCAAAAGAAACAGAAAATAATATGTTTAAGATTCCAAAAGTCATTTAAATAGACTATTTTAATATTTGCAAAACTTTCCTAAATATGATTTTTTTAAAAAATTCCGTTCTCCAAGGCGTTTAAGTTAACTGCTTATTAATTTGTAGATACAAATTGCCCTTGGCCTCTGTGGGAAGCCCAGTAAGGTCGAACTCGTTTTTTAAAAAAATATATTTAGCGTTTTGCTAGTAGAAAATCTAAACAAAATATAAAAAATGGAGGCTAAAATGGATATTACCGAATTAACTGTACATGAGCTAAAAGAAAAGTTAGATAACAAAGAACTAACATCATATGACATTACAAAAGCTTATGTAGATAGAATAAATGAAAAAGAAAAAGACGTAAATGCTTTTGTAACTACTCTTACAGATGAAGCTTTAGAAAAAGCAAAGAAAATAGATGGCATGCAAGAAAAAGGAGCATATGCAGGAATTCCAATAGGAATAAAAGACAACATGTGTACAAAAGGAATAAAAACAACGTGTAGCTCAAAAATGCTAGAAAACTTTGTATCACCATATGATGGAACAGTGGTAAACAAAGTGATAAATGAAGAAAACATGATAAATTTAGGAAAACTTAATATGGACGAGTTTGCAATGCGGAAGTTCAACAGAGACTTCATATTTCAAGAAAACAAGAAATCCATGGGATTTAGCTCGTGTTCCTGGGGGGTCATCAGGAGGCTCAGCTGCAGCAGTAGCAGGAAATTTAGTACCATGGGCACTTGGATCAGATACAGGTGGAAGTATACGTCAGCCTGCATCACTTTGCCGGAGTTGTTGGACTTAAACCAACATATGGACTAGTATCAAGATATGGACTAGTTGCATTTGCATCATCACTTGACCAAATAGGGCCTATAACAAAAGATGTAGAAGATTCAGCTATACTTCTATCATTAATTGCAGGAAAGGACGAAAAAGACACAACATCAGTAGATATACCAAAAAAAGACTATACAAAATCTTTAAAAAATGATATAAAAGGTAAAAAAATCGCAGTACCAAAGGAATTTTTTGGAGAAGGAATATCAGAAGATGTAAAAAAATCACTAGAAGAAGCAATAAATACATATAAATCACTTGGTGCAGAAATAGAAGAAATCACACTAGATGTTGCAAAATATGCCTTAGCAACATACTACATTATTGCATGTGCAGAAGCAAGCTCAAACCTTGGAAGATTTGATGGAATAAGATATGGTTATAGAACTGAAAACTTTACAAACCTAAAAGAAATATATAGAAACTCTAGAAGTGAAGGCTTCGGAGAAGAAGTGAAAAGAAGAATTATCCTTGGAACATACGTATTAAGCTCAGGATACTATGATGCATATTACAAAAAAGCACAAAAAGTTAGAACATTGGTACAAAACGAATTTAAAAAAGGATTTGAAAGCCATGATGCAATATTAATTCCAACATCACCAGTTACAGCATTCAAATTTGGAGAAAAATCAGGAAACCCTCTAGAAATGTGGCTTGCAGACATATGCACAGTGCCAGTAAATATAGCAGGACTTCCTCGGAATATCAATTCCATGCGGAGTAGATAAGGATGGAATGCCAATCGGAATGCAACTAATTCGGAAATTACTTTGAAGAAGAAAAATTACTAAATATAGCATATGCATATGAGAAACAAGCAAAATTTAGAGAAAACCACAAACCTACATTTAAGGGGGGGAAATAAAATGGCAAGAGAAGACTATGAAGTTGTAATTCGGACTTGAAGTGCATGCAGAATTATCTACAAAAACAAAAATATTTTGCTCATGTCCTACAGAATTTGGTGGAGATCCAAATACACACTGCTGTCCTGTTTGTATGGCAATGCCAGGAGCTCTGCCCGTCTTAAATGAGAAGGTTGTAGAATATGCAGTAAAAGCAGGACTTGCGACAAATTGTGAAATATCAAGAGATAGTAAAAACGATAGAAAAAACTATTTCTATCCAGACCTTCCAAAGTCATATCAAATATCACAATTCGACAAACCGCTATGTGAAAGAGGTTTTGTTGAAATAGATACAGAAGAAGGAAAGAAAAAGATAAGACTTACAAGAATACATATAGAAGAAGATGCGGGAAAATTAAACCATGACGATTATGGAAGAGGAAGCTTAGTAGATTTAAATAGAGCAGGAGTGCCATTAATCGAAATTGTATCTGAACCAGATATTCGTTCAGTCGATGAAACAGACAAGTATCTAAAAAAACTAAAATCAATATTAGAATATATAGAAGTATCAGACTGTAAAATGCAAGAAGGTTCTTTAAGAGCAGATGTAAACATTTCTGTTAGAAAATGGGGAGAAAAAGAATATGGAACAAGAACAGAAATGAAAAACATGAACTCATTTAAAGCAATCTCAAGAGCACTTGAATATGAAATAGACAGACAAATAGATATAATTGAAAATGGTGGAAAAATAGACCAAGAAACTTTAAGATGGGACGAAGTATCAGGAAAGACATTTTCAATGAGAGATAAAGAAGATGCACAAGATTATAGATATTTCCCAGATCCAGACTTAGTAGCTATAAAGCTTTCAGAAGAATATATAGAAAATATAAAGAAGAATTTACCAGAACTACCTGAAAGCAGAAAAGCAAGATATCTAGAAGAATATAAACTTACAGAAAAAGAAGCAAACACAATAACTAGCTCAAAATATTTATCAGACTTTTTTGAAAAGAGTACAAAAATTTGTGGTAACCCAAAAGCAGTATGTAATTGGCTTTTATCAGATATAGCAAGAATATTAAACGAAAAAGAGCAAGAACCAGATGCGATTCCATTTACACCTGAACATTTAGCAGAGCTAATTGGACTTATAGAAAAAGGAACAATAAGTAGTAAGATTGCAAAAGATGTATTAGATAAAATGTTTGAAAACCTAGAAGCTCCTGGCAAAATAATAGAAAAAAACGGATGGCTACAAATATCAGACGAAGGAGCTATAAAAGAAATAGTAGATAAAATACTAGATGCAAACCCACAGTCAATAGCAGACTTCAAAGCTGGAAAAGAAAAAGCGATTCGGCTTTTTAGTAGGACAGGCAATGAAAGAAACAAAAGGTAAAGCAAATCCAGGAATGTTAAACAAAATGTTTAAAGAGGGAATAGAAAAGAGATAAAAAAAGAGAGTTAGCGGTCAAGACACTGCTAATTCTCTTTTTCCTTTTAAATCCTAATACTTCTTTTTTTCATCAGGAATGTATTCAAATAAGTCAGAGATTTCACAGTTAAAGGCTTTACAAAGACTATCCATTTGCTTAATGTCTATACGTTTAGTGTCTCCATGATACATGTTAGATATTGTGGCAGGACGTATACCTGTAAGCATAGCTATAGCCTTTTGTGTCATCTTATTTTTACCTAACTGTTCGCATAATTTAATTTTAATCATGTTAAACCCCCATATCTAATAAAAATTTTGTCGAAAAATGTATTTCTTTGGTTAGTATTTTATCACTACAAAAGTAAAAATCACATATAACAGTATAAATATAACTTAAGACGTAATAAAAAGATGTGTAGAAGTATCAACTGATAAATAAAATTTAGATTATATGTAAATAGGAAAATAAGAATAAAAAACAAGAATAAAAAATTTCTATAAAACCGATAATATAACTAAAATATAAAAAAGGTGGAAAGAAATGTTTAAAAAAGTTATGGTAGGCCTAACTGCTGGATTTATCACAGGGCTTTTTGGCTCAGGAGGACGGAATGGTACTAGTTCCTGCCTTTACCTATATATTAAAACTTCGGTGAAAAAGAGGCAAGAGCGACATCTGTTTTTTGCATATTACCAATGGTGTGTGCAAGTTCTATATTTTATTTTAATTCCTCATATATAGAGCTAAACACTGGTATACTTTGTGCTATTCGGTGGAATAATTCGGAGGCTTTTTTGGTGCAAAACTACTTCAAAAGTTATCAGACAAAATTTTAAGAATATTTTTTACAATATTCTTAATTTATACTGGAGTTAGGTTAATCATAGGAATATAAGTTCGAAAAAGAAACGAGTATCGCTAGGCGCACGAAGCAAATATTCCCTGAGGTGTACTAATGTACATCGATGGGAAATTTGCTGAGTAGCAACAACGCAATACGAAGTTTATCTTTCAAACTAAGGGGTGATAAAAATTATAAATATCTTAATAGGAATAATCTCAGGGCTAGTCTCAGGAATGGGAATGGGAGGAGGAACAATTTTAATTCTTTGTCTTTCGCTATTTTTGGGAAAAGACCAACATATAGCACAAGGTGCAAATCTAATCTTTTTTATACCAACATCCATTACATCGATAATTACAAATATAAAACAAAAGCTAATTAAATGGAAGATAGGGCTAATTGTTTCAGGATGTGGAGTAATTCGGAGCTATTGTTGGTGCAAAAATATCTATAGGACTTGAAACAAACAAGCTAAAAATGTATTTTGGAATATTTTTGCTAATCATTGCAGGAATAGAAATTGTAACACTTCTAAAAAAAGAAAGATCAAAATAAAGTATACTTTTGTTTTAAAAAGAAATAATAACATTATATGTATATTTTTATAAGTAGTTTTTTAAGGAGGGAAAGTTTTATGAAATTTGTAAAAGGTATGGTAATCGGTGCTATGGCATCAGCAGGAATTGCTATTGTTTATATGGAAAGCAATAACAAAATGAAAAAAACTATAATGAAAAAAGGTAAACAAATGGCTAAAAAAATTGGAATAATCTAAAGTGTATAAATTTAGACAAACACAAAGAAATAAGAATAAGAATAGACTAATAGCATGAGAGGTGGAATTTAATTGTTAGATAATATCCTACATGCTATTTTCTATATTCTTGCCATTTATGGAATAATTGAAATGATAAAAACAATTTACTATATAATGAAATTTACGAACTTAAATGAAAATCGGAATATATGTAATAATTGGGGTAAAAAATCAAGAAAGAGAAATAGATGGAGTACTTAGAGGGCTATTATTTAAGATAATGTATGGTAAAGAAGAAAGAATAAAAAAGGTAATAGTAACAGACCTAGATTCAACAGATGGGACAATGAAAAAATTAAAAAGATTTAAGAAAGAAAATGAGTACATAGAAGTTGCAACATGGAAGAAATGTAAAGACATAATGGATTTAGTCGAAGAAGAAAGAAATACGTAAGAAGTTTCCACAAAATTCAAATATTATGTTAATCAAAAAAGGAGGGTAAATCCCGCCTTTTTGTTTGTTATGGCTTTGTTATTTTTTAATTTCAGTTAAATCATATAAATCCAAAATAGATTTATTTAAAGCTTTCGCAAAACCCAAAACCTCGAAATCAGCAATAAACTTATTACAATTCTCAATTTTAGAAATATCACTTCGGTTAATCTGATATCCTAAAACTTGCATTCTTGCACATAAATCTTCTTGAGTAATCTTTTCAGTTTTTCTAATAAGTTTAATATTAGAACCTATGATATTAAACTTATTTTCAAACTTATTAAATTTTTTCATATTAAAACCTCCTAATGTTGAATTTTATCCAAAGTCAAACTCTAAAAAATAAGCGCAAATAATTATTTAGGTGATTTCCACAAATTACTAGCAAAAAATTTCAATAAAAGAACAAATATATATTGATTTTACAAAAAATAAATGTTAAAATTGTTCCATAGATGAACAAAATGCAAAAACAAATCGAAATTTATAAAAAAACTCACCTTTTTGGGAAGAAATAAAAATAGTTTGGTTTTTTTGGTTTGACTTTGGCTATTTTTATTTCTTGCCAAAAGGGTGTAAAAATAATATGTAACAAAAAAGAAAAAATATACAAAATAAAAACTAAAGAGAGAAAGGAAAAAGTTAAATGAACAAAGTGAGACCAAACAAAAGAAGCGAAAGCGGAGTAACGCTAATCGCATTACTAGTGATGATAATAATACTAGTAATAC
>CAOKMF010000014.1 GCA_948469655.1 uncultured Clostridium sp.
AGACGAAGCAGGAAACAGATCAACAACAAAAACAATAAACGTATACAAAGACACAAAAGAACCAGAAGTACGGAATACCAACAGTAGATGCAAGCACAATAACAGATAGAAGCTTCACAGTAAACGTAACAGCAACAGACGCAACATCAAAAGTATCAAAATATGAATACTATGTAAATGGGGAGAAGAAAGACACAAAAATAACAGGAACATCAATATTAGAAGTAACAGGAACGGCATGGGCAGGAAAACCACTTAATGTACATGTAAGAATATATGACAATGCAGGACTATACAAAGACACAGGAACAATAACAGTAGAAACATTCGCATATGCACCTAACATAACAATAGCAAACAAAGACACATGGACACAAAGCAAACAAGTAACAATGGTTCCAGTTAATGGATTTACATTAAAATACACAACAGATGGAAGCAATCCTAGCAATACAAATGGAGAAGTATATAACGGAGCATTCACAATAAATAGCAACTGTACAGTAAAAGCGGTATACATATCAAGCACAAACAAAATAGGGTTAATAGGAAGTGAAAGTACAGACAAAATAGACACAGAAGATCCAGAAGCAGGAATGACAGTAACAGGAACAACAGGAAACTCAGTAACAGTACAAGCAATAGGAACAGACACACAGTCAGGAATAAGGAACTATCAATACCAATTAAGCACAACAAGTGCAACAGCAGGATTTACAACAATAGATACAAAAGATAATACAGACACACCATACATATATTCAGGCTTATCAAATACAACATATTACATAAGAGTAGTAGTTACAGATAATTCAGGTAGAACCACGAACAGTCAAGTTACGACAGCCACTTATTGTCAAGGGGGTACAGGCACAAGAACTTGTCCATCTTGCGGAGGACATGGACGGACAACACTATGTGAAGATTGCAGGAGCTGGCCGGTGCTGGTTGGGGTCGTTGTGGTAACTGTGGTCACGGATCAAATGCTGATCCAGTTCGCTACTGGTATGATACCCTTTACTGCTCAAAATGCCATGGAAACCTTACACAAACTAGTTGGTGCACATATTGTAATTGTGCATACTCAAACTGGGTGTGGTATAGTTCACGGATGCTCTGGAAATTACTGCTCGACTTGTGGAAATCGTCACACGGTAACCAATACTTGCACACATTCCGTAGTTGGTGCACACTTCGATTGTAGGTAGCATGACCTAACAACAAAAAATATTATGTGTCAACATTGACCCTTACGGAAATTCGTAAAAAGGGGTTGACAAACCTAAAAAAAGGTTATAAAATAATAATACAAATATGAGAGTAGAAGAGTGGAAGCAAATTCCACTCTTTATGTATGTATAGGAAGAGGGAAAATAGTTTATGGCAAATATTGAGGAAAAAGTAGAATCCCTAGTTAAGCCTAAGGTAGAGGAACTTGGGTACAAACTATATGATGTAGAATATGCAAAAGAGGGCAAAGATTACTTTTTAAGGATATATATTGATAGCGAGAAGGGTATAGACATTACAGACTGTGAGAAAGTAAGTAGAGAGTTAAATGATATTCTAGACGAAGCAGACTATATTAAAACAGAATACTTTTTAGAAATATCATCACCTGGAGTAGAAAGAATTTTACGAAAAGATAGTCATTTAGAAGAAAATATAGGAAATGAAGTAGAAGTAAAACTATTTAAGTCCATAGATAAAGAAAAAGTTATATCAGGTAAGATTACAAAGTTTGACAAAGAAGATATATACATACAAACTGATTCAAAAGAAGTAAAAATAGAGCGTGCTTTGATTTCACAAATCAAAACAAAATATAATTGGTAAACAAATTTAGGAGGTATAAAAATGAAAGCAATAGACAACAAAGAATTAGAATTAGCACTAGAGGCATTAGAAGAAGAAAAAGGAATCAAAAAGGAATATTTAATGGAGCAGATTGAATTTGCTCTTGTTACTGCATATAAAAACAACTATAAAGAGAGTGAAAATGTAAAGGTGGTTATTGATAGAGAAACAGGAGAAACACATATATATTCTGTAAAGCAAGTTGTAAGTAAAATACAAGATCCAGTTACAGAAATAGTAAAATCAGATGCGGTTAAAATAAATAAACAGCTAAAAGTTGGAGACACAGTTGATGTAGAATTAAATCCAAGAAACTTTGGAAGAATTGCAGCACAAACAGCAAAACAAGTAATAGTGCAAAAACTAAGAGAAGCAGAAAGAGATATAGTATTTGGTGAGTTTAATGAAAGAAAAGGCGAAATCGTTTCAGGAATAGTACAAAAGGCAGATGCAGGAATAGTTGTATTAGACCTTGGAAAGCTAGAAGGAATAATGCCAGGAAAAGAACAAATTCCAACAGAAAAGTATAAAGTAAATGACAAGATAAAGGCATATGTTGTAGATGTAGTAAGAGGAGCAAAAGGTGCACCACAAGTTATAGTATCAAGAAGTGCTGGAGACTTCGTTAAAAAGTTATTTGAATTTGAAATACCAGAAATATATGAGGGATTGATCGAGGTAAAAAGTGTATCAAGAGATCCAGGTAATAGATGTAAAGTTGCAGTGCATGCACAAAATGAAAATATTGACCCGGTTGGCTCATGTGTAGGACAAAAGGGAGTTAGAATTCAGAACATAATTAATGAACTAAGTGGAGAAAAAATAGATGTAATAGAATGGGACGAAGATCCAAGTATATTCATTTCATCAAGTCTACTTCCTGCAAAAGTTCTTGCAGTAGATATAAATGAAGAAGAAAAGTCAGCAAGAGTTATTGTCCCAGATGACCAGTTATCACTTGCAATTGGAAAATCAGGACAAAACGCAAGGCTTGCAGCAAAACTTACAGGATGGAAGATAGATATTAAATCAGAAACTGGGTTTAGAGAAATGCTTGAAGAAATGCAAAAACAAGCTGAAGAAAGCGAAGAAGAAAATACAGTAGAAGAGGAAAATAATGAAGAATAATAAGCTAACTAGAACATGTATAGGTTGTAGGGCAAAAAGAGAGAAAACAGATTTAATTAGAATTGTTAAAAATAAACAAAATGAAATAATATTCGACTTTGATAAAAAAATAGATGGTAGAGGAGCATATATTTGTGATAATGTAACTTGTTTTGAAAAAATGGTTAAAGCAAATAAACTAAAATTTGCTTTAAAAACCAATATAGATAATAAAAAATATGAGGAATTAAGAGGTGTGTTATTTGGCAGAAATTAAACATAACTTAGGAATACTCGGGCTTGCATCAAAATCTCGGCAAGGTGATTTCAGGAATGGATGCAGTTTTAGAAGGGATAAAAAAGAAAAAAATAAAACTTGTGATTGTAGCAGTGAACGCTTCGGAAAAAACTAAGAAAAACATAAGATATGTTTGTACTAATAATGGTATAAATGTAATAGAATTAAGTACAATAGAAGAATTAAGCCATATAATTGGTAAAAGGAATAAAGCGGTAATTGGGATAACAGATAAAAATTTTTCAGATGGAATTATAGAAAAATGTAATCGGGGGGTGATTTGCTATGGATAAAATAAAAATACATGAATTAGCAAAAAAAATAGGAAGATCAAGCAAAGAAATTATGGAAGTGGCAAGTAGATTAGGAATTGAAATTAAAAGTCATTTGAGCTTGATTGAACAAAGTGATGCAAACAAAATAGAAAAGGAAATAACTAAAATGAAACAAGATAATAAAGCACAACAAAAACAGAAAACTGAAAAATCTAATAGCACACCTGTAATAATTAGGCGCGAGGTCATTATTTCAGAAGAGGAACTTGCAAAAAAAGAAGCAGAGCAAAAAGCAAAATCAGAAAATAATGCTCGCAAAGATGTTGGATTTGTAGAAAGAAAGAAGAACCAAGAATACAACATAGTATATAGAAATAAACCTACTAAACCGATGACTGCAAGTGAATTATTTGGATTTGCTTCTAAACCAAAAAAAGAAGAAGCTAAGAAGGAAGAAGTAAAGCAAGATTTAACAAAAAAAGAAGAAATGCATGAGGGAAATCAAAAAGAAGAAATAAAAGAAAATGCAGAAAAGAGAGATTTTAAAAAGCCTGTAGATAACCAGAGATTTGGAAATAAACCAAAATTTGATAATAATCACCAAAGAAATTTTGGAGATAATAAATCTGTAAATAAATTTAATAAAAATGACAGAAATGATAGAGATAATAGAACAAATAGTGGAAATAGATATCCAAATAAAAAGAATTTTAATTCAGATAGCAATTCTAGAGGAGATTACAGAAATAATAGAAAACTAGACGATAGAGGAATTGAAAAGAACATCAAAAATATCATGGCTACTGATATAGTAGAAAAAGAAAATGTTCGTGAATACAATCGAAACATGACAAAACAGAAAAATAACAGCAAAGGTGCAGATGAAGCAAGACAAAGAAAAGGTACAAAGAATACAAAAAATGAAGATTTTGATTCAGGAAAACTTAGAAATTTAAAACAAGAAAATAAATTATCAAATATGTTCTCTGACCCAGAAGGCGGAATGTTTGATTATTATGATTTAACAACTGTAAGAGGTAAAAGAGGAAAGAAAAAGATTAATCAAGATGAAGATAGAGTAAAACAAAAAATATTTAAGCTTACAGAAATAACAATTCCGGAATCAATTACTGTAAAAGATTTAGCCCAAGAAATGAAAAAAACTACAGGAGATATTATTAAAAAACTATTAGATTATGGAATAATGGCAACAGTAAATAATGATGTAGACTTCGATACAGCCTTCCTTATAGCTCAGGAATTTGGAATAACAGCTATAAAAAAAGAAGTTGTAACAGAAGAAGATATTTTGTTTGATGATACAGACGATAGAGAAGAAGACTTAAAACCAAGACCACCAGTAATAGTAGTTATGGGTCACGTAGACCATGGTAAAACATCACTTCTAGATGCTGTAAGATCTACAAATGTAATAGAAGGAGAAGCAGGTGGAATTACACAACATATTGGTGCATATAAAGTAGAAGTAAATGGAAGAGAAATAACTTTTTTAGATACTCCAGGCCACGAAGCATTTACAAGCATGCGTGCTAGAGGTGCACAAGTTACAGATATTGCAATATTAGTTGTCGCAGCAAATGATGGAGTTATGCCTCAAACAGTAGAAGCTATAAACCATGCAAAAAATGCTAGTATTCCAATAATTGTTGCAATAAACAAAATAGATGTAGAAGGTGCAAACCCTGAAAAAGTAAAACAAGAGTTAATGAAATATGAACTTGTTCCTGAAGAGTGGGGCGGAGACACTGTATTTGTTGAAATTTCAGCTAAGAAAAGAATAAATATAGATGGACTACTTGAAATGGTATTGTTAGTTGCAGATGTTCAGGACTTAAAAGCAAACCCTGACAAGCAATCAAAAGGTGTAGTAATTGAAGCAAGACTTGACAAAACAAAAGGCCCAATTGCAACAATGCTTGTACAACGTGGAACACTTGATGTAGGAGATACAGTAGTGGTAGGTTCTGTTATTGGTAGAATTAGAGCTATGATGAACGATAAAGGTAAAAAGGTTAAGAAAGCAGGACCATCTACACCAGTTGAAATTATTGGACTAACAGAAGTACCAGAAGCAGGAGAAACTTTTTATGAAGTTGAAGACGAAAAAACTGCAAAACACTTAATTGAAAAGAGAAAACGTC
The DNA here is from genome assembly GCA_948469655.1 of uncultured Clostridium sp. Taxonomy (GTDB): domain Bacteria; phylum Bacillota; class Clostridia; order TANB77; family CAG-508; genus JAAWPK01. The sequence goes on from CAOKMF010000014.1 coordinate 5,700, forward strand.
AGGAAAGAGAAAAATCAATAAATGCAATATCAAAAGTTAGCTTAAATGATTTATTCTCACAAATAGAAAAGAACAAACTAAAACAATTAAACCTAATTGTAAAAGCAGATGTACAAGGTTCAGTAGAAGCTGTAAAGACTAGCTTGGAAAAAATTTCAAATGAAGAAGTAACAGTAAAAGTAATACATTCAAATGTTGGTGGGGTTACAGAATCAGATGTAACACTTGCAAAAGTTGCAAATGCTATAATAATTGCGTTTAATGTAAGGCCTGAAGCTCTTGCAAAAGAAATGGCTAAAAAAGAAGAAATTGAAATTAAGCAATATTCTGTAATTTATAAAGCAATAGAAGATGTAGAAGCTGCTATGAAGGGAATGCTAGACCCTACATTTGAAGAAAAAATAATAGGAAATGCAGAAATAAGACAGACATTTAAAGTAAGTAATTTAGGAACAATTGCAGGATGTTATGTATTAGATGGAAAGATTACAAGAAATGCTGGAGTTAGAGTTATAAGAGATAATGTTGTAATACATGAAGGAAAACTTGCATCATTAAAGAGATTTAAAGATGATGTAAAAGAAGTTGCGGCTTCGTATGAGTGTGGGCTTTCTATCGAGAACTTTAATGATTTGACTGAAGGCGATACACTAGAAGTATTTGTTATGGAAGAGGTTAAAAAATAATTTATATATACTATCACAGCTTATACTCGCTTAAAGTCCTCGACAGGAAGTCTATATATAAACTTCCTAGGCAGGACATCTTCGCACTATAATAGCTGTGATAATAAATATAGAAAGGAATAACATTATGCAAAAAAACAATAATCGTCTAGGTCGTATAGATGAAGAATTAAAAAAAGAAATTAGTAATATTATAAGTTTCGAACTTAAAAATCCTAAAATTACAGGACTTATTAGTGTTACTAGAGTTAAAGTTACACCAGACCTTAAATATGCAAAAGTATATGTAAGCATATTAAATTCAAAAAATGTTAAAGACACACTTGCTAACTTAAAAAAATCTTCAGGTTATATTAGAACAGAAATTGCAAAAAGAATAAATTTAAGAATTACACCTGAGCTTGTGTTTGTATTAGACGATTCCATGGAATATGGGGCAAAAATAGATCAAATTTTAAAGGAAATAATGCCAAAAGAGCAAAAATAAATTAAAAATATTGGGGGTTAACTTTATGACTTTAGACGATATAAAAAGAGAAATAGAAAATGCCAAAAGCATAGTGATATTAACACATGAATATCCAGATGGAGATGCAGTTCGGAAGTTCTCTTGCAATGTATAATGCACTTTGCAAAATGGAAAAGGAAGTAGATATTGTTATACCAGAATATCCAAAAACTTTTGATTTCCTTCCTGGAATAGATAAAGTAAAAAGTGAAGGAAGGAAAGATTTACCATATGATTTAGCAATTGCTTTAGATTGTGCAGATACAAAAAGATTAAAAGGGTATGAAGAATTATACGAAACTGCAAAAGTTACAGTATCAATAGACCATCATGGCTCAAATACAATGTATGCAGACTACAACTATGTAAATCCAGTAACTCCTGCATGCGCACAAATATTAGCGGAAATTTTAGGTACTATAGGTATAGAAATGGATAAAGATATTGGAGAATGCCTAATTACAGGAATACTTACAGATACAGGTGGATTTAGATATGAAGGTGTATCAACAGAGACATTTGAAATAGCAGCAAGAATATTAAGTTTAGGCGTAAATATATCTGATATATGTAGAAAAGTTTTGGGGGTAAAAACAAAGGCTCATTTTGAGCTTACAAAGATTATAATGGACAGAATGGAGTTCTTTGAAAATGGTAAAATTGCATTTACATATATGACATTAGAAGATGAAAAAAGATTAAATGTAATGCCAGGTGATCATGAAGGAATAGTTGAAATCGGAAGAGATATTGAAGATGTAGAAGTATCAATATTTTTAAGAGAGATAGAAGATGGCTTTAAAATATCACTTCGTTCAAATGAATATGTAAATGTATCAGAAGTTTGTTCTATATTTAGTGGAGGGGGACATATAAGAGCTGCAGGGTGTACGATTCATTTTCCACTTGAACAAGCAAAGGAAAAAATTATAGATAGAGTAAAAACATTTCTAAAGGAATAACAAATGTTAGATGGAATTTTAGTAGTAAGAAAACCAGAAAATTGCACTTCACATGATGTAGTATATAAATTAAAGAAAATATTAAATGAAAAGGTAGGACACACAGGAACACTAGATCCAATGGCTACAGGTGTTCTTCCTTTGCTTATTCGGAAAAGGAACAAAAGTCTCTAAATATTTAATAAATCACGATAAAGAATATATTGCAAGACTAAAACTTGGAATTAGGACAGTGACTTGCGATATCGAAGGAAAGATACTTGAAGAGAGAGAAGTAAAACCTGATAGCTTGGATAGACACAAAGTAAATACTGTTTTAAAAAGTTTTATAGGAAAGAGGGAACAAATTCCGCCACAGTATTCTGCAATAAAAATTAACCGGAAAAAAACTTTATGAGTATGCAAGAAAAGGAGAAAAAGTAGAAATAGCTCCTAGAAAAATCGAAATATATGATATGAATTTGGAAGAGATAAAAAAAGAAGAGAATGAGATAGTATTTAAAGTAAAATGTTCCAAAGGTACATATATAAGAACACTTTGCGAAGATATAGCAGAAGCTATTCGGAGAAATTCGGATGTATGTTTCGGACTAGAAAGGACAAAAGTACGGAAGATTTGATTTAGCGGATAGTATAGCTATTCCAGAAGTTGAATTACATGAAAGAGACATGACATTTTTTGAAAATAAAATTATTTCTATTGAAGATATGTTTAGTGAAAACGAAAAGATTACATTAGATACAAAAAAATTAGAATTATTTTTGAATGGAGTAAAACTAAAAACAGAGAGCAAAGATGGAGTATATAGAATATATGAGAATAGTAAATTTATTGGACTTCGGAGAGATAAAGATTGGCTTTTTAAAAAGAGATTTGATTTTGTAATACACATGTAATAAAAATGTAATAAAAACTTAACAATAAAAATCAGGTAATATATTGCAAAAATTTGGAAATTGTAGTATAAATATATAATAAGGGTATAGGAAGTACAAAGGAGGAATTGTGGTTATGGAAGAAAACCAAGTTAATCAAGGAGAATTATCAGTGAATCAAGGACAATTGCCAGTACAATTTGGATTTTGGAATAAATTTAAGACATTGATGTTAAAGGAAATAAAAGTAGAATTAACTCCATATCAACAAAAAGTAGAAGATGAAATAAATGAATTTTTACATCAAGAGATTACATGGCAAGGAGTTAAAGGTTTCTTATTCCAAGAAATTAGATTTTAATTGATTTGAAAAATATAATAAAGTGATAATAAGTAGGACATACTAAAGCAAGTAATTGTTTTAGTATGTTTTTTCGTATTGTTAAATTGCTATTAAAATAACTGCAAAAAAGGGGTTGCAAAAATTTTAAGTTTGATATAGAATAGTTACGAAAATAAAAAATCATTTACGGAAGTGAACAAAACGTGAAAGGCACTTACGAAAAAAAGGAGGAATTTTTATGTCAGTAAAAATTGGTATTAATGGTTTTGGGAGAATAGGAAAATTAACTTGCCAAGCCGCAATTTCAAAGAAAGAAGTAGAAGTAGTTGCTATAAATGACCCGTTTATAACAGCAGATTACATGGCTTACATGCTAAAATATGATACAATACATGGAAGATTTAACGGAGATGTAAAAGGAGAGGAACGGAAAATTAATTATAAATGGAAAAGAAATAAAAGTATATAATGAAATGGATCCTAAAAATATTCCATGGGGAAAAGACGGAGTAGATTATGTTCTTGAATGTTCAGGAGTATTTACAACAATAGAAAAAGCAAATACACATTTAGAAGCAGGAGCAAAGAAAGTCATAATAAGTGCACCATCAAAAGATGCACCAATGTTTGTTATGGGAGTTAACAATACAGAATATGACCCATCAATGAATATAGTTTCAAATGCATCTTGTACAACAAACTGCTTAGCTCCACTTGCAAAAGTTATCAATGATAACTTTGGAATAAAAGACGGGTTAATGACAACAGTACACTCAATTACAGCAACTCAAAAAACAGTAGATGGTTCTTCAAAGAAAGATTGGAGAGGTGGACGTAGTGCCTCATATAACATTATCCCATCATCAACAGGGGCTGCAAAAGCAGTAGGAAAGGTTATTCCATCACTTAATGGAAAACTTACAGGAATGGCATTTAGAGTACCTACAACAGATGTATCAGTTGTAGACCTAACTTGTAACCTAGAAAAACCTGCATCATATGAAGAAATATGTGCAGCTGTTAAAAAAGCATCAGAAAATGAAATGAAAGGCATAATAGAATATGTAGAAGACGATGTTGTATCTTCAGATTTTATACATGATGAACACACATCTATATTCGATAGTAAAGCAGGTATTGCTTTAACAGATTCATTTGTAAAATTAGTTGCATGGTATGACAATGAATGGGGATATTCAAATAAATTAGTAGACCTTGCAATATATATTTCAGGTAGATAATTTCTAAAAAGATAAAACTTTAAAAGTGAAATTTTAAAGTTTTATCTTTTGTACATTAATTGAGAAAAAAGGAGATATTATGGATAAAAAAACAGTTAGGGATATAGACGTTTCAGGAAAAAAAGTCTTAGTTAGATGTGATTTTAATGTGCCACAAGATGAAAACGGTAATATAACAGATACAAGAAGAATTGTGGGAGCTCTTCCTACAATAAAATATTTAATAGAGCATAATGCAAAAGTCATTCTTTGCTCACATCTTGGAAGACCAAAAGGAGAAGTAAAGAAGGAATTTTCTTTAGCTCCGGTGCAAAAAGAACTTGAAAAAGAGCTTGGGAAAGAAGTAAAATTAGCAAACGACATTTGCGGAGTAAGTGCAAAATCACTTACAATCAATATGCAAAATGGAGATGTAGTACTACTTGAAAATGTTAGGTTTGACAAAAGAGAAGAAGAAAATGATAGAGAATTCTCAAAAGCTTTAGCTTCACTTGCTGAAATCTATGTAAATGACGCATTTGGTACAGCACATAGAGCACATAGTTCTACTGCAGGGGTTTCTGAATTCTTACCATCAGTTTCAGGATTTTTAATAGAAAAGGAAATAAAATTCTTAGGAGATAGTTTAAACAATCCTGAAAGACCATTTGTCGCAATTCTTGGTGGAAAGAAAGTTTCAGACAAAATCACAGTAATAAACAACTTACTTGAAAAAGTAGACACACTAATAATTGGTGGAGGAATGGCATATACATTCTTAAAGGCAAAAGGAATGAATATTGGAGATTCAATTTGTGAAGAAGAAAAACTAGATCTTGCAAAAGAACTTATGGAAAAAGCTAAAGCAAAAAATGTAAATTTACTATTACCAGTAGATGTAAATGTAGCAAAAGAATTTAGTGAAAATGCAGAAAGTAAAATTGTAAATGCAAACGAAATAGAAAATGGCTGGCAAGGATTAGACATCGGACCAGAAACTATTAAAACTTATGCAGAAGTTTTAAATAATGCAAAAACAATCATGTGGAATGGACCACTTGGAGTATTTGAGTTTGAAAAATTTGCAGTTCGGAACAAACGAAATTGCAAAAATTTTAGCAGATACAAATGCAACTACTGTTATAGGTGGTGGAGATTCAGCAGCTGCAGTAGAAAAAGCAGGACTTGCAGACAAGATGACTCATATATCAACAGGCGGAGGAGCTTCACTAGAGTATTTAGAAGGAAAGACTCTTCCTGGAATTAACTGTTTGGAGGATAAATAATGGAAAGAAGAAAAGTAATTGCAGGAAACTGGAAAATGAATATGCTTCCAAATGAAGCAATAGACTTTATACAAGAACTAACACCGCTTGTGAAAGACACAAAAAATGAAGTTATTCTTTGTGTACCATATATAGACTTATTTTATGCCACTTTAAATGCACAAGATACAAATATAAAAATAGGTGCACAAAATATGCATTTTGAAGAAAGCGGAGCATTTACTGGAGAAGTATCTCGGTAAAATGCTAAAATCAATTGGCGTAGAATATGTCATAATTGGACATTCAGAAAGAAGACAGTATTTTTCAGAAACAGACGAAACAGTAAACAAAAAAATAAAAGCTGCATTTGCAAACGGCTTAAAGCCAATAGTTTGTGTAGGGGAAACTCTAGAAGAAAGAGAAAGCGGAAACTGGGAAGAAGTTATTACAAGACAAACAAGGCTTGCCCTTTCTCGGACTAACACCTGAAGAAGTAAAAAACACAATAATAGCATATGAACCTATATGGGCAATTGGAACAGGAAAAACAGCTACATCAGATGATGCAAACATAAGTATACAAAAAATAAGAGAAGAAATTGAAAAAACATATGGAAAAGATGTATCAGATTGTGTTATAATACAATACGGTGGAAGCGTAAAAAGCGGAAATGCCAAAGAGTTATTTTCAAAATCAGATATAGATGGTGGGCTTGTCGGAGGCGCAAGCCTTAAAGCGGAAGAATTTGCTAGAATAGTTAATTTCTAACAATAAGCAGTAATCTACGTTGTAAAAAAATAGAATAACGATAATAAAGTTCGAACAAGAATTAGTAAGATGCTAGGCGCGCGAAGGAGATATTCCCTGAGGTGTACTAGTGGTACATCGATGGGAAATCGACTGAGCAGTAACGAAGCAGGTTGCTGATTATCGTTCGAATGCTAGAAGGGAAGAAGAATGAAAAAGAACCTAACCATGCTAATGATCCTAGATGGATTTGGAATAAATACAGAAGAAAAGGGAAATGCAGTAAAACTTGCAAATACTCCCAATATAGATAAACTAATGGAAACATGTCCAACTACTGAAATATACACAAGTGGAATGCAAGTTGGACTTCCAGAGCGGACAAATGGGAAACTCAGAAGTAGGACATACAAATATAGGAGCACGGAAGAATTGTATATCAGGAATTAACAAGGATAACAAAGAAAATAGAAGAGCGGAGATTTCTTTAGCATAAAAGAATTTAATGATGCAATCGAAAATTGCAAAAAACATAATTCTAAATTACACATTATGGGACTATTATCAGACGGACGGAGTTCACAGTCATAATAGACACTTATATGGACTTTTAGAAGCTTGTAAAAGAAAAGGATTTGAAGATGTATATATACATGCCTTTATGGATGGAAGAGATACTCCACCAGCATCAGGAGAAATGTATATAACAGAATTAAAAGATAAAATGCTAGATAAAGGAATTCGGAAAAATCGCAACAATCTCAGGAAGATATTATGCAATGGATAGAGATAAAAGATGGGAAAGAATAAAACTTTGCTATGATGCAATGGTAAATGGCGAAGGAAAAAAAGCATCAGATCCTATTATTGCAATAGAAAAATCATATGAACAAGAAGTATTTGATGAATTTGTTGAACCAGTAGTTATGGTAAATTCAGATAATACACCAGTTGCAAAAATAGAGAAAAACGATTCAGTAATATTTTTCAATTTTAGACCAGATAGAGCAAGACAAATAACAAGAACATTAGTAGATAAAGAATTTAATGAATTTGAAACAAAAGACTTAAATCTATATTTTGTATGTTTTACTCAGTATGATGAAACTATGCCAAATGTAAAAATTGCATTCAAACCTACAAAACTAAATAATACATTTGGAGAATATATAAGCAAAAAAGGATACAAACAATTAAGAATTGCAGAAACAGAAAAATATGCTCACGTTACATTCTTCTTTAATGGTGGGGAAGAGAAAGTGTTCGAAGGAGAAGATAGAATTTTAGTTCCTTCTCCAAAAGTTGCAACATATGATTTAAAACCTGAGATGAGTGCTTATGAAGTAACAGACAAATTACTTGAGGCAATAGATGAAGATAAATATGATAATATAATATTAAATTATGCAAATCCAGATATGGTAGGACATACAGGAATGTTAGACGCAGCGGTAAAAGCAATAGAAGCAATAGATGAGTGTGTACGGAAAAGTTGTAGAAAAAGTCAAAGAAAAAGGCGGAGTAATTTTAATTACAGCAGACCATGGAAATTCAGAGCAAATGATAGATTACAAAACAGGAGAACCACATACAGCTCATACAACAAATCCAGTTCCATTAATACTATTTGGAATGGAAGGAGTAACTTTAAAATCACGGAAAACTTGCAGACTTAGCACCTACAATGTTAGATATAATGGGGTTAAAAAAACCAGAAGAAATGACAGGAGAAAGTTTAATTGTAAGATAATTTTTAATTTTTATGGAGGTATTTGTGAAATATCCAGCCGATATAAAAAAGAAACATGAAGAAATACAAAAAAAGATATTTTATATGTTACCAGAAAAATGGGATAGGCTTTATCTCTATGCTTCAGTCATGGAATATCCAGGGGATATAAAAATGGGAGAAATGTTTTTTTACTATTTCCCAAAAGGTATACTTAGAAAAAGACCAGTAAATGTTTATGAAATACCAAGTAAATTTGATATTGACGAAAGGCAATATGCAAAATACGCAGATGAACTATATGATATGATAAAAAATCTAAGGGAGATTTGCATCGAAAATGGGGAAGAGCCTTGGAGCAATATTACGATTTCAATAGAAAATTTAAAATATAGAGCGATATACAATTACGAAGATTTGACATTTGGAGAATTTGATGAAGATAAAAGACGTGTAATATGGTTATATAGATATTTAAAATTACCTTATGCAAGTTTTACAAGAAAAGAGCAAGGGTTAATAGATAGGTACGAAAAACAAACAAAACCACGCGAGACATCATTTGAACTTCCACTTTATACAAAAGGTTTAAACAAAAACATGGAAACAATAAGTGATATGCAAAAGAAGTTTAAGTTTGTTACAGAAGATAAGATAGAGGAAATCGAATTTAGCAAAAAACATGTACCTAAAAGCCAAATATTGAAATAAAAGTTTAAAGCTTTTAAATATATACATATAGAAAGGAAGTAAAATTATGAAAGAATACTTAGAAATTTTAGACGTAGAAGCACTAGAAGTGCTAGATTCAAGAGGAAATCCAACAGTACAAGTAACAGTAGAAACGGTCGACCGGATTTAAAGGAGTAGCATTAGTTCCATCAGGAGCATCAACAGGAGCATTTGAGGCAGTAGAATTAAGAGATGGAGATAAATCAAGATATCTTGGAAAAGGTGTACAAAAAGCAGTAGAAAATGTTAACACAAAAATATTTGAAAACTTAGTAGGAATGAATGTATATGACCAAGTAGGAATTGATAAAATGTTAATAGATTTGGACGGAACAGAAAACAAAGGTGAACTTGGAGCAAATGCAACACTTGGAGTATCACTAGCTGTAGCAAAAGCAGCAGCTAATTCACTTGGAATGGAACTATACAACTATATCGGTGGAACAAATGCAAAAACATTACCAGTTCCAATGATGAATATATTAAATGGTGGAAAACATGCAGATAACACAGTAAATATCCAAGAATTTATGATAATGCCAGTTGGAGCAAAAAGTTTTACAGAGTGCATGAGAATGTCTGCTGAAATATATCATACTTTAAAGAAAGTATTAAAAGAAAAAGGCTTAGCAACAGGTGTTGGAGATGAAGGTGGATTTGCACCAAACCTTTCAAGCGATGAAGAAGCTTTAGCACTTATAGTAGAAGCAATAGGGAAAGCTGGATATAAGCCAGGAGAAGAAGTACTTTTAGCTCTTGATGTAGCTAGTACAGAAATGTATGAAGAAGCTAAAAAAATAGGAAAAGAAGGATGCTACTATTTCTGGAAAACAGACGAATTAAAAACAGTAGAAGAAATGATAGATTATGAAGCAAAACTTGTAGAAAAATACCCTATAATTTCAATTGAAGATGGCTTAGCAGAAGAAGATTGGGACGGATGGAAAAAGCTTACAGAAAGACTTGGAAGCAAAATACAATTAGTAGGTGATGACCTATTTGTAACAAATGTAAAGAGATTACAAAAAGGAATTGACTTAGGAGTAACAAATAGTATATTAATAAAATTAAATCAAATAGGAACACTTACAGAAACATTAGATGCAATAGAACTTGCTAAGAAAAATGGATACACAGCAGTAGTATCACACAGAAGCGGTGAAACAGAAGATACAACACTTGCAGATGTAGCAGTAGCTACAAATGCAGGGCAAATTAAAACTGGTGCACCATGTAGAACAGATAGAGTTGCTAAATATAACAGATTATTAAATATCGAACATGACTTAGCAGAAATTGCAGTATATCCAGGGTTAAAAGGATTGAATAAATAATCAAAACAAAAAAGAGCTTTGCAATTTATGCAAAGCTCTTTTTTCATATCCTAAGTATTTCTTTTGCTCTTTTTACATCATCTTCATTTGCAGGTCTTATATCTTTTAAAGGATAATCGAGACCTAAATTCTCCCATTTGAACTTACCTAAATCATGATAAGGAAGAATTTCTATTTTTTCTACATTTTTTAAAGTAGATAAAAAATTCCTTAAACTAACTAAATCTTCTTCACCATCAGTGATTCCAGGAATCAAGACTTGTCTTATCCATACAGGCTTATTTATCTCACTTAAATACCTTGCGAAATCTAATTCAAGCTCACTTGAAAGTCCGTACAAGCTCTTTTGATTTTGATGGATTAATATGTTTAATATCAAGTAAAAATAAGTCTGTAAGGCTAATTAGTTCCTTTATAGTATCATTTAATTTAAACATTCCGAGACGTATCTATTGCAGTATGAATATTGTATTTTTTTAATTCTTTAAATAATAGAATAAGTTTATTCGCTTGAAGTAATGGTTCTCCACCAGAAATTGTAACACCACCGATTAGGCTTTATATAATTTTGATATCTCAAAATAGTATCTACAATATCAGAAATCTTCATACTATGTCCAGAATTTATATCCCAAGTATCTCTATTTTGACAATATTTACATCTTAAAGGACACCCAGACAAAAACACAACATATCTAATTCCTGGACCATCAACAGTTCCAAAACTTTCAAAAGAATGAACTTTTAATTCTTCATTTTCCATAACAACCCTCTTAGACATAGACATGAATTTTTAAATCTTCTCATGAATAGTACGATTAATAACATCAAGTTGTTGCTCTCTTGTTAACTTAACAAAATTAACAGCATATCCAGAAACCCTTATAGTAAGCTGTGGATAGTTTTCAGGATGCTCCATTGCATCAAGAAGTAAGCTTCTATCAAACACATTTACATTAATATGATGTCCTTCCTGAGAGAAGAAACCGGTCAAGCATTCCAATTAAATTATTAACTCTAGATTCTTCATCTTTACCAAGAGCCTTAGGAGTAATAGAGAAGGTATAAGAAATACCATCTTCTGAAAATTCATAAGGAAGCTTAGCTATTGTATTCATAACAGCAAGAGCTCCATTTGTATCTCTTCCATGAAGTGGATTTGCACCAGGACCAAAAGGTTCTCCAGCTTTTCTTCCATCAGGAGTATTACCAGTTGCTTTACCATAGACAACATTAGAAGTAATGGTCAAAACTGATAATGTATGCTTAGAATTTTTATAAGTCGAATGTTTTTGAAGTTTACCTATAAATGTTTTAATAATATCAACTGCGATTTGGTCTACATCATCATTATCATTACCATATTTTGGGAAATCTCCTTCTATTTCATAATCTGTTGCAAGACCAGTTTCATCACGAATGACCTTAACTTTAGCATATTTTATTGCAGATAAAGAGTCAGCTACAACTGAAAGACCAGCTATACCACAAGCCATAGTTCTTAAAATATCTTTATCATGAAGAGCCATTTCGAATGCTTCATAAGAATATTTATCATGCATGTAATGAATAGCATTTAATGCTTTAATATATATTTTTGCAACATAGTCCATCATAACATCAAACTTTTCCATAACTTCGTCATAATCTAGGTATTCAGAAGTAATAGGAGCAAATTTAGGTGTTACTTGTTTTCCTGATTTTTCGTCTCTACCACCATTAATTGCATAAAGTAAAGTTTTAGCAAGGTTAGCACGTGCACCAAAGAATTGCATTTGTTTACCAATACGCATTGCAGAAACACAGCATGCAATTCCATAATCGTCTCCCCAAAATCTTCTCATTAAATCGTCATTTTCATATTGAATAGAAGATGTTTTGATAGAAAGTGCACTTGTGTATTCTTTAAAGCCTCTAGGCAATCTAGTAGACCAAAGAACAGTTAAGTTTGGCTCAGGTGCAGGACCTAAATTTTCTAGTGTATGCAAAACTCTAAAAGAGTTTTTTGTAACTAGAGTTCTTCCGTCGATTCCCATACCACCAATACTTTCAGTTACCCAAACAGGGTCTCCGCTGAATAATTCATTATATTCAGGAGTTCTTAAAAATCTAACTAATCTAAGTTTCATTACAAAGTGGTCCATAATTTCTTGAGCTTCATCTTCAGTTATACTTCCATTTTTCAAATCTCTTTCAAAATAAATATCTAAGAAAGATGAAGTTCTACCAATACTCATTGCAGCACCGTTTTGGTCTTTTATTGCAGCAAGATATCCAAAATATAACCACTGAACAGCTTCCTTTGCATTTTTTGCAGGCTCAGATATATCATATCCATATTTTAAAGCCATAGTTTTTAAAGCTTCCAAAGCTCTTATTTGTTCTGCAAATTCTTCTCTTTCTCTAATTAGTTCTTCTGTGAAGCAGTCTTTATCAAGCAAATCTAAGAAATGCTTTCTCTCATTTATTAATGCGTCCACACCATAAAGAGCGACACGTCTATAATCTCCAATGATTCTTCCACGTCCATAGCCGTCAGGAAGACCTGTTAAAAGATGTGAGCTTCTAGCAGCTCTTACATCAGGAGTATAAACATCAAAAACCCCATCATTATGAGTCTTTCTAGCTCCATGGAAAATTTTGGCTGTGTCTGGGTCCATTTGTCTTCCATAAGCTTCGCATGATTTTTCTACAATTCTTACGCCACCAAAAGGCATTATAGCTCTTTTAAGTGGTGCGTCTGTTTGAAGGCCCACAATTTCTTCTAGGGTCTTATCAATATATCCAGCATCATGAGCAGCTATAGTAGAAATTGTTTTTGTATCAATATCTAAAACTCCGCCTTCTGCTGCTTTTTCTTTTTTATATAATTCTAAAACCTTGTCCCATAATTTTTTAGTTTTATCAGTAGGGTTTGCTAAAAATGATGAATCTCCTTCATATGGAGTGTAGTTAGTTTGAATAAAACTTCTTACATCAATTTCTTTTTGCCATTTACCGAGAATTAAAACCATTCCATGCGTCAAATTTCATATATTTTACCTCCAATTTGAAAAAATTTTTTTCTTTAAATATTATATACGAAAATTATTAAAATATCAATAATTAAAGAATAAAAAAAGATTGTAAATAAAACCAAAATGTAGTATACTATTAACTGTGAGAAAAGTTATAGGAGAAAATAAAAATGTTTTTAATTGTAGGACTTGGAAACCCAGAAAACGAATATTCAAATACAAGACATAACGTTCGGGTTTGATACAATAAATGAAATTGCAAAAAAATGCGAAATTGATTTAAGTAAAAAAAAGTTTGATGGAATTTACGGTCAGGGGAGTATAAATCGGAGAAAAAGTAATTCTTTTAAAGCCACAAAAATATATGAATTTAAGTGGAATTCCGATAAGAGAGTTTGTTAATTTTTTCAAAATAGAACATGATAAAATGATTATTATACATGATGATGTTGATGTGGAAGTGGGAAAAATAAAAATAAGAAAACAAGGTGGAAGCCGGAACTCATAATGGAATGAAATCAGTACTTCATGAACTTGGAAATAAAGAGTTTTATAGAATAAAAATTGGAGTTCGGAAAGCCACAAAACTCACAAGATTTAGCAGATTTTATTTTAAGCAAAATAAAAGATAGAACAGTAATTGATGAAGGAATAATTGATGCGAGAGACGCAGTTTGTGATATAATTGTAAATGGCGTTGATTTTGCCATGAACAAATATAATTAGAATAATGTAGAAAGGACAATCTAAGTGAAAGAAATTTTTATAAACAGAGTAGAAAACATTTCAAAAATTGTACTTGTAGAAAATGGAAATGTTATAGAAAAGTATGAAGAAGATAATAGAAAGAAAAGATTAGAAGGGAAGATTTATCTAGGAAAAGTAGAAAATGTTCTTCAAGGAATGCAAGCTGCGTTTATTGACATTGGAGAAGATAGAAATACATTTATACATTTAAAAGATATACTTCCTAAAGTGAATGTTGTCAAAACCCCAGAAGTAAATGAAGAGAAAAACATAAAAAAACTAGTAAAAACTGGAGATAAACTTTTAATACAAGTAAAAAGAGATGCAACAAATATGAAAGGAGCAAAAGTTTCAACACATATAAGCATTCCAAGTAGATATTTTGTATTAATGCCAAATACAGATATAAGAACTATATCACAAAAAATAGAAGAAAATTCAGAAAGAGAAAGATTAAATGGTATAGTAGATAAGTTACTTCCGGAAGGGTTTGGAGTAATTATAAGAACTTCAAGTTTAAATAAATCAGAAGAAGAGTTAGAAAAAGATTTAAAAAGTGTAATAAAAATATGGAAAGATATAGAGAAAAATATAAATAAAGAAGATACAAAATTTCCAAGAGTAGTATATATGGGACAAGGTTTTATAGAAAAATTGCTTGTAGATTTAGTAGATAAGGAAATAGAAAGAATAGTAGTAAATAATAAAGAAGATTATGAAGAAGTAAAAAGAGTAAGTGAAAGTTTAGAAGAAAATATAAAAATAGAATTAAACTTAAGTGAAGACATATTTAAAACATATGATATAGAAGAGCAACTTGCAAAATCAGAACAAAGAAAAATTTGGCTTAGATGTGGCGGCTTTATTACAATAGATAAAACAGAAGCATTAACTGCGATAGATGTAAATTCAGGGAAATATATAGGAACAAAAGACTTAGAGCAAACTGTATTTAAAGTAAACAAAGAAGCAAGTGAAGAAATTGCAAAACAGCTAAGACTTAGAGATATTGGTGGAATAATAATCATAGACTATATAGATATGGAAGATGAAGAACATAAGAAAAAAATAATAGAAGTACTTGAAGAAAATTTCAAAAAAGATAGGTCAAAGACACAAATTGTAGGTTTCTCAAAATTAAATCTTTTAGAAATGACAAGAAAACATATGAAAGGAGGAGAATAGAATGCCATTTTTACCATTTATAATTGGAGTTGCAGTTTTATTCATAATACTAAAGGTATTATCTATGCCAATGAAAATAATAATTAAGTTTCTTATTAATGCACTAGTTCGGTGGAGTAGTAATATATGTACTTAACCTACTTGGTGTAGGACTTGTACTAAATTGGATAACAGCACTTATTGTAGGTTTTTTAGGAGTTCCAGGAGTAATAATTGTTGCAATTTTACAATTTGTATTACATGTAATTTAATTAAGGAGTTTTAAGTAATGGAGCAAAATAAAAAATTACTTTTAGTAATTGATATGCAAAATGATTTTATAGACGGAGCACTTGGCACAAAGGAAGCAGAGAAAATAGTAGAAAATGTAAATGAAAAAATTTTAGAATATAGAAATTCTAATGATATAGTAGTATTTACAAGAGATACTCATGATAATGACTATCTAAATACCAGTGAAGGAAGAAATCTTCCAGTTAAGCATTGTATAAAAGGAACAGAAGGCTGGCAAATAACTTCTAAAATAGATGTGAAGGGTGATAAAATAATAGATAAACCAAGTTTTGGTTCAATGGAACTTGCAGAATATGTATCTAAGCTTAATATTAGCTCTATTGAAATAATAGGTTTATGTACAGATATATGTGTTATTTCAAATGCTATGATATTAAAAGCAAAATTACCAGAAGTAAATATATCAGTCGATTCTTCTTGCTGTGCGGGAGTTACAAAGGAAAGCCATGAAAATGCATTAGAAGCCATGAAAATGTGCCAAATTGAAATAAAATAAATATGTTATAAAATCTTCCTTATCTTTTTGGAAGATTTTTGAGTTCGGCAAAAAATACTTGAAAATTTATGTAAATTATACTATAATATAAAGTACAACTTCGTAATTCTTCTTTAATCTTCATCTTAAGAGAATTCATGAAGAAATCATAATTGATTTTAGGAGGAGTAAAGGTAATGAAAAGAAAGAGAGACATGTACCAAATTTATTATGAAATGACGCTTGAAATGCAGGAAGCGACAGATCACATTGAAGATAAGGTGTCTGAATTCCGGGAAGAGAACAAAGATAAAGCAAAGGAAAAAGAAGGCATTATTCAGGTGATTTTAAAAGCTATCGATGAGTGGAAGCCTAATTTAACACCGTCAGAGAGAGAAAAAATACTCGAATATTTCAAAATTGGATACAAACTTATTATTTAAACATTACCGTAAAAAGCCCTCTCCATCCTTAAGAAAGGAGGAGAGGGCTTAATGTTTTTAAATCACAGTTACAATAAATGGTACGATAAGTGAAATAAGCGAAAGTATACAAATAATAATTCCGTGCAGGTTTATTTGAATTTTCTTTATACTCATAAATTGCATATCCGAATAGTTTTAATAAATACAAAAACACTCAAAAGTATAATGGTAAATAACATAAATACCTCCAAATCTTAAGAAATTAAATAACTAGAAAGTACATTAACTTCTGTTTCTACATTAAAAAATGCATTTTTATAATTATCAAGCCAGTTATATTCAAGCCATTTGTCCCAAGTTGAGAAGTATTTTGTAGCATATCTTCCAAACAAATCTATATCAGATTCAAAATTCTTAGAAGTTTTATAAAGATATTTTTCAAGCTCAGCTTTTATATATGAATTAGCATATTCTTCTATTAATCTTAAATTGTCTTCTTCAAAATAGTTAGAATTTTTATTAGACGATAGAATTTTTACATCTAAATTAACTTTTGAAGAAATAAAAGGAGCTCCATTTATAATTTTAACATCATTTTTTGTTTTTTCTCCAAGTGTTACATATAAATCTATAACTTGGTCTTGGTCAAATGGGCTTGGAATGGAAATAATACATTCTTCCATTTCATTTATAATAATCAAGTGACAAAGAGCTTCAATAGAAGTTAGCTCTCCGAACTAGAACATCTTCCTTAAACACAGCAAGTCCAACAACATCTATATTAGTAGAAGATTCACCTTTATCTCCAACACTTGAAGTTGTTTCTCCTGCAATTGTCTCCGTATCAGTAGCTGATTCTCCAGAATTATTATCTCCTTTACTAGTAATAGAGCCAAGTATTGCAGAAGCTTCTCCAAAAGTATCTGATATTCTATCAAAAATATCAGAAATAGTTATATTTGCAGTATAACCAGTATATTTACTGGTAGTTGCAATTATTTCATAGTATTTTGCAGTAATACTTTCAATTTGTGATTTAGATTCAGATAAAAATGTATAAGCATCACATCTGGAAATAATTACATTACAATCAGGTCTAAACTCAACATTATTTATTAAGGTATAAATAATATCAGATACTCCGTTTTACTGCAACCTCTTCAGATATAACTAAAACTTTACAATGCGACAAATTAAGTTTCTTACTAATATAACCGATTAGCAAGACTTATACCTGATTCAATAGAAGAACTTTCTATAGTATCAGTCACAGTATCAGGAGAAGAACTAGAGCTACCTTCTGAGGATGTGTTTTGAGAAGGGATAGAAAGCTGAAAACTAAGTTTATAGTTGTTATTTTCACCGAACATCTACACCAAGAGCTACTACATAAGCCAAATCGTTTATATCTTGAGTTTTATAATAACCATTTACAGTAAAACTAACTAATATTATTATAGCGAATATTATATTAAACTTTTTATTCATGGCGGTAAATTGCTCCTTTCTTCATATCCTCCTTTTTCTTAAAATATGCTACTAATAAAATTATCATAGCTATGAAGAACACAAAAATAATAGAAGTATACTTATAAATTGTTCCTCCAAAAAAGTTTACGTCAGCTATGCTTTGTGGTATAAGACTAATGATGTAAAGGAATGAAGAAAAACAAAATACCATTCCAGTTTCATGCTTTATATTAGTAATTTTTTTAAATGTAGTTAAACTAAAATGCATAGTTATTGCAAGATAATTAAATATTGACATTATCCAAATTAGAATAAAGACAGCATCAATTCTTTGTATAAATGAGCCGAAATTTATTCTTCTTGAAAGAATGTATATAGAAAGTGTATTATTTATTTCTGTTATAGAAGGGATTAGAAAAAGTAAAGCAATAACTCCTAGCATTAAGTATATAAAATAAACAGCAAGAGATATTCCACCAGCTTTTTTTAATTTCTTTCCATTTCCAATATAAGGTAATAAAAAAGGAGTAATAAACATACTGCTAAATGCAAATATATTACCAAGTCCTGATACAAAAGTATCATATGCACCGTATCCTAAAACAGGTAGAGCCCTTTCAGGGATAAATTTAGAAGCAGAAGATACAAATATCATAATCATACTAACAAGTATAATAGGAAGAGATATTAAAGTAACTCTAGAAATTGCCTTAAACCCAAGCAAATTCATTATTGCTGTAATTGCAACAAAAACTAGAATAACTATTTCTAATTCAATATTTGGGAAATATATTAAAACTAAACTTTCAGCAAAGGTTCTTATTACAAAACCAGAAATAGTAAGAAAGTATATGCATATAGCAATGCTAAAAATATTTTTTAACCATTTTCCACCAGCATATTCACATATATCAATAAAATCTTTTTTAGGAAACAGTTCAAATACTTTTGACGCAAGGTAAAACATAAATGCTGAAATTAGAAAAACATAAACTAAATTTAGTATTGTAGAAGGACCAGTATTTGAAATTAAATGATTTGGCATATTTAAAATAATATGTGAAATCATAACAGTTATTATAACTGAAGATGCTTGAAAAACGCCAATTTTTGTTTTTTCCATAACTTACTTAAATCCTTTCTTTTAAAATTTCCATTTTCTACTTATTTTTTCTTCTTTAATAGGCCTTTTTGTATTTAAAAAGTTCCTTCTTTGTTCTCTTTTCCACAAAGGAGGTAAGAAATATCCGAGAACTGTTATCCTTTGAAATAGGAGCAAATGGACTTAAATATGATACTCCAAAGGAATTTATACTAGCAAGAATTGTTATATGAGTTACAAAGCAAAAGGCAATTCCTAAAAATCCTGCAAAGTATCCTAAAACAATATACAAAAACCTTACAATACGAACATGAAAACTTAGTGAAAAATCTGGAACAGCAAATGCAGTTATACCAGTGATTGCAACAATAATTACAAGTATAGGACTAACAATATTTGCAGAAACAGATGCGTCACCTAATATAATTGCACCGAACAATACCTATTGCTTGACCAAGAGGAGCAGGAACTCTTACACCAGATTCTCTTATAAGTTCTAATGAAATTTCCATTATTAAAATTTCAAAAATAATGGGAAATGGCACATTACTTCTTGATGCAACTATTGCAAATAAAAGCTCTGTTGGAACTAGTTCTTGATGGAAGGTAGTAACTGCAATATAAAGACCAGGAAGTAAAAGTGTAATAAAAAGTGCAAGAATTCGGACAATTTTAAGTAAATTTGCAAATTGATATTTAAGATTTCTATCTTCTGCAGAAGATAGAAAATCTATAAGAACTGCTGGTGCAACTAACCCATAAGGAGTTCCATTTACTAAGATTGCTACTCTACCTTCTAAAATATAAGAAGATAGCCTGTCAGGTCTTTCAGTAGATAATAATTGGGGAACACTAAAATTTGTGTCCTCAATTAACTGTTCAAGTTGACCAGAAGAAAGAAGGTAATCAATTCCTATATTGTCTATTCTATACCTTACTTCTTTAATTAAATTGTTATTTGCGACATTCTTTAAATAACACATTGCAACTTGGGTATTACTAATTTTCCCAACATTTATTTCTTCAATAATTAAATTTTCATTGTTTACAATTCTTCTTAAAAGAGTAGTATTGGTACGAAGCGATTCTATAAATCCCTCTTGTGAACCTCTAATAATATTTTCATTATCTGGTGGAGAGACACTACGTTTTTCAAAACCTTTTGCATCTATCATAAATGCACAATCTATTGTGTCAATAAAAAGTGCAGAAACACCAGCATTTACTTTTTGGATAACATTTTTAAACTTGTTTTCTGTTTGGATATCATTTTGTGGTACTAAACATTCTAGAATATAGTTTTTAATGTCAAATTTTTTAACCCTTCTTACTGTTACATTATTTGTAACAGCAGTACTAATTATATCTTCATCACTTTCTGATAAATTTGAAGAATTTTTTAGCATTAAAGGTTTAATTACAAATTTATTTATAGAATCACTATCTATCATACCTTCAATATAGAATAAGAATGATTTATACTGTTTGCCTCTAATGTTTATTGTAAATTCACGTAGCTTTATATCACTATTTATATCAAAGTTATATCTTTTTTTAATGTAATCTTTATTTACATCAAGAGAAGGGAAAACAGTTTCTTTGAGATTATTTCTAGTTTGATTTTCTATATTATTAGCACCTCTTAGAGTTTCATCATGTTTAGCTTCTGGCAAAACAAAATTATATTCATTTGGCGCTTTGTATTCTATTAATTTAATTAATTTATTAAAAATTTCCATAGTAAAATATATTATTTCCCAAGAATTCATAAATATGTAAGAAAATTAGACATTAGCGAAATCAAAGATTTTTTCTACCGAATAAAAAAAGAACTCGGGAGCAGATTTTAATCTGCCCCCGATAAGGTGTCTTAAAAAAGATGTGATAATTGTTATTTAGAAGAATTGTTGGAACTGATAGCCTGCTCGAGTTCTTTTGAAAGACCCAAAATATCCTGCACTGCGCACGAAATCTCCGGTGAAAGATGTTTTAGATCATTTTCATCAAGATCTGAAATGTCATCCAAAAGAGCAGAAAGCTCGGAAGAAAAATTGCTGATCCTGTGCGAAAGTGATTTCACATATTCATGAGCTTCTCTTGTTTTTTCTCTGGGAACAATATCAGTCAAAGCTCCTCTTAAAGCTATAAGAGAAGAGTTAAAACTGTTAGGAGATTTTATATACACAGTATAACGTATGTCATGCCACAATATCTTGAAATTAGGAACAGAATCTCTTAAAACAGTAAGATTGTTCCTAATGTATTGCATTAACACATCAGCCCGTGTAGATTCTTTCTCCCAACCAGTAAATTCAAAGATGACAAAGTTGTTTATATTGTCCCGAACCTCCTCTAAAATTTTACTTCTCCTTTTTGCTTCATTTAACATTTTGCATTTACCACCTTTCTAAGTTTTATAAAGCACATACATTATATAATATTATGTAAAACAAGTCAACAATTTTAAAATTTAAATATCCCTAAAAAATATAGAACTTTATCTAGATTTTTATATTTTTATATGATATAATCAAAAAAGTTTAAATATAAGGAGAAAATATATGGAAAAAATAAGAGGATTTGAAATAGCAAAAGGTTTTGAAAATGCAGGAATAAATATACCAGTACGTAAGACAAAATATTCAGCAGGATATGATATAGAAGCGGCAGAAGATACAGTCATTCCATCTTTTAAGAAAGGAATGGCACCAACACTTGTAAAAACTGGTTTAAAAGCATATATGCAAGATGATGAATATTTAAAATTATGTAATAGAAGTTCAAATCCAAAGAAAAAAGGATTAATAATGGCAAACAGCATTGGAGTAATAGACGCTGATTATTATGGAAATCCTGATAATGATGGACATATGATGTTCGCATTTTTTAATATAAAAGAAGAAGATGTAGTTATAAAAAAAGGAGAAGCAATGGGACAAGCTATATTTGAAAAATTTTTAATTGCTGATGGAGATAATGCAGAGGGCGCTCGTCTTGGTGGATTCGGTAGCACATCAAAATAAAGAAATTAGAAAGGAACGTTAAAAATGAATGCATTAGAAATTAGAAATAAATTTTTAAACTATTTTAAAAATCATGGACACAGCATAATTCCAAGCAGTCCATTAATACCAGAAAATGACCCATCTGTTCTATTTACAACAGCTGGAATGCACCCACTTGTGCCATATTTACTTGGGGAAAAACATCCAGAAGGAACAAGGCTTGCAGATTATCAAAAATGTTTAAGAACAGTAGATATAGACGAAGTTGGTGACAATCGCCACCTAACGTTTTTTGAAATGCTTGGAAATTGGTCACTTGGCGATTATTTTAAGGAAGAGTCAATTAAATTTAGTATGGAATTTTTGACAAAGGAACTAGGAATACCACTAGAAAAATTATCAGTTACTTGTTTTAAAGGAGACGAAGACGCGCCAAGAGATGAAGAAACAGCAAGAATTTGGCAAGAAAATGGTATGCCAAAGACAAGAATATATTATTTTGGAAAAGACGATAACTGGTGGATAGCAGGAGAAACAGGCCCTTGTGGACCAGATACAGAAATATTCTATGATACAGGAAAAGAAAAATGCGGACCAAATTGTGATCCGTCTTGTGGCTGTGGTAAATATGTAGAAATCTGGAACAATGTATTTATGGAATATTACAAAGATTCAGATGGAAAATATACAAAACTAAAACAAAGAAACGTAGATACAGGGCTTGGACTAGAAAGAATAAATATGTTACTTCAAGGAAAAGAAACGCCTTTTGACACAGAAATATTTAAACCTATGATGGATAGATTAGAGAAGCTTGCAGAAAAAGACGACATATCAAGTAGAAGAATTATTGCAGAACATCTAAGATCTAGTATGATGATAATAGCAGATGGTGGAAAACCAAGTAACATAGATAGAGGGTACATCTTAAGAAGATTAATAAGAAGAATGATAAGACACTTAAATAAGATTGGAATTTCACTTGAAAAATTAGAAGAATTAATTAATTTAGATATAGAAATTCTAGGCGATATGTATAAAGAGCTTGTAGAAAATAAAGAAAACATTATAAAAACAATACTTGAAGAAAAAGATAAATTTGTTAAAACATTGGAAAATGGAGAAAAAGAACTTCAAAAGGAGTTAAATAAATTAAAAGAAAAAGGTGAAAATACTTTATCTGCAGAAGAAGTATTTAGGTTATATGAGACATATGGATTCCCACAAGAAGTTACAAAAGAAATAGCAGAAGAAAATGGATTTAAGATAGACCTAAATAATTTTGATAAATTATTTAAGGCACATCAGGAAAAATCAAGAATGGGTTCAGAGCAAAAGTTTAAAGGGGGTCTCGCTGAGCAAAATGAAACTACAATTAGTTATCACACAGCAACACACCTTCTTCATAAAGCACTTCAAATGGTTTTAGGAGAACATGCAACGCAAAAAGGCTCAAATATAACAACAGAAAGACTAAGATTTGATTTTGCACATCCTCAGAAAGTTACAAAAGAAGAATTAGACGAAGTAGAAAGAATAGTAAATGAACAAATTAAAAGAGACTTAAAAGTAACATGCGAAGAAATGAGCTATGATGAAGCAAAGGCTTCTGGAGCAATAGGACTATTTGAAAATAAGTATGGAGACAAAGTAAAAGTATATACAATTGGAGACTTCAGTAAAGAAATATGTGGTGGTCCACATGTAGAACATACAGGAGTGCTTGGAACATTTAAGATAAAAAAAGAAGAAGCTTCATCTGCAGGCGTACGCCGTATAAAAGCCGTATTGATTAAATGAGAGGGAAATATAAAAAATGGAAGATTGTATTTTTTGTAAAATGATAAATAAAGAAATACCAGGAGAAATAGTATATGAAGATAGCGAAGTGCTTGGATTTAAAGACATAAATCCAGAAGCTCCAGTTCATATATTAGTAGTTCCCAAAAAACATATAGAATCACTTATCAAATTAGAAGAGCAAGATGAATCCCTAATTCGGGCGCATATTCACTGTGATAAATAAAATTGCAAAAGAGCAGGGAGTAGAAAAAACTGGATATAGAGTAGTTTCAAATGCAGGAGAAGACGCAGGACAGACAGTTAAGCATTTACATTTCCATATATTAGCAGGAAAAAAACTTGGAACAAAAATATTGTAAAACAATATACAATTATGGCAAAATATGATATAATAAATATATATTTAGTAAAATCCAAAGAAGAAAGAAGGGATTTTTAGATGTTTAACAATAAATATAATGGCTTATTAACTGGCTTACTTATAGTTGCAATAATTGGAATAGTAGGACTTATAGGATTTTTTGGTTGGTCAGTATTTAATAAATACTATGTAAATTCAAAGGCAGAAGATGCAGTAGATTTATTTGAAGCAGAAGTAAAAAAAGAGACACCTGAAGATGAAGGCGATAGGTCACAGATAGGTGATGTAGAAGGAAGCGGGTCAATATATCAGCGGACAAGGAAATACTTCAAAATATTACGGATATGAGGTACTTCGGAACAATTTCAATACCAAAAATAAATATTAAATATCCGATATTAGAAAAAGAAACACCACAATCAATAAAAGTTGCAGTAGCATATTTAACAGGAGCTGGAGTAAATCAAGTAGGAAATACAGTTATACAAGGACATAATTATAGAAATGGTATGTTTTTCTCAAATTTGAGTAAACTATCAAATGGAGATACAATACATATAACAGATAAAACAGGAACGCAAATAACATATAAAGTATACAATGTGTTTAATGCAAACCCAACAGATAGTTCTTTTTATAGAAGAGATACAGCAGGATTAAGAGAAATAACATTATCAACTTGTACAAATGATGGTTCACAAAGAACCATTGTCCTTGCAAAGGAGGTTACAAATTAGTGGAATATAGATTTAGACCAGAAGGTGTATGTTCTAGCGAAATGATAATTGAAGTAGAAGGGGACATTATAAAAAAAGTTAGAATAGTAGGTGGATGTGCAGGAAATACGGCACGGCGTTAGTCGCCTATCAGAAGGAAGAAAAATAGACGAAGTAATAGGCTTACTTAAAGGAATTCCATGTCGTGGTGGGACATCTTGTCCAGATCAATTATCTAAAGCATTAGAAGAAATTAAAAATAAGTAGAAAGAAGTCCATCCCAAAGAGTGGGGTGGACTTTTGTATGCTAAAAGATTTTTAGCATGAATGTTCATCAATAAATTCATGGACGTCTTGAAGTATATCAATTCTACTTAAACATACTTTCGATTCGCTTATGCTTTCGGCAAATGAATACTCAGATACTTCTCCGTCTTCTAAAACTATATTAGATATGGTTACAGAATGATCTACGATTTGTATAGATAGGTTTTCTAACTCTCGAATTTCATAAATATTCTTAAAAAGCGGAAAAACATCATTTAAGTTCAAGTCTGTTTTAATTAAGTAGCTTAAAATTTTACTGTCAAAATCTTTATCCTGTGATGGATATACAATTTTAAGATAGGGTTTCATCCCAGTCACTTTCTTAATGTTTATAATTGTTGTCTTGTTTTTACAATTATAAACAACAGAAAATGAATCATCCTTCGTGCAAACGCCATGCTTATCTAATGGTAATATGTTGACCTTCTTTAGGACAACATGATCTTTAATGATTTTAAAATCAAGATTTGTATCACCAAGATGATTTTTCGTACGAATGGAATAGCACATATCATAACTTGAAGAATAATCTAAAAAATAAACATTACCAGCCATATCAATTATTTCAAAATAATACGATGATCTTTTAGATAACTGTATTGGAAAAACAATTCCAGGACATTTTGCAAAAAGATCTGAAAACTTATGAATTGAAACATGATATACTTGTGATTTAAACATCCAATCTAAGATAGCTTCTTTAGTTTCCACAGAATCGTACCTAACACCCTTAAAAAAGTTTAACTTTGTAGGGTGTATCCGAAAAAGAAATTTGTTGATTGAACCCTTCAATTTTTTTAATCCTCCCTGTTAAATAAAATCATATTTAATAGTTACAAAATATAAAATACATATTAAAAATTCTACCATAAAATTTATGTTAAATCAAGTGTAATTATGCAATAATACTAATTTTCTTGCTTTTAAAAAATTTAAATACATTAAATGTACCAAGTAATATTAAATAAACAAATATGAAAATTAAAATCTTAAATAAAACAAACCCCAAATCATATTCTATATAATTATCAATGCTATCAAACAAAAACTTAGTCGCAATTACAAGTGAAAAAGGTATAATTACATAAGATACAAAGTCAAATTTAAAGTGAGTAACTTTATATAGCTGAATTAGACTTATAGTAAAGTTTAAAATTTCGGAAATTGCAATTATTCCAATATAACCATATATTCCAAAGACTGGAACTAACGTATATATAAGAACTATAGTAGAAAAAAGATCTACAATATTACAAAACATTACACCGACTTGCTTGTCAAGTCCACGAAGCATTGCGTCTATAATTTTATCTAAGTAAATCAAAATTATAAGCGGAGATAATAGTACCAAAAATTTAGAAATATCTAGATTATGATAAATAAAAAAACAGATTTCTTCTGTAAATGTAAGAAAAATACCGGATGATGCAAATGCTAAAAAAAGATGTAAATTTAAAAATAAATCCAGTAACCTGATTCATTCTATCAAAATCTCTTTTTAGATTATACCTTGCAAATTCAGGTATAAGAAGACCTGCACATGATGTTATGATAATACAGGGAAACATTAAAATTGGCATAGTCATTCCGATTTATAAGACCATACTGTGATAAAGCTTCAGAGCAAGAAGCTGAATGCCTTTCTAAGCTAAAAGGAATTAATAATTGCTTTAAAGTAGAAAGCCCAGAACGTATATATGAAGTAATAGCAACAGGAAGAGCAATCCTTAAAATCTTGTGTAAATATCTTTCGCTTGGAAGAGACCTTACGAAATATCTTCTACTATCAATTAAATATAATATATAAGTTAGAATGAATTCAAAAACAGTAGCGATAGTCATGCTTAAAATTAAATAAGTACATACAATGCTTAAATCATTTGATGGGAATATATACAAAAACAAACAAGTTAGAATAACTTGAAGGCACATTGTCAAAATTCTAGAAAGAGAAGTTTTAGAAACTCTTCTAACTCCTGTAAAATATCCGAGAAAGCGAAGTGATAACAGAATTAAAAGGCATACTAATTGCCATTATATAAAGCGGAGTAGAAGACACTTTGCCATGTAGAAGGAAGCCTGAGCAGAAATTAGCACTAAAAGCCAAAATTAAACAAGCAATTATTCCAAAGCATAAGCTGTATAAGATGCACTTTCTCATAGCAATTTTTAGTCCGTATTCCAGAATTACCGTCAATTTCTTCAGATACAATTCTTGTTGCAGCAAGACTTATCCCAGAATTTGCAAAAGTAGTAGCAAAAGTAAAGATGGACATGATAAGTTCAAAGATACCTGCACCTTCACTACCAAGCTTGTTTGCAACATAAACGTTAAAAAACATGGAAGTAGCACTCATAAATAGAGATGTTAAAGTTAATATAATTGTATTAAATAAAAAAAGTCTTAATCTACTCATAGAATAAATATATTAATAAATAAAAAGAATATTCAAAAAAGTATTTTATTAAATTTTTGCTAAATAAAAAATTCAAAAAATAAGCTTGACAAGAAATAAAAATAAAGGTAAGATAAAAATACAATAGAAAAATATGACGAAAAAGATAAGAAGAGGAAACCAAAAGAAATGAAAAAAGCAAAACCAAACGATGTAATCCTTGAGACTGTATGTACAGATCATAAAGGTTATTTGAGATACAATAAAATAATAGAAGAAAATATAAAGACACAGGAACTTTATAGTATTTTTGCGTTAGCAAAAAATACGTAAGGATATAACCTGTGTCTTCTTGTAAGTTCCATAGTAATAATATATTTATGCTCTTAAACTTAACAATAATTTTAAAAATATATAAAAACAAATGAAAGGAAAACCAAACCATGAACAAAGAAAAACCAAACAAGAAAAGCGAAAGCGGAGTAACGCTAATTGCGTTATTAGTAATGATAATAATACTAGTAATATTATCAGCAGTAACAATACAAGGAATAACAGGACAAGGAGGAATAATAGGAGTATCAGCAGATGCAGCAGAACAGCACAA
>CAOKMF010000015.1 GCA_948469655.1 uncultured Clostridium sp.
TACCTGTACCATTTGGAAGTACTACTGTACCTCTTACTTGTTGGTCAGCGTGTTTTGAATCTACACCTAGTTTAACATGTAATTCAACTGTTTCATCAAATTTTGTTTTAGGAAATTTTTCAATTATATCTAAAGCTTCTTTTGCTTCATATAATTTTCCTTTTTCAATAAGCTTTTCTGCTTCTAAATATCTTTTTCCTCTTTTCATTTTTACCTCCCTTGGTTCAAGCGAAATTTCTCTTTCAAAACTTCTCCCAAATTTTTATGTTTTATTTTACTCTACTACGATTCCCATAGAACGAGCAGTACCCATAACCATACTCATAGCTGCTTCAACTGATGCCGCATTTAAGTCTTCCATTTTTTGCTCAGCTATTTGTTTTACTTGGTCTTTAGTTATTTTTGCAACTTTTTCTTTATTAGGTTTACCAGAACCCTTTTCTATTTTTATAGCTTTTTTAATTAATACAGCAACTGGTGGAACTTTTGTTATGAATTCAAAAGTTTTATCAGCATATACTGTAAGAACTACTGGTATTATCATTCCAGGTTGGTTAGCTGTTCTATCATTAAACTCTTTAACGAATTGCATGATATTAACTCCGCTTGAGCCAAGTGCTGGTCCTACTGGTGGAGCAGGTGTTGCTTTTCCTGCTTCTATTTGTAATTTTATTACACTTGATACTTCTTTTTGTGCCATTTTGTATCTTGCACCTACCTTTCTTTAATTTTATCTATCATTTTTAGATCTTTTGAACTTGTGCAAATTCTAATTCTACTGGTGTTTCTCTTCCAAACATTGAAACAAGCACTTTTACTTTTCCTTTTTCTTTGTTTATTTCTTGTACAACACCGATAAAACCTTCTAATGGTCCATTAATTACTTTTACAGACTCATTTACTTCATAATCTATTTTTATAGGAACTTCTTCAAATCCCATGTTTCTAATTTCCTCTTCTGTAAGAGGTATAGGATTAGTTCCTGAACCAACGAAACCTGTAACTCCCCTAGTATTTCTAACAATGTACCATGTTTCGTCAGTTACTATCATTTTTATTAAAACATATCCTGGGAAAACTTTTTTTAAGTTTGCTTTTCTTTTTCCATCTTTTATTTCTATTTGCTCTTCCATTGGTACAATGATGTCAAAGAAATACTCTTCCATTTCTCTATTTTTTACCATTTTTTCCAGATCTGTTTTTACTTTATTTTCATATCCTGAATATGTATGTATAACATACCATCTTGCGACAGAATCTTCTTTTTGATGAGCCATGTGCTAATTCTTGCCTCCTTAAAAAAATTATTGTGCGTTGTTATCTACGTTCATTTCGTCCCCTTGGTCTATATTTTCTGCTTGGTCACCATTGTTTTCACTATTTTCTTCATTATTTCCGTCTTCATTTTCGTCAGATACAACTGCCTCATTTTGCACTACTGTCTTTAATTTATCTATTCCGTATGTATTTAATGCTTCGAAAGTCAAATCTAATACAAATACAATAGCAGTAACTATTAATACTATAGCTATTACAATGGCTGTATTATTTACTACTTGACTTCTAGTTGGCCAAATAACTTTTTTTAATTCTGCTTTAAAATCTTTCCAAAAATGTTTTTGTCTTTTACTACTTTTGTCTGCTTTTTCTGTTTTTGCCATTTCTCATTTGCCTCCTTAATTTAAAAGTTATTTTGTTTCTTTATGTGTTGTACGTTTTTTGCAATATTTACAATATTTTACTATTTCTAGTCTATCTGTGTTATTTCTCTTATTTTTAGATGTCATGTAATTTCTTCTTTTACATTCTGTACATTCTAAAGTTATGTTTTCTCTTGGACCCTTTGCAGCCATTAAAATACACCTCCGTAAATTCTATCTTTATTTGTCATTCATTTTTTATTAAATAATAACGATGTGAACACGCTTTTGCAATATCGCGTGTTCACATATTCTATCATATTTTTTTATGATTGTCAACATTTATGTAGTATTTTTGTGGTATTTTTTATCTGTCTCCATCACCATGCTCAGGACCAGTAGATTTAGGAGCTTCTCCTCTAGCTTCAGCGACTTTAGCCTTTGCTGCTTCATTAGCTCGATTTACTATATTTCTTAAATCAAGTTTTTCTCCTTTTTGTTTTTCTGCTTTTATACCATATGTTGCTATTCCTGGTTCTTTCATATCTTCTGGTCTTACTTTCTGCTCACTTCTCCATTCTTGCGCCTTATTTTGTTTTGTAATTACTTCTTCTGTAGTTACAGTTCCTTCAACTTGTTTTCGTTTTAGTTGTTGCATTTTTTCTAATATAGTATAACCTTGATTTTCCTCATCCATGCCTCCCTTTATAACTGCTTCTACTCTTTTAGGTTCTTCTGAAAAATCATCTCTATAATCTGTATCTACTCTAACAACTGGATTTGATTTTTGTTCATAATATTGATCAATCGTTCTTAAATTATAGTCGTTTTCTAAAATTTGCCCTACATTCATTTTTTCTATATATCTAGATGTTCTATCCCAAGAATTTTCCCCTATTATTCTACTTGCTGCTACTTTTTCGGCTAATTCTTGTGCTTGTGTTCCTTCATAAGTTGTTTTACCTTGCTCATCTTCGTTAACTATTTTGCCTTCTATTTTTTCTAATTCTTGTCTTTTTTCATCTACTTTTGCCACTAATTCTTCTGCTTGTGTTCCTCTATAATTGCCCCTTAATTCAGCCTCTGTACCGTCTAATATATTTCTTACTTGTGGTAGGAAATTTGGAGCATATTTTGCTAAAAGTTTCCCAAATTCGCCTGGTTCTTTATGGTTTATTGCTATATAATTTTCTATATATCTTTTTTCTCTTTTTTCTTTTTCGCTTTCTGCTTTTCTAGTCTTTCTTGTCATTTTCTGACGTTTTGGTTTTCTAACTTTTTTCTTTTCTTTATTCTTCACAAATCTTTTTGTAAATAAGCCTTTAAATCTTTCCCAAAGTGAACGTTTTTGGTCTGTTAAATCTTTTGACTCTTCTTCAGGTTCTCCTTCAGCCTCTTTCTCTTCTTCGTCTACTACTTCTTCACTTTCTTTATTTCCACCAGATACTACTGGTACTCCTCCTGTTCTTACTGGAGTTTCTTTTTTATCTTTTCCTGCACCTTCTTTTTTGTCTTGTCCCTTTTCATCATCCTTAGCTTCTGCACCTTCCCCACCTTGATTTTCTTTTTCATTTTGTGTTGGTGTTTGTTCTGGAGCTGGGGCTGTAGGCTGTCCCTGCTCAGGTTTATTTATTTCTTTTCCATTCACAAAGTCCATTAATTCTTCTTTGGACATTGTTAATATCTGATTCCAGTTGCTTCTATCTGTCATGAATTTTATTTTTTGTCTTGCTATATCTATTATTTCATGTTCTTCAGCATTACGTTTAATATTTTCCACATTAGCTCTCGCATCTATCGCAGCTTGGCTTGGAATATTTCCTTTTGCTTCTAAAAGCTCTTTTTGTAATTTCCTTTTCTCTTCAAATGCTTTTTGTTCTTCTTCTGTTGTATACTCTTTTTTAAAGAAATCTTCAAAATACTTATCTAGTTCTTCTAATTTTTTATTTATATTAAATAGAGCTCTATTATCTTGCTCTTGAGCAGCTTTTAATTCTCTTCTAGCCACTTTTAATTTAGCTTCTTTACTTTTTCTTGCATCTATAATTGTCTTTTCAGCTACTGAAAGAGGATCTCTTACCTTTGAAAAAACTGCATATCTTTCTAATTCACTTCTAAACTTATCACTTGTTACAGCCTCTTCTATTCTTTCTTTTGCTTCCTTTGGCATTTCAGCTTCTAATATTTGATTATATCTTTTTTCTTTTTCAATTCTTTGTAGTCTTTCTATGCCTGTAATCACTTCTTTTTGATCTAGCTCTGCAAAATATGCTTCTAATTCTTCTTTTTCTTTGTTTTTTCCATTTCTCATCTCTAATATATCTTGTGCTGATTTTTTTTCTTTTTCCATTTCTTCGTCTGACATAAAAAGTAAATCTTCGAATACTTTTAAAT
Organism: uncultured Clostridium sp.; assembly: GCA_948469655.1. GTDB lineage: Bacteria > Bacillota > Clostridia > TANB77 > CAG-508 > JAAWPK01. The sequence goes on from CAOKMF010000015.1 coordinate 4,035, forward strand.
CCTGTCTATAATCATTAAAATTTCCTTTTCCATTTGTATTTTCTGCCATTTTTTTATCCTCCCACTAATTATTTTTCTATCTAATTAGCTAAAAATTTCCATTATATCTCATATTTATCATTATACACCCATTGTTACATTTTGTCAACAATTATGTTAAGTTCTTTTAATGATTTTTCACTAAGAGCAGTATATCTTTCTTTTTTATCTTTTATTTTCTTGTCTAATTCAGGTAATATACCAAAGTTTGCATTCATTGGCTGAAATTTTTCTATTTCAGATGATATATAATTTGAAAGGCATCCTATCATTGTTTCTTTTGGGAAAATTATTTTTTCTTTTCCTTTTATTCTATTTGCTACATTTAATCCGGACTACCATTCCGTGAAGATATTGATTCTACATATCCTTCAACCCCAGTAATTTGTCCTGCAAAATATATATTGTTATTTGATTTTAAGTTATATGTATTATCTAAAAGTTTTGGTGAGTTTATGTATGTGTTTCTATGCATTACTCCATATTTTACAAATTCTGCATTTTCTAAGCCTGGTATTTTGCTAAATACTCTTTTTTGTTCTCCAAATTTTAGATTTGTTTGAAACCCTACCATATTGTATAAGCTTCCTTCTGTGTTATCTTGTCTTAGCTGTACAATAGCATATGGTCTATTCCCTGTTCTTGGGTCTGTAAAGCCGAACTGGTTTTAATGGTCCAAATCTTAAAGTGTCTATTCCTCTTTTTGCCATTACTTCTACTGGCATGCATCCTTCAAAGATTTCTTTTTTTTCAAATTCATGCAAGATAACGGCCTCTGCAGATACAAGTTCATTCCAAAATTCTTCGTATTCTTCTTTATTCATAGGAAGATTTATATAGCATGCATCACCTTTTCCGTATCTATCTCCTAAGAAACCGATATTCATATCAATTGTATCTTTTTCGATTATTGGTGCTGCTGCATCATAGAAATATAGTTTGTCTTCTCCTGTTATGCGTGCTATTTCTTTGCTTAGGCTATCTGTTGTAAGTGGTCCTGTCGCAGCCATCACAATTCCTTCTTTTGCAAGTTCTTCTAAGGAAATATCTATTCCTACTTCTTTTTCTATAATATTTATATTTGGCATTTCTTTTATTTTTTCTGTGACTAGCTTTGCAAATTCTTCCCTGTCTACTGCTAATGCCTGTCCTGCTGGTACGGCTGTTTTGTCTGCACATTTTATTAAAAGACTATCTAGCCTTCTTAATTCTTCTTTTAGAAGTCCACATGCATTTGTTATTAAGTTTGATTTAAATGAATTGCTACATACGATTTCTGCTAAATTAGGATTTCTATGTGCAGGTGAAAATTTTTTAGGCTTCATTTCGTATAAATTAACTTCTATATTTTGTTTTGCTATTTGGTATGCTGCCTCGCATCCGTGCAAGGCCAGCACCTATTATATTTATCATCTATTTACCTCTTTCTTTACATTATGTAGATTATATGTTATAATTGTTTTATAGTAATGTCAAGTACATGGATTTGAAAAATAGGAACAGAGAAAGGAGATTATTTATGCTCGCTTTAATTCTTGCAGTTGTTTTTGGCACTGTTTTGCTTTCTGTGTCCAAATGGCTTGCGATATTGCTAATAGTATTAGCAATTGTTGTTTGGTTTGTAGCATCAATCTTTTCCTAAAGCCAAGTTTGCCTGCCCTTTTGGGCAGGCATTATTTTTTATCTCATATATTTCTCTTATAAAACATATTTCTTAATTAATGTAACTCCGGCTGCAAAGATTAATAAAACTGCTCCCATTAGTCCTATATATATATGTTCTGAACCTGTTTGTAATGCAAGTATTACTGGTGCATCGTCTTCGTCATCTTCATATGGTCTTCCAGGCTCTAGATTGTCTGGTGTTGAGTCTATATCTGGAACGTCCCCTTTATTTTTATCTTTGCTTATTTCTGCTAGGTTTACTTTTTCTCCAAGGTTTTCTGGATTATTTATCCATGTAAGCACTACTTTAACTTCTGCATAGTTTTTCTCGTTAGCTTCAAGTAATGTATCTTTTAGATAATCTGTTGTAATTATTCCACCTGAAACTTCCTTCCATCCATATTCAGTGTTGTCTGCTTCGAAGAATTCTAGTCCTTCTGGTATATGGTCTTTTATCTCTGTTGCATATCCGTCTATTTCACCTTGGTTTGTGACTCTTATTGTGTAAATATATTTTATTGTAACTTTCATTAAGTCTTTTTCTTTGATACTTATTAATACTGCATCTTCATCTCTTGCAGTCTCTGCTGTATGTCCTGTGTCCGTTATTACTGTTTCACCATTTAAAGTTACCTTTGTTTGTGATACCCATTTTAGTAATGCTAAATCGAAATATTTTACAATTACGTTATCATAATCAATATCGTCTTCATTTTCTCCATCTTTATCGTATTCTTCGTCTCTGCTTGGCTCTGAGTCTATATCATCGTCTGAGTCGTCTGATATTTGAGCAACGTTTACAATTACTCTCTTTGTTTCTTCTTTTGTTGTTGGTACATATGTTACTTTGAATGCAACTTGTACATCTCTATAATCTGGATTTGCAGGTGTTACTCCTGACTGTGTTACTTCTGAATCAGGGTCAAATGCTTTTAATTTATTGTCTCTAGCAACGTGCTCTTTATTATTTTCTGGGTTTTCTTTATATTCTGACAAGTAGTCTGTGACAATATATTTTGCTTTGCTTGGGTCATTAGTTTTTTGGTATTTTTCGTCTAACATGCTCCATTCATATTCTACGTTTGTTTCATGTTCTGGTAAGAACTCTAACCCTTCTGGCATGTCGTCTGTTATCTCGTTTGCATATCCATCTGTTTTGCCTTCATTAAATATTCTTATTGTATATGTTACAACATCTCCTGTCATAACTGGTACTGGGTCTTTTCTATGGTCGTATGATAGTTTTCCGGTCTTTATATATAACTTCTGGAATTCTATTATTTACTGGGCTTTCCCCTGTTTTTGTGATGAATTTTCTAAGCGCTAAGTCGAAGTGACTTATTATTACTTTATCGAAATCATCATCATCTTGCTGTCCTGGATAATATTTATCTCCTTGTGCATTTTTTATAACATTTGCTTCATCATAATAGTCTTTTATTTTGTTTTCTTCATTGTTTTGATTGTCTCCACCTGTGTAATTTGGTCTATATGCAGGTTCTGCTGAGTTTTCTTGGTTAGTTGGAATAATAGCATTTGCAATTTGTGAATCTCTATCTTTTAATGCTTTTTCTCCTTCTAAATCCGATGTCATTTTTATAACTTCTGCTATATTTGTTTGTGCTATTTCTTTTGGTGTTTCTTTCTTAACTTTACATCTTATTTCTATATCTACATAGCTTAAGATATAACTTTCTTCTGGTTTTGCATTTTCGTCAGTATTTTTCTTTGCTGCTGGAATTTTTATATTTGATAGATATAAAGCTGATGAATCAGTTTCTGCTTCTTTCTTTATTGCTTCATAATCTAATAATCCTCCTGCACCTACAATCTCACAATATGGAGTAGTTTTATATACACTTGGATTGTCTTCATCTACAACTCTCCAGTATCCTCTTGTGTCAGTAATATCTATCTGTAACCAAGTTGGAAGATAATCTCTAACTTCTTTTATATATGCTGGAATTTCTCCTTCATTATATAATCTTATAGTGTATGTTACTATATCTTCTGCTGATACTGATACTGCTTTCTTTGGATGATAGTATTCTGCTGTTGTTTGGAATTTATCTCCTACTAGTGTATTAAATTTACTAGTATCTACTTTTGGTACTCTTGAAGTCTCTAGTTCTTCATTGTTTACTTTTGATATAAATTTTCTTAAGGCTATATCTGCTTCTTTTTCTTTTATTTGTACAACTGGTTGTTGTATTGCAGTATTTTCTCCTGCTAAATATACTGTAATTTCTCTATTTAATGGTGTATAAAGTCCATTTGTATTTGTAGTATCATTTTTAACTTCTGTAGCTGCTGCTTTTCCATTTGATATTAATGCTTTATATAAATTATTTGCTGCATCTTGTCTCATTTTTCCATAAAGTATTGGTGTTGGAGTCCCCTCTGTTGTTAATTCAGTATTATACGGATGAACTGGGTCATCATATCCTACATATTTATAATTTTTTCTTGTTTCAATTGTACCATCTGGATTTGTTACATTTACTTCGTCATATGTATTATAGAAATTTTCATTTTCACAAGATAACATTGAATAAAGCCTAGATAATTCCTCATTATGATATGGAGTATATGTTTCTTCCCCATCTTCTTCTGTTACAGTTTTATCTTCTTGGTTTGTGAAGTACCATATTGCAAGTTGTTGGATTACTTCTATATCAGCTGATGAAAGAACAGATAATGGTTGGTTTTCAAAATCTTCATTTGTATAACCAGCATAATTTATTAAATATTCTTTGACTTTTTCTGTATCTTGCATATCTTTTTCAAGTAGCATGATATCTAATATTTTTAAAACTGCATTAAAGCTATCTTTATCCTCAAATATTGTTACTTCCGAATTTAGTCCACTAAGATATGTTTTTACTTTCTCATAATCTTCTGGCAAATCAAATGCTAAATTATAGTTTACTACATTTTCTGGATTGTCTACATTTCCTTCTGTCATAAATCCTAGACCTGCTCTTAAGCAGTATAAATCAGGCAATTTTTCTGTTGTATCTGTATTACCACTTACTATTTTCCATACATTAATTGTTCTGTTATCATTTCCTGTGTATAATTGATGCTTATATGTAACTGTGTATGGTCCCTGAACTTGTTTTAATTCAGGCTCATATGTTTCTTGCCCAATTCTCTCCTTTATTATTCTTAAATTTCCAAGTCCACTACTACTTGCCGCTTCTGTTTCTGTTCCAAACGCAAATAAAACAGTTACTAGCATAAATAATAGTACTGCTACAATTAGTTTTTTTGTCTTCATAACTTTACCACCTTATGTTTATATTTTTTCTTAATTTTATTTTACATTTTTTATAAATAAAGTCAATAGCAGATTTTGGCATTTTTTTTGATTTTAAAAAACTGTCTGCCATCCTTCTACGGAAAGGGTTTCTGCATATTTCACTTTGATTTATTACAAATTCTTTACAATTATATAACATTTTCATTACAAAATCAACCTATTATGTTAAATTTTCTGAAACTCTTTATTCGCCTAGCACTTTTAGTCGAATTTTGTCTTTTAATATTAGTCTATTTTATACATATATTTCACCTCTATGAATATATATCTTATATATAATTTCTTAACCTTGACAATTTGATTGATTTTTGGTATTATATTTAAGCAATAATTTTTATATTTGTTTTGCAGGTATAGTTTAGTGGTAAAACATAACCTTGCCAAGGTTAAGTTACGGGTCCGATTCCCGTTACCTGCTCCACGGCGATATAGCCAAGTGGTAAGGCACGAGTCTGCAAAACTCTGATCCCCGGTTCGAATCCGGGTGTCGCCTCCAACGACAAAAAACGACAAATTTTCACTAAAATGTTGAAAGTTCGTCGTTTTTTTTTTGCTTTTCTTAGAGCTGTCTGTATTTTGCTCTAAGACACACTTTTTGTATATATTTAAATTTTCTTGTATTTTTATATAAACTTCCAATAGTTACATTAACTTTACATTAACAAATCGTATCTATTACATTAATATTTTTGTTTATTAACATTTAAAAAAATAAAATACTTGATTTTGTCTAAACCAAGTATTCTTTATTTCATCATCTCGACTTTATTATAATTTTTTATTTGTATATATTTTACATTCTTGTTAAATCTAAAATCCAATCAATCCATCCTCTTATTGTAGAAGCCCTTCTTTTATAAGTACTTTCACTTTCTATATTATACAAATCACAATGTTTCATTATTTCTATTGTATCAAGAGTTGCAGGCTTGTCTGAATTCTCGAAATATAATTTTAAATAATCATAAAAAGCTTTATGTTTTAATATTAATTTAACAAATTCTAGTTGTCTTTGTTTATATCTTAAATTTAGATTTTTTCTTCCTAATTCGGTTAATTCAAACACTATATTTCCATCATTTTTATTTTTATCTACTAATCCCAAATATCTTGCAGCATCAGTATAGTAATTTGTTTGTCTTTCATCAAATGCATAATTTTCTGTAATATCACTTTTTGTTTTTTGCTCATCTAATAATAATTCACAAAGGTTTATAACTCTATCAAAAGAATCTGCTTGTGGAAAAGCTATCTCTGGTTCTTCATAAAATTCGTTAATATTATTAAATACATCCTGAATATCTTTTATATCTATTTGTGTATCTTCTATGCTGTATTTTTTACTTTTAACAAATTCAATAGAACTATAATCTTCATCATTTTCAAATTTATATTCATAAACACTAAAAATCCCATTTGAGTAAACCATATATATAGGTCTAACAGGTTTATTTATTTTACTTTTCCAAAGTCTATATGGATAGTATAATTGTCTAACCATAAAATCATCTGAAATTATATTTTTAGCTTCGACTAATGCTAAGCTATTTATACCCTCAAATCCACCATCTATTTCAATTCTTGAATTTTGAACTGAAACATTAATATATTCAGCTTCAGTTTCATTTTTACTAATTTTAAATTCAAAATTGCCAGACCCCATTTTTCCACTTATAGTAGGAACAAGGTCTTCTTCGTCTAAAAAATTTTCTAATATTTGTGTTATATATGCACAATTAATTGCTAACGCTTCACTTGTTATATTGTTATAATCTAAACTTTGAATATATTCAGGAAAACTAATTTTAACTATTTCTTCATCTTCTGTTTCCTCAAATTTCTTATATGTTTGAAATTTTGCAATCATATAGCTATTGCTTGTAATGGGTAATATTGCCAAATTATTATTCTTAAATAATTCTGGCAAATTTGCACTATTATCAAATTTTGTCATTAGTCTAGCTTCTCTAAATTCGTTTATTTGTTTAGCAGTTATTTTAAAATATCCATTCTGATTAATTTCTTCTAGGATATTATATTTATCAAATAATAGTTGCCAAGCTTCCTTGTTAGTTGTGCATCTACTCATAATTTCTTATTAACACCTCACTTACATTTCCTCTATTATTTCCATTACTATTAATTGCTCTTTTAGCTTTAATAGTGACAATATTATAGTCTTTATACAATTCTCTAATAAATTCACAATCCGAATTTGATAATAAAAATTTAATACCTTTTTTATCAAGTGTATCACAAAGTTTTTTTAATCTTATTTGTTCATTTTCTCCAAATCCACTTTCATTGTATCCTGTAAAATTGGAAGTTTTTGATATTGGTGCATAGGGAGGGTCAAAATAAACAAAATCACCCTTCTTAGCATTTTTAACAGTCTTTTCAAAATCGCCATTCAAAAATTTAATGTTAGATTCATTAAAATATTTATTTACTGCCTTTAATGTGATTTCATTAACTATATTTGGATTCTTATAGCTTCCAAATGGCGAATTAAATTCTCCCACACTATTAACTCTATACAATCCATTATAACAAGTTTTATTTAAATACAGAATTCTAGCAGCTCTTTCTATACCAGTCATTTTATTATATTTTTGAGGTTCTCTATCCAATTCTCTAATTTTATAATAACATTCTGAAGTGTTTGAATAAGTATCTGTATCAGCTAGCTTATCTATTAATTCTTCAACATTATTTTGTATTACACTATATAAATTTATCAATTCTTTATTTATATCGTTTACTATTGCATTCTTGGGTTGAAGTTCAAATAATACTGCACCACCACCTACAAATGGTTCAAAATATGTATTAAATTTCTTTGGAGAATATTTTTTTATTTCAGGTAATAATTGTCTTTTTCCACCAACCCATTTTACAACAGGTGCAACTAATTTATTTGTTTTTTGTATAGCCATTTTGAACCTCCTTTCCAATTTCAAAAATTATAATATCACAACTAAAAAAAATAATCAATACTTTTCCTAAAACTTTTGTTTGTAGTTTATGTCATATTTCTCGGGTGTATATCCATAATCTTTGACCCACTTGGTGGGTGAGCTTTTTATTAACATATCATTTAATTCTTTAAAGTAATCCCATATTCCCTTTTTTCTAATATCATTTTTGGCTAAAATATTTATCTCATATACAACTTCTTCTCCTATATTTATGTGGATTTTTCCGAAGCTTATCTTGACTTTTTACAGGTGCTTCTAAATCTGTTTTTATTTCGGTTATAATTTCTACTTCTTTTACATTGCTCTTTAGTACTGGATACAGTCTTATATCATTATCCTCTAAATCTAGACTTAGATTATTATTTATTCCTTTGGTAACATTAAATTTTACACTTTCTACTAATGTATCAAATTCATCATGAAGCATAAATCCCATATCTATCATTTGATAATTTCCAAAAGCATATTCAATGATTTTTATACTATCTCTTGTTCTATCTTTTTTTGTGTCTGCTCCAAGTACAACTGAAATAATATCCATATTGCCTCTTTTACATGATACAACTAAGCACCTATTTGCACCATTTGTAAAACCTGTTTTTACTCCATACACTCCGGTTTAATGAACCTAGCAATTCATTTGTATTATTTATATTTTTAGAATTTCCATCAATATTTACTGTATATGTTTTTGTTCTAACGATTTCTTCAAATTTTTTATTTTTAAGAGCATAATCTGAAATTTTTGCAAGCTCATACGCTGTCGTGTAGTGTTCTTCTTCATCTAGCCCATGTGGGGTTACAAAGTGTGTATTTTCTAAACCTAATTTATTTGCTTTTTCATTCATTAAATTTGCAAATTCTTCCATGCTTCCGCCCAATATGCTCTGCAAGTGCCACTGCTGCATCATTACCGAGAGCACATAAGAAGACCATATAGCAAATCTTTTATTGATATCTCGTCATCCTTTTTTAGTCCAAGTCTTGACCCTCCTGTTCCTGCTGCCTTCCTAGACACTTTTATTTTTTTATCAAGATTTTCTTCATTTTCTAATACTATTATGGCTGTCATTATTTTGGTTGTAGATGCCATTTTGCACCTTTCATTTTCTTTTTTTCCATATAATATGACCCCAGAACTTCTATCATAAACTATGGCATGCCTTGAATTTATCTGAGGCATTTTATTTACTTCTACTCCGTACATCAGTTAAAAATTGATTAAGTGTACTAAAGTCAAACTCTTCCTCGAAATCGTCATTTGCAAATACCTGCATTTGCAAAGTAATTATAATAAAAAATATGAATATAATCTTTTTTAATTTTTGTCTATACAATAAAAACACCTCTATACAAATTTATATGTGTATAGAGGTGCTTTAATTCATATAATTTTAAGTGCATGCATGCTTTCCACCGTGATGCTTTCTTTAGTTTACTAAATCCATTACTTATACGCTTTTGTTCTTCCCTAGATTCTTTTGTAAGGTTAACTGTTTGTAATCTTAAAGTGTTTTCCTTCTTCTTAGATACTGCCGCATTTATTTCCATCTTCCATAAAACTAATAATTCTTTTTTTGCATTTTTTATTTTTTCTTCTTCTTCTGATACTATTCTTTTGGAATTTAAAAGTTTACTTTGTAAACTATTTATCTGCTGTTCATAAGCCTTTACTTCAGCATTATTTCCGTCCCTACCATTACTTAAATTCTCTATTACAGAAGCAAATTGTTTTTCTCTTTCATACGAAATTTTTAGTTTCTCAAGCTGCTCTTCTAATTCATCTAAAGGGTTTTCTTTTATTAGAATTGTAGCTTTAGCTATTGTATCTCTTAAATTTGCCATTCTTAAGTATCTTGCACTTTGAATATTAAAATTAGCAATTCCCGTTTTATTTTCTTTTGTCTCAATTATAGATCTTATATCTTTAGTGCTTCTATATATCTTCCTTTTTCTTCTTGTAAGTGTATTTTTGACAGAGTTATATTCAGATTTAGTTAGAATATACTTGCAGTCATCAATAATATTGTTTGCATCATCTATTGCACATACTATTTCCCTAGGAACTGTTAGTTTTTCATAATCTAATTCCATGGTGTTTAATATTCTAATCCTTTTTTCTCTTATGCTATTGAACTTCTGCATTTTTGACTGAATATCTTTGTCTAAATTCTTTAGTATTTCATGAGGAATTGGTATGCTATTAAAGTCTTTTGCTTGCTCTATCATATCCAATTCTTTTTTTATCAATTGTTTTCTTTCTTCTTCTGTACATTCTAATTTATATTGTTCTTTTGTCAGCTGAAGTTTTGCTTCCCCTAAATCACTTTGAATATAACCTATCTCAGTTATATTCTGAAGTTTTGGGAATCTACTAATTTTGCTTTCTACACTTTCCTGTATATCTTTATATCTTTTTTCTAATTCCTTTTTTACTTTATTTACAACTTTTTCTGCTTTTCTTATATCTACTCTATATAACATATATTCTGCTATTTTTAATTCTTCTATATCACTTGGAATATCTTTGATTTCAGCAAGTAAGTCTAGTATTTCATCTCTAATGGCAAATAGCTCTTTATATTCTTTATCTATTAGTTTTTCTATTTTAGCTACTTCTCTTTTTTTTGCCCTTTTCCTTTGTGCAGTACATTCTAATCTATAATCATGTATTCCTTTTTGTATTTCTTTACTTTTTTCTTGTTCTAGGGAATTAAGGTATGTTTCTAGTTCAACAACAGTTATTTTCTCTAATGTTTCATTTAACATACTTTTCTTCCCTCCTTTTTCTTTCGATAATTATTATTTATTATATCACATTTTTAGATTTTTTATATTACAATTGTATTACAATTTTGTTACAAAATGTAACAAATAGGCACCTGACTAAAGTGCCTATTTATATGTTAATTTCTTCTATATTTTTAATCTAAGTTAAATGATAATTCAAAATCTGTTCCATCATTAAGTAATACTATAAACGTTTTTGTTTTCTCTATATTTTCTGCACCTTGATTGGAAACTTTTACTTCATATGTATAATACATATCTGCTTCATTTCCAAATTTTTCATATGAAAATTTATTATTTTCATAGAAATTTGCTTTTGCATAATTTTCAAAGTCTGCTAGTGTTTTAAAGTTTCTTTCTTTAAAGCTGTCTGCTAATACGCTGTATGCAAATTTATAATTTTTATCATTTAACGCCTTCATAAATCTATCTATGTTTAGTACGACTTTTTCCCCAGCATTTGCTTTATTATATTTTTCTAAAAATTCAGGTATAGTTATTGTATATGTATCCATAATAAGTGTATATTCCATTGTAGATGTTTCATTTATAATATAGTATTTCCCTTTTTCATCAAGACATACTATTCTTCTATATCCTTCTTCTTGCTCTACTTTATAACTTTTCATTATAATCTCTTCACTACTTTGCTTTTCTACTTCTTGTTTAAACTCTTCTAAACTTCCATATCTCTTTTCTCTATATTCCTTATCTAAATAGTTATAAGCAAGTTCTGGATAATCTTTACTAAGTTTTATATAATTTGCCATATACCTATTTATAAGATTTGGAACATTCATTGCAACAGATACATATTGGTTATAATCATTTACTTTTATCACTTTTGTGTCTTTTGATATTTGAACTTCGTCTATTGATTTTACATTATTTACTGGCTCAACATCAACTGCATAGCTATCTACATCTAATCTTACAATATAGTATGCGTCTTGTATATAAGCTCCTGTTTCGTAATCTTCTATAAGTCCATATACTACATTTATAAATATGTTATCTTCTATCAATTGCTTCATGTGAAGTGGATAAAATGTTAAACGATTTTCTCCTTTATACATATACTCTGTAATGTTATTTGAATCTAAGTTGTTTTTCTTCTTATAATTTTCATTTAAAATATCAAGAAACATTTTGCTTTTTTCTTCTAAAGTCTTATCTTCTCTGGTTGCAAAATTTACACTACCATAGTCTAAAAATGACTGTATATAATTTGAAACCGAATAAAACATTTCTGGGTCATCTTGTGGATTTAGCCCTTCTGGGACTCTTTCTGTAATTTCTTTAGGAAGTTCTTCTCCATATTCTTCTATTTTTTTCTTGTTTATACTTAATAGTATTCCAAGTAGAATTATAATTATTAAAATTACAATTATCATAACTATTAGTATTACTTTTGTTTTTTTCATTTAGAACCTCCATTAATTTTAAGTAAATCTAAATACATGCGTAAATCTCTTTGATGCTCCTGCCGAAGTTGTTACATGTCTTCCTCTTCCTGGCGCATGTATATACTGGTCATTTCCTAAATATATTGCTGCGTGTCCGGCAGTCGTAACCCGATCCACGTTCTTCTTGAAATATAATCAGTATATCTCCGTGGTTCAGCTTCACTCCAATTTATCTCATATTGTTTTTTTGATTTATACCCTGATGTTGAACGTGGACATGAGATTCCAAGTGATGAATAAACATATTGAACAAGTCCTGAACAGTCAAAACTATTTGGTCCGCTTGCACCCCATACATAAGGTTTACCTTGTTGCTGCATAGCTAGCTCTACAATCTCTTGTCTTCCTCCGCTACCAATGCCAACGGATGGCATTACTACATTTACACCTGCAGCATTATAAATATCCATCATATATTTTGATACACCATCTGCCCATGCTGGTGGTGGTGGACTTGTGCAGTATTTTTCTCCTATTTCATATACAGTATCTCTTCCTTGACTAAAATAAATCTTTCCAGTTGCAATCATTCTTGCAAATTTTTCAATATTTGCACTTGGCGAATCATATTGTACATGTCCAAATCCTACTAAACTTGTCCAGTTATTTTCTTTAACCCAGCTAGAGCTTGCTGTCCCCATACTACATTCTTGCATCATAAGTGCATATGTAAATACTGAATTTATTTTATATGTTCCTTCTGCATCTCTTACAGCTTCAAAAACACTTTTGGCATTTGATAATTGACTGCCCGAAAGCCATGATTCTAATGCTAAATTTAATTGTTCCTCTGTAAGTATAGGTGCTGTTGTAGGTTCGTCTACCTTTACTACAAAGCCTCCGCTATAACCTGCTCCACCAGAAGCTGTCCCACTTCCTCCATATCCTGTAAATGTTAAAAATGTATCTGTGTTAAATAGTCCTAAAAGTGCTTCTATATCAATATCATATACATCTTCTCCAAAATATATATTCCAATAGTACATCATTAGCACTTCATGCATTTGTGTATCAGCATGATTTCCAAGTATATATATTAATGTATCAATATTTTGATGTTGTTCTTCTGAAATATCATCTGCGGGATATCCTATTGCTTTTGGGTCATCTGGCATGCTATATCCGAACTAACTTCCCGTTTGGGTCATATTTTACACCAATTGAATACTTACCGTCTGAATTTTTCCAGGTTCCTAAAAATTTTTCATAATTTATTTTTTTCTCTTGAGCTATATTTATATTCCAGCTATAATCCCATACGTCTGTCCTCTCTATCGTAAAATGGAGTAATTTGTCTGAAGATTCTGTTCTTGTTATAGTAGATTTTGCTCCATCATCATGACTTATATGCCCCTCTTTAGAAATCTCATGATAATCTAATGATGCAAAATCTGATTCTGTATAGGTTTCGTCTATTCGTATATCTTCTCCGAGGCGTTTCTGTATTGTTTGGAGCTGCTTCTTGCTCAAAATCTAAACACCAAGTATGCGCATTTTTTACAAATACAGTAGTGGTGTTTGTGTATGTAGTTCTAACTACTTTTTCCTGTACTGAACCTCCTGCTGGCCAAGTATATCCTTTAAAACTAGTACCATTAAAAGAAGGCGTTTTTGGTATTCCTCTATCGTCATATCCACGTCCTGTATATTTATCTTCATATGTTTTATGCACAAAACGATATGTTTTATTTTGGGTAAATACTTCTTTGTTTATTTGGTCTTGTATCATTAATACTAAATCTGTATTTTGTTCTTCTAAAAGTAAGTCTATCACAGCCATAGTCCATTCAGGATTGTCTGATCTTACAAGTAAATTAAATAGAAAATTTACTGGCATGCTACAAAGATTTGCTGTTGCTTTGTATGACATTGTATTTTCTGCAAGTGTATATACCCTGCTTTGTTCTAATCCATTAACTTCTATAATTATTTCTTTATATGTTGCAAAATGTATTACTCCATAGGCTTTTTGCATAGAAAAGTAATTTAATACATTTCTATCATTATTTTTTATCATTTCAGTAAATTCTTCATATGGTATATATGTTAAGGTTTTAGGTGTACCCTCAGGATTTCCGGTTTTGATCCATGAAAGTTCTTTGAATTTGTACTACACCTTGTGCTACATAGTTTCCGCTGTGCATCCTTTGGATTATCTTTTGAACCTGCCCCTGTGCTTTGTCCTTCATAGTTTCCAAGTTTTGGATACATACTTGCAATCTCTGCTCTTATAAATTTTATAAGGTAATCTTCATAATCTTCGCTATTGAACCAGTCTTGCAAATCTTTTTCCTTTATAAATGCTATATCTGGATCATATACAAAATTACTTTGGTTTGCAACGTTTCCATTTCCCACGCCTGATATAATGCCATTTATCATATTGTTTACATCATTATCTTCGTCTTTATAGTCTTCATCACCAATGCCTGTTTTTATATGGTCTAAATAGTGTCCCTCATCATATGCGCGATTTAATTCTATTAAAAATTTGTTTACAATATCGTCGCTTATCTGAAAATAATATCCATCGGCTGGATTTGGTGCTTGTACTATTTCAGCAGTTTCTTCTATTACTGTTTCTGTTGCAACATCTGTTACATCTGTTGAACCTCTTATATTTATTATATGTGTTGCTACAGAAAGAATAGCCATAACCGCAAATGCTATAATCAAAACAATGCCTATTTTAGAAGCTATAAGCGTTATAAGCATTTTATGTAACCACATTTTAAATTTGCTTTTTTTCTCTTTTTTTACATTGTTTTTTATTTTATTTATTATACCTTTATCATTTCTTTGGTCTTGTCTTTCTTCCTCGTCCATACTTATGACCTCTCATTCTTTATATTTTAGTATACATCTAAATTAAATTTTACTTGTTTCCTATTTTCTCCTTCGTAATCTAATATTATATCATCAAAGAAAATCCCGCTTTAATGTCCTACTATTTGGATTATATATTTTGTTAAACTTTATATTTATGCTTTTTTTTGCATTTCTTCTTATCTGTAACTCTTCTTCTGATTTTTCATTTAAGAAAGATTGATATTTTACATCATTTGTATCATAAATGTACATACTATTTATGTTGTTTTTTGTATCTAATGCAATTACTCCATCTGTATTATTTTGTACATCTAAATTAATTATTGTATAGTCCATATAGTAATACACTTTTGCCATATTTATTGTAATTCCATCTTTTGTTTTTCCTTTATTTATTTCTTCTGTTCCAACAAAACTATTTATATTTATATGATTATCTCTAGTGACCGTAATATAATCTCCTTTGTTATCTTTTGAATTTGCATTTCCACTTGCTAAAATATCTTCTGTATATTTTATATAGTATGTTTTAAGTTCGTTTGTTTCAAACCAATTTTCTAGGGTATATAGTCTGTATATATAAAATATTCTATCTATATAGTTTGTTTTGAATTTTTCTATATCAGAATATACTAGCTTTTTGCAGTCTTCACTTAGCATATCATATGCTTTGTTTATCTCTTTGTTATTGCAATATCCTACAAATTCTTTGATGGTTTCTTTGCTTTGTTCATTTGTTCTAACTTTTTCACCTGTTATAACACTTGTATTTCCACTATTAATAGTAGTACTGTTATTCACAGTACTACTATTATTTATTGTGTTTTTAGCTATCTCTTCTTGTTCTTTTACATAGCTATTTAGCATTTGTATAATAAATAGGATAAGGGCTATGATAATTACTCCTGCAATTATAAATGCTCTATTTTGATTGTACATTCTAATTAATTTGTTCATATAGCCCTCCTTAAAGCTTTATTGAATAGGAAGTTTTGCTTCTGCTAACATCCAATTTTCTTATATTTCGAAATACTCTAAATCTGTTAATATCTTATCTATATCTTCTGATCTAATTCCTTGTGCCTCTAAGTTTCTTCTAAATGAAGTTTGCTCTCTTGACATTGTGTTAAATATTCCTGGATTTGCATCTCTATTCCATTTAGCCATAAGAATAGCTTTTCCCATAGCTTCGTCTGCTGAATACTTTCTTCCGTCTGCTCCTTGACCCTTCATATATTTATTTCTTAAAGCTAATGCTTTTGCAAGTTTTCCTGGGTCTGTAATATTTTCATTTAATAATGTTTGTACACTACCGTCTCTTATTGCTTCTCTTGCTTCAGATGTTGAACCTAATGCTTGTGTAAGTTTACTTATAGTTTCAGGGTTACTTATAAATTCTTGGTCAAAGTTATATTGATTTATTGCTTTCATATCAGTTCCCCAAAATGCTGCTTGTGCTCCACTTGCCCAGTTTCCTGCACCTTTTGCAAATTTATCTCCATAGTAATTTGTAAAGTTATATCCAGCAGCTCCTGCAGCAGCCATAAGTCCAATTGCTTTTGATGGATCTCCTGTTGCAGCTGCAGCTCCTAACGCAAGTAGTCCTGCTGTTCCTCCACCTAAAGCTCCAAGTGCTCCTCTTCTTACCATTCTTCCTGCTGTCTTTGGTGCTGATTTAAGAGATCTTTTTACAGCATTAAATGTCCTTTGCTGACCATAAGCTCCAACGCTTAGTAATCTATTTTGCCAATTCTTTTTTGCTAAATCTAATTTGCTTCCGCCACCTAAAGCATTATTGCTAATTCCATCCGGAAGTTTGTAACCAAAGCCTCCAACTCCGGCCTCCTGAGCCTCCAACTCCGACCTGCGCCGGCCTCCTGAGCCACTAGCTCCGACCTGCACCGACCTCCTGAGCCTCCAACAAGACCTCCGCACTCCAGCACCGGCTTCCACCAGTGCCGCCGACCTGCACCGCCACTTGTTTCAACTTGTAACGCATCACTAGTAATTCTGTTTCCAGCTGATGGCTTTCTTACTTTAGGCTTATCGTCTTTATCTTTTTCATGTGGTGGTTTTGGTCTATTCATTTTATTAATCATTGCAGAAAATAATGCTCCACCTGCAAAGCTTCCTGCTGCACTTAATGTTCCTGCATTGTCAAATCCGAAGAATTTACGTAGTAACTTCTCTCCTGGAATTACAAAGTATATTGCAACTACTGCATATGGCAAACTTACTGCTGCAAGTGACATTGCACTTCCTACCATAACTGTATATAAAAGCAAATGGAATGGTTGTATTATAAGGTTAAATGTATATTCTCTAAACCACATATTCCAAGCTTGTGCTTTTCCGGTCTTTTAGCTTATCTAATGGGTATGTCATCGCAACCATTGGTGCAACCATTGTTAAGAATGCTAAATATATTACCCTTTTTATATATCTAAATGCAAATACCACTGTAAATACTGTTAATGCTATGTATATAATCAAATATCCAACAGATATTGGTATATATTGATCATCATCCTTTACATTTAAGAATAATCTAGCATAGTTTATAAAATATAGTACCTTGTCTGATTCAGCAGAAACAACTATATCTGCATTTCCTAAAGGACTAGTAGTTGCTGTGCCACCTCCACTATTTGTCTGATTACTAGTAAATGTTGCACTATATTCCTTATTTCCTTTATTATTTCCGCCCCCTTACAATTGTTTTATTGATAACCAATATTCCTGTATCATATTCTGCAGTATAACGGTATAAATCATATTTGCCTCCAGGACCAGACTGACCCATATCTACAAATCCACTATCTTCGTTTATAAGTGTCCCCCCAACAACTTGGTTCTTAGCTTTTTGTATAGCTTCTTCATCTGTCATACCTTGCTCAGTCATTTTAAAAGGCCAATTTTTGTTTGTGGTTCCACCCCCTACAAAACCTGCTCCCTTAGTTCCATCATATTTTACTTTTCCAAATTCGCTTGGTATGTCTATCCCATCAAATACTCCTGCAGCTTGTCCAAGAGTATTATTTATTTTTTCTACAACAGTTACGCTTGCTGCCATTATGTAGTGCATAAAGAAGAGCAAGCAAAATGCTATTATCCAGTCTAAAATTCTTTCCTTGTATTTTGCTTTTTCTCCTGATGTACTCGCTATTATTATTCTAATACCCATATATATAAGTACTGATAAAAGTCCGAACAACTGCTATTGTCCTTAAAGTAACATACCAACTTGCAACGACTTCTCTTAATTTTTTAAGTCCACTATCGTCTTTAAGCTCTATTATATGAGACCTACTATTTATTTCTGAAATAAAATTTACATCTAAAAGTTCTATTTCTCCTGCAAATATTAGTTCTGGACTTACTTGAAGTATTGGATACTCAAATTCAGTATCTTTAATCCAATATTCTCCATTTGAACCACTTCTATCTGGCTGTCCTGAACCTTTACTATCTACTGCAAAATGCCATTCTCCTGTTACTGCAAACTGGACAACAGATGCTGCAGCATCTGCAAGTCCTGTTGTAAACCCTCTTATCAGTTTCATCATTTCTCCACCAAAGCTTGATGCTGAAACATTTGGTGCAAAGCAAAAGTTTAGCAAAATAATGCATACTAGCGATATTATTAACTTTCGTGTAAAACCTTTTTGCATAAAAAATTTCATTTTCTTGTTACTTCCTCCTAGTTTTTTCTCTTATCCATTTCTTCTTTTAACTAGTTTATTTAGGTTTGTTTCAACAAACTCGAATTCTTTTGCTGTTGGAGTTATTTGTAAGATTGCAGTATCTGCTCCTACTTTTAATAGCCCTTCACCTTTTGTACATGTTATTAAGAAATCCGCTTCTCCTTCTGAAAGTTTGAATACTTCTTTTAGGTACTGTATTTCTGATTTATCTTGTGCTAAAAATAGTTTTGTATCTGAAGATGTAAGAACCGCTTGTGCTTCTGGCTTTTCATAAAAGTCTTGGAATCTTTGAGATATAATTGCAAGCGAAACATTTCTTTTTCTAGCACGCCTTGCCATAGTGTTTAAAAAGTCTACAGCTTCTGGGTATGGAAGAAGCATCCATGCCTCGTCGACTATAACCCTTTTACGAGCTGCTCTTGTTCTATCTTCACTATTTTTCTTAACATATTTTTCCCATATCCATGATAGAAGAATTTGCTGTGCAAGTGGTCTTGCAAATCTTTCTTCTAGTTGTGATATGTCTAGATTTATAAATGGCGCACCATCTAATAGTTCAAATGTAGATTGTCCATCAAAGTATGCCATTTGTCCATCGTATTCTCTTATGTATTGTTTCATAACTTTTAAAAGATAACTATATTGGAATGCATAGTCTTGTACTTTATTTTCTTTTGCCTTTTTCTCTATTCTCTTATACCAGCTTCCAATAGTCGGCATTTCTTTTTTATCTTTAGCAATTATATTTCTTTTGTCCATGCTTGTCTCATAGAGACTTGATGGATCATTTGTAATTCCCCTTGCTGCATATTCTTCTGCAACGCTTTCTGCAATTATCTGTTTTGTAAGCTCTGTTACTTCGTCTGATCTTGTACTTCCTCTTGCCATTGTGATTAATGCTTGTGTTACGTCTTCCACCTTGTTTTCTACATTAAGTACTATTCTGTCTTTTCCTGTGATTTCGTCTTTTACTGTTTCGAGCTCTAGGTCAAATATATTTATTACTGTTTTTGAGTTTGGACTAAGTACTACATTTATTCCGCCAAGGCTTTCTGCAACTATCGAATACTCACCTTCTGCGTCAAGTGCTAAGCTTTCTATTCCCATAAGTACTGAAGACCTTGAGATAAGTGTTTTCATTGTAACTGATTTTCCGTGCACCAGATTTAGCAAATATAACCATGTTATAGTTTGTAAGTGATGAGTGGAAGTTATCAAATAGTATTGGTACTCCAGTTTGTCTGTTAAATCCAAGTGGTATTCCTGTTGGGTGTCCTACTTCTGATGTTGTAAATGGGAATACTGTTCCCATTGAACGTCTATCAAATGTATGTGATTTTGTTATTTTATTTTGCATTAGTGGAAGGTTTGTTTGAAATACTTCTTCTTGCATTGCCCACGCTGATTTTATTCCAACTAATGTTTTTGACATTTCTGTTGATAAAAGTTTTGTGAATTTATCAAGTTCTTCTAAGCTATATGCAAATAGTGTTGATACTACTGTTGCTTCAAATAGCTTGTTATATCCTGCTGCGATTTCGTCTCTTAACTGCTCTGCTTCCATTCTTTTTTGTGTTAGGTCACTTTCCCTGTTGATGTTACCTCTATCTTGCGCAACTATTCTTTCTGTCTCTATTTCATTTATTACTCTATTTAATTCGTTTTGTGATCTTGCTTCTTGTACTGGATTTATATATATTGATGTATTGATGTCTCCAAAAAGGTACATATCCCTAAATATATCTGGAAAAGAACACATTCTTGGTAGTGTTGAAACAAAGAAGCTTCTTGCATATCTTTTTGTGTTCGAAATTATTTCCATATGGTCTATATTTGATGCATCAATTCCTGATGGTGTTATAAGGTCTTTTACTGTTTGTTTATGTAGTATTTCTTGCTCTGCATTTTCCCTAAGCTGTCTTTGCTTTTCTTCTTCTTGGTTTTTTAACTTCTTCTTTTTGCTCATTTCTCTTCTTTGCCTCCTTTTCTTCTGTTTTTTCTTTAGCTATAGCTCTGTCTTTTCTATCTTTTGTAAGGTCCCCTATAGATTCATTTGCAACTTCTTTTCCTATATATGCTTCGTTTTCCCTTATTATCATTTTTGCCATTTCATCTATAATGTCATCCATTTTCATTTGTCTTTCTTGAAGTTTTCTTTCTCTTAGTGTTCTTACTTTTGCAACTGTATCTTGTGCTTTTGAAACAGCTTTTTGCTCTATTTCTCTATCTAATGCTGCAATCTTCTTTTCTAATACTTCTGGAGCTGTTGAGTATAGTTCGTCATATCCTGCAGCTAGTGCTTTGTCTACTCCAAATACTTCTGCTTCGTCTCTATTGTATGCCATGTATAGTAGGTCTACTAATGCATCTGATCCTAATATCTTTCCTTGTACTCCTGATGAATATAAAGCACTAATCATTGATTGGCATCTTGTATATAGTTCTGAGAATGCAACATTTTGCAACTCGTCTTTATCGAAGTTATTATCTCCAAGTTCTGATGGATAATATGATGTTATTATGTAATATTGTCTATTTAATATATTTTTGTTTAAGCTCATTTGCTCTGTGTTGTAGATAATATCTTTCCCATATTCATATAGGTTTCTAATTTTTGTTAGTTCATAAAATTGAGCTTTTATTTCTTCTTTATCAAACAGTCCTGATTGTCTGTTTGATTCATATTCTGCTTCACTTCTTCTTAGTATGTTTTCTATTTCATCTACTCTTCTTTTATAACTTCCTATACTATGCTCTAGGTTTACTGTTCTTGTTTGTACATATATTTGTATTGGATATCTAAGTGAGTTTAGGAACTGTTGGAAACCTTCTTCTACTGCTGTTTGTTCCATTGATGACATTAGATCATAGTTTACACCTTGACATTCTATTACCATTAAGTATCTTGCACCGTTTTTTTGCACTATCATGTTGTCTTCTACTTTGTCAAATTCCATAAATTTCAGTATTGATTGTTTGTTATATCCCTTTGTTGCAACATTTGATGGTGCTGCTGCTACTTCATCAAAACTTGCCATCTTTTCAGCTTTTTTCCTTTTTGCGTCTTTTATTCTGACATATATAAATACTACAACTAATACCATTAGTATAAATATCATAAATATTAATAGATATGTCAAAATTTGTGTTATTTGATTATCTGTCATCTTTTGTTCCTCCCTCAGTATATACATATATTTTTTTCTTAGATTTTGTTTTGAATTTTATCCATCTAAGTATTACATCGTCTATATTTTCTCCACCTGTTTTTCTCGTTAAATCAAATGCTGTTGTGTTTGGTATTTTGAATGTTCCTATACTAAAGCCTATTAGTGCAAGGACTATAAGAATAATCCAACCTACTATATTAAGTCCCATTGCTTTAAATGCCCATTTAAATCCTAATCCTATTCCTGCACCTATTCCTGTTGTGATTAAGGCTTTTGTAGAGAATATGAATAATATTCTTCCTTCACCTTTAACATTTCTAGGTATTTGATATGCCATTTGCTATTTTGCTCCTTTCTTTTGTGCTCTTATTCTTAAGTCTAATTTGCCCATTATTACTTGTATTATATTATAACAGAATTTTGTAAATTTTCATAGTGTTTTGGTGAAAAAAATTGTATTTGTAATGATTTTGTCATGTTTTTGTAATATTCTAGAGATTAGATGTTGAAAATTAGAAGATTAGAACATAATAAAAAAGCCAGATGTTCCTTAACCGAAACTCTAGCTTTTTTATGTTTTTAGGTTATTTACTATCCGTTAGTATTTCCTGAACCTCCAACAGAACTGCTTACTGATCCACCAATATCTGCTACGAATTTTGCAAGGTTAACTGCTGCAAATAGTAATACGGCACCAATTAAATATGGGATCATTGTTTTTTTGTATTCTGCTTTTTCTTCTGCGCTTCCCATCATGTATTTGATACCTAATACCATTAATACTCCTACTGCTATTACTGTACCTATTACTTGTATAATTCCTAAAATTTGGTTACCAATTCCAGAAACAGCTTGAGAAGAATCTGTTTTAGGCTCTATGCTAACATTTCCTATATTTGTAGCTAAAACAGGTGAAACTGCCATAATTACCATAAATACTGTCATAAGTATAGGTAATGCTTTTAGTAATTTCTTCATGTCTTTTCCCTCCTTTTTATTTTTATGTTTATATATTTTTATATTTATCTCAAATTTTAACTTGAGAAAACATTAATAACGTTTAAATAAGTATCCACAATATGGGCATTTTCCTCTTTTTACATGTTCAGCTGTTACTTTCTTACCACATCCACTACAATTTCCAGCTTGTGTTCTAGGGTCAGATGTTTCTCCAGCTTCTGCAGTAGCTGTTGCCATATCTACTACCATCGCTGTTAGGTTTACTGCTCCAAATAGAAGTACTGCTCCAATTACGTATGGAAGCATTGATCTCTTATATGATGCTCTTTCTTCTGTACTTCCCATCATATATTTTATGCCTAGTACCATTACTACTCCTACTGCTAAGAAGCTTCCTATTACCTGAATTACTCCAAGTATGATATTTCCTGCATCTTCTACTTCTTCTACATCTTTAAACATATCTATTATCATTGGTGCAATTGTAGATGCTCCAACTATTAATACACATCCAATAATGTATGGAAGCATTGTTTTTTTGTATTCTGCCTTTTCTTCTAAGCTTCCTGTCATATATTTAATACCAAGTACCATCATTATAGCAACTGCTGTAAATATTCCTATTTTTGTTAGCATATCTACTAAGCTATCCATAAATGTCATTTCTATTCCTGGTTCATCATCTCCTGTAATGTCACTTGGTCTAGCTGTAGCAAAACTTTTGGGCATACATATGATAATAGCTAATATGATAATTGCAAGTATTACAATTATTTTTTTTAAGTTTCTCTTATTTTTCATATATTACCCTTTCTTTTTAGTATAATTCTATATCTTTTTGGTTATTTGAATATTCTGCTATTTCTATATTTGTGCTTGATGTATTTACTCCAATTTCATCAAGTTTTTCTCCAATTTTAAGTGCAATTTTCCAAAAACCAAATCCTCCAAATACTATTACACAACCTACAATATATGGTAGTATCATTTCTTTTACTTTGGCTTGTCCTTCTGCTCCTCCTAGCATAAATTGTATTCCTAGTATGCTTGCTATGATAACTGCTATTACAACACCTGCTACTAATAGTATATTATATATATAGCTTGATAAACTTCTTAAACCTCCCGAATCAATAGGGCTTCCTTCGCTTTCTCCTGTGCTTATAAATGATTGCCCATCATCTATTACTCCTGTCCAAGCTATGCTTTCAGTATTTATACTAATTAACAATATAAGGATAATAATTACGAAAATTATTCTTTTAATTAAACTTTTCATAATCTTACCTCCTATTTAAACATATTTCTATCATATTTTCAATAGCTTTTATTAAATATGAACTTAAAAGCTACTATAATCATAGAAAATTTCATATATCCAATCTGTAAATGTTGCTCCTGCAAATAGGAGTACAGCTCCAATTATATATGGAAACATAGATTTTTTGTATTCTGCTTTTTGTTCTGCACTTGCATATACATATCTAATACCTATAATTATCAATGTGACTATCGCAATTCCTTGTCCAACATATCTTATTACAGAAACTATAAAGTTTCCCATTTCTATTGCTCCACTTTGGTCTTGAATACCAGTAGTTGTGTAAAGCCCTGGGATATCTGTTACTTCACTTAACCCTAATGCTTTTACATTATTTACTAGCCCTAATATCATAAAGATTAAGCAAAATATTGTTATAATAGCTTTATTATATTTTCTCATATTTATCCCTCCTTCTCTTGTTTACACAATTACCTAATGTTATTATACATTATTTTTAAAGATTTTGCAAATTTTTTCTGATATTTTGTAAAAAAAATTTATTTATGCACTAAAAAAAGGGCTTTATGCCCTTTTCCTTACATATCCTGAGTACATTTCCTCAATTTCATGTAAACCTGCTGTATTTAGTATTTTGTCGTGATTTTCAAGTATTTCATTTAAATCTTTATTAAATTCTGTTACTTCATAACAATTAATTATTCTTATATCTTTTTTCTTTATCTTTTTTTCTGATTTCTTCATCCATTTTTCTATATTCTTTCCTATACCTTCAATTCTTTCTTTATTTCCTTCTATTATTAATGTTATTTTTTCTCCTTCTTTTGTAACTTTTTCCATGTATTTCTTTATTTCGTTATATTTTATTATTTCTTTGTTTTCCCATCCTACTTTTATTATTTCATCTTTTTTCCTGTCTGATATTTTTATTCTTGTTAAAATTTCTTTCATATTATACGATATATTCTTCTCAAATATTGTATTTAGGTGTTCTCCTTTTTCAATAGCATCTTCTATATACGGTAATAACATTGCTGTTAAATGCCAGTCACTTACATAAAAACTACAAATTTTAAGATTTGCTTTTTCCATTTGTTTTCAACCACCTTTTATTTTATTCTTTTGTTTACTTTCCAAATTTTACCATTTTTATTTTCGTAAGTCAATGGTTTTTTTGTATATTTCATGCTACTTTATTCGACATTCGTTTTAAATGTATATTTTTTCTTTTTTTGTTAATACTTTTAGTAAATACTTAATTTTAGCGGAGGATTTTTTATGAAATTTATGAAATTTTTTAAACGTTTTTTAATTTTACTTCTACTTTTTATAGCCTATACATTTATTTGTGCCATTTCATATACAAATGCTGTATCTAGCTCTCTATCTGATAATGTATTTAGACTTCATATTCTTGCTAATTCTGATAGTGAAGAAGACCAAAATTTAAAACTTTTAGTTCGTGATAATGTTTTAAAATATATGAATGAAATTTCAGGTGGTTGTTCTTCAAAAGAAGATGTTGTTTCTCTAATGGACGAGCATCTAGGTGATTTTGAGAAGATTGCAAAAGATACTATTAAAAATGCTGGTTATGATTATGATGTCAAATTACAAATTCGGTAACTTTGATTTCCCTACAAAGGTTTATGGTGATATTTCGCTTCCTTCTGGTATGTATGATGCCCTTAGAATAGAAATTGGTGAAGCAAAAGGTCATAATTGGTGGTGTGTAATGTTCCCTACTTTGTGTTTTGTTGATGTTAGTTCAGGTGCTCTTGATGAAGAATCAAAAGATATTTTAGAAAGTAATTTGGAAACTGAAGAATTTGAACTTATTTCTGAAAATAATTCTGAGTTTCATTTTAAGTTTAGGCTTGTAGAGTTCTTTGAGAATATTAAAATTTCTCTCGCAAGTAGATAAATTTATGTTAAAAGCAATCCGTCATTTTTGACCGATTGCTTTTTTGGTGCAGCTGACAGGACTTGAACCTGCAACCTTCCGGTTCGTAGCCGGATGCTCTATCCAGTTAAGCTACAGCTACATCGTATATTATATTATACTGTCTTTTTCAAAATAATTCAATAGAAATCTCTAAAAAACTATTGCTTTTTTTTAATAATTGTACTATAATATATTAATGTAGTTCGGGGCGTAGCGCAGTTGGTAGCGCACGTGGTTTGGGACCATGGGGTCGCAGGTTCGAATCCTGTCGCCCCGACCAATAAAATCGTTGAAACTGTAAGGTTTTAACGATTTTTGTTTTTTATCAA
>CAOKMF010000016.1 GCA_948469655.1 uncultured Clostridium sp.
TGTCTTATGTGCGCCGCCAGCGTTTATCCTGAGCCAGGATCAAACTCTCAAATTATTTTTATTCGAGTTTTCTAACTCATTCTTTTTTATCATCATTATTTTTACTTCATGCATATTTTCATATACATTTCCGCTTGGTTTCTTAAAGGATTTTTTGTTTACTTTTCAATGTACTTCTTTGCTCCTTATTTTTAAGGAACTTTTAAATTATACACTTTTTAGAAAGAAATGTCAACACTTTTTTTATAAATTTAAAAAAAATTTTCAAAGTGTTTTAGGGCAAAAGAAAAAACCAGTAAATAACTGCATTTATTCATTTTGTTTACCTTAAATATTACTAGTTTGTATATCAAATTATATACACTTTTTAATATGTTTTTCTTCCTTTTGTTTCGTGTATATTTATAATAACATAATTAATTTACAAAGTCAATAGATTTTTATAAGAAATTTTAGGAAATTTTCCTTTGAAAAAACCGTCTCGCTATTTAACATAGCAAAGCGGTTTTTTCTAGCTTACTAATTTAAATTATTCAGTGACTCAATGACTTTTTCTTCATACTCATGTGCCTGTTTAACAGTTTCATTCTCACTCTTAACTGCCTTGTTGTTTTCGTCAAAATATCCTGCTACTACGCGTGCCTTTCTGTCTTTATCATGGTATATTGCATAACTACCAATGCTTTGTGTTACTTGCAATTCGCTTTCAAAATCTTCAGCTAACAGCACATCCTCTAACGTCTCTGTGCAAACCATGTGAACCTCATTATCACTCGCATAATACACAGTGTTTCTTGAAAAATCAACTGTCACTATATCCTTAGGGTACATGATTTCTTTTGCTATTACATTTATTCTGTCTTCCTCTTCCTTAAAACTAAGCAAATTTCCTTTTGCAACAATAAAATGCATATCATTTGCCTGTCCATTTAAGTTTACTGTACTGGGAGCACCGCCACGCCAGCAATTTGGCTCTTTTAACTTTTCTCCATGCCATGTATGAAGTTTTTCTCCGAATAACCATTTTTCAATTTGAATTCCTTCTTCTGTTTCAAGATATGCAAGACAATATTCACTTGTCGTCTGCAAAGTGCATAATTTATCTTGTCTCTCACTGGGGTCATCTCCCCAAAGAAGTTTCTCTAATTGTGAATAGCCATCATCAGACGGATAATCTACCGGATTTGTAATTGCAATAATTTTTCTCGTATTTGAATCTAGGTATAGTAGATTCCTATTGCAATGTAACACAAATTTATTGCCTTGGTAGTCCCAAATGCCTATTCCCATAATGTTTATTCCCTTATCATGCTCATATCCAAGAATACTGTCAGAATTCCATGTAGAAACTCCTCCAACCCATCCAAGTAAAGTTTCTGCATCACCAGATTCTTCAATCCTTAGAAATTCCCGAATGCTGATCATTTCTTCTTCGGAAAGGGTTAATGTGCCGTACTCTACAGTTTCTCCCAAGTTTCTTGCATAATCTTGGAGCTTTGAACAGACAAGTGTCATGCCAGCTTTAGTTTCTTCAAGTCGCCGTTCCTCAAGAAGTTTGATTATCTCTTCTGTCGTAAGCGTCTGCAAGCATTCTTCTCTTGTCATTGTAACTGTTTGATCTTCAGGCAGTTCATTTGGCCAATCTAACACATCCTCATCAAAATCTTTTTTCTCTGCTGTTTCCTTTGTCTGATCAGTCATTGATACATCAACCTTAGCATTCTGATTTTGACTTTCGTCATTCTTCCCTTCATGGTATTTAATTACTCCTGCTACTATTGATATAACTACCATAATAGCTCCTATTACCCCAACTGCAATTATAATTTTCTTCTTCATCTTGTTTTTCTCCCTTCGATGTCTTTGTTTACTGTTTAATTTTCGTTCATAACTTAATTAACTGTAAAATATCCTCCCCTCATAATTTTCCTTAGCAAGTTTTTTGCAGTCAATACATCAACTGCTATTCTATTAAATACTAGAATTATGTAAATATTATATTATATTATCTATTTTGTATTATGTCAATACTGTTTTTCACAAAAAAGCCTCCTAAGGATTAACTTCCTTAGGAGGCTTTTCCTGTACCAATTTTACTTTGTACTTTTATTTTTTCTTAAAAAAGAAGGGATATCTAAATCTTGTGAGTTAGAGCTTGAGCTTTCAACTGATGATGGAACTGATGTTATCTTTTTGTCCCAAGCTTTCGATACTATTTGATCTACACCAAGGTTTGATATAGGTCTATCTTTGTCAAATCCAGTTGCAATTACAGTTATGATTATCTCATCTCCTAATGTTTCGTCAATAGATGTACCAAAGATTATGTTAGCTTCTGGATCTACACTTCTTTGTACTAATTCTGCTGCTGTATTGATTTCTTGCAATCCTACACTCTCTGAACCTGTGATGTTTATTATTACTCCTCTTGCGCCTTCAATAGATGTTTCAAGTAATGGGCTCTGTGTTGCCTCTTTTGCAGCATCTTCTGCTCTATTTTCTCCACTTGCTCTACCTATTCCCATATGCGCCATACCTGTGTTTAACATTATAGTTTTTACATCTGCGAAGTCTAAGTTTACAAGGCCTGGGTTTGCAATTAAATCTGAAATTCCTTGTACACCTTGCATTAATATTTCATCTGCCATAAGGAATGCATCTACCATTGATGTTTTTCTGTCTATTACTTGTAACAATTTATCATTTGGTATTACAACTAATGCATCTACCTTCGATTTTAAACTTTCTATTCCACGTTCTGCTTGAGATAATCTTTTCTTTCCCTCAAATGTAAATGGTTTTGTTACAACTCCTATTGTAAGGATGCCCATTTCTTTTGCAGCAGCTGCTACTACTGGTGCTGCACCTGTTCCTGTTCCTCCTCCCATTCCTGCTGTAACGAATACCATATCTGCTCCGCGTAAACTTTCTGTTATTTCTGTTTTATTTTCTTCTGCTGATTGAGCTCCTATATCAGGATTAGCTCCAGCTCCTAGTCCTCTTGTTATTTTTTCTCCTATTTGAATCTTTGTGCTTGCATTAGAATTTTTAAGTGCTTGTCTATCTGTATTTACTGATATAAATTCTACTCCCTTTATACCACTTTGTATCATTCGGTTTACTGCATTATTTCCTGCTCCTCCAACGCCTATTACCTTTATCACTGCATTTTCGTTTATCTCTTTTTCCATTTCATCATATTCTAACATAATTTAACTTGTCCTCCCTTAATTTTAACTATAAAAAAATTCTTTAATTTTCTCAATTATCGTTTTAAAGATATTTTCATCACTTGTTACATCTATAGTACTAGCTACAGATTTTGAAAATGGCTTTGAAGCAACATATCTAACTAATGCATAAGATGTTCTAAAACTTGGTTTTATTGTACTTACCAATCTTCCTGTTGATATTTTTACTGGAATATTTAATGCAATTTTACCTGCCACATCACTTTTATTGATATTGGTTATTCCTTGCCCTGTAAGAATTACATTATTTATCCTTTGTTTCACTCCAGCGTTTATAATGTCTTTGTTTATAAAAGAAAACATTTCTTCTATTCTTGCTTCAATTATCTCTATTAGCTGAGAACTTTTTATAGTCTTGCTTTTTGATTCTCCAGTGCATGTACTTAAATATATATCATGGTCATTATCTATAAAAGATTTTAAAGCTAGTCCATATTGTCTTTTAAGTTTATCTGCTTCTTCTTCAGAAATACCAAGTACTAATTCAATATCTTTTCTTATTGTATCTCCTCCGAAGTGGTATTGTATTTGTATAAACAAATTTATTGCCTTCAAAAACTCCTATTTCTATGTTCCCGAGCTCCTATGTCTAAAAGCATTATATTGTCTTTTAATTCATTTCTATCTAATATTAAGTTTCTTTCTGCAAGTGTGATTGGCACCATTCCGTCTAACTCTACTCCTGCTTTTTTAAGTATAGATGCCATTCTTTTCATATATTCTTTGTCTGCTAATATTATTTGAGCTTGTATCGTAAAATTAGAACTTAGGCAACCGAACTGGGTCATCTACTTCCTCTCCATTATCTAGAATAAAACTTTCTGTAACTATATCTACAACAGCTTTTCCCTCTGGAATTTCTATATCTCTTATTTGCATTATACCTGCACCAACGTCTTTTACTGATATGCCTGCATATTTATCTTTTACTTCCTTGATAATACTATTTTGAACAATAGTAACATATTTACCTGGAATTGTAATATAAGCAGAGTGTATCTTTAAATTGGCTTCATCTTCAGCATTTTGAATTGCTTTGGCTATTGATAAACTTATATCATCTTCATCTACTATTTTTCCTTTTTGTATGCCTTTGCACTTGCATTTTGTAGAAGAAATTATTTCTATTTGATTAAAATTATTTACTTCTCCAACAATAGCAGATACTTTGGAAGTTCCAATATCTAAGCCTACAATTATATCACCTATTGCCAACCTTAACTCCTCCATTTTTTACATATTTTTATGTATTTAAGAATATAATATTTTAAGGAAAAAGTCAATAGAATTTGTAACATTTTTGTAATATTTTTGTAATCGTTTTGTTATATCTTTGAAAAAAGGCTAACTACTTAAGATTAAAGTAGTTAGCAACTTTATTAATATTTCATTAATACATCATTTGTCTGTTTTAGGTTTTTCAGTTTTTTCTTTTTTCGCATTATCCCATTTCTCTATATAATGTCTCCTTATTATTGTTAAATTATTAAACATTCTGCTTACAAATACAACTATTGCGGCTAAATATATGTCCACATTTAACTTATTACCTAGTAATGTAAGCAAAATCGAAAGTATCGCATTTACAAAAAATCCTGAAACGAATACTTTAAAATTAAAGTTGTTTTTTAATGTCGATGTTATTCCTCCAAGAACAGTATCAAGTGCTGCAATTATTGATATTGCTAAATAATCCGTATATATGTATGAAATTGTTGGTGCGTTAAGTCCAAGTACTACTCCTAATAAACATCCGAATTACTATAAATAATATTATCATAATTTTCCTCCTACTTTTTCTCGTAATCTAGTGTTATATTTCCACTATATTTACTTATATTTACACTATCAGTCTGTATATTAATAGAATAAAAGTTATCATATGTATCTACATATCCTCCCTTTATACTAAGAGCACTTTGAAGTTTATTTGTATCTCCTATTGCTTTAATAGTATATGGTGATGTGGTTCTTTCTCCATTTATATATATAAAATTCCATGCATCTGCTAAATCTGACATTGCAATTATTCTTTGGTCATTTATTGATATTGCTTCTGCTCCTGCATAAATAAGTTCATTAATAAGTACTAGAAGGTCTGAATATCCGTACTTCGTAGCCTTCTCTTTCCTCCATAGTTATAATAATGCCTTCTCCTGTTACATTTGTTTTTCCAAGTTTCATATTGGCATCTTCAATTTCTTTTTCTAAAAGAGCTATTGTTGTTTCTTCTGATTTTTCGTTTTGTTTATATTCATCTATTTTCTCTTGAATTTCTTTTAATTCTTCTTCGATTTCGCTATAATTTGTTTTATAATTTGCAAGTGTCTCTTTAAGTTCTGTTTCTCTCATAAATTCAATTCCTTCTGTGTCTGTTTCATTAACGGCTCTAAGTTGTACAAACATTACATATACTAAAATCAAACTCATAAGACCTATTGTTGTATACATTATAATTTTACTTTTATTCAATATATCTCACTTCCTATTCTTAGAATGATATTATTTTGCGATTTTCATATACTTTGGACTATTTACTCCAGTATATTTTTCAATTTTTAAATTATTTGATTCATCAAATGTCGCATTTATTCCTTGGTCTTCCATTATTGATAAATAGCCTCCGTGGTCTTTTTATTCCTCTTAAACTATATATATTTCCTATTGCTTTAATCTCAAATGGTGAATTTACTTTTACTCCATTTATTGTAACTATTGCGCCTTCACAATTAATTGCTGTTGTGCCAACAATTCTTTGTCCATTTACTGATATAGCTTCTGCTCCTGCATTTTTAAGTTCATTTATTATTTGTCTTAAATCTCCATCATGTACCAATGCTTCATTCAAATCTATACCTAAATCTTTTGCATATAGTGCTTCATTATCTTTTAGTGTTAAAATAATTCCGCTTCCCGTAATCTCTGTAAGTCCTAAAAGTTTATTTGCTTCATTTAACTCATTTTGAAGCTCTCTTAACCTACCATTTTCTTTAGTAGATTCCTGTCTTGAACTTTCTAATTCTTTTTCTTTATTTTCTAATTCCTTATATATTCTTTCGTAGTCTTCTTTCCACACTAGCACTTCATCTCTTAGCTGGCTTTGTGCCATAGAACTTCCAACTATTTTCTTTGCTTCTTCTATAGTATTTACTTGGATAATTATTGTGCTTGTTAAAATTGCACACATGAATCCAATTGCAATTCCAATTTGCATCTTCTTGTTCATTGCTTTAATTCATCTCCTTTTCTTATCCTTTTAAGTATTTGGCGAAAAATAAACATCCTTTGCATTTAAATATACTGTACCACTTTCTTGTTTATGTTCATTTATAAACATTTTTATCCATGCCATTTTGGCACTAAGATCTGATACATCACCAAGCATTATTCTTTTATTTTCTTCTGTAAATTCTAAAATATAGTTGTTCTTGTCTGAGATATCTATAGATGTTAATTTTGCATCAACTAAATTATTTTTAATGGCATTTGTTATTTTTATTAGGTCATTAAATTTCTCAAATTCTTTTTCGTCTATTCTCCCGACCTATTTCTATCATATCTAATTCACTAAAAATTCCATTTATCTTAGGCATATCTGCAGATGATAGACTTATATTAAGTACATATCCACTTTTATCTAAGTAAAAATACTTTTCATTTGATTCTGATATATAACACGCTTCTCTTTCTTCAACTACTATTTCAATTTTATTTGGATATACCTGATTTATCTGAACTGTTTCAACATAAGCCTGTTTAGTTATTTCTTCTATTGCTACTGATTTGTTTATTTTAAATATATTTTCTCCAACATCTATTCCTGACATTGCAACATATATACTGCTTGGTATCTCTTTTGCTCCTACAACCGAAATATCTTTTATATTAAAAACTGGAGATACAAATAAGAATAGGACTATACAAGCCAAAATTCCAATTACTATTACTAATTTTAATAATATTTTTAAGACTTTCTTTATATTACTTTTTCTTTTTTTCTTTTTTTGTATTTTCCTTTTTTTGGGTCCTGGTTTTGATTTTTTGCTCATTTGCTCATTTTTTTTCTTAACATTTTTGGGAGGGTTGTCCTTTTTTATTCTTGTATTATAGCCTATTATTATCTCATCATCCATATCATATTTAGTTTTTTTAGTTGTTTTCTTAGGCATACTTTCCTCCTTTCTTCCTCTGTTTGTAGGGAGAATAACTCTCCCTACTCTGTCTTTAAGTATCTATTAAACTTATTTTTGCACCTAGTGAATTCAATTTTTTGTCTAAATCTTCATATCCTCTAAGTATATATTTTATATTACTAATCTTTGTTTTTCCTTTTGTGAAAAGTCCTGCAAGTACTAAACTTGCTCCTCCTCTTAAATCTTCTGCTTCTACATTTGCACCATATAATTTTCTTGTTCCTTTTATTATACAAATTTTACCTTCTATTGTAATTTTTGCACCCATTTTTCTAAGTTCATTTGTATATCTATATCTATTTTCAAATATGTTTTCCACTATTACTGAAGTCCCTTTTGCTAAACATAGCATACTTCCAAATACTGATTGCATATCTGTTGGAAATCCTGGGTATGGCATTGTTTTTATTTCTATACTATTTAATTTCTTTGGTGCTTCTAAAAAAATCGAATCATTCTTTATATTTAAAATACATCCGCAATCTTCTAATTTATGAAGCACAGGTGCCAAATGTTCTGGTATTACTTTATTTAATGTAACTTTTCCTCCACATCCTGCAACTGCACATAGAAGAGTTCCTGCTTCTATTCTGTCTGGCATTATATTATAACTAACATCTTTTAAGTTTTTTACTCCTGTAATTGTTATAACATTACTTCCTGCTCCTTCAATTTTTGCACCCATTCTGTTTAAGAAATTTTGAAGGTCAACAATTTCTGGTTCTGCTGCTGCATTTATTATTTTCGTTTTTCCTTTTCCGAAGTACTGAAACAAGCATAATATTTTCTGTTGCTCCAACACTTGGAAAATCAAGATGTATATTTGTTCCAATAATATCTTCTGTATTACAAGTTATACATCCAAATTCTTCTTTCATGTTAATTCCAAGTTCTTTAAAAGCTTTTAAGTGTAAATCAATTGGTCTTGCTCCAATATCACATCCTCCGTGGGTACGAAAATTTAGCTTTTTTCATTCTTCCAATAAGTGCTCCTACCATTATAACAGAAGACCTCATCTGCCTCATGAGTTCATCTGGAATTTCATTTGAAATTAACTCTTTAGAATTAATTACTATTTTACCATTATTTCGCTTCACTTTGCAACCTAATTTTTTAAGTATTTCAAACATCATTTGCGTATCATGTATATTTGGTACATTATATAGCTTGGTAATTCCACCATTTAGAATAGATGCAGCGATTATTGGAAGGGATGCATTTTTTGAACCAGATACGTATGTCTCTCCTTCCAATTTTCTTCCTCCATTTATTATGTAATTTAGCATTTTTATCAATCCTTTCACCTTTTTATTTTTGCTATATATTATGTTTTCTTTACGTAAAAAGTGAAAAATAATTATTTGAGCAAAAAAATAAGCCTATAATAACTAGTTTAAAGTTACTATAAGCTTTTAATTTATTACTTTTATGTTTTACATCTTTTTCATTTTAACAAAGCAAGCTATTCCTAAAGTAAGAGCTACTCCGCCTATTACTAAAATAGTTCCTTCTTTTGCTCCTGTTTGAGGTAGTTTACCTTTATATGTATTAGATGAATTCTTATCTGGAACTTTTGTAGATGTTCCTGATTGACCTTGATTAGAACTTGCCTCTTTTATCTTAATATCTTTTGATACAACAGCTATTTCTAACGGTGTTGTTACATCTGAAATACTAATATCTTTAAGTGATACTGTTAAATCTTTTTTTGCATTTTCTTTTACTTTAAAAGTAATTTTAAGGATTGTCTCATCATTTTTTGCAAGTCCATTTTTATCCATTACAAGTTTTCCATTTGATTCATTGTAAGATAAATCTTTAACTGGTGTCATCCAATCATTTTGTCCTTCCATCTTTTTTAACTCTAAGCTATCTTTGTCATAATCTAGAGTTGCTTGTAATGCTATTATTCCACGCTCAGATTTTATTCCAGAGATATTTACACCTAATGTAAATTCTTCACCTTTTTCAAATTCTGATTTTGGAGTTTGTAAACTTACAGTACATTCTGGTGCTGCATATACAGTACTTGCTAAACATACTAGTATCATTATTACTACTAAAGCTACACATGTTAATTTCTTCATGTTTTCCTCCTTTGATTAATTATTAAAGTTTATTATGTTATTTATATTATAACAATTTTATTTCTTGTATACAAGTACTTTCTATATTAAATTTATGTTACAAATATTTTAATTTTATATTACATCTTTTGCGTTTTCTTTGTACTTTATGAAATCATTTATTGCAAGTTTGATTACTGCGACTATTGGAACAGCTAAAAACATTCCCATTATCCCAAAATATGCTCCAATAACCGTTACTGAAAATACTATAAGTATTGGACTTATCTCTAAAGAATTTCCAATAATTTTGGGGTTTATAATATTTGCATCAATTTGTTGAAGAATTATAACTATTACTCCCATCCAAATTGCCTGTGATATTCCGCCCGAGTAAATATTGTAATAATTATAGATAGCACAATTGCAATAATTGCTCCAAGGTATGGAATTAAGTTAAATAATCCTATTATGAATCCAAGTAAAATTGCATATTTAACGTGAAGTATAGAAAGAGCAATACTTACTAAAGTTCCAACAATTAAAGCATCTAACACTTGGCTTGATACAAATCTGAAAAATATTTCATTTGATTCTCTAAAGTATTTTCCAATAGTTTGATATGTTTTGTCTGGAAATATTGCTCCGCATAGTCTTTTTGCAAAACCAACAATTTGTCTTCTCTCAGCAAGAATATATATTGAAACTACTATTGTAACAAATATATTAAATATACCTTTTGCAACATCTATTATACCTTTTGCGTATTCTGTTATTCTTTCTAGACTTATGTATTCTTCTAAGTTAAATTGTGATGCATTTCCGGACTATATTTTCTAAATCAATTTGACTAAATATTGAGTCTTCTGGAATATTCTTTATAGCCTCAATCAAGCTATTGTAATATCCGTGGAATTGCTGAAACTAATTCTACTAAGCTTTCATAAACCGTAGGTATTATGAATTTCATAATAAGTACTATTAATGCTATTGCAATTATATAAACCGTAAAAATTGCAAGCCACCTTGCCATCTTTTTGATAAATTTAGATTTTGCTTTTTGATAAAATTTTTCTACTTTCGTACAGGGAATATAAAGAAGATATGCGATAAGTACCGCCATAATGAATGGCATAAGCACTGAAATTAGCCCTTCTATCCATGTAGTTATTTCTCCAGAATTATCTAATAATTTGTATACTACAATGATAAATATCGCAAATAAAAACCACGATATCTTGTTTTTTAAGTCTTTTTTCATTTCTTGTGTTCTCTCCTTCTTTTATATATTTAAGTTCAAGCAAGAATCGGTATAATGCTAGGCGCGTGAGATAAATATCCCCTGAGGTGTACAAATGTACATTGATGGGGAATTTATCGAACAGCAACGACGCAGGATGCCGGTTATTGCTTGAACTCTAACTCCACTGGGCAGTGGTCACTTCCCAAAACATCATCATGAATAATAGCATCTTTTATTTTATCTTTTAAGTTTTTAGATACTATAAAATAATCAATTCTCCATCCTATATTTCTTGCTCTAGAATTAGCCATATATGACCACCAAGTATAACAATCCTCTTTTTCAGGATATAAATATCTAAATGTATCAATAAAACCAGATTCCAATAGGCTTGTCATTTTTTCTCTTTCTTCATCAGTAAATCCTGCATTTCTCCTATTTTGCTTTGGATTTTTAAGGTCTATTTCTTTATGAGCTACATTTAAGTCACCACAAAGTATGATTTCTTTTTTCTTATTAAGGTTTAATAAATAATCTCTAAATTCATCCTCCCAAATTTGCCTATATTCTAATCTTTCAAGCTCTCTTTTTGAATTTGGAGTATAGCAGTTAACTAAATAAAATTTCTCAAATTCTAAAGTAATTACTCTTCCTTCCATATCATGCTCTTCTTTTCCTATACCATATGATACAGATATTGGTTTTATTTTTGTAAATACTGCTGTTCCTGAATACCCTTTTTTTACTGCACTATTAAAAAAACTAAAATATCCGTCTGCAAAATCAAGCTCTGCTTGTCCCTCTTGCATTTTAGTTTCTTGAATACAAAATATATCTGCATCTGTCTCTTTAAAAAAATCTTTAAACCCTTTATTTAATACAGCTCTTAGTCCATTTACATTCCATGAAATTAGTTTCATCGTATTTTCCCTTCTAAAAAGAGAGGCAGTTTTACGCTACCTCCCTAAATTAATCTGCTCTATATATATAACATTCTAAGTTTCTTCTACCAAAAGTAATACATTCATTATAAGTGTTCATATATATATCTATTTTATTATTTGAAATCGAACTACCTCTGTCTTGTACTACAAACCAACCACCATTTGGGCTAGATTTAAAATGTGGTATATACATTATTGTTCCCATTGGATAACCTTTTCCTGCAGCAATAGTATACCACGCTGTTGCTTTTTCTCCACTTGCTGTTCTACCGTATCCTGGAGAATCTACACTTTTACCACATTCTGATGCTGTATATGCTGATGCATTCATAGTCTTGATAGTTGGCTGTAAACCTTCTACTCTACTTGCAAGTTCACTGTTACTTGGAGTAGGTGTCACAATATGTACTCTTGAGCCTTCAGCTGAACTTCTAGCTGTTACAGCTGTTACCTGAACTATTTTGTTTACAGCTTCTTTAATAATTTCTTCATTAATTAGCGTTCTACCTATCTCTATGTCATTTTGATATTTTATTTTATATGTTGACCTTTTTAATCCCTCTTGCCCTTCTTGAAGTACAGATGTTGCCATCCCTTCACTAGAGCTAGAGCTATCTTTCATAATAGTCTCATATGGAATTTTCTCATCTATCGTAACCATTTTTTCAGTTATAGTATTGTAAGAACTTAATAAGCTATCTAATCTTACATTTTCTTCTTCCTCTGCAATCTGAACCACTGAATAAGCATCTTGTGTTCTTCCAGTAATTATTATTGTAGAAGAATTATTTGTTATTTCTGAATCCAAATTTGGAACCACATTTTCTTCTGGTAAAACTATTATACGATTTTCTTCTAGTATATCCGAAACTACGGATTTTGTCGTTAGAACGTCAATCTCACAGTTGTCTGCTAGAACAATCTTTACATTCTTCACTCCCGTACTTGATGCAAGCACTCCTACGCTTAATATAAATATCGCAAGTATTGTTATAACTGCAATTCTTATTACGGACAGCGAAGCTTGTTCACTTTTTATCATAAGAATTTGTCCCTCCTTATTTTGCTACCCAAATTATACTATTAAATTATATAATTGTCAAATTTTTCTATGCAGTCTATAATCCTTGAGCCTTAGGGAAGTTTAAGTTTTTGTTAAAAAGACTATAAATTTTTTAAGCTTTTCCACTATTATTATATTCTTAAAAATAAAAAATAGAACCTTTTTTAGACTATTTTATCAAATCTATATGTCTTCTCTAATTTTTCCTCCAAATATACTTTAGAAATAAGTTTTAGTTCTTCTATTCCTTCTTCTGGTATACTAAAAGAGAAAAGTTTCTTCATATCTGACATAATCACATATCTTATTCCATACAATGTACTATTTTGTATGCGTATAACACTTTTATCAAGCTTAGCACATGAAATACATTTTATCCCATTATCTTTTATGCTAAAATGAGAAATATTTTCTTTAGATCCACATGAAGTACACTCCAAAACATTTGGGGTAAATCCGAATTTGTGATAATAATCTCATTTTAAAAATTGCCACAATAAAATCTTTATCCATATCAGTCTCTGATATTTGATATATTGTATTTAATATTAATCTAAGTATATTATATGAACTCTCATTTTCATTTGTAATATCTTCTACTATCTTTGCAATATATGCTGCATATTGAAGTTTGTCCAAATCCGTTCTTAAATTATAGAAAACTTCAATGGCTTCAGCCGAATTTATACTATATGTATCTCCGTTTCCTTTATATAATACATATTCGCCAAAGCTCAAAAATTGCGTAGGCGCAAGGATTCCGGAGTTTGGTCTTCTTGCTCCGTCTAGCAGAGCAAGAAATCTTACCGAAGGTCTGGGCTTAGCATTGTAAGCATCTTATCAAAATCTCCCATATTACTTTCTCTTAAAATAATAGCTTTCGTTTTTATTATTCCCATTTTGATCCTCAATCAAATTTTCTTCTATATTCTTCATTTCTGTATATTCCAAAAAAATATTTATATCACCTGTTTTTTTAAATGCATTCCAAGCCATTTTACTAAGCATTAAAGCATCATCTCCATTTTTTCATAAGTTTTATTCTTTTTTGTTTTACTTTAATTATTCTGCATTTTTTTAGTCCTTTTATACTACATTTTTAATCATAGGTTTTAAATTTTTTTACAATTATATCTTCATCTTGCCAGTCTTTTCTTACTTTTACAAATGTTTTAAGATTTACTTTTTCTCCAAGCATTTTTTCTATTTCACATCTTGCAGAAGTTCCAATTTGTTTTAACTTGCTTCCATTTTTTCCGATTATTATGCCTTTATGAGAATTTCTCTCACAATAAATTATAGCATCTATATTAAATATTTTTTTATCTTCTTTTGTCTTACTTTTTTTTAACTTATCTACTTCTACATATATTCCATGTGGCACTTCATCATTAAGAAACTTTAGTGCTTTTTCTCTAATTACTTCTTCTACAATGGTTTTAACAGTTTGGTCTGTATATACTTCTTCATCATAATACTTTGGACCTTCATCAAGACACTTTTCTATTTCAGTTAATACTTCCTCGTTT
Organism: uncultured Clostridium sp.; assembly: GCA_948469655.1. Lineage (GTDB taxonomy): Bacteria > Bacillota > Clostridia > TANB77 > CAG-508 > JAAWPK01. The sequence continues at coordinate 14,291 of CAOKMF010000016.1, forward strand.
TTATCGCCTTTTCTAGCTGAAATTGGAATTACAGCTTCAAAATCATATTCCTTGCTATATATAGATATTAGATTTAAAAGCTCTTCTTTTTTAACTAAATCTATTTTATTTATTAGAAGAATTGTTTTCTTACCTGCTTCTTTTATTTTTTCTAATATAAGGCTATCACCTTTGCCAATTTCCTTACTTGTAGCTTCTATTATAAATAAAATCAAGTCAACATCTTTTGCCGAATTAAATGCTGTCTGCACCATTACTTGACTTAATTTTGTTTTTGGTTTATGAATTCCAGGAGTATCTAAAAAAATAATTTGTGAATTCTCTCTGTTTAATATTCCCTTTATCTGTGTACGGGTTGTTTGAGGTTTATTTGCCATAATTGCAATTTTCTCACCAATTACCGAATTAAGGAAGCTTGACTTTCCGACATTTGTTCTTCCTAAAATCAAAACAAATCCTGATTTAAAATTTTCCATAAGTATTTTCCTTTACTTTATTTTTGTTTTTAGAAATTATATCATAGGAAAATGCAAATGTCTATAAGTTAAAACATGATTAAGGACAGGCTCTGAATTTTGAGTCTGCCCTTAAATAATTAATAAATGAATCCTGGTCCCATCATAGGTGGTCTTGGTCCGAGGTCCTGGCATTCCTCCGGGTTATAGGTGGCCTTGGCATTCCTCCGGGTCTTCTTCCTCCTAATAATTCTCTAATTACAAGTATTCTTATTAAATCTCTAAGTATATAATTATTATTTGGTCTTCTAGTCTCTTTTGCTCTTGGATTTCTAACATCCCCATTTTTAGTTTCTCTTACTTCTCTTGTCTCTTCTTCTGGTTCTATAGCCCTATATATTTCTTCTACTATCTCATTTACTTCTATTTCGTTAATCATGCTTATACTTCTTTTAGAACATGCCTTTTGAACCATTGGATACACTACTCCATAAATTTCAGGATATAGTTTATTTACTTCTGGTAAATTTACCTCTTGCATTCTAGTTTCTAGATAATAATCATTATTTACATTCTGCGTATATGTATTATTTGGAATATTCAACCCCAAAACACTTTGCATGTATTCTTCATAAGATTTATACATAAAATAAAAGCCTCCTTCACATATATAAGTATATGAAATAAGCTTTTATTTTGTGCTAAATATTATTAACGATTTCTTTAAATTTTTTTCCTCTTTCATCAAAGTTTTTATACATATCAAAGCTTGCACTTGCTGGTGAAAATAGTACAACATCACCGGATTCCAGCTGTCTTTTTTGCAATTTTAACAGCTTCATCTAAAGTCTCACACATAGTTATTGGAATTTGTTTATTTTGTTTTTCTGCTTCTTCTTTTACTGCAAGAAATATTTTTTCAGCTGTTTGACCCATTAATACTAGTGATTTTACATTGTCTAAAACAGGCTTTGCTATTGGTGTATAATCTAAGTGTTTATCATATCCTCCTGCAATTAGAACTATTCTTTCATCAAATGAATTTAGTCCCGCAATTGTTCTACTAGGACTTGTTCCTATTGAGTCATTATACCATTTTACTCCATCTATTTCTCTTACAAATTCTAGTCTATGTTCTACTCCGCTTAAATTCTTTTATCCCTTTAATCTGTGTGTCTATATCTACTATAGACTTTGTTGCTGCAATTGCTGCACATATATTTTCTGCATTATGCATTCCTCTTAAATTTGTATCTTTTATATTTAAAATATGTCTTCTAACTCGTGTTTTACATTCTTTTATTATATCTCCATCTACTATTATTCCATCATCTAGTTTTGTTTTTCTGCTAAAAAATATAACATTTCCATTTGCTTCTTTCTCACATTTTCTTGTTATATCATTATCATAATTTAAAACTATGATATCGTCACTTTTTTGACTTTTAAATATATTTTTCTTTGCATCTATATATTCTTCATATGATTTATGTATGTTTAAATGATTTGGAGATATGTTTGTAATAACTGATATTTTAGGAGATATTTTCATATTCATTAATTGGAAACTACTTAATTCTAATACTACAAAATCTTCCTCATTTATTTCTGAAAGTTTTGTAAATAAAGGCGTGCCAATATTTCCTCCTAAGTAACACTTGTATCCTGCCGTTTTTAAGATATTATATATAAGTGATGTAGTTGTAGTTTTTCCATCACTTCCAGTAACACCAATTACTGTGCCCTTGCAAAGTTTCATTAGCATTTCTATTTCTGTTGTAACTAGTGCTCCTCTTTTTTCTTCTTCTTCTAATTCTTTTATCCACGGCATACAACTTGGAGACCTAAATATTATATCGAATCCATGTAAATTTTTTAGTGAATCTTTTCCAAAGAAATATTCCATATCGTATCTTGTGATTTCGTCTATAGCTTCTTTAGGAATATCTACTGCTTCTCTATCATCAAATACAGTAACCTTTGCCTGTTTTTTATTCATATATTTTAGAAGTGGAATATTGCTTACGCCAAGTCCAATTATTGCTACTTTCCTGCCTATTAAATAATAATTAAATTCATCTAAATCTTTATACATAATCTCTCCTCGCTTTTTTAACTATATGCAATTATATATTAAAATATCCAGGTTTCACTCATATTTTTCTAATATCTTACCTAAATCATTTGAAAAATCTTTTAGCATTACTAATTTTATGCTATTGCTCTTATCAGCTGTATAATCATCTATTACTTGTTTTAATTGTCTTATATTTTTCATTTCAGGCTCTATTTCTTTAGTAAATAAATCTGCTCTATTTACTAGTTTTTCTTTTATTGTAACTATATCTTCATTGCTTGCACATGATAGTCTTTGGAAAGTTTGATATACATCATAATATTTAAATATCGGTATGTTCATACACTCTTTATCAAATCTTTCATAGAATTCTTCCATTTTCATTGGTATACATCTAAATATACTATCAGCCATTTCTATATACATTCTATCTTTTAGTTTAGAATTTAAGTTATAGAAATGCCTTAGGATATCTTCTACATCTTGAGAAGGCTCTCCGAATTCCTATTGTATCTAATTCATCTTCCACATTATCACAATAACTTGAAACAAGTGATGATATATTCATTCCATTAACAAATATACTTTTAACTTTTTCCATATTATATTTTACAAGCCCTTTATTTATCAAATAATCAAAATATATAAATAGCTTTACATTTTCTATTAAGCTTGTTTTTCCTGACTTTACATCTTCTAATATCTCGTCAACAATTGGGTCAAATTCTTCGTCACTAATTTTCCAATACTCTTCTGTAAGAAGTCTTTTATATCCAGGCAAATTAGATGTGTCTACTGTATTTATTATCATTTCCATATCTTTTTTGAATGTTTTCATATCAAATATTCTTGTTCTTACATATAACTCTATGAATTTGAAAAATCTATATTCTGATTTGAAATTATAGTAATATGTGTTATCAAATTCTTTGATATAGAACTGTCTGTTATCCATTAATACTCTTGATGAAACAAGTATTGATTTGTATTCTTCATTGTTTGCGATATTTACAAATTTGTCTTTTGTTATTCTTCCGTGCTTTTATTTCAAAAGATACAGCTATTGTAAATATTAGCATTGTTTGTAATACTCTATGGTTTGTGTTTGGATAGTTTTTAGAAACCATTTCAAATATTTTTTTGAAATCATTTAATGCATGTTTTAAAATTCTTAAGTTTCTAGTTCCACTTTTATTAAATGTTGTTATAATAAGTCCTGTTGATTCTCTTAAAAATCTTATAAGGTCCTGGTTTGATTCATATCTCATTAAAAGTCCATTTATTATATAATCAAATTTTGGTTGATATTCAAATGTCTCACCAATTAATTTCTCTTTTATTCTTTCATAATCGTTTGCTTTATCAAATACATATTCTATTTTGTCTTGTATTTTTTCTACCATTGGTTTGTCTGTAACTTGTGTTAAGTCATTTTCTTTATCTAGTATATATGTTGCAATAAATGTTTTCATTTCTAGGTTTGTGCTTTTTAATTTTGTTGATAATTCTTTTTCATTACATATAATTATTGTTTTTATATGGTCATGTTCTACGAAATTGTTTATATATCCCAAAATATCGATAACGTCTACATTTGCTCTCTCTAAGTCATCAAAACATAAAACTTTATCTTCTGTTGAGAAAAAGTCTGAATAATCTACTTTATCATCATTTTGTGTAACACCAAAAAGGTTTGCCATGTCTATTCCTGTTTTTGCATATTCTGGCACTTTTGTTACACCATTTGCTTCCATGAATTTTTTTAGGTTTTTGTCCATAAGCTGAGTTGTTTCAATGAATATTTTTTTACTTATTTCTTCTAGATTTGATATTCCGATATAGTGACATATATATAGTTGTGTAAGATTTACCGGTTAAGCTTCATTGACTCAATTTTATTTCTTACTTTGTTATTCCAAAAGTAAGTTTTTCCGCTTCCCCATTCACCGGTTTATCATAACAGCATAATCTGTATAATCTGCTCTTACATAATCTAATATACTTTCTACTAATTCCTCCATATATTCCTCCGTTTTTTACTTAGCCAAACTTAAAACTAATATGTATTTTGCACCATTTTGTTTTAAAACTTTGCTACATTCATTTACTGTTGCTCCTGTTGTATATATATCATCAAAAAGTATTATTTTCTTATTACATATTATCTCTTTATTTGCTATTTCATATGCATTCTTTACGTTTTCTATACGATTTTGTTTATCTAATGAACTTTGCCTTGGGTTATTTTTTACTTTTTTAAGTACATTTGCAATTTTTAATTCGTCTATGCTTTTCACTATTTCCCTTGCTATAAGCCCGCTTTGGTTATATCCTCTTGCTCTTTCTCTTTTTTTATGTATTGGTACTGGAACTATTATATCATAAGTTTTTAAAATGTCGCATATTTTTTTAGAATTTAATATGATTTTTGCAAAAGTTTTGTATAAATATGCTTCTTCCTTAAATTTGTATAATAAAATTTTATCTCGAAACTTCCCGTCATATCTCATAATATATGCCATTTCGTCAAAATATTTATCTTCTATTTTTTCTACTTTGCAGATACTTTTTGCATCTATTTCTTTTTTGCAATTTTCACAAAGATACTCCATGCATATCTTCCCGCAAAAACCACAAACAGGCGGAAATAATATGTCAAAAAATTTTTCAAGAATTTTTATCACTTCCTTTTTTATTATTTAATTTTTTGTTTTTATTTTGGAATTTTAAACTCTATTTGAAAAAAATATATTATTTAGAGTTTATTTTTTAGATTTGTTTGTATTATATCAAATGCAATGTTCTTTTTCAATACCAAAACCCCTACTTGCTTAAAATTTCAAACAAGTAAGGGGCTATGGGTTTGACATTATTTAAGAGCTTTAAGTGTTTTAGACTCCACTTTCAAAAGAGTATTCCGCTTCAGAAGCTTTGCTTGCCATTCCGTCCACCATTTTGTTTACAGCTTCTGTGAATGACTCGGCTGAAAGCTCGTCTGCATCTTCTTCGGGGAGCGGAAGCTCTTTAAGAGGCTCTTCGCAGAATTCAGATCTACCTTTCCGCCAGATAACTTCTACTGCATCATTGCCGTAGAATTCCTTTTCAAGGCGGGGATTTTTCTCTACGAAGTCAACAACATCCTTGATAGTAAGATGAATATCGCTCTCATCCACACTCTCTCCTTCATTGAACTTGCACCTATATCCGCCCTGATTAGATGCTTTTAGCATCCGGAACTGGATATACTCTTCAATCCTTTTACGCTGTTCCTCTTCTGCCTTACGCCTCTCTTCTCTTCTCTTCTTGCCTCTTCAAACTTATCAACGTTCTCGTTTAAGATCTCAAATAATGTTTTTTTCTCTTCCATTGCTTTTCTCCTTTTCTTGGTGATTTGTTTTATCCTCCTGTATAAGCAAGGAATAGTTTCAAAAGTGGCTATTTTAACCAATTCATAATATAATTATAGCATATTTTACATAAAATAGCAACTTTCAAATTTTTTTCATATTTCTCTCATTTTATAGTCTAACCCTGTGTTCCTGACTTTTGCGTCTGTGTTTTTTATCATAAAATTCACTATGTCTTTGCTTCCGAATTACTATAAGAAGCTTTTTTGCTCTAGTTATTGCAGTGTAAAGTAAGTTTCTTGTAAGTAACATTGGTGCTGTTCTAGTTATAGGCAGTATTACTACATCAAACTCGCTTCCTTGTGATTTGTGTACTGTTATTGCATATGAATGCTCTATTTGGTCTAATTCTGAAAATTCATAGACGGCAGTTTTCCCGGTCAAATGATATTTCAACTGTTTCGGAAATCGTACTTATTTTCTCGATTTTTCCCATTTCTCCATTAAAAATTCCGCTTCCTACATCTCCTGCTAACTCCCATTCTATATCATAATTATTTTTCATTTGCATTATGCTATCGCCTTCTCTATATACCACCTGTCCATAGCCTTTTTCTTTTTTCCCTGAATCTTCTGGGTTTATAAGCTCTTGAATTTTTTTATCAAGCTCCCTTGTTCCGCACATTCCCTTTTTACTTGGCGTTATTATTTGTATGCTTTTAAAATCTTCATATCCTTCAAATTTTTTTAGTCCATCTTTATATAAAGAAAGTACAAAGTTTAATATTTTTTCCTGATTTCCTTCTTCTACAAAGTAAAAGTCTTTTTCAAGTTCTCCGAAGAGTATCTTCTACAAAGTATTTTCCTGAATTTACATTGTGTGCATTAAGTATTATCTTAGATTTAGCCGCTTGTCTAAAGATTTTATCTAATATTATTACATTTATTCTTTCTGATAAAATTATCGATTTTAAAACACTTCCGAGCTCCAACTGAAGGAAGCTGGTCTACATCTCCGAACCAATACTAGTTTTGTTCCTTCATATACTCCCATAAGAAGATATTTCATAAGGCTTAAATCTATCATTGAAACTTCGTCTACTATTATTACATCTGCGTCTATCGGCTCTATTTGTATATCTGCATTTATAAATTTTGCGTCATCAATTTTAGTTATACATAAAAGCCTATGAAGTGTGCTTGCGTTTTCTCCTGTTGTTTCTGTCATTTTTTTAGCTGCTCTTCCGAGTTGGTGCACACAATACTACTTTTTTTCTCTCATTTTTATAAAGCTCTATTATGCTTTTTATTATTGTAGTTTTTCCAGTTCCAGGTCCACCTGTTATAACACATATATTATTTTTGCTTACTGCTTCCACTGCTTCTTTTTGCTTATCTGATAATTCTATTCCGTTTGCTTTTTCTATTTTCTCAAGTTTTTCTTGCACGTTTGTGATTTGTTTTCTATTTTTTACATTATCAAGTCTTATTAATTTTCCTGCAACAAATAATTCTGCATCATAAATTTCTTTTAGATATACCCATTCTTCTTCGTCTCTTTCTTCAATTACAATTATTTCCTTAACTTTTAACTGATTTAAAAATATTTCTACCCCACTTTCAGATATTTCAAGTAATGATGCAGTAAAATCTAATAAATTGCTTTTTATAACACATGTATGTCCGGTTATATAGACTTAGCATTAAAGCATATTTTATTCCATAAGTTATTCTTTGCTCATCATCTGTATTTACTCCGATTTTAAGAGCTGCTTCATCTATTACTTTAAAACTAATTCCTTTTACAATATCAATTAATTTATATGGGTCACTTTTAATCTCTTCTATCGCATTTATTCCATAGACTTCATAAACCCTTTTTGCATAGCTTGATGCAATTCCTATTTCTTCTAAGAAACCTACTATTTTCCAAAGTTCTTTATTTTGAATAAAACTTTCAGAAATCTCCTCCGCTTTTTCTTTTGTTATTCCTTTAATAGTAGCAAGTTTTTCTGGGTCTTTTTCTAAAACAAATATTGTGTCATCTCCAAATTTTTTTATAATCTTTTCTGCTGTTTTTGGTCCTATCCATTTTATAGAACCACCTCCAAGGTATCTTTCTAATGCGTCTAAAGTTTTTGGCATCTCTTTTCTAAAAGTATCTACCTTAAATTGCTCTCCATAGTCTTTGTGCACTATAAATTCTCCGGCATAAAGTCACAGTATCCCCTGTATTTACAAATGGCAAAAATCCTACTATTGTGATTGTATCTTCTTCTGAAATTAGCTTTGCAACTGTATATGAATTTACTTCATTTGAATATATAATTGTTTCAATCTCTCCTGTTATCTCAATCTTCATTCTCTTAAGTCTCCTATTTTTTATTGGTGTATATGTAGGGTCTATCCTACATAAATTCAAACAATAAGCTTCGTATTACTGCGTTAATCTGCGGACAAATAATCCTTAGACAGGCAACAGCCTAGTCTGCGGTTATTTGTCTTGATTGCCTTGTACTACTCGTTTCTTGTTTGAATTTGGGCAGGCACTTGCTCTTGGGACAAGCAAGAATTAGTATATTACTAGGTGCGTGAAGCAAATATCCCCTGAGACGTACTAGGGTACGTTGATGGGGAATTTGCTGAGCAGCAACGACGTAAGATGCTGATTATTGCTTGTTCCTTAAAGTATTAATCGTACCCTCCATATTATCGCTCTTAACAATCGCAGTTCCCACAACAAAAATATTGGCACCTGCATTTTTTACTTCTTCAATATTTTCTTCCTTTATTCCACCGTCTACTTCTATATCTAATTCAAGATTATTTTCGTCTATATATTTTTTTAAATCTCTTACTTTTTGAATAGTTTCTGGGATGAGCTTTTGTCCTCCAAGTCCTGGCTCAACTGTCATAACTAGACACATATGTATATATGGTAAAAATTCATAAACTTCCTTAATATCTGTATTTGGTTTTACAGCAAGTCCTACTTTTATACCTTCACTTTTAATGTAATCTATTAATTCCTTTATCTCTTCTTTTGAGTTTGTAGCTTCAATTTGAAATGTAATGACATTTGGTTCAAATCCCACATATTCATCTATATATTTTTTTAAATCTTGTACCATAAGATGTACATCTATTGGAATATTTGATATTTGCTTTACAGTATTTGTATATTCCTCCATCATATCTAAAGTGTCTTTTGGAACAAACTTACCATCCATTACATCTATATGATAATAGTCTGTATGAGCTACCTCCAATCCATAAATAATCTTACTTGCTGATTCTCTTTCTACATTTAATAGTGAAGTTGAAATTTCTACCATTTGTGTGTCTCCTTATCTTTTAATTCTTCATATATTATTTTATAATTTTCATATCTTTCTTTTTGAATTTCTCCACAATTTATAGCTTGTTTTATACCGCAATTTTCTTCTTTTATATGAGAGCAACCTTGAAACTCACATTTATCTATATGGTTTTTAAAATCTGGAAAATATTTATCTAAATCTTTTGATTCTATTTCAAATATATCTATCTTCTCAAACCCTGGTGTATCTAATAAATAACTATCTTTGTCTATTTCATATAGAGTTATATCTGTTGTTGTGTTTTTGCCTCTTTTATTTTTCTTACTAATTTCCCCTTCTAGAGTCTCCGCTCTTCCTAAAATCTTATTTGTAATTGTAGATTTTCCGAACCCCAGAATTTCCGGCTAAGTACACTAACATGTCCTTTTAGTTCTTCTTTTAATTTGTCTAATCCTTCTCCTAGTTCTGCTTTAGTTTTTATAACTTTATATCCTGATTTTGTATAAAGATTTAAAATTCTATCTGATTCTTTTTCGTCTAAATCAGTTTTATTTATAACTATAATAGGACTGATTCCTAAAAACTCGGCAAGACATAGTCCTTTATCAAGCATTACAAAATTTGTGCTTGGCATTTTAGGTGATATAACAAAAATTATTCTAGAAATATTACTTACTTTTGGTCTTTTTAAATAGTTTTTTCTTTCTAATATTTTAGTTATAACCAATTGGTTTTCGTCTGTTTTTTCACATTCTACATTATCTCCGAACCACTGGCTTTATTTCGTCAAGTTTCATTTTTCCACGGGCTATTCCTTGATAACTTGTTCCATCACAATTTATAACATATGTATTAGATATATTTTTTATAATTTTACCTTTTATCTCATTTCACTTCCTTTAGTTTAAAATCTAAATAATCTGAACTTACAAGCTCTATTTCTATTCCACCGAATATTTCCTTCTATTACTTCAGTATTTAAAGCTTCTCCATGCAAATGTCCATAAATACACTTTTTAACATTATATTTTTGCATTAGTCTTATAAAACCTGAGTTCTCTAATAAATTTTTATTTGTTGGCGGATAATGCATACAAACAATAACAGGCTTGTTATTCCCAAATTTTTCTATTCCGGTCTTTTATGGAAATTTCAAGTCTTATAAGTTCTCTGGTGGCGATTTTTTCGTCATCTTCATTTTCCATACTTAAATTCCATCCTCTTGTCCCGGCAGACTATATTTCCGCTCCGCTTCAAAAGAATTATTATGCAAAAAATAAATATTTTTAAATTCATTTTTATCTAAGTATTCATTAAGCTTTTTTATGCTATTCCACCAATAATCATGGTTGCCTTTTAGCATTATCTTTTTTCCGTGGAAGTTTAGATAAATATTCAAAATCTTTATATGTACTTTCAAGTGCCATAGCCCATGAAAAATCACCTGGAAGTAATACTGTATCATTTTCTTTTACAGTTTTCTCCCAATATCTCTTTATCTTATCTTCATGATTTTCCCAATTTTCTCCAAAAATATCCATTGGCTTTGGAGATGCAAATGATAGATGTAAATCAGCTATCGCAAAAATACTCATGTCTTAACTTCCTATCTTTAAATTTGGCACTGCATTTAACTTCATATCCGATGTTTTTTCAGCAATGTAATTGTAATAACCGCTACTCGCAATCATTGCTGCATTATCTGTACAAAGTTTTGGGTCTGGAAAAAATATTTCTACACCTTGCTTTTTCCCAAGTTTTAAGAATTTTTCTCTAATATATGAATTACTAGATACACCGCCCTGCAAGTGCAACTTTTTTAAATTCATATTCATCTATTGCCTTTTTTGTATTTTCTAAAAGCATATCAGTTACAGCCTGTTCAAAGCTTAATGCCAAATCTTCTTTTATTATCTCTTTTTTATTATTAACTAAATTTAAAACTGCGGTCTTAATTCCACTAAAACTAAAATTAAGTCCATCTAAATGTGTCTTTGGTAACTTAATCCCTGCTCTTCCTGATTTTGCAAGTTCGTCTATTTTAGGTCCTCCAGGATACTTTAGATTCATAACTCTTGCAACTTTATCAAATGCTTCACCAATTGCATCATCTTTAGTTTTTCCAAGTATCTCAAAATCTGTATAGTCTTTTACTTTTACTAAATGTGTGTGTCCTCCTGATATTATTAGGCATAAAAATTCTGGCTCTAGATCCTTAAATGTTATATAATTTGCTGCAATATGTCCTTCTATATGGTTTACACCGAATTAAAGGCTTTTTTAATGTATAACTTAAAGCTTTAGCATAGCTTGTTCCAACAAGTAAAGCTCCGAACAAGACCTGGCCCATATGTACAAGCTATCAAATCGATATCTTCAAAATTCATATCTGCCTCATTTAAGGCTTCCATTGTAACATATGAAATTGCTTCAAGATGCTTTCTTGAAGCAATTTCTGGAACCACACCACCATATTTTTTGTGTATCTCTATTTGTGAATTAATAACATTTGCAAGTACTTCTCTTCCATTTTTTACAATTGCTACTGCTGTTTCATCACAGCTTGTCTCTATTCCTAAAACTACAATATCCTTCAAAATTACATCCTTTCTATCTTTTTAGAATATTCCTAATAATGATAAAACAAGTTTTAAAAGTCCTGTATACATTAAGTTAAGAAGTGGACTAATTATATAACCTGTAAGCCCTGTTATCCATAAAACTAAAAATATTATATAAAATATATTTTCTTTTTCTACAAACCACATTTTAGCTTTATATGGTAAGAAATTTATAAGTACTTTTGAACCATCTAGTGGTGGAAGTGGAATTAAGTTAAATATTCCAAGTCCTAAGTTTATCATTATCATATATGAGAGAATTACCCATACTATACTTCCAACTTGTGAAGTCGTAAACTCTGGTGCAAATTTATATATTGCTGCATATATAAGTGAAAATATTATTGCAAGTATAAAGTTCATAATTGGACCTGCAACCGCTACAATAGCTTCCCCTTTTTCCATAGAATATTTTCTATCAAAATTTCTAGGATTTATTCTTACTGGTTTTCCCCATCCAAATCCTGCAAATAAAAGCAAAACAAATCCGGACTGGGTCTATATGACTAAATGGATTTAGATTAAGTCTTCCCTGAAGCATTGGAGTATCATCTCCAAGTTTTGTCGCTGCATATGCATGTGCAAATTCGTGAAATGTAATCGCAACTAATACTGCTGGAAGTGTTAGTAATAAGCTAAGTAAACTATTTTGTGTCATCCCCATAATCCCTGTTATAACAAATATCGCAAGTATTATATATAAAACTCTTTTATCTCCAAAGAACATCGGCTTTTCTCTCCTTATAAAATTTAAATTTATTATTTATTCTAAATACATATTATACAATATATCACTTATATATAAAAATTTCAACAAATTATTATTCTTTTTCTATATCCATTTCCTTATTATAATACTTATTCCTGCAATATTTTTTTGCAAGTCCACCTTCGCTTGTTTCTCTATAATGGCTCTGCAAATCTTTACCAGTTTCATACATAGTTTCAACTACCATATCAAATGGAATTGATTTATGCTGACCTAAAAACATTGATAGATATGCTGCATCTATTGCTCTTGAAGCAGCTACTGCATTTCTCTCAATGCAAGGTATTTGTACATATCCATATACGGGGTCACATGTTAAACCTAAATGATGTTCCATTGCAACTTCTGCCGAGTTTTCTATTCTATCTATATCAAGTCCTAAAAGATATGCAGAAGCTGCAGCTGCCATTGAACAAGCTGTTCCAATTTCTGCTTGGCAACCACATTCTGCTCCACTTATTGAAGCATTTTTCTTTATTATATTTCCTATTAAGCCTGCAATTGCTAGCCCTTCTATTATTTTTTCATCACTGCAGTTATTTTCTATCTTCATATAATATAAAACCGCAGGTAGTACTCCACACGCTCCGCACGTTGGTGCTGTGACTATTACTCCACCAGATGCATTTTCTTCACTTACAGCATATGCAAAACTACTTAATAATCTTCCTTTTCTTATTTCAGGTGTCTCATTATCTAATCTAAAGTCATAAATACTTTTTGCCTTTCTTTTAAGTTTTAATCTCCCTGGAATTGTTCCTGTAGTATTTAGTCCTCTAGTTACTGCTTCTTGCATAGCACCCCATACTTCTTGTAAATAGTTTGTTATTTCTTCTTTTCCTTCTACTTCATAAACATATTCACACAAGTTTATATTTTTCTTACTGCAATATGCTTTTATTTCTTCAAATTTATTTAATTTGTATATTTCTGGAATTTCAAAGTCACTTGCTTCATCTGTCTTTATAGTTCCACCACCAATAGAGTAAAATCTCATTTCATCTATTACTTTACCATTTTTATATGCTATAATATCTAAAGTGTTTGGATGAATTTTACATTCCATTTTTGTATCAAATTCTATTTCAGTTTCTATAGGTTTTAATGTTTCTAAAATTATATAATCTGTTAAATGCCCTTTTCCTGTTAAGGCAAGTGAGCCATATAATTTTACTTTAAATTTATCCGCTTCTTTGTTCTTCTCTTTAAACATCTTCACGGCTCTTTTGGGTCCCATAGTATGTGAACTAGATGGTCCATTTCCTATTTTATATAGCTCTTTTAAAGATTGCATATTCCTCTTCTCCTATACTAATCATTTAAATTCTTTGGCTATAAATCGTCTGTTTTATATGATATATATCCTTCATACATATAGCTGTTGTCTATTCCGTTCATATATATTTCCCTGTCGTTTTTCTTGTTAGTTAGACTTCTCTTTAATATCTCTTTAATTTCTGTATCTTTTATAGGACTACGTTCCATTGCAAGTAAATAATCTACTTTATCTACTTTACTCCAATCAACAACTAAACCTAATCCCTTTTTTAACATTAAGTCGAGCCATATCCTCATACTTCTTCCGTTTCCATCTATAAATGGATGGGCAATGTTCATTTCTACATATTTTTCAATAATTTCTTCATAGTTCGATTGTGGCATTGTTTCAATATTTTTAACAGCTTCTTCAAGATATGCAATAGGTGTAAATCTTAAATTTCCTTTTGCTATATTTTCTTTTCTTAAATATCCTGCAAAATCATATATGTCTTTAAATAAATATTCATGAATTTTCTTTAAAGTTTCAAATGTTCCTGACTCTAATGTATCCAAATATCCTGTTATAAACATTTTTTTAGCACATGCTTTACTTATTCTTTCTTCTTCCCTTGCAAGTTCTACTGGGTCAGTAATATTTAACTTATTTTCTAAAATCATATTTACCTCCACTTTCAATTAACTATTTTTAGTTACTTGCTCTTGTATTTCATCTTCTACTTCTTTCATTGCCTCTAGTGTGTTTTGTAATAGTTCATCTAGTTCCCAGCCTAAGTATTCTGCTCCCTTTGCAATTATTTCTCTTGAACAACCTGCTGCAAATTTTTTATCTTTATATTTCTTTTTGAGGCTTGAAACTTCCATGTCTTTTGTACTCTTAGAAGGTCTCATTTTTGCTGCTGCCCAAATTAGTCCTGATAATTCGTCTACCCCAAATAATATCTTTTCCATTTTATGTTCTGGCTCTACATCAGAACAAATTCCATATCCATGACTACAAACAGCATGTATTAATTCCTTACTTGCACCAATTTCTTTTAGCATCTCAGGAGCTTTTTCGCAGTGTTCTTCTGGATACATTTCATAATCTATATCATGAAGCAAACCTGCTAGCCCCCAAAAATCTTCGTTTTCACTATGTTTTCTTGCAAAATATCTCATAATTTGTTCGACTGTAATTGCATGTCTTATATGAAATTCTTCTTTATTATATTTTTTTAGTAAATTTACCCCGTCTTCTCTTGCTATCTTTGTTTCATACTTAGTATTATCTTCTTTTCCTGTGCTGTCTGGTTTCTTTGATTTATTTTCGTTTCCTAAAGGCTTCATTGAACTTTTTATCAAGTTCTTTGTAACCTGCTTGATTGTTATTGTTTCGG
>CAOKMF010000017.1 GCA_948469655.1 uncultured Clostridium sp.
CTCCTGTTGGAATTGCTTCTACATTCATTGCTTTAAATTCTCCAAGTTTCATAACTGAACCTTTGCCGAATTGTTTTTCAATTTGTCCCATTGCCATTTCTAAAGCTTGTTTCTTTTCATTATTTTCTTTTGCCATTTTTAAATCATCCTTCCTATCTATATCGTTATTTTAAATTATAAACGTTTGTTTGTATATTTCATGTTCCTATTATATGCTTATTATTTTTTTAAGTCAATACTTTTTTGTTAATTTCTTTAATTTTTTCTCTTCCAATTTTCTATATCATAAAAAATATTATACCAATTGTTACTTACTGTAGTACTTAAATTTTTCCCATGTATTAGGACTTGTCTATTAAAGTATAGTCCAATATATGGTCTATCTTGTTCATATTTATTTTGTAATTTTTCATACTTCTCTTTAAATGTTTTTTCATCAGATACATTATATAATTCTTGTAGTATTTTACTTACTTCACCATCTGAGTAATTTGCAAGATTTCCTTCTCCAAAGTATCTTGTCAAATTAGGACTTAATCCGTACAGTAACACCGAGTAAGTATCATATCATAATTTTTATTTTTTAAGTAATTTTCATATATCCCATCTGTGCTTTTTATGACTGTTACAGGTATCCCTATTTCTTCTAAATTCTTCTTTATAATCTCTGCTACTTTTACCCTGTTTTCATTTGCTCCTTGTACCACTAGATTTATCCTAAGTCTTACTGTATTATACTCTACTTTTTTTTGCCAATTCCCATAATTGTATTCCCATTCATTATCTACTAATATTTGTTTGGCTCTATTGGGATTATACTCATAACTAAACGTATTTCCGATTATATAAATAGCTTCCATACCCAAGTGGAAAATCTGAGGCTATATATTTCCCACCATATACAGTATTTATAATTTCCTCTTTATTTATTGCATAATTTATAGCCTGTCTTACTTCTTTATTTGATAACATATTACTTACTGTGTTTAATGCTAAATAATCAAAATTTCTTCCATATCTTGACTCTATATTTGAACCTACTGTTCCAATACTATCTTCTACATTTAAGCTTTGACTTGTTATTAAATCCAGTCCTCCTAGCTTATATGCATTATATAATTCTGAGGCATTTCCATATATTCTAACTGTTATATTATCTATTCTTAAATCTATATTTTCAGAATTCCACCACTCTAAATTCTCCTTTAGTTCAAATCCAGTTGTTATATCAATTGATTGAAGTTTATATTTTCCTGTTCCCATAGGAAGGTTGTTTCTATCAGATTGCATTATATCTGTATTTGCTTCAAATATATTAGAACTTATTATAGGGAATGTAAGATTGTATTCAAAAAATGGAGTTTCCTGATTTATATATATCTTTACTAAGTTATTGTTTATAATTTCTACATTTTCTATATTTGATACATTTGCACTATAGATAGAACTTTCTCCTAGTCTTTTTATTGTTTCAATTGTATATTTCACATCTTCTGCTGAAAAGTCTGCTCCATTATGCCATTTCACATTTTCTCTTAATTTTACAAAATATGACTTATTATCTGCTTTAGAGAATTCTAGCGCTAAGCATTTTTCTAGTCTAAAATTATCACTTACACTAAATAGTGGTTCGTATATTAATTTTGATACATCTTGTATAGCTTGATTTTTAGATATTAAAGGATTTAAGTTATCTAAATTAGATATACCGTATTCTCAAATTGGATTGTTCATTTGAAGTATCTTCTTGTTGGATATTTGCAGTGTCTTCTCCGTAGACTTTCATCTTTATTATAAAAATGATATATTGAAAATATGATAAGACCAATTACCAAACATAAAATTACATATTTTAGGGCTTTGTTTTTCAAAATAGTCTTACTCTCCTTTACTTTTATTCTTAATTATTTCATAGATTAAATCCATATTGTCATCTTCTGCCACTTTATTTTTTCTAATACTACCACATTTCATACATTTAAAGACTATTACATTTCCTTTTTTCGTGTTTATTTCTATATCTATTGGTTTTAATAGTCCATGACATGTTTCTTCTCTGTCCCCTGGGTTTATATCTACATGTTTTGAATGTAAACAATTTGGGCAATGGTTTCTACATGAATATCCAAGTTTTGTAACTTTCTTTCCACAGTTTTCACATACAAATTCTTCGTCTAATTTAGTAAAGTTTCCTGCCATTATTCCTCCTAAATTTAATACTTAAATACACTACCACCTATAAATTCACGCAAGATTGAACTTTCTGGTATAAAATCTTCTTCAATAGGCTTAAAATAGTTTAATAGTGTTATTAATCTTTTTGCTTCTGCATATTCTGGTTCATCTTTACTTATTTCATTTAAAATTGGAAGTGCATATTTTTTTAATACTCCATGCTCATATACAATAGATGTATTAAACATTGCGTCCGCTTCTTCCTGATATGGATAGATATATTTCTTCTCTCCTGCTTTAATTGACTTCCATCTTTGTATTGTCTCTTTTGCTGAGTAATTTCTATATTTATAATCTCTTACTATTCTTCTTATAATTCTTGTATCTGTTGTTGATATTCTATTATAATAATCTATATTTAAAACTGTAAGAGCACTAATATAGATTTTAAATTTCTTATCACGTGGAATTGCGTCAGTTAACTTATCATTTAAACAATGTATACCTTCTACCACAAGCACTTCGTTTTCGTTTAATTTCATTTTAGTTCCATCAAATGTCTTATGACCTGATGCAAAATCAAATGTTGGTATTTCTACTTCTTCTCCTGCAAGTAGTCTCAATATATGTTCATTAAATAGTTTTAAATCTACTGCTTCTATACACTCAAAATCATATTCTCCGATTTTCGTCTACTGGGTTTTGCTCTCTTTCTACAAAGTAATTGTCTACTGATAATGTTTTAGGCTCTATTCCGTTTAGTTTAAGCTGTATACCTAACCTTTTAGCAAATGTTGTTTTTCCAGAAGAAGATGGTCCTGCAATTAAAATCATTTTAACTTTTTTATTTTTTGCTATTTGGTCTGCTATATCAGATATATTTTTTTCATGTAATGCTTCTGATAAAAGTATCGTTTCTCTTCCATTGTCATTTTCAACACTTTTATTTAATCTATATATTGTATTTAATTTTAGTACTCTATATATTTCTTCATATCTTGATAACGTTTCTGATAACTTTCTGTTATCTTTAAATTCTGTCAAACTATTTGGATCTTTTTTACTAGGATATCTAAGTAGATATCCATCTTTATATTGTACCAAATCAAAAACTTTCATATATCCTGTAGAAATTGGCATAACTCCATAGAAATAGTTATAGTAGTCTTTGCAATAATATAAAGAAATAGCCTCTTTTGTTTCTGTATTTATCTGGAGTTTACCTCTTATGCTTTGTTCTTTTTCATAAAATCTTTTTGCCTCTTCTGGTGTCATTTTGACTTTTGTTATAGGTATATTTTCTTTAACTATTTCTTCCATACTTGCTTTTATATTATCTAATACTTCTTTTGTAACTTCTAGATTTTCAAATGTACAAAACATTGAATTGTCTAACTGATAGTTTATTGTAAGATAACTTTTAGGATAAAGCTTTTCTACTGCCATTGCCATTATGTACATTATTCCTCTTACATATACTCTTTTTCCTTCTGTATTTGTAAAATCTAAAAGCTCTACTTTGCCACTCTCATTTGGTTTATAATCTAAACTCTTTATTTCATTATTAAAATTACAAGTAATTATTTCCATTTTTTCATTTTCTATCTCATCCTTTAGTACTTCTTTTATACTTTCACCTTGGCTTATCTCAAATTCTTTATCATTACAGATTATTTTCATATACTCTCCTATTCTTCATCTAATTTAAGTACACTTAAAAATGCTTCTTGTGGCATTTCCACGTTTCCTATCTGTCTCATCTTCTTTTTGCCTTTTTTCTGTTTTTCAAGTAGTTTCTTCTTTCTTGATATATCCCCACCATAGCATTTTGCAAGTACATCTTTTCTCATTGCTGAGATTGTTTCTCTTGCAATTATTTTTCCACCGTACAACTGCTTGAAGTGGTATACTAAATAATTGTTTTGGTATACATGTTTTTAGCTTTTCTACCATTTTCTTTCCTCTTGTGTAACTATTGTCTTTGTGCACTATGAATGAAAGGGCATCTACTGCTTCTCCGTTTACATGTATATCTAGTTTTACAAGGTCTGCTCTTCTATATTCTTTAAATTCATAATCAAATGATGCATATCCTTTTGTCTTTGATTTTAGTATGTCAAAGAAGTCATATATTATTTCGTTTAATGGTAATTCATAGCAAAGTGTTACTCTGTTTGCATCTAAATACTTCATATCTATATATGTGCCACGTCTATTTTGACATATCTCCATTATTCCACCTACATAATCTTTAGGTGTTAGTATCTCGGCATTTACAACTGGCTCTTCTATAAATGATATTTCTTGTGGTGATGGAAGGTCTGTTGGGTTATATAAATCGACGGCCTCTCCATTTGTTTTATGCACTTTATATATAACTGAGGGAGATGTTGTAATTAATCCTAAATCAAATTCTCTATCTAGTCTTTCTTCTATTATCTCTAAATGAAGTAATCCTAAAAAGCCACATCTAAATCCAAACCCTAATGCAGCAGATGTTTCTGGTTCATATTCTAGAGCTGCATCATTTAGTTTTAGTTTTTCAAGTGCTACTTTTAAGAATTCATAGTCACTTCCGTCCATTGGATATAGTCCGCAATATACCATTGGGTTTACTTTTTTGTATCCTGGGAGTTTCTCTTTTGCTCTATTCCCATTTAGTGTAATTGTATCTCCCACATGTATGTCTGATAGATTTTTTATACTTGCTGCAATATATCCGAACTTCTCCGAGCTGAAATTTCTTCTGCCTGTACATAGCTTCCGTGGTTCGAAATATCCGAACTTCTGTAACTGTAAATACTTTGTTTGCTGCCATAAGTAGTATTTCGTCTCCCACCTTTACTTTTCCGGTCTACCACTCTTACATGTGCTATTGCTCCTTTATAATTATCATAATATGAGTCAAATATCAAACATTTAGTAGGGTCTTCTTCTTCGCCTCTTGGAGCAGGTATCTTTTCTACTATTTGTTCTAAAACTTCTTCTACATTTAATCCTGATTTTGCTGATATACAAGGAGCATCTTTTGTATCTAGTCCAATTATATCTTCTATTTCTTTTTTTACTTCGTCTGGTCTTGCATTTGGAAGGTCTACTTTGTTAATAACTGGTATTATTTCTAAGTCATTATCTAATGCCAGATATACATTTGCAAGCGTTTGTGCTTCTACTCCTTGAGATGCGTCTACAACAAGTATTGCACCATCACATGCTGCTAGGCTTCTTGATACTTCATAGTTAAAATCGACATGTCCTGGTGTATCTATTAAGTTTAAGGTATATTCATTTCCGGTCTTTTGCTTTATATTTCATTCTAACTGCTTGTGATTTTATTGTAATTCCTCTTTCTTTTTCTAGTTCCATGTTATCTAAGACTTGTGATTCCATTTCTCTTTTTGAAAGTACACCTGTCATCTCAATTAATCTATCTGCAAGTGTAGATTTACCATGGTCTATATGTGCAATTATACTAAAATTTCTAATATACTCTTGTTTTCTTTGCATGTTTTATTCTCCTCACATAGTTTTACTTAGAATTTCTTCTAACCTTTTTTCTTGTTTTGTCAAATATAAATAACCAATCAGTCCTTCAAATGCAGTTGAATGCATATAATCATTAACATTTGCGTTTTTAGGTAAATGATGATTCTTTGTATTCCTTGCGCGTCTTACAATTTCTTTTTCTTCATCTGTTAGCATATCTTCTATTTTTCTTAAAGTTTCTGCTTGAGCAGATGCTTTTACATGTTTTATACTCTCTATATGTAACTTGTGCGGTTTTAATTTTGTTTCGTTTATAAGTTTTTCTCTAATATATAGCTCATACACTGCATCTCCAATATATGCCCATGTAAGTGGTGACAGTTCATTTACTCTTTTTTGTGTTTCGTCCATTTTTGCTCCTTTTAAGTTTAGTTTGGTGCTTTTTCTAATGTAATAAATCCAATTCTTGCTTCTCTAAAATCTGTAAGTACAATATTAGAAACCTTTTTCATGTCTACTTTTCCGTCCGTGATACAAGACAACCTCTATTTTTTCCTATATCTTCTAATATTTGTAGTATTACTTCATTTTCATCTTTTTGCTTTAATTCATTTTCTATTTGATTGATATCTAGTTTATATTTTTCAGTTAGATTATTTAAGTACTTTTTTAATAAATACTTAACTAAGTAGAATGTAACTTCTTCTTTATCTAATATTTCATCTTTTATAGTTCCAGTAAAACTAAGCTTTAAGCCTACTTCCTGGCTCTCGAATTTTGGCCAAAGAACACCTGGAGTATCTAATAGTTCTATATTCTTTCCGAATTCTAATCCATTGTTTTTTTACTGTTACCCCTGGTTTATTTCCGAACTTTTAAAGAATTCTTTTTTGCTATTCTGTTTATAAAAGAAGATTTACCGCACATTTGGAATTCCGAAGAACTAAAACTCTTATAATTTTTCCGTATTCTTCCTTTTTGTGCTTCACGCTTTATTTCTTCTTCCATTACTTCTTCTATTTTCTTTATAACTTGTTCTGTCCCTTTTCCATTGTTTCCATTTATTAATACTGAATTTATCCCTTGGTTTTTAAAATATGTTTGCCATTTTTTTGTTTCATTTTCATCTGCCAAATCACATTTATTTAAAAGTATTATTTTCTTTTTGTTTTTGATGACGCTTTGTATATCTGGATTTTGGCTAGATATTGGTATTCTAGCATCTAGTATTTCAACTACAACATCAATTAGCTTTATGGTTTCTGCTATTTCCCTTTTTGTTTTTGCCATGTGACCTGGATACCAATTGATATTTGTGCTATTGCTCATCTTTCTCACCACTTTTCTCTTCATTTGCTAACTCATATAGCTCTTTCTCATCTTTAATAATTTTGATTAGTTCTTCTTTTGTAGGTAAATAAGTTAAATATTTAGAAGCATATACATTTTTTACACTATCTCCTAGTGTCATTTCTACAACCGCATCGTCTTTGTCTGCACATAATAATATTCCTATAGGCTCATTTTCTCCATCAATCATTTGTGTCTTTCTATAATAATTTACATACATTTGCATTTGTCCAATATCTTGATGCGTCAATTTACCAATCTTTAAATCTATTATAACAAAACATTTAGCAAGTCTATTATAAAATATTAGATCTGGATAATAATACTCATTACCTATTTTTATTCTCTGTTGACTTGCAACAAATGAAAAACCCCTACCTAGTTCAAGTAAAAATTCTGTTAAATGCGATAATAATGCACTTTCCAAGTCGTTCTCTAAATAATTTTTGTTTTCTTTTAGTCCAGCAAATTCAAAAATATATGGTGATTTTAATATTTCTTCTGGTGTTTTTTCTATAAGTCCATCTTTTGAAGCTTTCATTATCATATTTTTATCAGGTGATATTAAATACCTATCATATAGTTTAGTCCCTATTTGTCTCCTAAGCTCTCTAACTCCCCAATTAGATTTAATTGATTCCTCTTCATAAAATTTTCTCTCTTCTTTCCTGTCTATTCTCATAAGCTCTTGATAATGTGCCCAACTCAATTCGGTCGACACTGTCGACCATATTGGATATGTCTCATAAAATTTACGCATTCTTCTAATACTCACAGAAGAAAAACCATTACCAAATTCATTTATTAATTTGGAAGATAATACATCAATTACTTTTTTACCATAACTAGCTTTAGTACTATTCTCTGATAATTCATAAGTGATTTTGCCAACATACCAATACACTTCTGTCATCGTTGTATCAATATGCTTTAACATTTTACCACGAGCATTTATTATTTTATTTCTAATATCTTGATAAATATTTTCAATATTAATATTATCGATTTGCATTCTTTTATTTTCAGTTCTATCAATAATATCAATTACTTGTGGTAATGTTTCTAATCCACTTTTTTTACCCATATGTCCTATTCCTTCTATTAAAATTGGTTCTGTACCTATTAACTTAGGAAATTCTTCTAAGTCTTTAAATGGTACAATATGGTCATTATCGCTATATATAGAATAGCCCTCATTGATTAATTCTTTGCTACTAATTTGTTCTTCTTTTTTTATTACAATAGGTGCAATAACATTGTTCAAATCCTCCCTTTCCTTAGTTACAAAAGGGTTACCAAATCCAGCCAAACTAATATATAAGCCTATTTTTAGATTATTTTCGCATATATATTTAATAAACATTTCGTTCCCTATTGAATGAGCAATAACAATACAGTCATCTGTAAAATAATTCTTATAATTATCAAGCACTTCAAAATATGAATTAATAGTAATATCAGTTTTAGTTGGAAAATTTGGAATTATTATATTGTAGCCTTTTTTCTTAAGTTCATATTCAAAGTATTCATATATTTTAGGTACTCCATTATATCCATGAATTAGTATAACATTTCTCATTTCTATTTTCATAAGAATCTCCTATCTACAAATTATTTATAATTTCTTATAAATGTGTAATAATTTATTTTAATGAATTGCTTATTTTTCAATAGTTTGAATAGAGTTGTCTATAAATCCCACTATCCCAGTTGATATTTGTGCTATTTTCCACTTATTTCACCTTCTTTATTTTCGATTTGTTTTACTTCATCTATGTATTTATAATTTAAACTATTACTTTTAGATATAGCAGATTTTTTAGTTTCTTTCTCATACAAATCTTTTGCTCCTTTAGCAACTCCACCACCACGTTTAGCAACATTTAAATTTTCTTTTAAACCTTGTGGGTGTTCTTCTCTTGCAATATCTCTAGTTGCGATTTCTCCAATATTAGTAAGTGCGATTTCTATATCTGTCATATTATCCCTTAACGATTCTTTTCTAAGTCCTTTTAACTCCTTATATTCGCTAGCCTTCATTCCTGACCAGCCTTTATATATTTCATTTGTTAATAGTGCATATTCATAATTTTTATTAATTCCATTTTCTTTCCAAGTATCTGTTAATTTCTTTCTATTTAATATTCCATTTAATCTTTCTGAAATCCATTTATCGCTGTATCCTTTATTACGATAATAATCTATTGCTCGATTAACTGCAATTTCTGGGTCAAATACTTCGTCTATTCTTTCTTTTCCTAATGTTGCTAGCCATATTTTAAATGGTTCAGCTTTAGGTGATGGAACAGATTCAATAAGCCTTAAAATCCCATTTGTATCTAATGTGTCTGTTTCTCTTAATTTTCCATCTCGTGCCTTCATTTTCAACTGTCCGATTTTTTCGGACAGTTGACTTCCTTCTTTTTCTAATTGTTTTTTTAAGTCATTCCAATATTTACGTGGCCTTTCAGAATCAGTTAATGCACTAATCACATCAACAACACTAAAATAATATTCTTCTTTTTCGCTATCCCATATACTTCTTATTTCTTTATTTTCAAATAGATTTGATATTGTTTCTAGTTTGTTATCTGTCATTTTGCTCCTTTCTAATTACTGTTCATGCTCTTTCTCATTTCATCGATTAATTTTAGTGCAGTTACCCCTTCTTCTATTGTAGTTCCTTTTATAACATTTTTATCATTATCAATATAATACTTTATAAAATTTTCTACTTCATTCTTATATAAATTTTCTTCTTCGTAATTTATTATTTCTTTACCATTATCGCTAGTTACAACTATCTGTTTAATATATTTTTCTGATATAGCATTAAAGATTTCAATACTACCTTTTGTTCCATATATTAATAAGTGATTTCCGGCATAAGGCATAGTATGAGAAGAATTTATAACTATATCTTTATCGCTATATATTAGCATCATTGTTTCATTACTATATGTCTCAGCAAAGTTTCCTAATCTACTATTTCCAATTACATTATTAGGCTCTCCGAATATTCCTAAAATAAAGTCTATAGCATGTATACCATTATCAGAAAAAGTTCCACCACCACCTAAGTTTTTATCTAGTTTCCACTTTGAAGATGGTGCATCTAACTTTATATTAAAGCCCCATTGTCCAAAACAACTAACTACATTTCCAATCTTTCCTGAATCAATAATATTTTTAATATCTAAAAAAGCTTTTTGATGTCTCATATGATGTGCTATCATAATTGGTATATTCTTACCTGAAAACATATCTTTTATTTTTAATGCATCTTCATAACTCTGAGCTAATGGTTTCTCACAAATAATAGGTTTATTAAAATTAATGCACTTTTCGATAGTCTCTTTATGTAAAAAAGGCGGATTTGCAATATAGATTAAATCAAATTCTTCTTGTCCTAGCATTTCATTAACATCTGTATAATAATTATCTATTTCATATTCTTTGCAGATATTTTTTAGTTTTTCTTCATTCCTTGATTGAATAGCAATTACTTTGCATATATCTGAATTTTTTAAAGCTGGTATTGTTCTTTTATATCCACTGCCATTAGCACCAATTATAATCATTTTCTTCTTTTCCATATTAAGTTCTCCTTACTAAATATATGATATACCCCATCGAATTCAGCAGAATTAAAATTTATAATGGTTTTTGTCTGCTCTTTCATCTAGTTTTCTATCAAAGTTTTCATTTTTATAAAACCAATCTGTTTTTTTATCTACTGGATGTTCTTTTCTATTTTTATCTAAAAGTAAATCAAATAGTACAAGTACTGGTATAACAATTCCTATAAATGCAGAAAGTATGTCTGCATAATTTGTGGTCTCAAAAATTATAGCTTGGTATATATTTGTTCCAAAATATAGTCCATTTCCGTAGTAAATAAATTATAGCTCCAAACATACTTCTTTTTACTACAAGCACCATTGCTACAAGTGTTAAAAATAGTAAAACTATTTCATATGTTAAATCAATTGGCATTACTGGAAAATTTATTCCTAGGTTATAACAAAATGCTACAATTATTCTAAATACCCAAAACATTCCCATAAATATTACAAATAAATATGTTGTCATTTTTTTCATATATAAATCACTTTCCTTTTCTTACGTTTAATACCTTTTCATTTTAACATAAACGAATTATTTTATCAATAATAGCAAACAATAAATTATAATGAGGTAAAAAATCTAATGAATCAAATTATATGTAAGAAAAATGTAGAATTAAATAATTATAATGAAAACAAAGTAAAATCTTTAACTTCTTTTAAACTTTTATTTGTCACTTTTATTATATTGATTTTACTTATTGTGTCATATGCAATATCTATTAATAACGATATAAAGGATTCTGAAGAGTTTTCCAAAGCTATTATGGATAACTTGTCTATTTCTAAAATTTATGGTGAATCAATCGAATATAAAGCTGAGCTTTTAAACAATAATATATATTTTTATGAAAATAGTTCTTTTTCCGTTATTGGAGTCATCAATATAGAAAAACTTAGAATTACTTATCCTATATTATCAGATATAAGTAAAAAACTTCTAAAGATTGCACCATGTAGATTTTATCGGACCTATGCCAAATGAGATACGGCAATTTATGTATTGCAGCACACAACTATAAAAATGATACTTTCTTTAGTAATATTTCAAAGCTTGAAACAAACGATAAAATTAAAATAACTGATAATTTTGGAATAACTTTAGAATATGAAACATATGATATTAAAAAAGCAAATCAAAATGATTTATCTTGTATAAATCAAGCTACAAACAGCTTAAGAGAAATTACACTTATCACCTGTGATTCTTCAAATGATAATTTTAGAATAATTGTTAAGGCAAGAGAAAAAACAAATGGAAAGCAGTAGCGTATGAATTACGCTTAAACTACTTCCCCCATTATTTTTATTTAAACATTATAATCTCTAACTTTTTTATAAGTATATAATGCAAGAATTACACATCCTGCAATTGCTACCCACATAATTGTATCATTTATACCTGTTTTTGGTAATGATGTATTTACAGTATTATTTGCAGGAATATTTTGTGTTGGTACATTCTCTACTGGTGTTTGTGTACTAGCCCCATTATTTACTACTGGTATATTAAATAGCTCGTCCACATTTCCTGTTTGGCTTGCATTACTCACAACTGAAGCTGCACAAATCATTGCTACAACTGCTAACATTAAAATTATCTTATTTAAACTTTTAATCTTTTTCATAAAAATCTCCTTTGTATATTATATATTATATAGTTTTTCACTATTATTTATACTACACTTCAAAAAATTTTGCAATAGTTTTTTGCAATTTTTTTGATTTTCCTTACTTAATCGTTAAAATCATTAAATGATGATCTTCTAAGAGCTGCTCTTCTTGCTGTTCTAGAAGCTGCACTTGATGCTGCTTTTACTCTCCATATTCCAATTCCTAATGCAACAGCTGCTCCAGTTCCACCTACTCCCATTGCAATTTTCCCACCTGGTGTTCCAAGAAATCCAACTATTTGATCTTTTTGGTCTTCTTCATTCGAAGTTACTCCTTCTGTTGTTTTATTTACAGTTATTCTATATTCTACTTCTTGTTGTCCTTCTTTTGTGATCTTTATTATTATTTCACTTTCTCCATCTTTTAATTCTTCATTTCCTGTAATATCTAGCTGTGCATCTTCTATATTTTGAACTGCAACTATATCTAATTTATCTTTATTTGTTACATTAATTGTATATTCAAATATTTCTGGATCAAATTCTGGCATTAATTCTACATCTTCAATTCTAAGATATACTAATCTTAAATCTAGTATTTCTGGATCTTGTGTTGTTGGTTCTTCAGGGTTTGTATTTGTACTTGGTGTATCTTGAACATTTGGTGTAGCCGTTCCATCTGCGAGTCTTCTTATTCTTACATTATATGTTTTTTTTGCTCCACCGTGCTGCTGTAACTGTTATTTTAACAGTATTCGTTCCTGTTGCAAGTTCTTTTACACCTGTTCCTGTTATTTTAGAGCTTGATACATTTGCCACAGCAGAAACTTCTGCTGAATCAACACTTGCATCTACATTTATTGTCATATCTGTTTTTGGGTTATTGTACGTTTTACCTGCTATTGTAATTGATTTTAATGATGCATCTCCTGTAGCTTGATTATTCTGTGTGGTTTGTTCTTTTACCGTAATTGTAACTGTTTTTGATCCTTTTACTTCCGTAAATGCTGTTGCATCTGACATATCTGTTGCAGTTACTGTTATTGTTGCTGTACCTGCTTTCTGAGCAGTAAGTGTAAAACCTTGAGTTCCGTGGTTCATTAAATGTATATCTTGCCGAACTAACACTTACAACAGAATTATCCGAACTAGATATATCAACATATCCCACAGCATTATTTGCAGTAACTGATAATGTTGTAGTCTCTCCAGGTGAAAGAGTTGCTTTCCCTGCACTTGCTGATATGCTTCCCGCATAACTTGGAATTTGTATTAAAAGTACAAGTTCAATTGATAATAGTGCTATTAAAATACTCTTTTTTAAGGCTTTGTTTATCATTTAATTTTACCTATCCTTCCTTAATATATAGATATAAATATTAACATTTTGTTAAGTAACAATTTGCAATATACCCAGTTTGACCATTTTGCCTTTTAACTTCTGCCCATGTATATCCATTTGAATTTCCTGCATTTAAATTTAATACTGTTACCGTCTCACCTAAGCTAAACGTTCCTAATGAACCTGAAGTAGTTGAAGGTCCTGATCTAAAACGTACTCCAGTACCATTTATATAGTATGAATTTGGATTTGATGTATTAATTGTTGTTGGTAAAAGGCATGAACTTGGCATATCATTAAATACTGGTATTACAAAGTTCAAAGATATATCTAGTATATTATTTTTTGCATATGTATTGTATAGGCTACTTGCTTGGCTTGATGGATCTTGAACATTTGTCATATATTGATGCCAGTATAACCCTGTAGATACATCATCAACGCAGTCAAATTTATAGAAATATGCTGTATTTTGCCCAACACTTACATAGCTATCTGCCAGTTTTTTAGCTCCTTCTACTATTGCTGTATATTGGTTATTCCATCCCATTTCTTTTGCATATATTAAGCCTTTTTCTATTGCATTATTTCCATCTGTTGCTCCCCAGTTGTAAAAGTTATAATATCCTTGATATCCTGGATATATGCCACTAACTGAGCCACTTCCTTTTGATCCAACTTCTTGTATTATTTTTATCGCTATACTATATGGACTTATTCCACTTTCTTCTGCTGCTTTCATTATTATATCTGCATAAGACATATTGCTGTTTAATGTTGTTGTGTTGCCTTTAATTGTTATTAAAGTTTCTCTTAACATATGGCTTCTAACTCTTGCAAAATCTGTTGCCTTTATCTCGCCATCTCCATTTATATCAGCAGCCTTTTTTTGCACATTATTAAGTGCTGTTTGCTTTAACATTGCCGCTCTAACCATAGCAAAATCAGCTGACTTAACTTCTCCATCACCATTTACATCTCCTGGTACGATGATAGTATATTCTGTATTATATGTTTTATTAACAAAAATATTCCCTGTTGCGGCTTTTGCATTATTTGGAACTGATTTATTAGAACTTGTTTTAACTTGAAAATTTGTCATTTGTATTGCTGATGCTACTTGTTCATTTGTTGTTTCAGGTGTTACATAAATATATCCACCGTCTTGTTTTGCCTTTACTGAAGTATCTTCAACAGTAGCAGAAATGCTTACAGATCCACTCATAAATGTATTAGAAAGTATACTTTGAACTCCTGCTTTTGTATGAGCACTTGGGTTATATGACATTTCCATGAATTGGAATATTCCGATCTTCTGTCAAAAAGTTTCTAGGGTCTGCATAATACTGAACAATTCCATTTGATGCACATGCATATCCACCACTTGACTGTCCACAGCTACATTTCCATGTAGCGTTTGAAGAATTATGTACTCTATTTCTTAAATGTGTTCCTGTTTCTCCACCAATAAATTCTGACCAACTCATTCCTGTATTAAATGCTGTAAATGTCCAACTGCTATGTTCGTTTGCAAGTGCTTGCAATTTTGATTTATAACTATCTGGAAATGCATTTATACCAGCAGATTTTGACTGCGTATGTGTTACTGTATAAGCATTTACATAAGAGCTATTAATATTAATTACCATAGTTAAAACCATGATAGAAATCATTTGCATTAATAATATTTTTTTTAATAACGTCCTTGTTTTTCTCATGTTTCCTCCTTTGGCTAAGATTTAGCCATTTTTTCATAAAGTTTCCCCACATCTATTTTTTACTATTATTCTATATTTAATATTATAATTCACGTTTATAGTATAACATTTCTTGTCGATTTTAGTCAATTGTTTTCACTGATTTGTAATGAAACTGTAATAATAGTAAAACGTGGAGAAAATGGCTAAAAATGCAAGTCTTAAGAAAGAATTAAGAAGTAGTTTTGAAACTACTTCTTAGCCTAAATATAATTACCAACCAAAGTTATCAAACTCTACTTTGTCTTGATAGTTTTCTATTGCTTTTTTTACACACGGAACCATATTACTTGGTAAGTTATCTATATCATACCAGCATAATTCACTGCATTTATTTGGTTCCTTATTTTCTATTTCACCGTTTCCATTTATCACATTTTAGGAAAAAATCAAATCTTTCAGGTTCTGTTTTTCTATGTAAGAAAGCAGATATTTCTAAGTCTTTTTCACTTATTGTAATTCCTGCTTCTTCTTTGGCTTCTCTTATCATTGCCTGCTTAATTGTTTCGTTTCCGTCCATATGTCCTGAAACCAAACTATAATTTCCATCTTCATATCCTGTATTTGCTCTTTTTTGTAATAGTATTTTATTTTCTTTTACTAAAATTAGATAAACCGCACTTATAAATCTATATCTTTCTTTCATATAATTTTGTTTCCTGTTTTATAATATTTTTTAAGCAGGTGAGAATAAAAAACATTCGCACCTGCCTGATTTTGGATTAGTCAATGTCTTTTTCGGCATGTATTACTTTAATTTGTCCATTCTTATTAAAGTCGTAATCATACATATCCATATCTGTCCCTTGACTCATCCCGAACGTGGTACTTAGGTGTTCCACTCTCTCATTCCGTGTAAAGAACGAATTGTGTCTAATAGCTTTTCTCTCATCTTGCATAAATTTTCTCCTTTTCACGTTTTTTTAAGTATCGTTTCAGATAGATTGTATTATAACATATAATTGATATAATGGCAACATTCTTATATTTAGCAATATCTTTATCTTACTTTCCACAGCAATTTTTATACTTCTTCCCACTTCCACAAGGGCAAGGATCATTTCTTCCTACGTCTGGTCCACTTTTTACAACTGGAGCACTTTTTTCTGTTTGTATCTCCGCTGGGGCTTCTGAGCTTTCAAAATTTATGTTATTTAAGTTTTCTTGTGCTGCTTTTGTTATTTCTATTGTTTGCTCCCTTTCTACTTCTCCTCTTTTTTCAATATGAAGCATTAATTTTACAACATCTAGCTTAATATTTGCAACCATCTCATCAAACATATCGAAACCTTCAATTCTATATTGATCTACTGGGTTCTTTTGTCCATAGGCCCTAAGCCCAATACCATTTTTTAATTCATCCATGCTGTCGATATGATCCATCCATTTTTGGTCAACAACTTTAAGCATTACAACTCTTTCGAGTTCTCTCATCTGCTCTTCGCCAATTTCTTTTTCTTTGTTTTCATATATTTTTAGAGCTTCTTCTTTTATTCTATTTATTATAGCACTTTTACTACCATTCTTTATAACTGATGATATATCTACATCAAATATATTTCTAACTTCTTGCATTAATGCTTCTTTATTTGCATGTTCACCGTCAGCTAAATATAGATGTACTATTTCTTCTGCTGTGCTATTTATCATAGATATAATATTTTCTTTTATATTTTGCCCATCTAATACTTCTTTTCTTTGTTTATATATAATTTCTCTTTGTACATTCATTACATCATCATATTGTAATACATTTTTACGAATACTAAAGTTTCTACCTTCTACTCTCTTTTGTGCTCTTTCAACTGCATTTGAAATCATTTTTGCTTCTATTGGAATATTCTCATCAGCTCCAAGTGTTTCATATACATTTGTTATCATGTCTCCACCAAAAATTTTCATTAAGTCATCATCAAGACCTATATAAAATCTTGATTCACCATTATCTCCTTGACGTCCACTTCTTCCTCTTAGCTGATTGTCAATTCTTCTTGATTCATGTCTTTCTGTACCAATTATTTTTAGTCCGCCAGCTTCAATAACTTTTTGTTTCTCTTCTTTGATTGTCTCGTCAAATTTTGTTTTTAACTCTTTAAACATTTTTCTTGCTTCTAATATTTCGGTATCTTCTGTCTCGTTGAATGCTGTTGCCTGTTCTATTAATTCTTCTGATACTTTTCTTTTTCTCATTTCTTGCAAAGCTAAATATTCAGAATTTCCGTCCTAGCATAATGTCTGTACCACGTCCTGCCATATTTGTTGCAATAGTTACAGCTCCATATTTACCTGCTTGTGCAATTATTTCTGCTTCTTTATCATGGAATTTTGCATTTAGCACTTCATGTGGTATGCCTTCTCTTTTTAGGATACTACTAAGTTTTTCTGATTTTTCAATTGATATTGTACCAACTAATACTGGTTGACCTTTTTTATGGCTTTCCTTTATTTCTTCTACAATTGCTCTAAATTTTGCATTTTCATTTTTATATATTATATCGTTTTGGTCTATTCTTACCATTGGTCTATTTGTTGGAATGCTTATTACATCTAGATTATAAATTTCTCTAAATTCTTCTTCTTCTGTCATAGCTGTACCAGTCATTCCTGATAGTTTTTCATACATCCTGAAATAATTTTGGAATGTAATAGTTGCAAGTGTTTTTGATTCGTCTGCAATTTTTACGTTTTCTTTTGCTTCTATTGCTTGATGTAAACCATTATTATATCTTCTTCCATACATTATTCTTCCTGTAAATTCGTCTACAATTAGAACTTCACCGGTCTTTTACTATATAGTCTATATCTTTTTTCATTACACCATAAGCACGTAAGCTTTGATTTACATGGTGAACTAAATCTGAATTTTCTAAATCATTATAGTTTGTTATATTAAATGTATCTTCTGCCTTTTTTATACCTTTTCCTGTAAGTGATGCTGATTTTGCTTTTAAGTCTACTATATAATCATATTTTTCATTATCTTCTGCTTGTTCAAAATCTTTTGCATCTTCTTCTACTATTATTTTTGGTGTAAGTCTCTTTACAAAGTCATTTGCCTTTTTATAAAGGTCTGAAGATTTATTTGCTCTACCTGATATGATAAGTGGAGTTCTTGCTTCATCTATTAAGATACTATCTATTTCGTCGACAATTGCAAAGCTTAATTCTCTTTGTACAGCTTGATTTTTGTATATAACCATATTATCTCTTAAATAGTCAAATCCAAATTCATTATTTGTACCATATATTATATCTGATGCATATGCTCTTTGCTTCTCCTCTGGTCTCATTCCACTTATAACTAGTCCAACAGACATTCCTAAAAATTTATATAATTTTCCCATCCATTCACTATCACGTTTTGCCAAATAGTCATTTACTGTGATTATATGTACGCCTTTACCTGTTAAAGCATTTAAATATGCTGGAAGTGTTGCAACTAATGTTTTTCCTTCTCCTGTTTTCATTTCTGCAATTCTTCCTTGGTGAAGTATAATTCCACCGTATTAATTGCACATCAAAATGTCTCATTCCAAGAACTCTTTTTGATGCTTCTCTAACTACTGCAAAGCTTTCTGGAAGTAAATCATCTAAAGTTTCTCCGGTCCTGAAATCTTACTTTAAATTCTGCTGTTTTTGCTTTAATCTCTGTATCTGTAAGTTTTGATATTTCTTCTTCCAAACTATTTATTTTTTCAACTAATGGCATTACTCTTTTTACTTCTTTCTCAGAATAATCACCAAATATTTTCTTAAATAATCCCATAATATTTTTCAATTCTCCCTATTCTAATTATCACTGTTTAATATATTATCACTTTTCAAATTCTTTTACAATAGAAAAATTAAATTTTTCTAAACTTCATAATTACAAGTAAAAGCCGGCGTAAACTATATTAGTTAGACCGGCTTTTTGTTCAATTATTTTTTTATTATATATGCAATTCCAAGGATAGATAAAACTACTATAGATAAAGCTACATAATTTAAAATATTATTTTCTCCTGTTTTTGGAGAATTATCAATTGGTTTTGCAGGTACTACTTTATCAGTATAAATAGCAGTAAGCGCTATATCTCCATCTATGACTGTAGTTTCTTCAAATACTTCTTCTGTATCTTTTATTACAAATTTAACAAATTCTTTTCCTTCTACATTTTTTATATTTGGAAGTTCAGCTAAATCTGCTAAAGTTTTTCCTTTTTCTAATTCATAATCTACATCATTAATTTTAACTAATACATACTGAGTAACTGAAATACCATTAAATTCAGCTGGATTTGCCATGTTTACAGTTGCACCTAAATAAATGTCTACATCAACAGCCGTACCACTATTTGCTGTTATTGGTGCATTTCCACTTTTACCCATATATAAGTTTTGAACTACAGATCCACCTGCGATATCAACTGATACAGCATGTATTGTTCCTGTTACATCTGATGCATTTTCTCCACCTACATAAAAGTTTTGTATTGTTCCGCCAAAAGTTTCTAATAGTGCTGTTTCCATTTCTCCACGGTTAATACTTTGAAGTACTCCAACTTGTCCACTTGTAACTTCTAGATGTGCATTTTTTGTATATCCATTAGAACCACCCGCTATAACATATTGTAAATTACCACCATTTATATTTACTTTTGCATTTTCTGTATAGCTAAGTCCTTCTCCACCACCATATACATTAGTTGCAGAACCATTATTTACTGTTACTGTTGAATTTATTACTCTTGTTGGTGAAGCAGTAGCGTTTGCTGCTTGAGGTGCACAGTTATCACTATTTGCTAATACATTTGCACCACCACCAGTAATACTTCCAGTTACTGTTCCGTTATTTACTATAACTTCTGAATTTGTTACATAGCTTTCATGAAGTCCTCCACCAAATATATTTTTAACTGTACCACTATTCATAGTAATTCTTGTATTTTCGTAAGTAGTAGAATCTGCATGACTTCCACCAAATACGTTTACATCACTTGGAACATCTACATGCTTTGTTCCGTCAGCCCAAAATATAGTCGCACCACTTTGTCCATCGTCTCTTGCTGTAATGCTAATTTCATTACCATTTGCAAAGAAACATTTTTGTGACCCATTTAATACATATCCTGTACTAGGGTCAAAGCTTGGTTCAGCTGCTTTTACTGTGTTTGTAAAAGTTAAAAGTGCAAATAAAGCAAAGGCTACTGAAAAAATTAATAAAAATTTTCTTTTCATAATATTTCTCTCCTAATAAGTTAAATTTTTCAAATATGAATTCATAAAAATCATAAAATCACATTTGCTATTATTTTGCACTTTTTTCAAAATTTATTTCTGGTATTTTAAGGTGAAAAAGCCAAAAAAAGATTAATTTTTGAAAAAATGATGTAAAAAAGAAATCAAAATAAATTTTACATAAAAAAAGAAAAAACTCGGGAGACAAAGTGGGCAGTTCTTTTAGACCATTATAGAAATGTGTCTAAAGGAAACAACATCATGATTAAAGAGATCACCGCTTGTGCTTCACATGGTGGAAGTTATTTGGAAACAGAAATCAAGCATGTAACGATTTCTGACATAAAAAAGATTGCTTCCAACATATTACTCGTTAGCACACACCATACAGACTATTATATGTACTGTTATAATTTGTCTGACAAAAGCCTGTGTGTTCCGGCAAATGAAGGCTGGTATCTCTTATCTGACCATCCGGAGATAGGAAAAAAACTGTTCTTCGAGAGAAGTATCAAAGAAACTTCCTTTAAACCTGAGTCCTTATCGACAAATCCTGTCTTTAAGATTGATGTAATCTACAAAGGATTACAGATCGCTTGGTGTAAGGATAATTCTGTAGGGATGGATATCGGCTATATTGTTGATATTGATGAAACAGGCGAATCAACAACAGGGAACTACTACTGGCTGTGGAACACTTGTGCCCACACCGCAGGGCAAGATGATGACGGAAGCATAACAGTTGACCTTGGCGGGAAACGTATCACAAAGTGCATTCGTTTTGTTCCCAAAAGCGCTATATCTATGGGAGAATACACCATCATTGTCGGTGAAGACGGAAATTATTACATCCTCCTGCTTCCGATGGATCGTTGTTGGCGCGAGTAAATCTTTTCAAAACAGCGGGAAAACTGTGAATAGTTCTCCCGCTGTTTTCCTTTTCACTTTCAAAATCAAATATTTTAATAATTTTTATAGCGCTCTTTTATATCGACTTCAAAAATTTTTTATTTTATAATATATATCTATCCATGAATAAACTCTTATAACCTCTTTTTCATTTAGATGGTTATTTAAAGGAGTATTCATTAAAAATGCAGTAATTCCATTATTTTGCAATTCTGAACATGTTTCCAATTTATCATCAATAAACAAATTAATATTATTTTCCTTACATATATTTAATTTGTCACTACACTCCGTAATAAGTTTATGATATTTAATATGTTTATTTTCTAGGAGTTTTTTACTAATTGAATACGAATCACTAATTCTATCTCCTTTATTATTTCTAGCTGTAATAATAAAAATTTCATTTCCTTCTTCTATTAATTTATCTATTATTTCTTTTGCAAATGGTTTTATTGCAGCATTTGTTAGTACCAATTCATGATACTTATCTTTAAAAGAATCAGATTGTTGTTTTGACCACAACATTCCACTTTCTAGAGAATTACCATTAACAATCGAAAATACTGTATCTTTTGATAAAGATACAGTTCTTTTTAAATCTTCATAATCATATTTTTGAGCATATGCTAATAATAATTCGGAAGTATTAGTTAATGTATCATCAATATCTATCCCTATTATCATATTACTATCTCCCTTCACTGTATTTTAGTTTAACATAGATTTTTATATTTTACAATTTTTTCTTGTATCTCCATTGTGAGTTATAAGATATCAAGTATATCGTGTTAATTTATTCTTTTATTGCTGCTTCTTCTTATTAGCACGTTTTGACAACTTACTGACGCCAGTAAAATGTTCAAAAACACTAATATAACTTTTTTATAAACTTCAACACAAATAAATTATCTTAATTAAACTACTTTGTATTGTTTATATTTATCACTTAAAGTTAAAGTACTTTTATTATTAAGCTCTATTATTGGAATTAAATACATAGACATTTCTTTTGTTATAGCAAATAGTAAATCAACATTAGTTTCTGTAACAGTTTTATACGTTTTACCTTTTGTTCCACCACAACTTTTTAATGCTAATTGATAATTTCCATATTTTGTTTTACATCCTGTCGCTTTTACCTGAACACTTTGAAAAACTTTATTCTTCTCTATTACTAAATCATAATCTTGAGTATCATTTAGTGGAATAGAAACAGTATATCCATTTGTAGAAAAATAAGCAATCGATATACCTAAACTAGAATTTCCTTTTTCTTTATTTGTTGAAAAATTTATAATCATTCACTCCTTTTGCGAATTTTTGTTTGTATGTTTGGTTTTTTAAAAAGTAAGCACTTTCATACTTACTTTATGGTGCCTTAGCGAAGGACGTATGCGAAAAACGCCTTGCATAAAAACACTCTATTTTCCGTTTCAAAATCAATTATAGCAATAGTTTCAAAGATATGTATACTCACTTTTGAATTTTTTTGCCTTAACTATGTTTTTAATTTAACATAATTTTTTATATTTTGCAAGAAAAATTTTACTTTTAATAAAATTCTCTGATTTTTTCTCAACAATTTTCCTATACCATATATTTTGATACTTTTATACTACTATCTTCTAGTTTTATATTCATATATTTAAAATTATCATTTTCAAATAATTTTTCTACTACAAATACTATGCTATATTTTGCTCTAGTAGCAGAAACATAGTATTTACACGGAGAGTCTAAACTTGTTCCCTTCTGCAAAAATTCCTTATATTTTTTATTTGGAAATATTGCAACTCTATCAAATGTCATTCCTTTGCATTGTCCAAAATTTAATGAATCGTAATCTGTTTTTGTTCTTGCATCAAATTTTAAAACTTGAGGTTTATATATTTTAAAGTAATACTCGAAATCTTTTTTATCTAAAAGATATACTCCTTGATTTTCTTTGTTATATATTGTATCTGATTCTATTTTATTGTTGTCATTAAATATACTATTTGAAAACTCACATATTTCCTTTCCAAATCTTCTAGTTTTATTATTAAATCTTAATGTTATTATGCCATTTATTTCTAATTCTTTAAAATAATCTATAAAATGTATTCCTGTTACTTTTTTATTCTTTTTAGCATTATATGTAGTATATGTTGATTGCTTAACATCACCAACACATTGTACACTTATTTTAGAATTAAAAAGTAAATTTAATATCTCTATATCTTCTCCAGCCAAATCCTGTATTTCGTCAATATAAATATGAGAATAAATATCTTCTAATCTTTGTATTATTTTACTATTTGAATTTTCATTACTATCTATTGCAAATTCACTAACAGTATTAGACAATATATTATTATTAGAAAGTATATAATGTTTCGGTGTTCCTCTAGAACTAAAATTAATATATCCATATTGATGATTGAAATCTATTGAGTTTATTATATTAATTCCTTTTAATATTGAACTTTGATATGGTTTTACTAGTTCTCTCAATAAAAATTGAAACCATGACAAAATCATAACATTCTTATCTATTACACCATTATTTTGTTTTTTGTATTCCTTTTTTATTGAATCAATACCTTTATTAGTATAAGTTGTAATTAAAATCTTTTTGTTCGTTGTTTTTGCATTTTCTATTACTTCTTTGCAAATGTCATACGTTTTTCCAGCTCCTGCAGCAGCCATAATAACAACATTATTCGATTGCATCTAATATGTATTGAGGATATCTTATATTTTTTTCATAATCAAAAATCCTCATACTCCATTCTGTTTTATTATTTTCCATAAAGTTCTTTATTTCTTCTCTTGTTTTTCCTTTCATTGATCCATTTTTTGATATTCCATCAATGAAATCATCCAAAATCTCGCCATTTATAGTATTGGCTGCTAAAATACTTGGCTCTAATGTATTTAAAGTTTCATCTTTTTCATAACAAATTCTTATATTTCTTTTTCCTATATATTCATCATATTTTTGTGTAATATTTTCATTTATATCACCATCATTATCTGTAACTAAAGTTATTTCTTTATTTACTAATATAGCAATATCGCAGTATCTCTTAAATGCTAATGCATTTACTGCAATAATATCTATTCCATCATTAATTGGTAATTTGTGGTGCTTATCTTTATATGCCCTTTGTATAATCAAGTCATCTGTTGGTCCTTCAACTAAAATTACTTTGTTCGCTAAAATAACTCTTAAGGTATCAAAACCTGGTAATTTTTTAAAGTATTCTCTTGTATCATCACCTAACTTCTGTAAACTATTCACATTTCCATTATGTACTATGTGTATATTTTGTAAATCTAATTTATTTGCTATATAACTACTATGTGTTGCAATAAAAATTTGCTTATCTTTGTTTTCTTCAATTTTAAAAATTAGTTTAGCCATATTAGTATAAGATAGATTGTTTTCAGGTTCTTCAATAATAAGTGTACTAACTGTCTCCTTATTATTTTGCAATGCTAGTTCTATCTTCATTGAATTTCTACTTCCAAATCCTATATTATCAAACGGTATATTATCAACTGATATCTCAATATCTTCTTTCCAATTATCAACATTCTCATCTTTTAAATTAATACTTATACTTTTTTCATTCAATTTTACATTTTCTTTCAATTTTGAATTTAATGCTTGTATATTTTGTATATTATTAAAACTCATTATACTTTTTCTATATTCAGACCTTAACATAACTTTATCTTCATCTGATAAAAATTGCTCCATATTTTCGGAAACAAATCTATTTAACAAATTATTATAGTCTCTTTTTGAAGCGTCAATTGTTGCAACTTTAAATGGTAAATACTTGCTAGTAATACTATTTCCATGAAAACC
The DNA here is from genome assembly GCA_948469655.1 of uncultured Clostridium sp. GTDB lineage: Bacteria > Bacillota > Clostridia > TANB77 > CAG-508 > JAAWPK01. The sequence goes on from CAOKMF010000017.1 coordinate 25,338, forward strand.
AATAAATTCAATTTTGTAAAATTCCAGTGGTATATCAAGTATTTCGCCTTCTTTTAATTTTCTCTTATAAATATCTGCATTATCTTGATTAAATGTATAATAAAATGCTATTCCTGGACAGTCTTCTCCCAATGTATTATTTGTTCCTCTAAATTCAGAGTCTTCTTTATTTTTACAATAAGCTTCTATCATTATTTCTGGCAATTCAGCATATTTTCCACTTTTTATGTTTTCTATATAATTCTTTCTTACTTCATAATTAAAAAAATTAGCTGTAATTTGTCTATCTATAAAATAACCATTAATTTTTCCTGTTGTTATTAAATTTACAATCTCAAGAATAGTACTTTTTCCAGCATCATTTTCACCCACAAAAATATTTACATTATCATTTAAATGTATGGTTTTTTCTTCAAATATTTTATAATTCTTCACTTTTATTTTATCTATTACCATATTAATATATACTCCATATTATTTCTATCTTCTAGTTCCACACTGTGGAACCACTCTATTTCTTATCTTCAAATTCTTCTTTTTGTTTTTCTATTTCTCTTGCTAATTCTTCTTCTGTTGGTAAATACAATTGATATTTTGAAGCAAATAAATTTTTATTATCATTCAGAACAGAATATTTTACTATTGTATCCTTTTTGTCTGAACATAGTATTATTCCTATTGTTGGATTATCTTCTTCTGCTTTTATCTCATTATCGTAGTATCTAACATAAAAATCCATTTGTCCAATATCTTGGTGTGTTAGCTTGTCTAATTTTAAATCAATTAAAACAAAACATTTCAATACATAGTTATAAAATACTAAATCTATATAGAAGTTATCTCCATCAACATCAATTCTCCTTTGCCTTGCTACAAAAGAAAATCCTCGACCTAATTCTAGTAAAAATTCTGAAATATGTTCAAGTAAATTAGATTCTAAGTCCTTTTCTAAAAATCTCCTATCCTTTATATCTAAAAACTCTAAAACATAAGGATCTTTAATAAAGTCTTGTACTTTTTCTTTTTTCTCTAAAATATCTATTTCATTTTTTACTTCTGCTTTATTATTTTCACTTGTTGATAATAGCCTTTCATAATAGAAACTATTTATTTGTCTTTCTAATTGTCTAACACTCCAATTTGATTTTATTGTTTCTTCTAAATAAAAATTTCTTTTATTTTCATCGTCAATATTCATTATTAAACGATTATGGCTCCAACTCAACTGGTTCCACACTGTGGAACCACCTCTATAAGTTAAATAAAACTTTTTCATTTTCTTTAAATTGGGCACACTAAATCCTTCTCCAAATTCTCTACTTAATCTTTCCGAAAAAGATTTAATTATTTCATTTTGAGAGGCTTCTAAGTTGTAGCTTTCAATTAACTCATTTATAGTAGAACCAATTTCAAAATACAATTCTACCATCTCGTAATTTACTTTTTTAACAACATTTTTCTTTGTCTTTAAAATTAATGTATTTATTCTATTGTAGTAATTCCCAAACACTTCATCTTGTTTTACTATATCACCCATATTTCACTCTCCTTTGCTCTAATTACTTTCTTATTTCTAGTTTATAATGCTATAATGAACTTGTACTATATCTTCTTGTTCTTTTACGATTTTTTCAAGTTTTAATTTATTTTCAAAATAATCACCTTTGAATAGTGGTATTCCCTTATTTAATACAAACGGATTATAATTTAAAATAATATTATCTACTATTCCTTTTTCCATAAAAG
>CAOKMF010000018.1 GCA_948469655.1 uncultured Clostridium sp.
CACAAAAACCTCCTTCTTTCAAGACTTTTGGTCAAAAAAAGACCGCTTCATTTTTGAAACGGTTTAAAGTTTTTGTGTTGTCAAATTCTTATAATCTTGAAATTAAGTTATATCAAGCATTATAGAGAGTTCGACAAAAACTTGTCTTGGTGCCGTTGACGTAGATATCTACAACTTTTTTCACACCTTTAACGATTGACGTTTATGTAAATATATGTTAAAATCAAATTATTCTTTTGCAATATCAATGTGGCTGGTCATTGATAAGATTAAATATCAAATGATATAATTAAGGAGGTTATTGTTATGTTAGATAATGAGATATTATTTTTTGGAAAAAAAGATGTATTCTCGATCCAAAATTACATTAAACTTTTAGAACGGTTCTTTTCGTTTAAAGATGAAAGCTGGAAACAATTAATACTAGACAAAGAAAAATCTCCTTGTAATTATCATCTTTGTATAAGAATTGATAACTTGGATCAAAAATTTTTCTTTGACAAAGACGGAAAATTGAATGTAAATAAAGTAGAAACCGAGGTTTGGAGCAGAGATGATAATCATGGTATAGATTTTGTTTTAGCTTTAACGCTTGAATAAAACCATATTTACCAGCCAAGCATAAAATTGCCTATGAGTTGTTGTAATATATCAAATTCATAGGCGATTTTTTTATGTCTTATATGATTTTTAAAAAAATTATATTACCTTATAACAATTAAAACTTTGAATTTTTTCCATAGCACAGGACTTCGTCTTGACGGAAGTCCTAACCCCCTATATGTTATGACATCCTGTCATAACATGGGGGCTCTGCAAGGCAAATATATCTTAATACATACTGAAAGAACATATTTTTCATAACAAAAAAAATCAACCAGATTTTATTTTCTGATTGATTTCTGTATCAATTCTGTTCAATTTAGTTCGAACAGATACGTCGTTGGTGGGCAGGGTTGGATTCGAACCAACGTACTCAAATGAGAACAGATTTTGCGAATTGCTATATTCCGCTTCCAAAGGTGCTTTGGTAAATATGACAAAAAAATTTGCTAATGAAAAATTACAAAAAAACACTAAAATTTTGAATCTATTTAAGGATATTTTAAGGATTTTTTATGGAATTTATAAAGTAATTAATATGTTTGTAACAAGGAGTATATTGCTTCTTGTTACTTTATTATATATAAATATATAATAATTCAAAAAGTGTAACATTAATGCGCTAGCTCGATGTAACAGAATATTTATTATAGTATTTCTTTTATTATAAAATACGAAAAAGCCCTATTTTTAGGGCTTCATTAATTTATAGCGTAGTAACTTTATACTATAATAACTATTAACTTTTTAGATAAATTTTTAAGCTCCATATATGTGGATATTTTCTTACTCCTTCTTGTGTTTCGGCATTTTTCTTCTTATGACTTGAACCCTAGTAAAACTTATACGAAACTATGCAGTGAGTAACAAAAGGGTAACAATGCAATTGTAGTAACCGCTAAAAGTACTGGTACAACTGCATTGATATTTTAGATGTTTACTCTTACTAGTTCAATTATAAATTATACTAATGATTTTCATACTATATCTTGTAAAAAATATGTATGATTTTCATATATTGATTTTGTTGATATATAAGCATTTTCTTAAGAAAATGTTAAAAATTCTTATATATCTTATTATATAGGAAAAAAAATCTTTTTATTATAATATTGCTCATATCAATTACAATTATCGGAATTATTATATAAAAAATCCAAACCATATTGTTATATTCAAAAGCTTTTCTAAAATCTAATTTTAATAAACTATTAACTGCTCTTGTCATTCCACATAAAATACATCCTGAGCAACTAAAATTGCTAAAGTAATTTAAATAAATATAAAACGCAAATAATACCAAATAAAATATGCATCTAGCATTTTGAACATTTATATCATTTACTATGTTTTTTAGTTTCATTTTTATTTTCCTTTGATTTATCTAACAAAATTAAAATACTCCCTATAAAACAACATATTGGTGAAACAAATAAGACTTGTATACAACAGTTCGGAGTAGATAAAATCATAATTGCTAAAATGATTGAATTTATAAGCATTACAATTCCATATAATATATGATATTTTTCAGGATGCTTTTTTATTAAATAAGATATTCCTAATATTATATTTATTAATGGTATAACTGCTACAATCATTATATAAATTAGTAGTGAAGTAGAAGTATCAGTAGTTCCTATATCGCTATTATCTTTTGGCATTAATATTACAACTATTGCAAATAATACTAATAAGGCATTTGCAATAATATACAATATAGCTCCTATTTTTGAAATACTAGTTTTTTTAAATTCAGTATTTTCAGATTCTATTTTATTAATTCTATATCCACAATTTGGGCAAATTTCTGCTTGACTGGATATTTCTTTACCACATTCTGTACATTTGATTAACATATTTATTCCTCCATTTTTTTATTTTTTATAGCTGATTTATGATGCATTTCTGTCTTGTGTGGTTTTAGGTATATCTTAAAATATAATTATTTGATATTAATTTTGTATTGATGTTAATTTTCCGTTATCAAAGTATAAATATTTTCCATTTCCATATACCCATTGTTCATGAGTTCCATATGCTGTAGTAGTTTTATTTATTTTATTTGGTCTTCCCCAAGTACTGTTTTCTGCTTCTGATTTTGTCATTCCTATAGAAGGTTGTTTTAATTTTTGGGGAAAATTAATATCGTTTGATTCATAATAATAAGTGTTATTTTCATTTCCTAAAAGTATTTTATTGTTTATATCTATTTTATATCTTTCACATATATCATTTGCTATTTCCATTATTGTTCTTTCTCTTGTTAGAATAATCTCATCGTTCTCTATCCTATATTCAAAAGTATATTCATTAAAATAATAATGAGTATTATGTTTTGGATCTACTCCAAATGTAATGTTCCATTTGTTAATAACCATTAGACGTATATAGTCACTTCTATATGTTCCTTGTATTTTTTCTAACGTTTCTGCATTTTTTAAATATGTAGTTTTCTCTTTATAATCACCTTCTAATTTATTAAAGCAACTAATTGCATCTTGAAAATATCCATCTTTATATAAATTAACTGCTGATAAATATATTATTTCGCTTTTACATTCATCTATATTATCAATATTTGCCAGAGATGTTAATAAATCTATATCTGATATGTTTTTTAAATAATCAATGAGAGTATCTTTTTGCTCTATATTGCTAGTATTTATTTTTTCTGTTATTTTTTCTACTAAATATATTTTTTCATTATATGCAGTTCCATTTTTGGTAATGTCTATTACATATCTATAAATATCGTTTTCTACATGTATAAATACTCCCATTCTGTTATTTTCATCATACTGTATTTTATCGTTGATTGGAATAACTTTTGCTTTGTGTGAGATATAGATGTTTTCAATTTCATTAGTTATATTTTTTATTAGTTCTTCTTGTTTTTTATATTCTAAATTATTAAATTCGGAGTTCATTTCTATATGAATAAGATTATTGAATTTTCCTTTAAAATATAATTTTTCATAAAATTCACAATTGCTTAAAACTTTACTGTTTATATCATTTTTTAATTCGTTTTTATAAATTAATATTTTTATTGGATTAATAAAAACTATAAGCATGATTAATATAAATATTGATAATAATATTAGTACTAATTTTTTGTTACTAGTTTTTCCCCCTTCCATAAATTATCCCCCTTCCTTATTACAGTTTTAGATATAATATCACAGTTTTAGATATATTTCAACAGTTTTAGTTTATTTTAATAAACTTGTACTTATATTATCATAATATAAAAGAGGTGTTAGTATGAAAGATATAGATTATAAGGCAATTGGAAAAAGAATTAAAGAGAAAAGAAATAAATTAGGAATGACTCAAGAGAAGTTATCTGAGTTGATAAACGTTAGCCCATCATATATTAGTGAGATTGAAAGAGGAACTAGTATATGTAGTCTTGCAGTTTTAGTTAATATAGCTGAAATATTAGAGCTTAATTTAGATAATTTAATAAATGGAATTAATGAAAACAATGTAGATGTTTCATTTTCTGAAATCTTAAAAGGAATACCTAAAAAAAATCAAAAACTATATATTGATATTTGTAAAAGTATAGCCAATAATTTTTGATAAAGGCATATATTAAAATATTTCCTTATGTATAGTTATATTTATTTGTAATAATTGGTCTAAATATATTATTATAGCATTTTTTTCATACTGGATTTTTACTATTTGATGTCTATTAATCCCTATATTGTGATTCTTATTACAACTTATCCATAAATAATTTTTATCAAGTGATAATTTAGGATTATCTATATAATCTTTAAAGCAGATAATACCTTTCAATTCTAATGTTATATTGGCTTTATTAATAATATTTTTTAATTCGTTTAATCTAATATCCATTGTAAACACTCCTTTCATATAATAAGTAAAAAATGCACGACTCATTTTTAGAAGTTAAATGAATTTAGTATATATGTAAAGACTGTAAGATAATAGTTGCATTAATATCAAAATAGGGCTAGTATTTAACACTAGTCCTATAGCAATACTATAAAATATCGGGAGGGAGCCCTTGCCTATTATAAAAAGGTCTCCCCCCCGATATTTGCCATTTAGTGGTGATAGTAACATCTATTTTATAGGTTTATAAAAATTTTAATATACTAAATATGTATAAAATATAAGTATTTTTTATTATTTACTGTTACTATAACCACTTTTCTTAATAGGCAATGTGTACAATTTCCCTTTGTTTGTTGTCTTAATCTCAATAAAATTGGGAAATTTAATTTTAAGTTTAGCAATTGCTTTACCAATTACCTGAGAAGACGACTTCCCATTTAATAGCAAATTATTGATTTCTACTGACGTCCATGTATCTCTTTGTTTAATAGAAAAATCAAAGTGTAAAGAGATTTCTTCTTCATATGGTAACAATTCTGCAAAATTATGATTTCTTCTTTCTAATTCTTCTCGTTCTTCTTTAGTTAATCTAAAAGACTGTAAATTATCTTTAATTGCATCATAAGCTTGGAGCCATAACTGTTTAATCCACTCTTCTCCTAAGCTTTCCAATTTTTCATTATCAATACTTTGAACAGGTATTACATAAAATCTACGATTTCCTGTGCAATCTGTCAAAAAATCAATTTGATTAACTGTTGCACAAAAGCTTGTACGTCTTGGTTTTTTTATGCTTTTTCTACCATATGGTACTCTTATATCGTCTGTAGTATTTGAAATAAAAGCTTTTAAATCTCCTTGCTTCTTTTTTAAAGTAGATTCTACCTCTCCGTAGTTCTACAATAAATCCTTTTGAAGCTAATATAAGTGAATCCTTATTTTTCATATCAATAGTAGCTCCCTCAGTAAACCAATCTTTTTTCATAGCAATATTTCTAAAAAATCTTGTCTTCCCGACAACCTTGGGAACCTTGTAAAGTTAAAATTCCTTCGATTCCAAAATTATTATTCATATATCCGTTAAATACAATAGCTGAAGTTTGTAAAAACCATTTATAAATAAGTGTTTTTAAAAATTGGTCTGAAATTCCTAATATATCAAATAAAGTTTCAAATCTATCAATTTTATCCCATTTATAGTGTTGAAACATATCTATTATAGGATTATATTTATTTGTGTCGAAGATTAATATTAATAAATCTTCAATATCGCGTTTTGTTCCTTTTATTTTATACTTTTTCATTGTCTCATATATTATTACTGGTAATGTATTTTCAGCATTTTCTTTAGAAAAAATACTTGGTAATCCACTTATTTCAATATTCTTTGTTACGTCATTATATAACACTTCAATATTTAAAGTTTTTAGTATTGTTTTTAGTAACTCCTGATTTATTGTTTGCCCTGCAAAATCGAAAAGTCCATTTTCATCGGCTTCTTGAATTAGTTTTTCTAATAATTTTAAAGCTACATCTTTACCATATCTCTCTATAATATCAGATATATCTTCTTTATCTTTTAAATCCTTAATGTGTTTTCCTAAATCCAATATTACAGCACGATTCGTAACTTTGTTTAGTGCATTTGAAACATTGGTAGCATAATTTTTCCCAGCTGTATCATTATCAGGTATGATATACACTGTTTTTTCTTTAAAATACTTGACATATTCGTTTTTAAATTTATTGAATCCTGATGCTCCTCCAGGTGTCGTAGTTGCCACTAATCCTAAATTATTTAAATTGTCAGCATCTTTTTCGCCTTCTACCCAGTAAATTATACTAGAATTTTTTACATTATAAAGGTTGTAAGGAACACGTTTCGCATTTTCCATATTAGTTTGCCACTTTCCATTAAGATACTGTGCTTGATAAAATCCTTTAGGCTCTTTTCTCACTACTTTATTTAAAATTTTATTTTCTTCATCTGTATAAATATATTCTTTTACAATTTTTTGCATTTTATTTTCCTTCCTTTCTCCTAGAAATAAATCTTTCATCTCTAGACCTAAATTATTAACTATATCTTCTGTCTTGCACCCTGCAAAGCAATTAATCAATATTCTATCGCCTTCTACACTTATTGATAATGATGCTGTATCATCTGCATGACAACAGCATTTTGCCATGTATTTATTATCTCCTGTTTTTTTAACTTCGTTTAATCTATCCAATAGATTTTTTACTTCTTTCTTCATAATTTTTCCTCCTTTATTTTAAAAATTCCATTATTTTAATATAGTAATTTTTTCTTTATGTGCTATTTGAGTATAAAAAAACATTCATATTAAGCACTCTCCTTTCCAGAGTTCAATTCGTGCCTACTATGAATATTACTATTCCGAATTAACTATTTAATTTTTTATCTTATTTGAATGTAATTATATTATCATATTATGATAAATATTTCTAGGGGTCGTATAAAAATTTATTTAATTTTTTTGTTTGAATGTAATTACAATATCATATTATAATAAATATTTCTACACTGTGTATAAAAATTTTTGTATTTTCATTTGACTTTATTCCTATATAATGCTAAACTCCATATTGTTAATTACTTTATATTTTCCCAAATAAATATAAAGGAGGTTATGCCATATGGCAAATAAAAATGGGAAAAATAAAGGTTATACATATAGATATAATAACAGTGGAACAGTTACTTGTAGAGCATATTTTGATATCCCAGGTGGCAATAGAAAACAATTATCAGCCACAGGAAAAACAGAGCAAGACTCAAACAACAAATTAAAGGTTAAATATGCAGAGATATGTAAGAATGGCAAAATAATCGTTTCTAGTGGATTTACAGTAAAATCTTGGGTAAGATATTGGCTTAATGAAATAAAAACCGATTTAAAAGGAAATACGAGGGATAGTTACTATTCTTATTTTGAGAATCATATCATACCACTATTAGGCAATATTAAACTCAAAAATTTATCGTTATCTCAAATACAAAGTGCGGTAAACAAAGTAAAAGAATTAGAAATAATAAGAAGCGGAAAGAAACAGAAAATCACAGGAAAGACTGTAAAGGAAATATTTGCTCCTTTTAAACAAGCTCTTTATTTTGCTATGAATGACAATAAAATGAACTACATCAATCTAAATATGCTAAATATGCCAACAGTAAAAAAAGGAACTAGAGACATTCGAGCAAAAGATGAAGCTCAAATTGTGGCTGATTATTTTGCAAATAAAATTCCAAACAACTCTTTTAACTTATATTATGCACCTATTGCAGTAATGGACGCAAGAGGCATAAGACCAGAAGAATGTCGGCGGATTACAATGGTATGATATAAATTTTGAAAAAGACACCTTTTGGGTAGGACATCATACTGTTGTCAAAAATGGAATTTACGACTGTAACGGATTAAAAATTGGTGAACATATTGTTGTAGAAGATTCTGCTAAAACTCCTCAAGGAGTCAGAGAATTACCTCTAGGACCTTTTCTATCTAACATATTTAAAATGAAATATCAAGAATACATAGACAAAGGTATAATTCCTAAACCAACTGATTTTATATTCATTACAAAATCAGGTAATCCGTATTATGAACAGTCTTTAAGAAAAATGTATAAATCACTAGCAAAAAAACTTGGTATTTCTGAAATAGGTTGTTATTCTTTAAGACACGAATTAGCAACATATCTAGCACAAATAGAAAAAGCAGATAGAGCAACTATCAAAGCAATTATGGGTTGGTCACAAATTATAGAAACTTACTTTCACACAGATGACAACTACAAACAAAAAGCGGTTTTTGCAATAGATAATCAATATAAAAATAGTACACCAGTAGCATCTACCAAAAAGGGTAATATTATTACATTTCCACTTGGTAAAGCAATAAACGAATAAAAAAAGCAATTACCAAAGTATTTTGATAATCACTTAAGGATTTTTTTAAGGATATTCAAGAAATTTATGTAATAATCGCCTTGAAACCCTTGCAATTATACACATTGCCATGGTGGGCAGGGTTGGATTCGAACCAACGTACTCAAATGAGAACAGATTTCTTACTACTATAGTTTTCACTACCAAATAAATTTGTTTGTAGTCTGGACTTTCTCTTTATCTTTTAAAAGATACTAGGTGTAAAGTCTCTACACTCAAGAAAATTCTTTAGCTCGGGATTATCATCAGCATAATCTGTTAAGACTTCCCCGAATTAGCCTAGTTTTCACCATATAATCACTTATATGGGCTGCAAATTCTGATTCTTGATTAAATCAAAGCATACAGTCTGCCGCCTTTAGCCACTCGGCCACCTACCCAAATATTTAAATAAATTGCGTTATATTTAAGCTTAGCTTCCTACAACGCAATTTATTATATTATTTTTTTTCTTTTCTGTCAATACAATTCGTAAAATTTTCTTACCTTATTCACTTCTTAGCGCTTCAACTGGATCTTTTTTAGCTGCAATCTTTGATGGAATAAGTCCTGCAATAACAGTAAGTAGTACACTAATTATAACAAGTATTATACCTCCTGCTACTGGAAGTGATGCAATTCCAGATACTCCAGTTACTGATTTAATAATTATATTTGCTGGAATGCAAATTAGAAGAGTTATACCTATTCCAAGTAAGCCTGATGTTAGTCCTACTAATAATGTTTCCGCATTAAATACTCTAGATATATCCTTTTTAGAAGCTCCTATGCTTCTTAAAATTCCTATTTCTTTTATTCTTTCAAGTACTGATATATATGTTATTATTCCTATCATTATTGAAGAAACAATTAGTGAAACACTGACAAATGCCATTAATACATAGCTTATTACATCAATTATTGCAGTTACAGAATTCATCATTGTTCCAACAATATCAGAATAGGTTATAACATTTTCTTCTATCCCACAGTCTTTTTGCACCTGATTATAATCTTCAATCATTTTCGCTATTTTCTCTTTTGCTTCAAAATCTTTTGGATAAATATATATTCCGCTAGGTTCATTTAAATTAACTACTCCAAATTTTTCCAAATTTCCTTCATAGCTTGCGCCATTATTTTCTGAATATTTTTTCATAAGTTCGGCAATTTGTTCTTGACTTAATGTCCCAACATATGCTTTTTGTTCTTCTGATAAATTATTATAATTAAACTCACCTGCATTCTCACTAAACTCTAGCCCTGTAAGTATATTTACCTTTTTATTTGCTTTCTGCTCTTTTACGATATCGCTTTCATTTACTTTATTTATAACATATTCCTTAAGTGAAGATTTATATCCGAACTCCACCTGTCATTGAAGTTCCTACGCTTTCTTCGTTTTGTCTAATGATTCCGAACAACATTTATATCTTGTGCATTATTCAAAAGGTTTTTCATAAATGCTTCATCTTCTTGCATATCTTTCCATGTATTTCCGTCCTTGATATAGTAATCTGTGTTTATAACTAACTTAAATTTTAAGTTTAAAAGTTCATTAAAAGTATAAACTTTTTCGTCTATATTCTCAACTTTGCCACCATTTATAAGCGACTTATAGTTGTTTGTAAGTTCATCTGGATCTAATAAACCTATTGAATACAGTGTATAATCACTAATTCTATTATTCTGGTCAACTATCAAAACAACTTCATTAAATTTACTTGGCCATTTCCCAGCAATCATATCATATTGTGATTCTAAGAGTTCCTGATTATCAAGCATTTCTTCCCATATCTCATGTGACGCCATAGCACCACCATACATGGTTTCCATTTGCTGCATATCTCCCATACCAATATTATTCATAATTTGATTTGGAGAAGACTTAACATATGAATCGCTATTTGCTTCATTATTATATATATTTAAATCAATGTTATACTTATATTGTATTGCATTTGATATCTCTGAAAATCTTTCTTTATCTGCTTCTACATATTTTTTAAATGCTTTTAAATTATTACTACTTGCTTGTGTAGACATCATAGAAAGCATATCATTTACAAGCGGTCTCGATTTAACTTTTCCGCTCTTCTGTGTCTTCTTCCTTATCTTTTGTAATTCCGGAAATACTTTCAAGCATATCTCCTATATCAACTGTTGTCTCTTCCAGCATAACTGGATATGAAGAAAGTGTATCTTCTTCTACTTTTGATACATAATTTTGAACACCATTTGATAATGACATTATTGTTGCTATTCCAATTATACCAATACTTCCTGCAAATGAAGTTAAAAATGTTCTTCCCTTCTTAGTCATTAAGTTGTTTAAACTAAGTGATAAAGCTGTAAAGAATGACATTGAAGTTTTACTTTTTCTACGTTCTCTTCTGGTTTCTTCTGCTCCTTCATATGGATTTGAGTCATCTACAACATTTCCATCTAAAAGCCTAATTATTCTAGTCGAGTATTTATCTGCAAGTTCTGGGTTATGTGTTACCATTATAACTAATTTATCATTTGCAATTTCTTTTAATAAGTCCATTATTTGAATTGATGTAGCTGAGTCTAATGCTCCTGTTGGCTCATCTGCAAGTAATATATCCGGGTTTCCAACTAGTGCTCTTGCTATAGCTACTCTTTGCATTTGTCCACCTGACATTTGATTTGGTTTTTTATATAATTGATTTCCGAAGCCCTACTTTTTCTAAAGCTTCTTTTGCTCTTCTTTTTCTTTCTTTTCTTGATACTCCAGATATTGTTAATGCAAGTTCTACATTTGAAAGAACACTTTGATGTGGTATCAAGTTATAGTTTTGAAATACAAAGCCTATAGAGTGATTACGATATGTGTCCCAATCTCGGTCTAGGTAATCTTTTGTAGACCTTCCGATTTATTATTAAATCTCCACTTGTGTAATGGTCTAGCCCTCCAATAATATTTAGTAATGTTGTTTTTCCGCATCCACTTTGACCAAGTATGGATACAAATTCATTTTCTCTAAATTCTATATCTATTCCTTTTAGAGCTTTAACTCTCTCATTTCCTGCCTTATATTCCTTTGTTATCTTTTTTAGTTTTAGCAATTAAAATCAATCCTTTTTTACTTTAAAATATAGCTTATAAGCATTTTTTATACTCATAAACTATATTTTATTATCCTTATATTAAATTGTCAACTTGTTTTATGTGACTTTTTTGTAAATTCGTAATAATTCAGAGATTTAGTAATTTTTTTAATTCAAATGCATTTTTTGCATTTCTTCAAATCTTTTGATTTTATTTGTTGTTGTTTTTGCAAATTCTGCTTTTGTTAAAATCATGTTCTTTATATATTTGTATTTTGGAACTAGCTTGTTTGCTTCTTTTACCTTATCCCATATCGCCTTTTTTATTTGTTCCATATTAAATCCTGGATACTTTTTCTTAGCCATATCTTCATCATATTTTATTTTTACAGATAAAACTAAGTCGTCTTCTTTCGGAAGTCCAAATACAAAGCAGTCCTCTACTAAATCAATCTTGTTAATGTTTTCTTCGATTTCTTCTGGGAAAATCTTTTTACCGTTTTTTAATACAATTGTATTTTTCTTTCTTCCTGTTATATATACAAAGCCTTTTTTGTCTACATATCCATAGTCTCCTGTATAAAGCCACCCGATTCTTTATTGCGCTATTTGTTGCTTCTTCATCTTCATAATACCCAAGCATTACATTAGGTGCTTTAACTGCAATTTCACCTATTCCATCTTTATTTTTATCCACAATTTTTAATTCTACATTAGGCATTGGCACTCCAATAGAACCGTATTTTCTATATTTGTAGTTTTCTGCACAAAGTACTGGAGCTGTTTCTGTTAGTCCATACCCTTGAACTGTAAGTATTCCGAAAATCATTTAGTCCTTTTTCTACTCTTTTATCGAGTCCTGCTGCACCACTTATTACAAATCTTAGTCCCCCAAGTCCGTCTATTATTTTTTTATATACTTTTCTTCTAACATCTATTCCAAACTTTAAAAGTAAATTTGTAAATACTTTAGAAATTTTTATAAGTGTGGTTTTCTTCTCCTTTACAATTTGTTCTTCTATTTTTTCATATATTTTTTCTATTAATATTGGTACTCCTACAAAGAATGTAACATTATATTCTTTTAGATTTTGTGCAATATATCTCAAGCCATCAGGAAACGCTGTTGTTATTCCTGAGCTTAACATTATAAGCTGACCAGTAGATCCAAATGTATGATGATATGGTAAAAATGCAAGGTTTACATCTGTGCTTCTAAAATCTTCTACACATTGCATGTCTGAAATATTTCTTGCAATATTGTATTGTGAAAGCATAACAATTTTTGATTTTGATGTAGTTCCTGATGTAAATACTAATGTAGCAAGTGCTTTGCTATCTATTTTGTAATCTATATATTCCCTATTACCTGCCTCTATTTCTTTCTTACCATTTTCTATAATTTCTCTAATATATTCTTTTCCTTCTTGTTTTTCCATACATATGTAGGTATCTATGTTTGATTTTCCGTTCTTTTCTTATTTTTTCTATAATGTCTTCGTATTTTTCTTCATAAATTATTCCGTCTACTTTAGCTCTTAAAATTGAGTTTTCTATTTCTATATCTGTTAAGCCTTTATCTAGTGGTACTGCTATCATTCCCCCAAGTAAAATAGATACATAGCTTAAAGCCCATTCATATCTATTTTTCGAAAGTATGGCTATCTTTTTCCCTTTTAAGCCGAGCTTTGAATAATCCTGTTCCTAAATTATTTACTTCTTCTAAAAATTCTTCATATGTTATATCTATATATTTTATATCTTGATCACTTTTTTCTTTTACTCTAAATGCTACATTTTTTGGATATTTCTCTACTGAATGATATATGACATCTTTTATATTGTCAAATATCGGATAATCAAAAAATGTTTCTTTTTTCATTAATTTTTTATTCTCCTTTACATCTAGTATCGAATACTAGATTATCATATATAGAATATCTTGTCAAGCAATTTCTCGAATGCTTATATTATTTCTCATATTTGTATATTTATTCTAGTTATTGGAAATAATTATATTTAGGTGGTGATAATTTATGACAAGTAAAGAATTATTGTACGTTGAAGATGCTTTAGGACATGAAAAATTTATGAAATCATGTAGCCAAAAGACTTCAAGCAAATTAAGTGATGTAACTCTTTCTACTTATGTTGCAGAGCTTGAAAAAACACATACTGAATTATATAACAAATTCTTAAGTTTATTATAGTTTAAATGGAAAGGAGCTTTTTATGGAAGACAGAGATTTAATGGAAAGTGAATTATTAGTTATCAAAGGTGTTTGCGACTTATACTTACATGGGGTTATTGAATCTTCTACTGCAGAAGTTCATTCTGCATTTCAAGATGCGCTTGAAACTTCTTTAAATATTCAAAACAAAATATATAATCTAATGGCCGAAAAAGGTTGGTATAAAACGGATACTGCTGAACAACAAAAAATAGATACTGCTAAGCAAAAATTTTCAAATGCATGTTGCTAATTTATGAAGTTAACTTGTTATGTTTATTGTGAAACATTATGCAAACAAAACACCCAAGTATAACATTTCTGCTATATGGGTGTTTTGTTTTGTGTTTAAACTTATTTGTGCAATGCACATTAAGTCGATTTAGGGGTTTTCTTTCATGAACATTATATAATACTGGTATAAATCTTTTAATTGTTTTGTGTTAAGTTCTGATATTTCCCGAAGCATCATATCTCTTGCCGGTTCTTTTTGAGCCTTTTGTCTCTCCTTATACTTGATTTCGTACTCATGGATTGAAATTTTAAGTGCCCTCTCATAGCAGGAGCCATTATAAGCAACATTATCCATATTAACCAAAATATCTTCAGGTAATTGGACAATTACGCACATGGGGTAAGCATAATATTGATTTTGCTCACCGGAAACTTTGCCGTTATGGAACAGTATACAATTATGTATACTGTGACACCATACGCTTTTCACTCCTACAAACTCTTCACCAGCATTGTCAAGCCAACAGTCACCAATTTCGCATTTGACATAATCAGGAAGTTCTTTGAATATCTCTTCATTTAGTGGGATTACTGTCGTTTTTAAATCTTTGTGAATGTAGAGTTTACAGTATTCCAAAAAAACCTCCTTACGGTTTTTGGTACCTATAATCCCTTTCAAATACAAAGCATCACCATCCGTTAATCCTTCACCAATTAAGCATGGTTTGTTTTTTATCAAGATTGGTCTCCACTGAATTTCTTCAGCAACCATTTCTTGATCTTCCTTCCAGCCAGTTTTTTCTTTTGACAAGGTTACGCTTTCTACACTGTTAATTGGAGTATAATTGACAAATTTCCGATACATCTCTTTATATTCCTGCAAAGCATCTACTAACTTTATCCATCTACTCATATAGCTTCCTCCTTAATTGTTAATTAGTTAATAGTAACACCAGTATATTTAAAATGTTCATATAATTTATATTAAACCCATTTAGCTTGCTACAAAATGTAACTTAAGCAAACTGCTAGATATTCTTATTTATTATATATCATTTTATGTAAATTGTCAAATACTTCACATCTACATTTTTTGACAAATAGTGACTTATAACATCTTTTGCAGAATTGATTTTACTTTAGATGTCACATAATTGCTTTTATTTTTTTGATTAATGTTTTCTACCATAGAAACAATTAATATTTGTTTTTCTGAATTCTCATCTGCTACAAATGTACAAAACCATCCAATTTCTGAGCCTTCTGTATCGTCTTGAGAATTTTTAATTTCTGCTGTTCCAGTTTTACCTGCAAGCCTAACATTTTCCATTTGCACATTATGCGCTGTTCCACCTTCGTCTTCAATTACTTGTACTAAATCTTCTTTTATAGCATTTGCAGTTTCTTTAGAGAAAGCATTTTTCATATAAAGTTCAGGAGTACTTACATCTTCTTTGTACTCTATATATGGTTTAATCATGTTTCCTTCGTTTACAAATGCTGTATACATTGCTGCCATATGTATTGGATTTATAAGTACTTTTCCTTGTCCATATCCTGTATCTGCAAGTTGTACTTCACTTTCAAATTTGTCTCCATTTAAAAATTTCGAAGATGTCATAGACATTGGAAAATCTATAGCTTGATTAAATCCTATTTTGTTTAAGTTATTTTTTAATTTATCTTTTCCTATTTTTAATGAAAGCTTCGCAAAATATATATTATCAGAATATACAAGTGCATTTCTTAAATTTGCAGGTCCATCATATGTTTTTACTGTTGTTACATTATATGTTCCCCAAGAAGAGTCTTTTTGCCATTTTTTACCACTTGTTCCAAAGTCTTCATCTTCAGTAATTGTCTTCGTATTAAGCCCAATTGCTCCAACTATTGGTTTAAATGAAGAACCTGGTACCCAACTTTTTTCACATCTATTAAATAAAGGTTTTCTTGTATCATTCGTAATTTCATTCCATTTTTTGTCTGTCATTCCTAATATAAAGTCATTAGAATTATATATAGGTGTACTAGCCATTGCAAGTACTTCACCATTTTTAGGGTTAATGACAATTGTTGCTGATTCGTCATCTTTAAATTCTTTATTTACATACTTTTGAAGTTCTATATCTATTGTAAGCTTTATATCATCGCCATTTTTTACATCTCTTGTAATAATTGTTTTCTTCTTATTCCCTTTCTTATCTACAATATATATTTCGTATCCATTTAGTCCCCTTAATTTTTCTTCAAAAGCTTTTTCAAGTCCAACTTTTCCAATTAAACTAGACTGATTATATCCTTTTCCCACATTTTCCTTTAACTCTTCTTCTGAAATTTCTCTTACATAACCAACTAAATGACTTGCATCTTCTCCATAAGGGTATATTCTACCGAGCTGAATTTTTTATTTGTATTCCTGCTATTCTCATAAGTTCTTCTTCTGTTTTACTGTCCGTTTGTGATATGTTTGTAATTTTAACAAATGTATTTGGTTTGACATAGTCTTGTTCCAAACTACTTTTTATTGATTCTGCTGATATTCCAAGTAATTTTGATACTGTTTCTATGTCAGCTTTATTATCTTTATTCATTTTTCCTGGGACAAATCCAACAGAAGAAACCTTGCCTTCTCCTGCAAGGAGTTTTCCATTTCTATCATATATACTGCCTCTTTTTGTATCTGTTATATTCATTTTTAATTTATCTGTATCCCCTAAACCTGGGAAAATCACATTTGAAGTCCAAATTATTTTATAGTCTCCGCTTTTCACTATCAAGTCTTATAGTATTTGCAAATGTTAATGTTCCTGCAATTGTTTCCATTTTATTTGTATATGTAACTTTAATTTTACCGATTGTCTTGTACTTCTTCTTTCATATCGCTTACTGATATAGTTCTTGCTTCAATTTGTCCATATATCTCTTCATTCCTAGCTATAAAGTCTTCTTTTGATATAGTCTTTTTGCTACTCTCAGAAAGCATATCATACATCTCGTCATATTTTTCTTCATTTAGACACGACATATATTTATCTACAACTTTCATCGATGCTGTTAAGCCAAATGTTCTATCTGTTTTTTTAAGAATAAAAATAATTATAGCAGTTACAGTCAATAAAATGAGCAATATTTTAATTCTTCTTTTGCTTTTTTTCCCTTTCTTAATCTTTTTCTTCATACTTTGTTTTCCTTTTTTCTTGAAATTTTAAGTATTAATATGTATATTTATCTCGATTTTTTTGTTTTTTTAATTATATAACTAATACTTTTAAAAATCAACAAAAATACTTATTATAAGTGATATAAAACTATTATTTTTCTCTTAATCTTAACCCTTATCCCTTATTTTAACTATATCTTCTGCATTCAATTTTCCAGCTCTAGTTATAAGGTTATAACCATATTTATCCTTTAATTTATCTATTGCATCATCTAAACTATCTTGCTTTTTATTTTCTTTATTATCAAAAAGAGAAAGTTGAATTTTATCTTTTTCTACTAAATTATCAGCTCTCATTCCTATTAGCCTTATAGCCATTCCTTTTGTAAACATTTCATTTAATAATTGTTTTGCCGAATTATATATTTCTTTAGTATTTGAAATAGCACTTTCTAATTTTTTTTGATGTGATATATCTTTAAAGTCTTTGTTTCTTAGCTGAACGTTTACACTACTTGCAAGTAAGTTTTGCTTTCTCAGTCTATATGTTACTTGCTCAGTTAAAGTAAGTAACACTTCTTCTAGCTTTTCTTTTTCTCTTATATCATATGGAAATGTCACAGAATTTCCAATACTTTTCGGTTTTTCCCTTATATATACAATTTCTGAATTATCTATTCCGTTTGCATATTCCCACATTTGCAAACCATGTTTTCCAAACTTTTTAATTATCTCTTCTTTATTAGATTTTGCAAGGTCTCCTATTTTATATATGTTCATGCCATTTAATTTGGGCACCGTTTTTTTACCAAGCATAAATAGTTCAGATACTGGAAGACTCCACATTTTACTTTCTATCTCATTTTCAAATAAGGTATGAACTTTATCTGGTTTTTCAAAATCTGATGCCATTTTTGCAAGTAGTTTGTTATGTGCCACTCCTATATTTACTGTAAACCCTAATTCTTTTTTTACTCTATTACTTATTTCATATGCTTTATTTATCAATGTATCTTTCATTAAATATTCTGTCATATCCATGAAACATTCATCTATACTAAATCTCTCTATTTTATCTGTATATTCTAAAAGCATATTATATAATTTATTTGAATATTCTTTATACACTCTATATTCAGAAGGTCTATATACTTTTAGGTTAGGGCATTTTTTCTTCGCTGAATATATTGTTTCTGCTGTCTTTATTCCATATTTTTTTGCAATCATGCTCTTAGCTAGGACTATACCTGCTCTTCTTTCTTCGTCTCCGCCAATAATGCTAGGTATTTCTCTTATATCTATTTTTTCTCCATTTTTCAGCATTTCTATTGCTGTCCAACTAAGAAAAGCATTGTTAACATCTATATGTAATATCTGTCTTTCCATATACAAACACCACCAATATGATTTTAAAACAATTGTTTGTATTTGTCAATATGTTATGCATATTTATATTTTTTTCTATTTAACATTAAAAATACTATACTTACAATTAGTGCTAAAATTTCTGCAAATAATACTGAAACCCAAATTCCGTCAATTCCAAATATTACAGGTAATAAAAATATCATTATTATTTGGAACACTAAAGTTCTTAAAAATGATATAGTCGCTGAAACTACTCCATTATTTAATGCTGTGAAGAATGATGAGCTAAATATATTAAATCCACTAACTATGTAAGATAAAGAAAATAATCTTATAGCTCTTACTGTCATTTCTAGAAGTTCTGGGTCATAACTTACAAATATTCCTGCAAGTGTTCTTGATAGTAGCTCTGCTAATACTGTCATTACAAGTGAAGTTATTGCAATTAGTTTTATGCTCTTTTTTAGTAGGCTTTTTAATTCACCAAAGTTTTCTGCTCCATAATTATATCCTATAATTGGTGCTGTGCCAACCGAATATCCTAGATATGTTCCAACAAATATAAAGCCAACATACATTATAATTCCATATGAGGCAATGCCATTTGCTCCTGCATACTTCATAAGTTGCATATTAAATAGCATATTTACAAGTGACATCGATAAATTTGTTAACATTTCAGAGGACCCATTTGCACAAGCTTGTAATATTGGCTTTATCTCAAATTTTGCTTTGGTTAATTTTAATTTACTATTATTTTTACGAGCAAAATATATTAGCGGAATTATTCCACCGAATAGTTTGGCTTATTCCTGTTGCAATTGCTGCTCCAAATAGTCCCATTTTAAATACATAAATAAATAGAAAGTCTAATATCATATTTGTAGCCCCTGTAATAATAGAAATTACAAGCCCAAATGTTGGTTTTTCAGCAACAATTAAAAAGCTTTGGAAACAATTTTGTAAAACAAATGGAACTAAAAACAAAATTAATGTTCTTCCATAAATTGTACAATATTCAAGCATAGCTTCATCTGCACCTAATAGCTTTGATGCGGGTCTAACTACTATAACTCCAACAACTGTAAATATTGCTCCTATAATTATTAGTAAGTATACTAACATTGAAAAGTACTTATTTGCTTTATTATTATCTCCTTCTCCTATTGTTTTCGAAACTAAAGCGCTTCCGCCAGTACCAAGCATAAAGCCTATAGTTCCTACAATCATTAATGCTGGCATGACTAGATTAACTGCTGCAAAAGCCTCAGTTCCTACAACATTAGATACAAATATTCCATCTACTACTCCATAAATTGATGTAAATATCATCATAATTATTGTTGGTATTGTAAATCTTATTAATTTTTTATATGTAAAGTGTTCCGATAATCCTATTTTCATTTTATATTTTATGTTAGTATCTTAATCTAACATTTACTCCTTTCTCTGTTTTCAAACCAATTTTTAATATATTCTGCAAGTGAAGGAATAATATTTTTAATATCAATTCCTGAAGTATTTATACAAAGGTTGTAATTTTCTTTATCTCCCCACTCTAAATTAGAAATTATTTTGTGATAATTCTTTCTACCCTTATCTATTTGATTAATTTTATTTCTTATTTCTTTGTCTGTAAGCTTCTCATCTTCACTTGATTTTTCGTGACAGCGTTTAATCTTACTTTCCATATCTGCATAAACAAATATATTCATTGGTGCATATTCTTCTAAAATAGCATTTGCACCTCTTCCTATAATAACTGCATTTCCTTTTTTTGCAATTTCTTTTAAGACTTTTGATGTAGCAACTAATATTTCTGTTTGATTACTTTGTAAATTTGAATAATTTGAAAAAGTTCTCGCAAATTTGTAAGAATATGAAATAATTCCTTTTTCAGAAGAGTTTGCAACATATTCCTCTGAAAGTCCGGTTTTTCTTGCAATTTCTGTTATAATCTCACTGTCATAATAATTAACTTTTAACTCTTCTGCTAGCCTTTTACCTATTTCTCTTCCTCCGCTTCCAAACTCCCTACTTATTGTAATAATCTTATTCATAAAAGCCTCCTTTTATTTTTTAGTGAAAAAAAGAAGCCTAGTTATTCTATAATAACCGAGCTCACTCAGGCCTCTTTTTCGACATTATAATTACGATTATATGTCCTCCGATATTTATTCTCATTACAGTATTGTATATTTTAATACATTTTTTAATCTTTGTCAAATAAAATCTAAATTTTATTTACTCTTTCATATATTTTATTTTTATATAAAATTATATAATATACACTTTAATATTCAGTAATTATCTTTCTATTATATTCTATAGTAATATATTTATAAAATAATTATCTATATTTGTTGATAATTATTCATAATTTTCGTCTCCAAAGATTTCTGCAATTTTTTGTCCTCTTTTGAATGCTTCTAAATAAAATTGATCTAAAGTGAGTTTTTTTAGGTAATCTCCTCTATATACTGGATTCATTGTTACTGGTCCTCTATATTTTAGTGTTTTTAGCTTTTCTGTTATTGGTCTCCATTTTATTGTTCCATCAAATGGCAATAAATGTGAGTCTTCGGTCCCATCATTATCATGAAAAGTTATTGCAAGTGTTCTGCTTTGACCAATAGAAAATGGAAAATCTTCTTCATTACTAAATGCATGATAATGTCCTGAATCAAAACATAAACCAGTATTATAATCTCTAGCAAACCAATATGCATCTGATAAAATTCTAGTATTTTTTGTGTTTTCAAATGCAATTAGTAAATTCATTCTTCTTGCATATTGTTCAATTAATTTAAGCCTTCGATATCCCACTTCCTTATTTGGAAATTCCTCATCTCCATGCTCTAAATGCATTACTATCATTGGTATATGATGCAATTTAGCTTCTCCAAGATTTTTCCTTATTCTTCTTAAGACTTTATCTCCTTCTTTTCCCTCTTTCCAAAGGTCTTTTATATCTTTATAACTTATATGTGCAAATAATATATTAAGTCCTAATTCTTGGCATAGCTTTACTTGTTCTTTTTGCTTCATCTCCCACTTTCTTTCATCATACCATTGAACAAATACATCTCTAAATCCCGCCTTTTTTATCGCATGTATTGTTTCTTCAATAGTTACTCCTTCGTTATAGTTTTGAATTCCAATTGCTGGTTTTCTCATTTTATCACCTTATCTTACCTACTCTTATATTACAATTTTTTATTAATTTAATTAAGTGATTATATTTTACCATATGAGTAATTAAAAGTCTATCATTAAAATAACCTTAAATATTATAATTTTCTATAATATTTAAGGTATATGACGCATTTTTTGACGTTAATTAATGTTATTTACTATTTTACATATTCATTTAATGGTTTTACTCTATAGTTCAACTCACCAAATTTTTCTGTTGTTACATATCCAGGAGCAAAATTAATTACATCTGGAATTCTATTTACAATACTTGCACATGTTAATTCTACTGTTGCTGGTCTTGCAACAACTATACTAGTATTAGGTTCCCCTTCAATTGTCCATTCATTTTTATCATAATCTTCTTTTGAATATACTTTTCCTATACATTCGCTTTCAATTACAACTCCTTCTTTAGTATTAGTTGTAACAACTGCACTCATTCCTGTTGCATCTCCAGCTTTTACTGTTGTTCCAAGTGTAGACGAAACAATATCTTCTTTATATGTTTGAGGTATACATTTTTGTGTTTGAGATGTTACAGTTAATCCTAATTTAGAACAAAGCCATCCATTTACATTCCACATATATGATGGTGCATATTCTCCTGAATTAATTAATTTTTGTCTTTCCTCATCACTCATTCTATCTACTGATGCAATTTCTTTATCAAATGCATCTAAATCTAAACCTGCTCCATGTGCTTTAGCTAAAGCAATTCCGTAATCTTCAACATTATAGCTTGAACTTCCTTTTATTTTCTTTATAGTTTGTGTAGAACCAGCTATACTAGAAATTAGCTGTCCCCAATATATATCTTGATATCCACTTCCAGTTATTGTACACCCTGTTTTTTTTGCTAAATCATCTATTTCTTTTGTAAGAGTTGGGTTTGAATTCCATGGGTAAAATGCTTCTTCACATGTAGATATTGCATTTACTCCTAATTTTGCACATAACATAAATGCATCTTTTATATCACTTAATAAGCTCATTGTTGTAACTATTGCTATATCAGGTTTTACATTCTTTATCATTTCTTCTGCATTTTCTAAAGCTGTAACCTTTACATTCTTTTGCTCTACTCCCATTATCTCGCCTATGTCTTTTCCAACAACATCAGGGTTTATATCAATTGCACCTACGATTTCTCCTCCTTTTTCATAAACATAGCGCATAGTATAAACTGCCATTTTTCCTGTACCAAATTGTACGACCTTTACTCTTCTATCCATCATAAACTTTTTCTCCTTTTCTTCTGATTTTATATAAATTATACACCATAGTTCTAGAAATATGCAATATGCTTTTTTAAGACTATGGTGTATATGATACTCTAAATATATTTTTCTTTTCTATTAAAGAAATAAATTATAACTCCTGCAAGCGCAAATGTAACCCCATAAGTTACTCCTATAACTACCCAGTTTCCATCTACTAGATTACTTCCTGCAATTGTTGAAGATATGATTGATGGAAATCTTGCAAATGTAGATATAAGCAGAAATTTCGTAGGCTTAATTGGAAGTAAGCCAGCTAGATATACAAATAAGTCTTTGGGTGTTCCTGGTATAAAAAATAGTATAAAAAGAATTGTATATACTTTCTTAGGGTCAGAAAACATCTTTGAATTTTCCATTTTCTCTATTTTTTCTTTTGAAACAAAGCTATATAAAAAGCCTCTTCCAAATTTTCTAACTGTGAAAAATATAATTAAGCTACTTAGGAATGCTCCTAAAAATATAACAAACAGTCCACCTATTGGTCCATATGACATACCTGCAAGTACTTCTACTGGCTCTCCTGGCAAGATTGGTAAAAATATCTGGACTACCATAAGTCCTACTATTGTAAATACTCCTTTAGGTCCAAGGCTTTCGATTTTATCTTTAAATGTAGCTCTTCCGTTCTTCTGTTGATATACTTTTGAATATTGGTAAAAGCTGCACAGTTAAAAATACCATAATTAATACAAATGCTATTAATACTATTAACTTAAATATCTTTATTCTTTTATCTTTCATATGTTTCTCCGTCTTTATCTTTTTACCTGTTTATTATAACATAAGTTTATTAAGAAAAAACATATAAGAGATTAATTTTTTCTTAAGTTGGTAGAAATATTAGTGGTAAGAAAATTGTGCGTAGGAGTATATCTTATCATCGACTTATCAAAATTGATAA
Organism: uncultured Clostridium sp.; assembly: GCA_948469655.1. Taxonomy (GTDB): domain Bacteria; phylum Bacillota; class Clostridia; order TANB77; family CAG-508; genus JAAWPK01. Next base: position 23,873 of record CAOKMF010000018.1, read on the forward strand.
TTTATTTCAAACGCCGTATAATTCTTTGAAGGCTTCCCATCCCACTATAGTACCTTCATAACCAACGTGCTGGCTTGGCTTCACCGGTGGCACTGGCATTATGTGGTCCTGACCTTCATAAAGTTGTACATGCCATCTCATTCCGTTTTTATCAATGCCAGCTTGAGTGTAGGAGGTACCCGCTACAGCACCGTAATCTGAACAGATAAATACCATCGTCTGCTCTGTGGCGCGTTAGTGTCATACCTAGTCCATTACCGCCCAAGAGTAGTAATAACCAGTTCTGGATCAGCCGTCGCTAGAAATAGGCCTCTTGGCACCATGTCAGTGAATGCCCACCAATATAGAATAACTTCTGCCGATTTGGAGAATGACATCTTTCCTAAATTCACTTTATGTATTGGTACAGTATATCTATTTTCAGTTATCCAAGTGCTTGCCACAAAATTGTCTGTTTTTTCTATTGTAATTTTATCTATTCCTGACAAATTTGGAAGAGAGCTTTTTACACCAGATGTGGCATAGTTATTTGAAAAAGTAGATGTATTACCCAAATTATCTCTAGCTTCTACATAAAATGCTCCTGACCTTCCACTTTTTCCATTTACAACTCCAGTTTTTATTACTGATGTACTACCTGTCCACCCTGAATAGCTTCCTTCGTAATCTAATTTATATCGGTAAGCTGTTGAATGCATACCTGATTTACTATCTGCCCCAGACCATGATGCATCAACTTCTGTTTCTCCTGAGTTTATGTTTAATGATATAGTTGGTCCTGTTCTATCTATTCTTCCTTCTTCTGACACTCCGACATTTGTTACTTTGTTTGTTTTATTATTTATATATACTGCTCTAACTCTGCAATTTTCTCTATCCATTGTTATATTTTTTGTCCCTGTTCCTGTTAACTGTATCCCTGTGGTGGCGTTTGGGTTTGTTCCATCTAATGTATATCTTATTGTATATCCATCTATTCCTTGTATTTGTGCTGTCTTTTCTCTTGCCCATGTATTGTTATTTAATACTGTAATTACTGGTGTTCCTGCTGACATTTTTGTTGCACATGATACTTGTAAGCTTTCATTTATATTTCCTGCATTGTCTATTACTTTTATTGTTATATTATCATATGTTGTATTTTGATCAAGTCCGTTCACTTTTATTGTATTTGCTTCTGATTCTCCCTTTTTCGTTCCATTTACATAGCATTCATATTTTGCTATTCCAGAAATTACATCTCTTGCTCCGACAAGTTATTGTAAATCCATCTTCCGTTTCGTCTCTTACTGTCGGTATTCCAACTTCTGGTGGTGTCCCGTCTTTATATATATTTACTGTTCTTGTTTCTGATCTATTTCCTGCTTCGTCTACCCCCTTTACTGTTATTGCATATTCTCCATCTGTTGTTATTTTTATGCTTGTGTTTATATCGTCTACTCTTTT
>CAOKMF010000019.1 GCA_948469655.1 uncultured Clostridium sp.
GCTCAAATTTGATACAATCATTTGCATCCCACCTTTCGTAAAATATGTACTCCCTCCGGGGAGAAAACAAAAAGACTCGCATACACGCAGGACAGAAGCATAAACAGGCGAACCTCCTCGGTTCGCTTTGATATGCTCTGTACCTATGTGTTACGAGTCTCGAAATTTTAAGTGGGCCGCTGGCTGTTTGATTGGCAAACAACGCGGCTGGCATTCAGGTACTTGATTTTGTAGTCTTAGTCTAACATGGATTTTTTGATTTGTCAATAGATTTTCTAAAATTGGGCAGAGCTTAGATAAAGCACAACTTAATAAACACCAAAGTATCGATTTCAGAAATCAAGTGTTCCTTTTTCGCGGATTTCATTCAACCTACCCAACTTAGGGAGTGTACATTTAAGTTTCTATGCTGTATAATGTGATATCATAGGTTTAGAGTGTCCATCCAAGCCAAGATTTCACAAAAAATTCACAGAAAAGGGGTTGAAATTTCAAAATGAGCGCAAATAATTGTTTAGCAAGCAAGCAAGCAAGCAAGCAAGCAAGCAAGCAAGCAAGCAAGCAAGCAATAATTAGGCTTATTTGCTATGTGTTTGGAAGTATAAACATTGAATTAAATGAAATTGCAGATATATATGATGGAACACATCAAACGCCAAAATATACTGATAGTGGAGTTAGTTTTATAAGTGTAGAAAACATAAATGATATATACAATTCAAAGAAACATATTTCAGTAGAAGATTATAATAAGTACAAAATAAAACCACAAATAAATGATGTTTTTATGACTAGAATAGGAAGTGTTGGTAAGTGTGCAGTTTATAATAAAGAAAAAGATTTAGCTTATTATGTTTCTTTGGCATTGATAAGACCAGATAGTGAAATAGTAAATAGTTATTATTTAAAATTTTTGATAGAAAGCAGTATTGGTGTAAAAGAATTAAGAAAAAGAACTCTTGTTAATGCAGTTCCAATAAAAATAAATAAAGATGATATTGGCAAAATAAAATTACCAATACCAAGTATGGAAGAACAACAAAGAGTAGTAAATATACTATCAAAGTTCGACAAAATAGTTAATTGCATTTCAGATGGAATACCTGCTGAAATAGAGGCAAGACAAAAGCAATATGAATATTACAGAGATAAATTATTAACATTTAAAGAATTGGTAAATGAGGGATAATATGAGTAAATATAATGTAGTAATGGAAACAAGTAATTCTACTGTTGTAGCAGAATATGAACCATTAAAAAGAAAATCGGATAGTTATCAAAGTGAAGCTGCACTTGAAAAAGAATTTATAAGAATGCTAACTGAACAGGGATATGATTATTTAGAAATTCACGAACAAGATGCTTTAGTTACAAATCTTCGTAAACAATTAGAATTATTAAATGATTATAAATTTACTGAAAGCGAATGGGAAAGATTTTTTAATAATAATATAGCAAATAATAATGATGGTATTGTAGAGAAAACAAGAAAAATACAAGAAGATTATATTCAAGTATTAAAGAAAGATGATGGAACAAGCAAAAACATTTATCTTTTAGATAAAAAGAATATTCATAACAACAGATTACAAGTCATAAATCAGTATGTTGAAAATAATGGAAACTATGATAATAGATATGATGTTACTATTCTTGTAAATGGAATTCCTTTAGTTCATGTTGAATTAAAAAGAAGAGGTGTTGCTTTAAAAGAAGCATTCAATCAAATAAATAGATATCAAAGAGACAGTTTTTGGGCAGGTAGTGGGCTTTATGAATATATACAGATATTTGTTATATCAAATGGAACAAATACAAAATATTATTCTAATACTACAAGAGAAAGTCATATAAAAGAACAGAGTCAAACTAGAAATAAGAGTAAAAAAACAAGTAATAGTTTTGAATTTACAAGTTATTGGGCAGATGCAAATAATAAAGTAATAAATGATTTAGTTGATTTTACTAGAACTTTTTTATCAAAACATACTATTTTGAATATATTAACAAAATATTGTGTATTTACTTCTGAAGAACTTTTATTAGTAATGAGACCTTATCAAATTGTCGCAACAGAAAGAATACTTAATAAAATAGAAGTATCTACTAATTATAAAAAAATGGGAACCATTGATGCGGGAGGATATATTTGGCATACAACAGGTTCAGGTAAAACATTAACATCATTTAAGACAGCTCAACTTGCAACTAATTTAGATTATATAGACAAAGTATTATTTGTAGTAGATAGAAAAGATTTAGACTATCAAACAATGAAAGAATATGATAGATTTGAGAAAGGTGCAGCTAACGGTAATAGGAGTACAAAAGTACTTCAAAAACAATTAGAAGATACAACTTCAAGAATAATTGTTACAACTATTCAAAAATTAAGTGAATTTGTAAAAAGAAATCCAAGTCATCCAGTATTTCAAAAGCACTTAGTATTGATATTTGATGAATGTCATCGTTCTCAATTTGGTGATATGCACAAAATGATAGTTAAGAACTTTAAAAATTACCATTTATTTGGGTTTACAGGAACACCTATATTTGCTAAAAATGCTACTAATAAGTCTAATCCTGATTTTTGCACAACTGAGCAGGCTTTTGGAGATAAGTTACATACATATACAATAGTTGATGCTATAAATGATGGAAATGTACTTCCATTTAGAATTGATTATATAAATACAATTAAGAAAAAAGAAGGAATGACAGACAAAGAAGTACAAGCTATAAATACTGAAGAAGCTTTATCTTCTCATGAAAGAGTTAGCAATGTAGTAAGTTATATAATTGAACACTTTGACCAAAAAACAAAAAGAAATTCGTTTTATGATTTAAAAGGACAAAGATTAAAAGGCTTCAATTCAATGTTTGCAGTAGCATCAATACCAATGGCAAAGAAATATTATTTAGAATTTAAAAGGCAATTAGAAGAAAAACATAAGGATTTGACTATTGCAACGATATATTCTTTTGCAGCAAATGAAGAAGATACTACTGATGGAATATTAGATGATGAGGGATTTGAAACAGAATTATTAGACCAAAGTTCAAGAGAGTTTTTAGATTTTGCAATAGATGAATATAATAAAAAATTTAAAACAAACTTTTCATCAGAAGGTAATGGTTTTCAAGATTATTATAAAGACTTATCAGATAGAGTTAAGAAGAGAGAAGTTGATTTACTTATAGTTGTAAATATGTTTTTAACAGGTTTTGATGCTACAACACTAAATACATTATGGGTAGATAAAAATTTAAAGCAACATGGACTAATTCAAGCATACTCAAGAACTAATCGTATCTTAAATTCTGTAAAATCTTATGGAAATATAGTTTGCTTTAGAGATTTACAAGAACAAACAAATGATGCTATTGCATTATTTGGAGATAAGGATGCATCAGGAATAGTTTTATTAAAATCTTATGAAGATTATTACTATGGATATGAAGATGAAAAAGGCAAAAAACAAAAAGGATATGAAGAAAGAATAGCAGAGCTACTTCAAAAATATCCATTAGGAGAACAAATAATAGGAGAACAAGCTCAAAAAGACTTTATTATTTCTATGGGAAATATTTTAAGACTTAAAAATATACTATCTTCATTTGATAGATTTGAAGGAAATGAAATACTTTCTGAAAGAGATTTCCAAGACTACATAGGAACTTATACAGATTTATATGAAGAATTCAAATCAAGAAAAGATAACGGAGAAGTAGAAAGTATAAAAGATGATGTAGTATTTGAGATGGAACTTGTAAAACAAGTTGAAGTAAATATTGATTATATATTGATGTTAGTTGCCAAATATCATCAATCAAATTGTACAGATAAAGAAATACTAGGTTCAATTGATAAAGCAATAAAATCAAGTTTAGCACTTCGTTCTAAAAAAGAGCTTATTGAAACATTTATATCAAAAATAAATACAAATACAGATGTAATGAATGATTGGGCTAAATTTGTTAAAGAACAAGAAGAAATTGACCTAAGAAATTTAATTGAAGAAGAAAACTTAAATGATGAAGAAACAAGGAAATTTATAGATAATGCATTTAGAGATGGACAAATTAAAACAACAGGGACAGATATTGAAAAAATATTACCACCAATGAGAAGATTTGGAGGAGGTAATAGAGCTGAAAGAAAAGAATCAATAATTGAGAAAATAAAGAAATTCTTTGAAAAATATTTTGGAATTTGGAATTCAGATAACAATAGCGAAGATACTCTAGTATATGATATTACAGAAGATTATACTGAAAGTTTAGCAATGGTAGCTGAAGAAGGAGAAGAATATAAGCATGAATAAAGAAGAATTATTGCCGTTTGTAAAATTTATGACAGAAATGGATAAGAAAATGGTGGATGAGGATAGACAACATAATTTATCTAAAGAACAAAAAGAGATACTAAAACAATTTTTAGATCAATGTTATGAAAATTTTAAAAATAGTAATTAAAGGAAGAATTATAAGATTTAAATAAGCAGACTCTAATGAGCCTGCTTTACTTTTATTATTTTTTCTTATGTGTATGTTTTGGTTGCCTTTGAGATAAAGCAGAACCAGCTACAGATTTTGTAGTTTTAGAAGTTCTACCATCTTTCAAAAGTTTTGATGCTTTTGAAGCAACACTTGAACTTGTTTTTTTACAAGCCATAAGAATCATCTCCTTTCTCATTCAAAGAAGTCAAAATGTATTGACTTCTAACAATAGAAAGTGTTATAATGCTTCTAATAATACTTTTGAGAGAAGTTATTTATTGAGAAGCATTTCATGTTGTTTATAACACTTGGAATGCTTTTTATTGTTAATGAGATTATACTACTCAAAAAATATAAAGTCAATATATTTTTTAAAAAATGTCCCAAATTCATTGACATCTGTCCCGAGAAAAAATATAATATAGTAGGGTGATAAAATGAAAAAGAAAAATGTATTAAATTTAATTAAATATTATTCAGAAAAAAATGATGAAGCATTCAGAAATGAAGCGTATGAGATAGCTAGAGAATTTGATGAAACTGGAGATTTTCAATTATCCGAATATATAATGGCGCTATTGTCTAATGTTAATACTTTCGTACCACAAGGTAAAAATTACGATTTATCTTTTTTTATAAAAGTAGAACCTAATCAATCATCTCTACCACTACCAGAAAAGATAAAAGAGGATATTATAGGTATTATTAATGCTGTAGGACATAACGCAGGAGTAAATAAATTTTTATTTGAAGGAGCTCCTGGTACAGGTAAAACCGAAACAGTAAAACAATTAGCACGTATATTAGAAAGAGAATTATTTTCAGTAGAATTTGATACTGTAATAGATAGTAAATTAGGTCAAACATCTAAGAACATTTCAGAGTTATTTAAAGAAATACAAAATTTATCGCATCCAGAAAAAATAATTATTTTATTTGATGAAATAGATTCTATTGCGCTAGATAGAATTAATAAAAATGATTTGAGGGAAATGGGAAGAGCAACTTCCGCAATATTGAAAGGATTAGATACATTAAATGAAAATATTGTGTTTATAGCTACAACAAATTTATATGAATCATTTGATAAAGCATTAGTTAGAAGATTTGATTCAGTAATTAATTTTAATAGATATGAAAAAGAAGATTTAATAGAAATATCGGAATATTTATTAAATGAAGCATTAGATAAATTTAAATTTGCAGGACGAAATGTTAAATTATTTAGAAAAATAATGAATATGATGGAAGACATACCTTACCCAGGAGAATTAAAGAATATTATAAGAAGCTCAATAGCATTTAGTAATCCTAATGATGAATATGATTATTTAAAGAGATTGTTTGCATTAGTAAATAAAAATAGTAATAATAATCTAAAAGAATTACAAGATATAGGATTAACTGTTAGAGAAATTGAAATATTAACAGGAATTTCAAAAAGTCAAGTTTCAAGGGAAATAAAGGGTGAATAAAATGAATGAATTATTACAATTAAAAGGAAAATTTTTTCAAAAGTCAAATAATTCTAAGCCAGGACCATCAAATCTTCCTAAAGGAGAATATGTTAAAATTGATCACTTAAGGAACTTAGAAAGACAGTTGTTAGATTTGCAAAGCTTTTGGAATAGTGAAAAATATTTAAATGGAGCATTGATAAGTGTATTTTACAAAGATGTTGTAGCCAAAAGTAGAAGAGTTAAAGGATTTCTTTCAAAAGGAGCTCAAACATCTAATAGTTCAATAGTCGGTGCAAAATTTACAGATGGAGAGAAAAGGAAACATATTATAACACATTATATAACAAAAGAAATATTAGCAGAAACGATTAATAGGATAAAGGAATCAATAAAAATTGTATCAGAAAAATTCGGAGACGAAATTAATTATTATAATATAGAGCAAATAAATAAGAAAAATATTAATATAGACAAATATGATATTGGTAGAATTAATTTTGTTAATATTGTAGTTGATTCATTTTATGTTGAAAAATTTTCAATTTTAGAAGAGAAAGATGATATAATTCAAAATTCACTTATTACAATATATAAAACAGATATTGATACCAAAGAATTGTTAGAAAAAATAGGAATAAATATATTTTCATCAAGAATATTAGATGAGACAACTGTATTTTTAACTCCAGATCAATTAAAAATATTAAAAAATAATGCACCATATTTAATAGCAATGAAAGTAAGTGACTTAGCTAATTATAATTATGAAGACTTTTTTGAAATAGAAAATTTGGAACCAATTTCAATACCAGAACCGATTAATGAACCTATAATAGGAGTAATAGATACATTATTTGATAAAAGAGTTTATTTTTCAGATTGGGTAGAGTTTATTGATAAAACAGATCCTAATATACCTATAGAAAATAGGGACTATGAACATGGAACAGAAGTAACATCAATTATAGTAGATGGACCACAAATTAATCCAGAAATGGATGATGGATGTGGGAGATTTAGAGTTAAACATTTTGGAGTAGCTAGAGCAACTCAAATGAGTTCATTTTCAATTTTGAAAGCAATAGAAGAAATTATTTCAAAAAATAAAGATATACATGTTTGGAATTTATCTTTAGGATCTTCATTAGAAGTAAATTCTAACTTTATATCTCCAGAAGCTGCTTATTTGGATAAGATACAATATGAAAATAATGTGATATTTGTTATTGCAGGAACAAATAAAACAAGAGAAGATATAGAGAGAATAGGTGCACCTGCAGACTCAATAAATTCTTTAGTTGTTAATTCAGTTAATATGAGAGGTGAACCAGCTACATATGCAAGAAAAGGTATAGTTTTATCTTTTTTTAACAAACCTGATATTAGCTACTATGGTGGAGATGAAGACAAATATATGAGAGTATGTGGACCGACTGGTGAAGGTAGGGTTACAGGAACATCATTTGCAGCACCTTGGATTGCTAGAAAGATGGCATATTTGATTGAGATATTAGGATTTCCTAGAGAAGTTGCAAAAGCATTACTTATAGATTCTGCAACTGGATGGAATGAGCAAAATTCAAATGAATTATCATGTTTAATCGGTTATGGAATTGTACCTAAAAGAATTGAAGATATATTAAAGACATCTAATGATGAAATAAAATTTATTTTATCTGGCGAATCAGAAAAATATGATACATATAATTACAATATTCCTGTACCAATATATGGAGATAAACATCCATTTATTGCTAAAGCTACAATGTGCTATTTTCCTAACTGTTCTAGAAATCAAGGGGTAGATTACACTAATACAGAATTAGACATATATTTTGGGAGAATAGGAGAAAAAGGAATACAGTCTATAAATGAAAATACGCAATCAATAGAAGGAGAACATTACTTGAGAGAAGAAAATGCAAGAAAGTATTATAGAAAATGGGATAATGTAAAACATATTAGACAAGTATATAAAGAAGGAATAAGACCTAAAAAAGCTTATGGAAACGGTATATGGGGAATTAGTATAAAAACTAAAGAAAGATTAGAAAAAAGAGATGGAGAAGGCATTAAATTTGGAGTTGTTGTAACTCTTAAAGAAATAAATGGAGTAAATAGAATAGATGAATTTATCAATCTGTGTTCACTGAGAGGATGGTTAGTGAATAAGGTAAATGTAGAAAATCAAATCGATATATATAATAAAGCAGAAGAAGATATTGAATTTGAATAATACTAAAATTTGTGATAGGAGAAGAGAATGAACAAAATAGATAATGTAGAATTTTATAAAGATTTATATTTGTTTGAAATTGCTAGAAAAGAAAATTTAAATTCTAAAATATCAACTTATATAGGACTTTTAACAGTGCTTGGAGGAATTGTTGTCTTTGAATTAGAGAATTTGTATCAAAATTTAAATGTTAATCCTATAATACAATTTGAACTTATAGTATTGATAATGATAATTTTAGGAATTAATATATATAACTTATATAAGGCTAATCATGGTAAAGAATATAAATATTTAGATAATTCTATAGAAGTAAAAAAAGCATTTGTTGAATTGGAAAGATATTATCAGCAATATTATGAATATTTTAAAAATGGAGAAGAAACAATAGATTCTTTAATAGAAAGAAAAAAGAAAGAAAAGCTAATAGAAATGTATATTCAATGTAGTGAAGAAAATGCTAGAGTAAATGATATTAGGAATGAAGAAACTATGAGATTTATAAATTTTTTTATAATTTCTCTAATTATAGTAGGTATTATAGGAATATATTGTATAACTGTAAAGAAGCCTATAGATATTAATATTTTATACTAGGAGGTGAATTATTATGTCAGATAGTGATACAAAAAAAGAAGTGGATAAAGTTACTCCACCACCAGAACCACAATTACCAACTAAGACTTTATGCGAGAGTTTTTCAAAGAAAAACTCTAAAAATACAGAGAAAAGATAGTTAAAAATATAGATATTATTAAATGTAATTGAATAGTATAAAATTTAACTAATAAATACAAAATAATTATAATATTAAAGTGCAATTTTTACACTTAAAGTGCAAAAATTGCACTTTAAATATTGATATTATATCTTACAACTGATATAATATATATGTAGGAGGTATTTCTAATGGATAAGAAAAAAGATTGGAATTTAGAATTATCAGAATATATTAAACAGGGTGAGCCAAATCGAGTAGAAAAGACCAAAACATGGGAAACAGCAATAGGTTTGCAAGATGTAGATGGATTAAAACCTTCAAAATACTTAATAAAAACTGCAAAAGAACACATTGAAGGAACAATAGATATCGAAGAAGTAAAAACAAGAATAGATGAATACTATGAAGTTCAAGGCAGTAGAAAAAACTTTGAAAAAGAAAACGAAGAAGCTGATAAAGTTGCAGTAAGAATAACAGAAATATTAAGTGAAAAAGCATTTAATTTTTCACCAACAGAACTATTAAATATTCATAAAAGATTATTCAAAAATATATTTGATGGAGCAGGAGTATATAGAGATTATAATTTTACTAAAAAAGAATGGGTATTAAATGGAGATACAGTAATATATGCACCATTTGATACAATAAAAGAAACATTAGAATACGATTTTGAACAAGAGAAAACCTTTTCATATAAAGGATTAAGCTTAGATGAATCTATAAAACATCTATGTAAATTCACATCAAATATATGGCAAGTACATCCATTTTGCGAAGGAAATACAAGAACAACAGCAGTATTTATAATTAAGTATTTAAGAACTTTTGGATTTAATATTAATGATGAAGTATTTGCTGAAAACTCATGGTATTTTAGAAATTCATTAGTAAGAGCAAATTACAAAAATTTTGAAAAAAATGTATTTGAAGATACATCATTTTTGGAAAAGTTCTTTTATAACTTGCTAACAAATGCTAACAATGAATTAAAAAATAGATATACACATATAGATAATATTCAAAGTGCAAATGAAAATAATTTAAAGGGTAATAATTACACTTTAGAAGAACAGGCAATTATAAACATATTAGAAAATAATCCAGCAACTACTCAAGAAGAAATAGCAAAGCAAATTAATAAATCTTTGAGAACCATTAAAACATATATGGCAGAAATGCAAGATAAAGGACTGATAGAAAGAAAAAATGGAAAAAAGAATGGTGAATGGATAGTGAAAGGTATAACATTTAAGTAAATATAATAAATACTAAAAATAGATTCAGTAGAAGGAGAAAATCAAATGGAAAAGAAAGTCGAACATCCAAGAGTATTTATATCTTACTCATGGTCAAGTAAAGAATATGAAGAAAAAGTCATGGATTTAGCAGTGAAATTACAAGGAGATGGAATTGAAGTTATTATTGACAAATGGATTATGCAACCTGGTAATGATACAATAAATTTTATGGAGAAGTGTGTTAAAGATCCTGAAGTTAATTTTGTTTTGATGTTATTAGATAAAAAATATACTGAAAAAGCAGATAGCAGAAGTGGAGGAGTAGGAATAGAAACTCAAATTATTTCAAATGAAGTATATAATAATGTTGAACAAAGTAAATTTATACCTATTGTTTTTGATAGAGATGATGAAGGAAAAATATATGTACCAATTTATCTAAAGAGTAAATTTCACTATGATTTAACACAAGATAATTCTGATGAAGAATATGTAAAGTTAGTAAAACAAATATATGGAAGACAAATATATTATAAACCAGAGCTAGGAAATAAACCTAGTTGGGTTGATGAAAGTTTAAATAGTCCGAGTGCTTTAAAATTAAAAATATTACAAAATAAGAATAATAAGAGTAGCTTCAATTCTTTGGAAGAAGAGATAAAAAAATCATCTTTAGGTGAAGATGAAACTGAGATTATAGAAAAAGCAGAAAAAAATAGAGTAATTATAGAAAAATACAATAATTCGATAGAATATAGGAATGCATTAATAGAGATATTTTTTAATAAATATACAGAAGATAATTTTATTGATGAAACTTGTGATTTTTATGAGAATATTAAAAACTGGAATAAGCAAAATAGTGGTATAAAACAAGAAATATGGGATGCTTTTATCCATGAAACCTTTATATATTTAATAGCAGTTTTATTAAAAATGAAACAATATAGAACAATAAATATATTTATTACTAAAAGCTATTTTCAACAAGGATATGAGGATAACATTACAAGTTCTAATAAGTATTTTTATAGTCATAATTATGATATTATCCAAGAATCAAAATGTGAGTTAGATGATAAAAAATATTATAGTGGAATGGCACAAATATGGATAGAAAATATTTATGAACCTAAAATAACGAAACAAGAGTTTACCCAGGCAGATGTATTAATTTACAATTTAAATATATTATTATTAAATAAAGAAGATTGGTATTGGTTTCCAATTACTTATGTATATAATGGAAATTTTGGATTTAATAGTTCTTTAAAAGATTTTAGCATAAGACTAAAATCTAAATATGAAGTGAATAAGATGAAAGAATTATTTGGAGTTAACACAATAGAAGAATTAAAAAAATTATTTGATGCAATGAAACCATTTATAGAAAATAGACAAGAAAGGTATAGATATATAACAGCTTTTGAATATGCAGATTTAATTACAGATTATGTAAAAGTAAATGAAATTGGTATGTTAAATTAAAAAAATATATAAATAAAGTCCGAATTATTCGGACTTTATTTATTGCTATTCCTCAAAACATCCCATAACTAACTGAGAACCATCCACAAATCCATTTCTATAATACTTTTCAGTAATATAAGTCAAATACCTCATAAAATCATCATAAAGAAGATCAAGTTGTTTCTCTACATAAGTTCTATTCTGTTTAGGAATATTCTTCAAAATATTCTCCTTAAAAAAATCAAATTTAAATTCATTTTCTCTATCTTGTTTATCTGCATAACACAAACAAGTTTCTTCTCTAAAATCAAACCATTCTTTCAAAATATCATTTTCATTAACATTTCTAAAATTAACCATATCTAATTCCTCCTACATATATAAAATCTCATTAAAAACAATTTCCTCAGCTCTATTTTTAATATTATTCATAGCCTGAACCCATTCCATTTGATGATGCTCTTTTAAATTTTCATCAATATGTTCAAGTTCAGCAAATTGTTTTATAAGTTGATTTACTTTGTCAGTAGTACTTTTATCTATCTCAATTAAATGTTGCTTTAAAGTACCGCTTATAAGCAATTCAGTATATAGACCTTTCTTAAAATCTTTTAAATAGTTTAATCTTAACCTTCCATATTTACCAATACTTCCTTTAGGTTGCTTAGGTAAATATAAGTCAGGAATTAAATAATCTCCTTCTCTGTGATAAATAATTTCATTCATTTTAAAAACCTCCAAATTATAAAAAATTAAAATGTCCCCAATTTGCAAATGCTATTTTGAACATCTTGTGCGACAAAGGTTTTCAGACTCTGGGGACACGATGGGGACAAAAGCACCCAAAATTGACCTAAAAACGCACAAAAGTTCTTTAAATAAAAATAGCTACAAACGTTGATATTTAGATAAAAACTTAACTTTTCATTAAATTACAAAAAATGCTGCTTAAATCCTCATAACCCGAAGGTCTATCAAAAATCCCCAGTCAGTCATTTTTATATCACCTGCCCAATATACTTAAAACAGGTGATAAAAGTCATGGATATTTTAAAAACTACACTTCTGGGGCTATTTTTTGGAACATTTGGAACAACCTTGCGGGGGGATTATAGGCTTAAAATTTAATAAAACATCAAACAAAACCTTGAGCTTCATTCTTTCATTTGCATCAGGTTTGATGATGTCGATAGTATGCTTTGATTTAATACCAGAGGCACTAAATATTGCAGAATTTGGTACTGTTATAACGGGTGTAATACTTGGGATTGCCATTATGATAATATGTGATGTAATTGTGCAAAATAAGCTAAAAACAAAGAAGGCAAGCTTACTTAAAACAGGAATAGCAGTTGGAATAGGGCTTGCACTTCATAATCTTCCGGAAGGACTTGCAATAGGGTGTGGTTTTGAAAGCTCTTTAAAGCTTCGGATACTCACTTGCAATAACCATTGCGATACATGACATACCAGAACGGAATATCAATGTCTGTTCCTATGAAGAATCGGCGGAATGGGGTCACTAAAAGTAATAATTTTAGTAATATTATCAGGTGTTACAACAGGTATACGGTGCATTTTTTGGAAGTTATATAGGTTCAATTTCAGAAACAGTAATTAGCATGTGTTTGGCATTTGCAGCAGGGGCTATGCTATATATTGTAACAGGAGAGCTTACTCCTGAAGCAAATAATTTATATAAAGGTAGAATGTCTGCAGTTGGTAATATTTTAGGATTTCTAATTGGTGCAATTGCAGTAAGAATATAATAAGATTGAACGCCCATGGAAGCAAAACTTCAAGGCGTCCACATAGCAAAAAAGCAAAGAAGATTAAAAAAGTCTCCTTTGCATAAATTTAAAATTATTTTAATATCTACGCTCTATACCATGCATATTTTCTGCATCAGTTGCAAGATCTTCTTTTGTAATTTCAACAATTTCATCAAAATCTTTATCTGGGAACTTTTCACTCATAGCATCATAACGTTCTTTAATTTCATTTTCCGTGAATACTTCATTGATAGAACTTCCGTACTTTCTCATCTTTCAAAATACGATATACTGCTTCGTCACTATGGTCATGTCCTGTAAATGGATTACCATCTGCATCTTCTAATGTTATATCGCAGTCATGATCCTCGTGTTTCCTTATTTCATCCATTTTTTCAGAGATGTTTCGTTCCCCCTTAGCCTTACTAAATTCTTCACGAACTCTAGCTGTTGTAGGATATAATTCATCAGTTTCTAATCTTTGAGTAAATGTATCCCTATGAGAAGTTTTATCCATTTGCCCATATCCAACTTCAATATTGCCGAATTGTCCATATCTAACAATTAAGACGCCATTTTGAACAATAGGAGATTTAATTGCATAAGAAGATTTAATATTTTGCTTTTCAACGCTAGAACCATCTCTATTTACTTCATAATCATTTTTATCAGAATCTTTGCCACCTACTTGTGATAAGCTATCAATCTCTCTAATACTTCCATCAGGGTATTCAGCAACTAGTGAAAATTTAGTTGTATTTTCAGTATTTTCAATTCTGTTAGTATCAATAGCAAGAAGCTTTGAACCTGCTGGAACGTCTAAAATATCAGCTAGAGTATATCTATCGTCAACTTTTCTATCTAAATTAATTTCTTGCTTTGCATTAAGATTTTCTAAAGCATCTCTATTTTGTTCTCTGTTTTCTTCATCTTCCTGTCTTTCTTCTTCATCTTTTTTAAGAACTACTTTTTTGGAATCTTTTTCTTCAGGTTTTGTGCCAGGCTCTACATCTTTTTCTTTTACAGCTACATCAAGGTTAATCTGAGACATAGCTAAAACATCTCTTTTGCTAATACCAAGCTTTCTTGAGACTTTTTCTAGTCTTTTATTAATTTCTTCTAAATTAGGTTTAAAATCTTTACAAGAATTTTCTATTTCTTCCATAAAATCTAAACTTTCATAAGCATACTGAGAAGTTGGAATAAGCCTTCCTTCAGAATCACGTATTCCAAGAAGAGTTCCGCTTTCATCATAATATTTTATCATTAAATTACCATCAAAATCCAAATCAAGAAAAGGATAAACATTTCCGTTAAAAGATTTTTCCATAAAAACCTCCATAAATTAAACATATAAATAAATTATATCATATTTTGCATAATATGTAAAATTTTTTGGAAACTTTGTTTTGTTCGCTAGAATTTTTTAATTCTTTATTATATAATTACAAAAACGAATTTAGGAGAAAAAATGAATATAATAGAAATAATATCTAAAAAAAGAGATAAAAAGGCTTTAAGCAAAGAAGAAATAAACTACTTTATAAATGCGTACACAAAAGGTGAAATAACAGACTACCAAGCAGCTGCACTAGTTATGGCAATATATATAAATGGTATGACTGATGAAGAGACAAAAGACCTAAGTCTTGCAATGGCACGGGTCAGGTGAGATGTTAGACTTAAGTGATGTTTCAGAAGTTATAGTGGACAAGCATTCAAGTGGCGGAGTCGGAGATAAGATAACGCTAATTGTTATGCCAGTTGTAGCATCTCTTGGAGTGAAAGTAGCAAAGATGTCAGGAAGAGGGCTTGGAATTACAGGTGGAACGATTGACAAATTAGAATCAATACCAGGTTATAGAACAAATTTAAACCTTGAAGAATTTAAAAATAACATAAAAGAAATCCGGAATAAGTCTAATTCGGACAAACTGAAAATTTAGCTCCAGCAGATAAAAAGCTATATGCTTTAAGAGATGTAATTGCATGTACAGATAGTATTCCACTGATTGCATCAAGTATAATGAGTAAAAAAATAGCAAGCGGTGCAAATAAACTTGTACTTGAAGTTACATGCGGAAAAGGTGCTTTTATGAAGGATAAAGAAGAAGCAGAAAACCTAAGTCATATTATGAAATCTCTAGGAGACCTTTCAGGAATAGAAACAAAATGCGCCATCACAAATATGGATCAACCAATTCGGAAAAGCTATTCGGAAATTCTCTTGAAATTGAAGAAGCGGTAAATAGCTTAAAAGGCAAGATAGAAGAAGACGTAAAAGAAATAGTGTTAGAAATAAGTGCATATATTTTAAAACTTGCAGGTCTTGGAGAAGATATAGAAGAAAATAAGAAAAAAGCCATGGAAAATATTCAAAACGGCTTAGCTTATAAGAAATTTATACAACTTGTAGAAAAACAAAATGGAGATGTATCTTATTTAGAAAACATCCCAAAAGCTAAATACATTATTTCTGTAAAATCAGATAAGTCAGGAGTAGTAAATACTCTAGATGCAAAAAAATGCCGGAGAAGTATCTTTAGCATTAGGAGCTCGGAAGAATGAAAAAAGAAGACGAAATAGATAGCTTAGCTGGAATTATTTTAAACAAAAAAATTGGAGACAAAGTAGAAGAAGGGGAAGCTTTATCATATATTCACACAAACAAAGAAAATGTAGAAAAAGAAATAGAAATTCTTAAGTCAGCATACGAAATCAGTGAAAATGTACCAAATGAGTATAAACATATTTTAGGAATAATATAAGGAGATAAGTAATGAACCCAGATATAATAGATAATCTAAACGACAAACAAAAACAGGCAGTATTAGAAACAGAACGGCCCATGCTTAGTAATTGCAGGTGCAGGTTCTCGGAAAAACAAAAGTACTAACACATAAGATAGCATATCTAATGCAAGAAAAAGGGATAGCTCCATGGAATATACTTGCAATAACATTTACAAATAAAGCAGCAAATGAAATGAAATCAAGGGTTGCAAATTTGATAGGAGATATTGCAAATAATATGTGGATAGGTACATTTCATTCTATTTGTGTAAGAATGCTTAGAAAATACATAAATGTACTTCGGATTTACCTCATCATTTATAATATTTGATACATCTGACCAAAAAAGCTTAATTAAGGATTGTATGAAAGAATTAAACATAGATAGCAAAATGTTTCCTGAAAGAAGCTTTATGTATGAGATCTCAAAAGCAAAAAATGATATGATAGAGCCTGAAGAATATGCTAAAAGAACTAATAATGAAGCAAGAAAAGAAGTGATATCAGAAGTATACACTATATATCAAAAAAAGCTTATGGAAAACAATGCATTGGACTTTGATGATATAATAAACTACACAATAAAAATTCTAATATCTTGCCCAGAAGCATTAGAATACTACTCAGATAAGTTTAAATATATACTTGTAGATGAATATCAAGATACAAATAAAGCGCAGTTTACATTAATTACAATTCTTTCTGCAAGACATCGGAAATATTACAGTAGTTGGAGATAATGACCAAGGAATATACTCATTTAGAGGAGCAGATATATCTAATATATTAAACTTTGAGAGAGATTTTCCAGGAACAAAAATAATAAAGTTAGAGCAAAATTATCGTTGTACAAAAAATATTTTAAATGTTGCAAATGAAGTAATAAAAAACAATGAAGTAAAATACGAGAAAAAACTTTGGACAGAAAATGAAGAAGGAAACAAGGTAACAGCAAATCTTACAGATAATGAATATGGTGAAGCAAGTTATATTGTAGGGCAAATACAAAGTTTAAAATCAATGGAATACTACAAATATTCAGATTTTGCAGTTTTATATAGGATGAATACACAGTCACGTAGTATAGAAGATATTTTAAGAAGAGAAGATATTCCATACAAAATTGTAGGGGGATTAAAATTCTACGAGAGAAAAGAAATTAAAGATATTATATCATACTTAAGATTAGTATATAATACAAAGGATAATCTAAGTTTGAGAAGGATTATAAACGAACCTAAAAGAGGAGTTCGGAAAAACAAGCTTAGATAAAGTTCAAGAAATTGCAGATGCAAATCGGAATTTCTATGTTTGAAGTAATCAAAAATGCAGCAGAATATGGTTTAAATAGAGTACATTTAGCAACAAGAGAATTTATATCTTGTATAGAAGAACTAAATAAAAAGCAAAATGACATTCCAGTATCAGAGTTAACTAAAAGAATTTTAGAAGAGACTGGATATGTAAAAGCACTAGAATTAGAAGATACAAAGGAAGCAGAAAACAGAATAGAAAATTTAGAAGAATTTTTAACAGTAACATATGAATTTCAAGAAGAAGCTGAAAATGAATTGGGTAATTTTTTAGAAAATATTACACTTTCAAGTGATGTAGATGAATTAGAAGAAACAGATGAACAAGTAACACTTATGACACTTCATAGTGCAAAAGGACTAGAATTTCCAGTTGTATTTATGGCAGGAATGGAAGAAGGAATTTTCCCAAGTAGTAAATCAGTAGATGAACCAAATGGCTTAGAAGAAGAAAGAAGACTTTGCTATGTTGGAATTACAAGAGCAAAAGAACATTTATACATGACATGTGCAAGATCTAGAACAATTTTTGGTTCAACATCATACAATGGAATATCAAGATTTTTAAAAGAAATTCCAGAAGAATTTTTGAGCGAAGAAAGTTCATTGAGTGTAGGAGAAAATGATTTAGAAGCGACATTTTCAAATGATAGTAATTATACTTGGTCTTATAGCAGTCCATCTAGCAAAAAATCTAGTTTTGATTTTGGTTTAGGAAAAACAGCAAATGTAAGTGGTTTTGCATTTAAAACTCCTGAAAGTTTCCTAAATGGTATTAATAAAAAGCAGGGTGATAGTATAGATATGTCTATGTATAAAGCAGGGACAAGAGTATATCATAAAAAGTTTGGAGAAGGTACAATAAATTACATAGAAGAAGAAGGAGAAGATTATAAGGTGGATATAAACTTTGATAAAGTACGGACATAAAAGACTTATGGCTAAATACGCAGGGTTAGAAGTTATAGACTAATACCTAGAGAAATTTGACAAATTGGGCTATTTAATGTACAATAAATGCTATGTATAAGGGGGATTTATGTCCGATAATAAAAAGAATTTTGAATCGATATTTACAAAAACAAAAATATATTTAATAGTAATAGCTATTGTACTAATTATATTATGCTTACAAAACACAAGATTTATCGCACCATCTGTAATTTTATATGGTGTATTACTTGCATACTCTTTTTGGACAAATAGCAAAAACAAAACAGAACTTGATAAACATATACAAGAGTTAACATTTAATGTTGAAACAATAGCAAAAAACACACTCATAAACTCACCATTTCCACTTGTAATTGCAGAAGAAGACCGGAAATATTACTTGGAAAAGTTCAAATTTTGTTACAGAGTTTGGAAATATGGATATAAAAAGTATTATAGAAGATGTTGTTAAAGAAGTAAAATTAGAACTAGGAAATGGAGATCAAAAATCAGATAAGTCTGTTATATATAAACAAATAGGGATTGAGAAAAAAGATTATCAAATTATAATAGAAACAATGAGTTCAAAGTGGAAAAACAAAAAGAGAAAATCACGGAAATATATTTGTAATGTATTTTGTTGATAATACAGAATTTCTTGAAGTTTCTAAAAAATTTGAAGAAACAAAAACATGCATGGGAATAATCATGATTGACAGCTACGAAGAACTAATACAAAGCCTAGGTCAAGAAGAGAGAACACAAGTTACAACAGAAATAGAAACAAAGATATATGAATGGGCATCAAATATTGATGGAGTAGCTTTAAAATCAGATAGAGATAGATTTGTAATTATTTTTGAACAAAAATATCTAGATGAAATAATAGAAAATAAATTTGAAATTTTAAAAGAGATTAGAAATATAGAAACAGAAGGAATAATACCTACAACTTTAAGTATTGCAGTATCTGCAGATGGGAATACAAACAGTGAAAAATTTAAGCTTGCAATGGAAACTATGGACTTAGTTCTTGGTAGAGGTGGAGACCAAGCAGCAATTAGAAGAAATGAAAAATATGAATTCTATGGAGGTATGAGACAAGAAACAGAAAAAAGAACAAAAGTAAAAGCAAAAACTGTTGCAACAGCATTAGAAGAACTTATTGAAGAAGCCCCAAATATATTAATAATGGGACACGCAAATGGGGATATAGACTCAATGGGTTCAAGTCTTGGTGTATATAGAATTGTTAAATCACTTGGTAAAACAGCGAATATAGTAAATAATACTTATGGAATGACACTTAAAGATTTCATAGAAGCAGTAGAACAAGAAGAAGAGTATAAAGATGTAATAATAGATAAATCACAGGCATTAAACCAAGTAAATAGTGATACATTATTAATTGTAGTAGATACACATAAAAAGTCATACGTGGAAGTTCCAGAACTACTTATTAAAACTAATAATATTGTGGTAATAGACCACCATAGAAGGGGTCCAGACTATATAGAAAATAGCATACTTATGTTTCATGAAGTATATGCTTCATCAGCTTCAGAACTTGTTGCTGAATTATTGCAATATACAAAAAATAATGCACAGCTTACAACATTTGAAGCAGAAAGTTTATATGCAGGAATAATGGTTGATACGAAGAACTTTACATTTAAAACAGGTGTAAGAACATTTGAAGCAGCAGCTTACCTTAGAAAAAATGATATAGATATAATAAAAGTAAAGAAATGGTTCCAAAGTGACCTAGAGAGCTATAATGTAATAGCAGATGTAGTAAAAAATACAGAAGTTATAAGAGATGTTATAGGAATTTCTCTATATAAAGAGAACAGTGATAATGCGGGATTAATATGCGCAAAAGCAGCTGATGAATTACTTACAATAAGTGATATATCAGCATCATTTGTAATTGGAAAATCAAAAAACACTGTATATATAAGTGGTAGATCCATTGGAGATATAAATGTGCAATTAGTGTTAGAAAAAATGCGGTGGTGGAGGACACCATACAGTTGCAGGAGCTCAGATAGAAGATATAACAATAGAAGAAGCAAAAGAACAGTTAATAGAAAAAATTAATGAATATTTTGAAGAGAATATAGAATAACATTAGTTCAAAAAAGAAACAAGTATTGTTAGGCGCGTGAAGGAGATATTCCATAAGGAATACTTATGTACGTCGTTGGAAATCGACTAAAGTAGCAACGACCCAGCTATGCATATTGATGCTGTAACAGGCAAAGCCTTAACAGCCTCAGCAAAGACGCAGTTTATTTTTTGAACAGAAGGAGGAAACATATATGAAAGTAATACTACAGCAAGATGTAAAAGGACTAGGAAGAAAAGGAGAGGTAGTAAATGCAAGCGACGGACATGCAAGAAACTTCTTATTTCCAAAAAAACTTGCAATACCTGCAGACAAACAAAATTTAAATGAGTTATCAGCAAAAAAAGCTTCAGAGGCACATAAAAAAGAATTAGAAAAAGAAGAGGCAATAAAAATAAAAGCAAAACTTGAAAAAGTAACACTTCACATTAAAACAAAGGCAGGAGAAAATGGAAAAATTTTTGGAAGTATTACATCAAAGGAAATATCAGAAGGTATAGAAAAAGAGTACAAAGAAAAAATTGACAAGAAAAAGATTTTATTAAAAGATCAAATAAAAACTTTAGGAGAGCATACAGTAGATCTTAAACTTTTTGAAGGAGTTATAGCAAAACTCAAACTAATAATTGAAAGTTAAAGATTAGAAAAATAAATAGAAAGGGACATGTCTTATGGAAATCGGGAAAATACCACCAAATGATGTAGAAGCAGAACAAGCAGTATTAGGTTCTATGCTACTTGATAAAGATGCTGTAATAGATGCAGTAGAAATATTAAAACCAGAAGATTTTTATAGAGAAGAAAATAAAACTATATTTTCAGCAATGCTTAGTCTTTATGGTAGAGCGGAGCCAGTAGACTTAATTACTGTAAAAGATGAGCTTGTACTTCTAGGGAAATTAGATGTATGTGGTGGATTAGAATATTTAGCTGATTTATCAGACAAAGTTCCAACTACTGCAAATGTAGAAAATTATATTAAAATTGTTGAAGAAAAATCTATTTTAAGAAACTTAATAAAAACATCAAATGAGCTAATAGACTTAGGATATGACCAAACTTTAGAAGTAAATGAGGTTATAGAAAAGGCAGAAAAAGAAGTATTTAATCTTATAAAAAATAGAAACCAAAAAGGGTATGCGCCGATAAAAGATGTGTTAGCCTCCGCATTTGAACAAATAGAAAGATTATACAACCAAAAAGAAACAATAACCGGTGTACCTACTGGATTTGTCGATTTAGATAATAAAACAGCAGGACTTCATGGAGGAGAGTTAATTTTAGTTGCAGCAAGACCTGCTATGGGTAAAACAGCATTTGCATTAAATATAGCAACAAATGCAGCAGTTAGAAGCAATGTGCCAGTTGCAATATTTAGCTTAGAGATGTCAAAAGAACAATTAGTAAATAGAATCCTTTCAAGTGAAACTATGATAGATAGTAATAAAATAAGAACAGGGAAAATTGAAGAAGAAGACTTAATGAAGCTTTCAGAAGGGCTTCGGACCATTATCAGAATCTGAGGTGTACATAGATGATACACCACGGAATTTCAATAACAGAGATTAGAGCAAGATGTAGAAAGTTAAAATTAGAAAAAAATATAGGATTAATTGTGATTGATTATTTACAATTAATTTCAGGCTCAGGAAATAAAAAGAATGGAAATAGAGAGCAAGAAATTGCAGAAATAAGTAGGTCTTTAAAAATTCTTGCAAAGGAACTAGATGTACCAGTAATTGCACTTTCACAACTTTCAAGAAGTCCAGACCAAAGAAAAGATGACCACAGGCCTATGCTTTCAGACCTTCGTGAATCTGGTTCAATAGAGCAAGATGCTGATATTGTAGTATTTCTTTATAGAGATGACTATTATAATCCAGACAGCGAAAAAAAGAATATAGCAGAGGTAATTATTGCAAAACAAAGAAGTGGTTCGACAGGCACAGTAGAACTTTTATGGCTTGGAAGTTATACCAAATTTGCAAGTATTGAGAGATATAGAGATGAGTATTAAAGAAGACGTATTAGAAACTATAAATGAATATAAACTAATTGAAAATAATGATAGAGTCTTGGTCCGGAGTATCTGGTGGCCCTGACTCTATTTGTCTTGTAGATATTTTAAATAATATAAGACAAGATGAAGAAATAAATTTAAAATTTGATATAACTGTTGCTCATGTAAACCACATGATGAGAGAAGAAGCAGTATCTGATGAAGAATTTGTAAAAAACTATTGCAGAGAAAGACAAATTCCTTTTTTTGCAAAACAAGTAGATATAAAAAAAATTTCAAGTGAAAAGAAAATAGGAACAGAAGAAGCACGGAAGAAATGCAAGATACGAATTTTTTGAAGAAGTCTTAAAGGAACAAAACTGCACAAAAATTGCAACAGCTCACAATAAATGTGATAACGCAGAAACAGTTTTAATGAATATAATTAGAGGGGCAGGAACAGTAGGATTAAGAGGAATTAACGCAAAAAGGGATGAAATATTTATAAAGCCACTTATAAAAATTCCAAGAGAAGATATAGAAAAGTACTGCAAAGAGAATAGTCTAAATCCAAGACATGATAAGACAAATGATGAGAATATATACACAAGAAACAAGATTAGAAATATACTTATTCCACTTATAAAAGACGAATTTAACTCTAATATAATAGATACATTAGATAGACTATCAGACCTTGCGAAAGATGAGAATGATTATTTAGATGAAATTACAAAAGATACATATAAAAAATTGTTAATAAAAGAAGATAATATGGAAATAATACTAAATCTTAAAGAATTTAACAAAATTCATAAAGCAATAAAATCGAGATTAATAATTTATGTAATTAAAAAAATGCTAGGAACAACAAATGGAATCAGCAAAATTCATATAAATGATATAATAGATTTATGCCAAAATAACATAGGGAACAAGTACCTTACGCCAAATAAACATATAAAAGTATTGATAAATAGGGGAAAAATGTATTTTTTTGTAACATAAAAAACATAATTTGGGCAAACCATTTAATCCGTAGAAAAACTTACATACAAGCTTAGTTTCAGGCAAAAAAAGTTTGAAAAAACTATTGAAAAGAAAATTTAAATATGATAATATTCCATTTGAAAACAAAGAAGAGAAAATATAAAGCTTAAGCTTTTAAAGGAGGAAGACTTTGAAAAACAGTATAAAAACTTTAGCTATGTGGCTAATAATAGGAATAATATTCATAGTGCTCATTACTTCAATTTTAGAAAATAGCGATACAAAGATGACATATGCAGAGCTTATAAACAAGATAGAAACATCAGAAGTAACAGAAATTGAAATGTCATATGACGGAAAAACAGCAAATGTTACTTTAAAAAATGATGCTGTAGAAAAAGAAGTAAATATACCAAGTACAGAGAGCTTTATGGATTATATAACAGACTACTTAAAAACTGGAACAATAGACCTTAAGGAAAAATCACAATCAATATTAATAACAATACTTGAAATATTATCGCCATTTGGTCTTCTTATAATAGCTTTAATATTCTGGTTTTTAACAATGAATTCTGCAAATTCACGGAAATAACAAAACATTAAGTTTTGGAAAATCAAAAGCTAGAATGATGACAAGTGCTGATAGAAATAAAATAACTTTTGCAGATGTTGCAGGGGTTGATGAAGAAAAAGAAGAACTTCAAGAAATAGTAGAATTTTTAAAAAGTCCTAAGAAATTTACAGACATGGGTGCAAGAATACCAAAAGGAGTATTATTAGTTCGGAAGTCCAGGAACAGGTAAAACTTTACTTGCAAAAGCAGTTGCAGGAGAAGCGGGAGTTCCATTCTTTATAATAAGTGGTTCTGATTTCGTGGAAATGTTTGTTGGAGTAGGTGCATCAAGAGTTAGAGACCTATTTGAGCAAGCTAAAAGAAACTCTCCATGTATAATATTTATAGACGAAATTGACGCAGTAGGTAGACAACGTGGAGCAGGACTTGGTGGAGGACATGATGAAAGAGAGCAAACATTAAATCAATTAT
>CAOKMF010000020.1 GCA_948469655.1 uncultured Clostridium sp.
GTTGCCTAATATAAACTTAATCAAAAAGTGTCTAACTTTTTGGGTTCACTTCAAAATTATCTGCTTTTATCTTTATTTATTTATTTTCTTCAATAAATCTTGCTAAAATATCAGCTGTCTTTTCTACTCCATAGGTATCAACATTAACAGCTATATCATAGTCTGAAAAATCTCTCCATTTTCTTCCTGTATAGTAACTATAATGTTTTTCTCTTGATTTATTTATTTTGTTAATTTCATTTAATGCATTTTTTTCATTTACCCCATAAAATTTCACAGCCCTTTTGATTTTATTCTCATCATCGCTATATAAAAATATGTTAAAAGCATTTTTGTTATCTCTTAATATGTAATTAGCACATCTTCCAATTATTACACATCCGCCTTTTTCTGCAATTTCTTTTATTGCTTTGCTTTCTGCTATAAATAGGTTATCATCATTTGATAAATTATTATAATATTGAGTATTAAAACTTGATAATAGATTTCCATGTATGTTTTGTTCGTTTTTTTCTATATATGATGCTGATAGTCCACTTTCGCCAGATACTACTGATATTAAGTTTTTATCATATAAATTTAGTCCTAATTTTTCTGCAAGCAATTTTCCTACATATCTTCCACCAGAACCATATTCTCTTGCAATTGTAACTACATAGTTATTTCCCTTATTTATAACCGTATTATTTTCAGCTTCTATAACATATTTTTCGTCTTTTATTTTGTTTAATTCTTTCATTTCTAAAGTTAGTAGTATTATCGCAATTACAAATGCTAAACCGTCTCCCACTGGTCCAGCATAAAGGACTCCCATTAGTCCAAATATTTTTGCTAATATAAATGCTGATGGAACAAAAAATAATATTTGTCTTGATAATGTTAAAAATGCTGATTTCACAGGTTTACCCATAGCTTGAAAGAATATTCCTGTTACTATTTGAACTCCATTACATATTGTAAGCATTAAAAATGTTCTAAATGTTAGACAAGCAAATTCATTATATAACTCGTCTCCAGAACCAAATATTCCTATTAATTTATCTGGTATTGTTTGAAATAATATAAATGCTGTTACTGAAACTATGACACTTAATGATAGAACATATTTTAATGTATTCTTTACTCTATCAAATTTTCTTGCTCCATAATTATATCCTATTATTGGTTGACTTCCAACTGCTATTCCTATTATTATACTGTTTAAGATTTGACTTATTTTCATTACAATTCCTAGAACTGTTATTGGTATGTCTGCACCAAATTTACTTACACTTCCATATGTTTTAAGTAATAAGTTTTGAACAGATATTACTATAACTATTGACATTTGTGTTATAAATGATGATATACCTAGCTTTGAAACTGATTTTACCATTTTTAAATCAAGCTTAAAGCTTTCTTTTGTTAGTTCAACTGTTTTGAATTTTCTAATGTATAAGGCGTTCATAACAAATGTTACGAATTGTCCAACTATTGTTGCTATTGCTGCACCTGCTATTCCCCATTTTAGTACAAATATTGCAACAGCATCTAATCCTATATTTAATACTGCTCCTATAACCATTGACCTCATGGCAAAACTTGGTGAACCATCTGCTCTTATGATTGAATTTAATGTTGTTCCTATCATTACAAATGGTATTCCTATTGCTATAATATATCCATATGTTAAAGCGTATTCCCTTAGAGCATCTGTACACCCAAAAATATTAATTAATACTGGCAAGAATATTAATGTTACTGTACATAGCAAGATTGAAACTATTACAGATATCATAATACCATTTGCAACACCCTTTCCTGCCTCATCGCTTTTCTTTTCTCCTAGTTTTAAGCTTAAAAATGCTGATGTTCCATCTCCAAACATGAGTGCAAATGCTAAACATATAAATGTTATTGGGAAAACTATATTAGTTGCACCGTTTCCTAAATAGTTTACTCCCCAACCGATAAATATTTGGTCTACTATGTTATATAAAGCGTTTACAACTAGCGATATAATGCTTGGTATAGCAAACTTTTTTAGTAATTTACCGATTTTTGCTGTTCCTAATTCTGATTCTTCCATTATATAAATTTCCCTCCTAAAAAATTATACTTAAGCTAGCAAATTAGCCTATATCAAAATATAGCTAAGTTACTAACCTAAGTATTTTATCATTTTATTTCTTAATCTGTCAACAAAAATATTACATACAAGCAGTAAAAACTATGTAATAGCAAATGACCACTCTATCACACTTATAAATATGATAGAGTGGTCAAATACTTGGTTATACAGGGATTGCTTCCGCAGTTGATTCCCACTCTCCTTCACTGTTGAGATATAAGTACATGGGAGCCACTTCTTTGCAGAATTCTGCAATCTCGTTCGGTACAAGAGTCAACAATTCTTCCGGGCAAGGAATGATATCTGTAAAATTATCCCTGCACACTCCATTGTGGTTATCAATTAAAGTTGCTAACCGAACATCTCCGTTTCCTTCAAAAACTATAACCTTAGCCATTGTTTTCCCTCCTATAAATGATTATCTGGAGGTTTTACACAGCCCCTCCAGAAAAATAATTAGTTTTTTCTGTACCTTGCTGTGTAAAGTACATTAACTTAATATTATTATATCATTTTTTTCTTAATTTTGCAAATTTTACATAATGTTATTTTTTGTTTATTTAACGATTTTTTATAAAATTATATTTTAATTAACACTCTTGCTTTTTAAATATTCTTGTCATTTTGTCACTTATGATATTAACTATTCTACCATACATGAATAATTTTATAGAGTCCATATTTGATATTTTCTTATTTGATTTATATTTTACTTTATGCTCTGTGGTTGCCCAAAAGTCCATAAGTGCTGTTTTTATTTGAATTTCTGTTTTTATATATATTATTTCTTCTTTTACTTTTATGGGTACTTCTATTATCATATGTAAAGCCGAATATCCACTCTTTTTCGCTTTTTTTATGTAATCTTTTTCTTTTACTATTCTTATTTGTTCTTGCCTTCTTATAATATTTCTTATTTTATAAATATCGTCTTTATAATTACAAATAATTCTTACACCAGCAATATCGTTAATATACTCTATCATATTTTCGTAAGTAATCTCTAATTTCTTCTTTTTCATTTTGTTTATTATACTTTCTGGCGTTTTTATTCTACTTGTTATATTAGTTATTACGTCATATTTATAATAATTATTTAGTAATTCTTTTAATTTATTTAATTCACATTCTATATTATTTAATGCTTTTTTATATATTCCAATAATTAATTCATATTCATTGTATGATTTTTTAATTAGCTCATTACTTTTTATCAAGTCACTTTCTTCTTTTAATATAGCTTCCATTTAATTCCTCCTCTTTGGTTATTATTGGTATTATATATTAGCTTTGTTAAAAATATATTGGTATTTTGTGACTTTTGTGTGTATTTATTTTTAGCTTTATTCTTCCCTATTTAGTTCTTCCCACTCTAGCATTTTTACTTCAATTTCTTTTTCTATAATTTCTATTTGATCTTGCAATTCTTTTAATTTTATATAATCTGTGCAGATTTCTGGGTTTAGCATTTCTTCTTTTAAATCTTTTATTTCATTTTCTTTATTTTCTATTTCTTGTTCTAATTTTTTTATCTTATTTTTTCGTTTTGCATTTTCTTTATCTATAAAATACTGATTATTAGCACTTTTCTTGGTTTCTTTTATCTTTATATTCACTTCAGTATTTTCTCTTAATTTTTCTTTATGTTCTAAATATTCTTCATATGTACCATTAAAATATTTTGTTCCGATTTTGCTCAAATGCTAAAATAGAATCTGCTATTTTATTTACAAAATATCTATCGTGTGAAACAAAAATGACAGTTCCTTTATATTCTTTTAATATATTTTCTAAGCTTTCTTTTCCTATTATATCCATATGATTTGTAGGCTCGTCTAAAAGGAGTAAATTAGGCTTTTTCTTAAATATTTTACATAGCTGTAATCTTACCTTTTCTCCACCTGATAAAACCTTAATTTCCTTAAATACGTCTTCTCCTGTAAATAAAAATGCACCTAGTGATTGTCTTACTTCTTTTGCTGTTAACCTTGGAAATTCATTTGAGAATTCGTCAAATATTGTACTATTTGGGTCTAAATTTTCCATCTGTTGGTCGAAATATTCTTTATTTACATGATAGCCAAATTCATATTCTCCACTTATCTTTGGAATGTATCCCATTAAAGTTTTTAATAATGTTGATTTTCCTTTTCCGTTCTCTCCGATAATTCCAAACTTTTGTCCTTTATATAGTTCAAATGATACTTCTCCAAGTCTATTTTTATATCCAAATTCTAATTTTTTTGCTGATAATACTAGCTCTCCGCTTTCTTCTAATATATCAAAATTTGCATAAAATGTTCTTAAATCATATCTGTTTGGCTCTTCGATTATATCCATTTGTTCTATTTTTTTTAATTTTGATAATGCCATTTTTGCCTTTGAAGGCTTATATCTAAATCTATCAGCGATTGCTCTTAACCTCTTTATTTCTGCTTGCTGATATTCATAATCTTTTAAATGTTTTTCGTAATTTATTCTTTTTTGTTTTTCATAAAACGAATAATTTCCTGAGTATTCTGTAAGTTCAGCATATTTTATTTCATATACTTTATTTACGATTTTGTCTACAAACATTCTATCATGCGATACAATAACTGCCGCTTTAGGATAGCTTTTTAAATATCCTTCTAGCCATTCTATTGTAGTTATATCTAAATGATTTGTTGGCTCGTCTAATAATAAAATATCTGGCTTGCTTAATAGTAATTTTAAAAAAGCTATTTTGGTTTTTTGACCCCCTGAAAATTCATTTATCTTTTTATTTTTATCTTCTTCAGTAAAGCCAAATTTCTTTATAGCTATTTCGTATTCTTTTTTATATGTATACCCGTCATTTAGTTCGTATTTTTCTAAGCTTTCGGTATATTCTTTTATTAATTTTTCATCAGTTTTAGTTTGAAGTTCTTCTTGTAAAATATTTATTCTGTTTTCAAGCTTAATTATATTTTCATATGGTTTTAAAATCTCTTGCAATAGAGTATTATTAGTATTTTCAAAGTCTATTTGTTTCAAATATCCGATAACTGGAGAGCCTTGCTTAAATATTTCAAATTTGCTCTCGCCGAATGCCTGCATCAAGCATTTCATTATCTACTATTGCTTTTAACAAAGTAGTTTTACCTGCTCCATTTTTACCGAACTATTGCAATTTTATCTCTTTCTTTTATTTCAAAATTAATTTCTTCTATTATTGTTTCGGCGCCATATGATATGGCGCCATTTACTATTTTATAATTCATAATAACCTCATTCACTATACATTATGTCTATATCTACATCCCCATTAATTCCAGGAACTTTACCAATACTGCTCATTTGCCATATAGAATATTTTCCTTCATAAGTTGCTTTATTTATATATTGTGCAAGCCAAACAGGATGTTTTGTAGGATACCAAATTTTTTCTAAATATGTTTTGCTACTATATAGCATTCCCTCATATCCTGCTTCTTCTAAAGTATCCATAAATACACTTGCAGATTTATTTATTGTATAAAGACTCATTCCTGCTGTATTAAAAGAGCTAAAGCTTTCCCAGTCAAATGCTACTGGTAAGTCTAATTCATAATTCTTTAAATTATCTCTTACCCATTCTGCTTGCTCTTTTGCTTGGTATACACTTTTTGAATAAGAATAGAAATATGTCCCAACTGGTAACCCTACTGATTTAGCACCATTTATATTCTTTTCAAAGTATGGGTCTATTACATATTCTCCATCATAATCTGTTTGATATCCCATTCTTATCATGGCAAATTCTACTCCTGCATTTTTTACTTCTTCCCAGTTAATATCCCCTTGCCACTTAGATACATCTATTCCGATTTTTGTTTTATTAGTTTTATATTCTCTTATAACATTTGCTATATCTAGTTTTTCTTCTTTTGGTGGTGGATTTGTGATATCTGTTTTTTCATTAACAATAAGTGAAAATAGCTTTTCTGTTTTATTTCCACTAGAATCTGTTACAACATATGTTAAGTTATATGTTCCGAGCTGTGTTTGTGTCATATGCACCTATGATTTCTCTTTTAGGGTTATCGTCAATATCGTCTGCACTTAGCAAAACGTCTGTTAAGTTTTTATTATATCCTTCTGTTACATTATATGTGCTTCCACTAAATATTTTTGGTGCAGTTACATCTATTACTTTTATAGTAAAGGTTGATGGTCTTTTTCTATTTTTTATGTTTATATAATCAAATGAAACATCTATATAACCTAATTTCTCAGTGTCTATTTCATAATCATTTACTAAGCTTCCATTAAGATTTTGGATAAAATCAGATACTTTTGCTTTTTTCCCAAACTCTACTTCTAGATTTTCTTTTAAAGTAACTGATTCTCTATCTAGTCTTATATTTTCCTGATGTTCTTTGTATACCCAAAAAGTAATTCCTAGTAATATTATAAGCATTATGATTATAATCGGTATTATTATCTTTTTCATAAATTCTCTTCCTTTATTTTTATATATTTTCATTTAGTTTTGCAATAGATATTACCACAAGATTTACAGGTAATTTCCATTTCATAATTACTTAATTTTTTATCTAATAATGTAATTAAAGGTTCATTATCTTCTAAACAGCAAAATCTATTTTTTATTTTTACCAATTCTTTCTCAGTTTTTTTACCAGTTTTGCTATCTTCAAAATCTATAAATACACTACCATTACTTCCACAATTACATTTATATTTCAAATTTATTTTATCATAAGTTGAATAACATAGGTAGCCTATATTTTCATTACATTTATCACAATACATCCAACCACCATAATTAGTTGCGAGTCTAGTGTTTACTAATTCTTTATTTTTAACTATTCTTGCCATTTCTTATCCCCTTTTCTCTAAATAATGTTCTAATATTTTTCTATCTCTTGTAACAACAAATCTAGTGTCATAAACACCATCATAAGCAGATGGTAACAATTTATCATAACAATCTATTATTAGTTCTAATGCTTCTTTTGTATCTACCCATAATAACTTTGCACCTTCATTTTCTTCCTTTTCAGTAAGTCCTAATCTATGTGTATCATTTATAACTTTTGATACAAAAATATGTGATATTTGTTTTAAATTCTGTAAGCTTTTATATTCTTCTGTAATTCCTAGTTCTTCAATAATTTCTATTTCACACCCTGCTTCTTCTAGAACTTCTCTTTTAAAAGCTTCTTTTGGGTCTTCACTATTTTCCATTCCGCCACCTATAAGCTTAAATTCATTCTTTTTAGTTTTATTTTGCAAAGCTATTTTTCCGTCCTTATCAAGAACAATTCCCCTTGAAGCTAATCTTATTTTAGGCTCATTCATTTCTATTTCATTAATTCCAAAATCTTTATCTGTTAATTTACATATGACATTCATAATAAATTGTTCTCCTATTATTAATTATTATTTAGTATACTATCTGCTTCTTCTTTAGTTAAATAACCATATTCTACCATTTTGTTCATTACTTGCTTCTGTCTTTGTTTTGCAAGTTCTGGGTTTTTAGTAGGTGCATAAACTGATGGAGCATTTGGAATTCCTGCAAGTAATATTGCTTCATAATCTGTCATTTCGTTTGGTTCTTTATCAAAATAACCTTTGCTTGCCTCTTTTACAGTGCCATATCCATCTCCAAAATAACTTGTATTTAAATATAGTTCTAATATTTCATCTTTTTCATAACCGCTTTCTATCTTGAAAGCCATAAATACTTCTGCAATTTTTCTTGTTATTTTCTTTTCTTGCGTGAAGTATATATTTTTAGATAGCTGCTGTGTGATTGTGCTTCCACCTTCGACAAACTTCATTGCTTTTATATCATTTACTACTGCTCGTCCAATTGCAATTATATCAATTCCAAAGTGTTTATAGAATCTATGGTCTTCTACTGAAATAACTGCATCTTTATATACTTTTGGCATTTCTTCTATTTTTGTATAATTCTCTTTTTCTTTTATATTTGCAACTTTTTCTTCTAAAGGCATTTCTTTTAAAGCATTTTTGTATATGGAATATCCATTTCCTACAAAAACTAATACTACACATATTAAAATAAGTAACAAAGCAAAAATTATTCTTTTTATTATTTTCATTTAAAACACCATACTTTCCTTTATATTGTTAGTTCGTATTTTTATCTAATTATATTATATCCTTATTTCTTAATAAATCATATTCATTTATATTACAAAAGTCTTACAAATTTGTAATTGTTATAAATTTTGATTTATGATTTATATTTTTAAAGTAAGTATGAGTTTGCTTATGTATTATATAATATCACAAACTTTTCATATTTACAACAATATTTCTGCAAGCTTATTTATTGGTTTATAATTTTTTATAAATTGTTTGACTTTTTATTCCTGACAGTGTATAATAAAAATAGGAAATGGAGAAACCACAAACGTGGTCTACCTCAGGTCAAATATTTTGGCACATCTAACCGTCAAGTTTACAGATGTGTCTATTTTTTTGGTTTATTCGCTCTTGCTCAAAATTACTGCTAATGCTATAATCAAGGCAATTGCTATGATAGTTATAACTATTAGTGTATAAAAAAGTATGTAAATAATGCTTAATAAATATGTTTCTATCATAAGCCTCACCTCCTGTCGGAGGAAAACCACATCTGCTTATTCTCATTCCCTACAATTCTTAGTTTATAACAAATATTAGCAAAAAGCAATACTTTTATGCGAATTTATGTTCTTTTTATTCTTTTCTATATTCTAATATATCTCCTGGTGTACAATTTAAAGCTTCACATATTTTATCTAAAGTTGAAAATCTTATTGCTTTTCCCTTGTTTGTTTTTAAAATAGATAAATTTGCAGGTGTTACACCAATCTTTTCTGCAAGTTCTATCGAATTTATTTTTCTTTTTGCCATCATTACATCTAAATTTACTATTATCATATTTTACTTTTCAGTCCTTTCTAATACATAAACTAGTTTGGAAAAGAATTAGATGTTTGGCTAGGCAAATTTGACTTAATACCCGCAGGCGTGCTTTTTGCACGTTGAGGACTATTAATGTCAAATTTAACAACGCCAGCCACTGCATACTGATGCTGTAACAGGCAAAGCCTTAACAGCCTCAGCAAAATGCTAATTATTTTTCAAACTCAAATTGTAAGTTCATTTTCTTTCTTATATTCTACTGCTTCTCTAAACAATTCTGATAAAATGTATAAGGCAATTGCAACTCCGAAAAATAATAAACATAGAAAAAGTAAAACTACAATAATTATTACATCAAAAGTATTAGCTAGAATTATTTCGAATAATAAATCTAGAAACCAAAGTACTGCTTCGACTACAGCAATAATTCCTGCAGATTTAAGTATTTTAACATTATTATCACAAAATGGGTTGTTTTCTTTAAGACTTTCAAATAATTTTATAAATTTATACGCAATTAGTAATATAGCTATTCCATTAGGATATATTACATATGCAGTTGCATTTAGGTGTAAACCAAATGACTTTAATATAAATGGTAATGCTATTAACAAAACTATTCCTACATAAAAACATATTTGAAATAATATTTTTAATATATTTCCTAGACCTTTATCTCCTGTTACTTTCATATAAAAAATACCTCCATAATTTATTTTATGAAAGTATTTTATCATTCTTATTATCGTTTGTCAATTATTTATTATCGTTTTTCGATATTTTTTATTCCTTTGTTGGAATAAAGTTTCCTGCAAATTTATATTTATCCCTATTTTTTATATATAAAACACCTATTATGCTAAATACAATTGCTCCAATAAAATTAACAAATAAATCTTTTATTGTATCTATTATTCCTATATCTAAATATCCATTTTCTATTGTTGTAACTGTCCCATCTTCTGAGTAAATTTCTGTTTTTTTAATATTATCTATTTTTATTGGGACATTTTCTCCTGATTCATTTAATTCTACTGACGAAATACTCTGAACAATTCTATCTTTTTGCATATCTGTTTTCATAACACTATCTGCTGTAAATTCGCAAAATTCCCAAAGTACACCTATCGTCATGGAAAAGCAAAATGCTACTATTGCAACATATAGTGGTGATAAGCTTATTCTCTTACTATTTTGATTTAATAAATCTATTAAAGAAAAGCCTATTCCTGCACATATAAATCCATTTAGTGTGTGAAGTAATGTGTCCCAAAACGGTATAATTCTATAAAAGTTATTTATTTCTCCTAATATGGTAGTTGAAAAAATAAATAGATATATTATTGTTTCTAATAAACTTGGAATTCCTATTTTAAATTTTTCAGATATTATTGTTGGTATTGTAAATAAAAATAATGCTAAAATGCACATTACCGCATTTTCGAAGTTTCCGAGTAATATTTGAAATACCATACTAGCAATTACTAATATTCTTAGTCCTAAATAAACTAGAATTGACCTTTTATTTGTTTCATGGTATTTTTTGTTCATTTTTTTCGAGAATTTTCCCATATTTTCTCTCCTATGATTCTTTATTGTTTATTGTTGTTTAAATATCCAATTTTATAACCTTTTTGGCTATGTTTTTTATAAAAGTTTCATCATGCTCTATAAATATCATTGTAGGCTTGTATTTTAAAATTGCTTCTTCTATTTGTAATCTTGTTAAAATATCTATGTAATTAAGTGGCTCATCCCAAATATAAATATTTGCATTTTCTGAAATACTTTTAGCAATTAAAACTTTTTTCTTTTGACCTTCGCTCATTTCTTCTATATGCTTTTCAAAATCTGAATTGGAAAAGCCCATTTTAGATAGCATTGCTTTAAATATACTTTCTTCTACCTTATTTATTCTGCAAAATTCTTTTAAATTATCTTTTAGGTTTTCTGTACTTTGCTGGGCATATGATATTTTTAAATCATTTGCAATTTTTAATTCTCCATTATATTCTATTTTTTTGCCTATTATTAGTTTTAATAAACTAGATTTTCCGTATTCCATTTCTGCCAGTGATTGCAATTCTATCTCCATTATTTATTTCAAAAGATATTTTATTAAATATTATCTTATTTTCATATTTTATTTGTAAATCATTTGCTAAAATTAGTGGGTTCTTTCTGTTTTCTAATGGTATTATTTTTAATTCTTCATTTCTATCAACATTATTTAATAAATTCGATTTTTCGCAGATAGATTTTTGAATTCTTTTTTCTATTGCTTTTGACTTTTTCATCATTTTTGCTGACTTATGTCCTACATATCCCCTGTCTATCATACTTTCTGTGTCTGATGTTTTATATTTAGATTTTTCTGTTTTATTAGACCAATTTTCTGCATTTTTTGAAGCTATTTCTAATCTGCTTATTTCTTTTTTTAGTTTTTCATTTTGTGTTAGTTCAAAATTATCTCTTGCATCTTTATTTTCCTGCCAAGATGTAAAATTTCCTTTTTGCACATCTATATTTGTATTATTTATAGCAATTATATGGTCTACTACTTTATCTAAAAAATTTCTATCATGGGATACAACTATAAAGCCTTTTTTCTTGCTTAAATATTCTACTATCTGCTTTTTCGTTTCAGTATCTAAATGATTTGTAGGTTCATCTATAAGTAAAAAGTTGTTCCCTTTTAAAAATAGGCTTATTAAAAGAATTTTTACTTGTTCTCCACCACTTAATAAATTAAAGTTTCTATAAAGAATTTCTGAGTTTGTATTAAATAAATTTAATTCTTTAATAATTTCCCAGTCTTCTACATTTGGAGCTATTTCATTTACTATTTCTATTGTCATCTTTTCTTTATTTTTTACTTCAAATGGGAAATAGTCAAATTCTACACTTTTAGATATTGCACCTTTGTATTCGTATTTTCCTAATAATATTTTTAAAAAAGTAGTTTTTCCTTTACCATTCCTTCCAATCAAACCTAGTTTCCAATCTGTATCTATGTTAAATGATACATCTTCAAATACATTATTTATGCTTCCGTCATAACCAAAGGTTAAATTGTTTACACTTATTAAAGACATCTTTTCTCCTTATCTAGTAATTTTCTATGTAATAAAATCAATCACATCATGATAAACTTTTAAATTATCCTTTTCTGCTAATATTTCATGTCTCATATTTGGATAATCAATTGTTTTGATTTTGTTAAAACCTGCTTTTTTTAGTATTTCATAAGAGTCTTTTGCTCCCTTATCTCCACCTACACATGGATCATCAAGCCCTCTTAATAATAGTAGTTCTAGATCTTTATTTACATTGTTATATAATTTATATTTATGCATTAGTATGACTAAGTGAAATAAGTCATTATATGCAGAACATGTAAAACCAATTCCACAATATGGATCATTTATATATTCTTTTATATTTTCTTCATTATGGCTTATCCAGTCACATTTAGTTTTAGGGTTTTTTATAACTTTATTGAATGCCCCTACACTTAGCTTAGAAAGTAGTTTTGATTTATATTTTGCCCCTTTAAATACTTTTATAATATTTGCTACAATTATTCCAAAATGTGCACCAATTTGATAGTATGGATATCCTGAAAGTACAACTTTTTTGTAGTCTTTTGAGTTTTCTTGTAGAAGCACACGTGTTATTATGGTTCCCATAGAATGTGCAAATATATAAATATCAAGGTTTTTAAAACGTTCTTTTATAAATTTTGTAATGCTTTTTTCGTCTTCTATAAGTTCTATATAACCCTTTTTGTCTTTAAAGTATCCTAAAAATTCTGCACTAGTCCCATGCCCTCTCATATCTGAACTAACAACAGAAAAGCCATTTTCATTTAAGAATTTTACAAATTTCTCATAACGTCCTTGATGTTCTTCCATGCCATGTATTATTTGCACTACTGCTTTTGCGTTTTCTACTTCAAATATATGAACATCTAATTTATATCCGGTCTCTTGCATTTACAAATACTTTTTCCATATACTACTTTCCTTTTCTTAATTTTAATAAATTTATTATATATTAGTATCTATAAAAATTCAATATAGATTAAAAAGATTAGAGAATTGCTCTAATCTTTTTAATACGTTATAAATATAATTATTCTTTAATTTCCAATAAATCTCCTTTAGCTTGAGCATTTAAGCTATACTCTAACTTTATTGCTCCACCAATAATATCTAGGTCTTTTATTTTTCTTAAGTCTTTTTCATTTTTAGTTGTAACATTTACTTTAATCATATTACTATCTTCCATTAAAGATGATTTTGTAACAAAATCTAATTCTTTGCTTTGCATTTTTTTGCTAATCTTATCTTGTAAATTTACTAGATAATTATATGAATATTTTGCACTTTTAAATATTGTTTTGCTTCCTGTAATTCCTAATATTTTACATATTTCTTTTCTGTTTTTTGGACTATCTATGCAAAGTAGTATTACATTATTTCCATTATTATCTATATATTTTCCAGCATAATACTCTTTATAAATATCAGTTTCATTTGTTTGTTCTTTTTGGTTAGTATCTTTATCTTCTACTAAAGCTTTACTACTTATATTTTCATTTTCTAATATTATTGATTTTAAAACTTCTAATATTTCACTTTCTGTTACATTGCTTGTTTCTATATCAAACTTATATCCACCAAATTCAAATATTGTTATATATGCTTCTTCATATTGATATATTTTTAGTTCTATATCATTTATTTTTGATATATTTCCTATGTCTTCAAAATTATAGTCTCTTAGTGGCTTATTTGTATCTGAAAATGAGATTCTAATATTTCTCATATTATTATTTCTATCAAAGTATGTGCAGACATAACTATGAAGTTTAGTATATTCTCCTGTATTTAAGTCTCTTACATATATCTTTTCTGCACTCATTTTTTCCATATCATTTGGAACTCTAATATTTTTAAGTATTTCAAAATATTGCATGTCAAAATTATTCGCATCTTGGACTTTTGCATCTATGCTCATTTGTGAAACTGCTTCAAGTTTATTCATATTTATTTCTATTTTAATACTTTCTTCCTTATTTTCCTTTAAATTAGCTATTCCAATATTGTTTTCTCCTGTATTATTATTTAATGTATTTATACCAAAAATAATTCCAAAGCCAAATATTATTGCTACTGCACCCATAGAAGTTATTTTTAAAATTTTATCATTTTTCATTTTAACCTCTTTTCTAATGTTTGATATAGCTATTCTTTCTTTTACATTCTTTTGTATTTTTTCTTTTAAATAGTTATTTTCCATAGCCATAACCTCCATTTTCTAAATTTTTTCTAATTGTTTTTCTAACTCTATGAAGAACTACTTTTACTTTGCTTTGAGAAAATTCCAATAATTTTGCTATTTCTTTTATTGATTTTTCATTATAGTAAAACATTATAAAAATCTCATATTCCTCTTTTTTTAAGGTTTTTAATGTCTCACTTATCACTTTATTTTTTTCATTTTCTTCAGCAATTTCTTCAAGATTAGCATTATATGCTAGCTTTTCTTCATAGTCTGAGATAGAGAAATTCAACTTAGTGTTTCTATATTTGTTTCTTATTGTATTTTTTGCTATTCCTGCTAAATATGGCTTCATTAGTGTCTCTTTTGATAATTTTGGACTGTTTTTCCAGATAGCAACAAATACATCTGATATTATTTCTTCTATATCTTCTTCTGTTATAGAAATGCTTACGCCGTTTTTTACAATGATATATACATATCCATAAAAATCGTCTATTAGCTTGTCTATGTCTATTCTTTTATTTATTAGATAATCTTTTAAAATTTCTTCTTTCAATTTAGATCTAAATCTCCTTGTTATTTTTTAGTTAACTTTCATATACATAGTAACATTTTTTCTAAAAAGGTTACAAGTTATATTAAAATTATTATATAAGATATTAGCTTTATAATAGTAAACTGTGAAGAAATTTGATTTTATGTAAAATAAATGGTATAATATATGTATGATTTTATACATTTTTTAGTATAATGCTAGGCAACAATATTAAATTTCTTAAAGGAGGAAACAACATGAAGTATGCTTATGTAGTATCTGAAAGGGACCGGTCTGTAACAACCTTTGATTTTACAGACAAAACTGTATGTACCCTGGGCAAGTGTGAAAATGGTGATTTTGCACCGGATTTAATCTACTCATGGGACGAGTCGAATGCTACACATGATTTCAGCTCTTTTTATGCTACTATCGAGGAGCTTACAAAAGATTTCGGCGAAGATGATATAATAATCTCTTCAGATTTACGCTTGCCGGACATCTGCGAAATGCTGGGCAATCCGGAGTACAGAAACTGGATTATGTCCTATGATGTATTCTCCAAAATGCTTAGAGCATACAGCGAGCTCACAGAGACAGAGACCATCTCTTTGGAAGATTTAATAAGGGAAATGCAACCGTAAGGATAGTATCTGCAGGGGCGGGTATGAATATTACCCGCCCCTGTATATATTAATTTTTAATCATTTTATCATAAATTACATTTATATCTTTTTCGTCTTTATATTTATTCTCCATAGGACACATTCCTGTTTTATCGTTGTTTTCTATATAGTCTACTAACTTCTTATATTCGAATTTTATTCCATTTTCTTCTAATACTGGAATTGCATATTTACTCATAACATCTGCATATATTTCTTTTACACCTGAAACTGCTAAGATAGAGCTTGCGACTTTTCCTATTACTTTATCTGCAATTATTGCTCCTTTTAAGCTAGTTTCGTCTTTTCTTAGAGTATCTTTTATATCATTTATCCTATTTTGATAATATTCCTTTATTTCTCCATTTTCATAGCAAACAACAAGTGATGCTTTTTTGTTATGCAATATTTCTTTTAATTCTTCTAACTTATCCATTTAGTTTAATTCCTTTTTTTAGTGAACTTGCAATAAATGGAACACATATTAATTGAACAATTATACCTGGTATTCCCATTTTTACACTTTCTATAACTGAAATCCCATAGCTAGAAAGTCCTAAGATATTAACTGAT
Organism: uncultured Clostridium sp.; assembly: GCA_948469655.1. GTDB lineage: Bacteria > Bacillota > Clostridia > TANB77 > CAG-508 > JAAWPK01. The sequence continues at coordinate 16,076 of CAOKMF010000020.1, forward strand.
GCAAATAATATTCCTGCATATAAAACTCTACCTAAAACTATTGTTAATATTAGTGATATATAAGAGTTAAATTTTTTGTTAAATAAACTTAAAATAACAGCATATATTACTAGTTCTATTAGCATATATGGAAGTCTTGCAATACTTGGCATTCCTGTTAATAAGTAACTAAATACAACTGAGCTTCCTGCTACAATTGTACTACTAATTGTTCCAAATGTAAGTGCTGCAATTAATACTGCTATGTGCATTGGTAAGAATGTAGCTCCTGCACTTTCTCCTGCTAATATGTGAAATATTCTAGGAAGTGCAACACCTATACCACTTAAAAGAAATGTTCCAATAATATATTTTGCTTTTCTGCTAGATAATATTTCTAGCAAACGATTAGTCTTTTTAATATTCTCTACTTTTTCCATAATAATTCCCCCTAAACATTTATTAATTCATATTCTCTTGTGCCAAATCCAAGCTCAGCTGCTGTTTCTATTGTATGAACTCCATTTTGTCTTTCTATTCTTTCTACAAAGTGGTCTCTTCCTTCGTCTTTTGAATTATATATTAAATCAATACATGCTTGGTCTATTGCGATTGGATCTAAGCTTGCAAGAATTCCTATATCTTTCATACATGGGTCTTCTGCTACTTGACAACAGTCACAATCTACTGATAAATTGCACATTACATTTATATATGCTATTTTGTTTTCAAAATGTTTAGCAACTACTGACGCAGAATCTGCCATTGCTTCTAAGAATTTATTTTGGTCAACTTTAAACATATCTTCAAAAGTACCGTCTTCTTTTCCTACACAATGAATATATCTTTTTCCATGTCCTGATGCAACACCTATTGATAACTGTTTTAGTGCTCCACCATATCCACCCATTGGATGACCTTTGAAATGCGATAGTACTAACATTGAGTCATAATTATCTATATTTTTACCTACATAATCTTTCTTTATAACTTTTCCATTTGGAATTTCTAATACTTTGTCAGGTCCTTCGCTGTCTAAAATATCCACATTAAAATATTTACTCCAACCGTGATTTTCCATTAATCTAACATGTTTTTCTGTTGTGTCTCTTTCTCCGTCATATGCTGTATTGCATTCTACAACAGTACCATTTACTTTTTCTACAATTGCTTTTACAAATTCAGGTTTTATATAGTTCTGATTTCCTTCTTCTCCTGAATGTAATTTAACTGCAACTTTTCCTTGTAAGTTTACTCCCAATTTTTCATACATTTTTACAACATTTTCTGGAGTAATTTCTTTTGAAAAATAAACTTTTGCCTTTTCCATATTATAATCTCCTTTCTATTATTTATTTTTATTCACCAAAAACTGCCATATAATCTTTTTTAAATTTCTCAATTCCTGCGTCTGTTAAAGGATGTTTTATACATTGTTCTATAACTTTATATGGTACTGTTGCAATATCTGCTCCAGCAAGTGCACAATCAATTATATGTATTGGGTTACGCACACTTGCACATATTATTTCTGTTTTTATATCATGTGTTTTAAATATATCTGAAATAGTTCTTATAAGGTCTATTCCAGGAGTTGCTATATCGTCTAATCTTCCTAAGAATGGTGATATATATGTAGCCCCTGCTTTTGCAGCAAATAATGCTTGTGTAGGGTTAAAAATAAGAGTTACATTAGTTTTTATTCCTTCCTTTGATAAAACTTTAACTGCTTTAAGTCCTTCTGCTGTCATAGGAATTTTAACAACCATATTAGGATGTATTTCTGCAATTTCTCTTGCTTCTTTTATCATGTCTTCAGCATTTATTGCCTTTGCCTTAACTTCTCCGCTTATAGCACCGTCTACAATAGATGCTATTTCTTTTATTACTTCTTTAAAATCACGACCTTCTTTAGCAATTAATGATGGGTTTGTAGTAACTCCACAAATAATTCCCATATCATTCGCTTTTTTGATTTCTTCTACATTTGCAGTATCAATAAAAAATTTCATAAATATACCTCGCTTAATTTTTCTTTTACTTTATCCTATCACAACTATTTTTGTATTTCAATATGAGACATAATTATTTTTTATAATGTCTACTCTTCTATTACCTTTTTAGATTTTTTTAACTTTTTATTAACATCTCTTGCTAATAAATTATATATTGTAGTTGCAACTGGTACACCTAATAGCATACCTAAAATTCCACCTATGCTTCCACCTAAAGTTACAGCAGCTAAAACCCATATACCTGGTAATCCTACTGAGTTTCCTACCACTTTTGGATATATAATGTTTCCTTCTATTTGTTGCAAGATTAATACGAATATAACAAAAGTGACAACTTTAATTGGGTTAACAGCAACTATTAATACTGCTCCTACAGCCACACCTATAAATGCTCCAAGCACTGGTATTAATGCTGTTACTCCTATTAAAATTCCAATAGGTATTGCATAAGGAATTCTAAGTATTAACATACCTATTATACAAAGGCTTCCAAGTATTGTCGCTTCTAAACATTGTATTGTGAAAAATTTTCTAAATACTTTGCTTGCTTCTTTGCAAATATTTATTATTTTACTAGATCTTTTTTCACCTAGATATGCTTTTATCATTTTAGTAAATTGCAATTGCAATTTTTCTTTGTCTAGCAATATGTATATCGAGAAAATAATTGCTATAAATAGGCTTGAAACTGCACTTACTATATTTGAAATAATAGAAACTGAAGATGCGATTAGATTTGGCATATATTCCATAACTTGATTTTTTAAAGTTTCTGTATCCATATTAATTGAATTTATATCTGGAATATCGAGTTCAAGTCTTTGTATTAAGTTATTAATTTCTTCAGCATAATATGGAATATTATCGATTAATAGTTTTACTACATCAATTAATTCTGGAACTATTAAATTAATCATTAATATAATTACAAATAATATAACAACTATTGCAAATATAAGTGATACAATTCTAAGAGTTTTTTTGTTTTTTATTTTCTTACATTTTCTTTCAAAAAAGGACATTGGAATATTTAAAAGAAATGCTAAAGCTCCCCCTAAAATAAATGGAAATAAAATACTTATTATTACATTAAATATATTTCCTACTACATTCAAGTTATTAACTATCCATAACCCCACAAGTGCAAATGTTATAAGAATTATATATTTCTTTAAATTTAATTTTTCTTTATCCATTTTTGCTCCCTTCTATATTACTCTATTCTATATTCCGTTTCTTTTTGCTTATAATATCACAAAAGCAGATAATTAGCAATTCTAATTATCTGCTTTTACCTTTATTTTATCATTTCTTCTAGCTCTGATTTTGAACAAAACCCAACCGAAGTTTTTGTAATCTCTCCATTTTTAAATAATATTAAAGTTGGAATACTTGTAACTCTAAATTTAACAGCTAAAGATGCCTGTTCATCTACATTTACTTTCCCAAACTTAAGCTTATCTTTATATTCTTCTGCAAGTTCTTCAAATATAGGTGCAATCATTTTACATGGCCCGCACCAAGATGCCCAAAAATCTACCAATACTGGTTTTTCTGATTTTAATACTTCGTCTTCAAAATTTTCACTTGTTAAATTAATTTCTAACATATTTTTTCCTCCTTATTTTGATTTATAATACAACATACAATGACAATATCCTTCGAAATTAGGGTCTTTTATTTGCTCGCGAAATTCCCTGCACATACATTTTGTTTCTTCATTTTTTTCTGTTCTACAAGGACAATATCCCCCATTTCTTTTTAATCCTTCTTTAATAGTTTGGACAACTTCTTTATTATCATTCAATTTTACCATTATTTTATTCACCTTTCAAATTTTTAATATATTTTTCTAAAGTTTGTTTGTTAAGCATTCCTGTGTATGATTTTAAAATATTTCCGTTTTTGTCAATAAACAGTGTTTGGGGAATTGAGTATATATTGTAAGTATATGTGGCACTATATTCGGTATCAAAATATAAAGGAAATTCATAATTATTTTCTTTAACAAATTGTTTTACGCCATCTTCTGTATCGTTATATCCATCTGTTAAATTAACCATTAAGAATTCTATATCTTTACCATATTTTTTATAAGCTTCATTAAATTCAGGAAGCTCATTCTTACATGGCATACACCATGTTGCCCAAAAGTTTACAATTATAGGTTTTCCAAAAAAATCTGATAAGTTAACCTTTTCTCCTTTATTATTTAATACTTCAAAGTCTTTTGCCTTATTTAATTTATATTCATTATTTTCAATATTTATTTCTTCTGGAGAATAATTTTTAGTTAAAAAGTTATAACCTAATACCGCAAGTAAAATGATTATTATAAAGCTTACTATATATATTATAATTTTTAAATATTTCTTCATTTTTACTTCACATTCCTTTCTAATGCACAAACCAAGTTTGGAAAAGAATTAGTATAGTGCTAGGCATTTTAAAACAAAAAAGCGGAAGTGTACTTGGGTACATTGAACATTTTTTGTTTTAAAATAACGACTCTAATCAGCTGATTATTTTTCAAACTTTACCTCACACAAACGAATACAATAAGTTATTCATAACTCCAAATGCTATTGTTATTCCAATAATTATCAAAAATGTTCCACATATATTATTAATAATTTTATAATGTTTTTTTATAAAATTAAATACTGAATTTAATTTTTTTATTAAAAATGCTGAAATAATTATTGGAATTCCTAGTCCCAATGAATAAACAAATAGTAATGATACTCCTTTTAATACTGTTCCCGAAACTGATGCCATCATTAGAGCAGAGCCTAAAAATGCACCTATGCATGGTGTTAAATTTACTGCAAATACCACTCCAAATATAAAAGCAGAAAATATGCCGGCTATTTTTTTGTTATTATTATTTCTGCCTTTGAAAATTCTTATATTTATAAATTCTAAATAATTTAAGCCAAATAATATTACAACTACTCCACAAACAATATTAACTATATTTTGATAATTTTTTAATAAGCTTCCAATAGTACCTGCAAATACTCCTAATATGCAAAATATTAAAGTAAACCCTATTACAAAAGCAATGGAATTTATTATTGTATTATTTTTCTTATTAGCGTCACCTGCAAAATATGTTATATAAATCGGAATCATTGGTAGCATGCAAGGTGATATAAAGGAAATTAGTCCTTCTAAAAAGGTAATTAAATAAACCAATTTGTTCGTCTCCTTTAAATTATAGTTTATTAAATATTATCATTTATTTGACTATCAAATAATTTTATTGTATTTATTATAAAATCAATAACATCTTCTTCTTTATAATCTTCTTTGTTTATGTTTCTGTCTTCTTCTGTTAAATCAACAAAATACTTGTTACATTCTGGCATAATTGACATTGAGTCTAATGGATATCCTAGATTTCTTTTTTCGCAAGGTTTATCTACAAACCAAAAATGCCCTTTACTCCAACTATACTCTTTTGTCTGTTTTCCATCATATATTACCATTCCATATACCCATTTAGCTTTTAATTTTCCACCATATTGATTAACTAAGTTACAATAATATTCAAGCATTTCGTCATCATTTAATTCTTTTCCATTTACTCTTCTTACATGAGTACCTGGCTGTTTCTCTTCTGGCAATTCTTCTATATATAAATTATTATCCATTCCAATAGTTACTATTTTAGCCACTTCATAATATGCTTTTGCTTTTATATAAGCATTTTCTATAGCATTTTTTCCTGTTTCTTCTGGTTTTATGCTTATATCTAAATCTTTAATAGTTAAAACTTCTATACCTTTTTCCTTTAATTTTTCTGCATATTTTTTTATTTTTGCTGGGTTTGTTGTTGCAAATAATACTTTCATTATTTAGACTCCTTATTTCTTTATTATCTAACTAGATCTTGAATTTGTTCCAAGCCTTGCTTGTCTGTTTTTTTAACTGAAATAAGTTTAGCATTTGTAAATATTGATTCTATATTATCTTGTACTATATTATCTGTATATTTAAATGTAAATTCATAATCGTTTCCTATTTCAATGTCACTTGCTAAGCTTTTTTCAATTTTTATGGTTTTTACTTCTTCTTCTTGAAATTGTCTAATTGTTAAATATATATACTTTTCATCATTACTATCAGCTATATTTAATATATTATAGGTTTTGATAAAAGTAGAATTTTCTGTATTGGTATTTATATCGTTATTATTTATATTAGCATCTTCTTTTTGTTCACCATACTTTTCCCTATATGTTTCTTCAAAACCAAACATTCCTTGTCCTAAATTAACCGGAAAATATTTTGGACCTATACAAAAGCTATGTAATTCACTATTCTGGTCCTTGAATGTTATTATATAATCTCCAAATGATGACGCCCACTCAATATTTATGTATTCTATCTGCATTTTAGGAAATTTCTTTTTTAGATAAATTGTACTAGAAATTTTTGCTATTTGTTTTGGAATTATTCCATTTATCCACAATACTAAAATAATTGCTAGAACAAAGCTTACTACTATAATAATATTTTTTCTTTTATTTTTCATATTTTATTTTCTCCATATAAATTACTGCTTAGATTATACAATAAAAAACAGATAATTTCAATTCAAATTATCCGATCTATTACTTTATTACTCAGTTTCTCTATAATAAACTAATCCAATTTCTTCTTCCATACATAATTCTAACTATTTCTATATTATCATTTTTTATTCTGTAAAAAATAATATAATTATCTACTATTAACTTTCTTATTTCAAGTTTCCTTATCAATTCGTCATCTATTACACCATAAATTTTAGGGTTATGTTTTAAATTATTTATTTCATTTTTTATTTTTGTTATTAATTTTTCTGCTGTTTCTGGTTCTTGTAAATTATATTTAATATATTGCTTTATTTCTACTAAGTCTTCTTTAGCTTCTTTTGAATAGTCTATATTGTATTCTTTCACAAACAAACCTTCCTTCTATATTTTATCTAATTCTTCATATACTTCTTTTTCAGAATATT
>CAOKMF010000021.1 GCA_948469655.1 uncultured Clostridium sp.
TATTAAGATTTATTAAAATTTTTCAAATGTTCTATGCCAAAGGTTTCATTGTTGGGAAAAGTAATACATCTCTTATTGAAGCTGAATCTGTTAAAAGCATTATAAGTCTATCTATGCCAATACCCATTCCTCCTGTTGGTGGAAGTCCTATTTCTAGTGCTGATATATAGTCTTCGTCCATCATTCCTGCTTCGTCGTCTCCATTTTCACGTGCTTTAATTTCTTCTTTAAATCTTTCATATTGGTCAATTGGGTCATTTAGCTCTGAGAATGCATTACCATATTCTCTTCCGCCTATAAATATCTCAAATCTTTCTGTAAGTCTTGGGTCTTCTTTTTTCTTCTTAGCAAGTGGAGACACTTCTACTGGATAATCATATATAAATGTTGGCTGTACTAATATTTTTTCTACAAATTCGTCAAAGAATAGACTTATAATATGTCCTCTTGTTTCTTTTCCTTTTGGAACTTCCACATTCTTTTCTTTTGCGATTTTTACAGCTTCTTCATCTGTTTCTATTTTGTCAAAATCAACTCCTGATGCTTCTTTTATACTGTCTATCATAGTTATCTTTTTCCATTTTCCGCCTAGGTCTATTTCAGTTCCTTGATACGTAAGTTTTGTAGTACCGCAAACTTTTTTAGCACACCTTTTAAACATTTCTTCTGCTAGGTTCATCATTGCTTCATAATCTTCAAATGCTGAATATAGCTCTATTGAAGTAAATTCAGGGTTATGTCTTATATCCATTCCTTCATTTCTAAATATTCTACCAATCTCATAAACTTTATCATATCCACCAACTATTAATCTTTTTAAGTTAAGTTCTGTTGCAATTCTTAGATACATATCGATATCAAGTGTGTTATGATGTGTTATAAATGGTCTTGCTGTAGCTCCACCAGATATTGTATTAAGTACTGGTGTTTCTACTTCTAAGTATCCTTTTTCGTCTAATATTTTTCTTATTTCACTTATAATAAGGCTTCTCTTTATAAATGTATCTTTTACTTCTGGATTTACAATTAAATCTATATATCTTTGTCTATATCTTAAGTCCATGTCTTTTAAACCATGAAATTTTTCAGGGAGTGGTCTTAGAGATTTTGAAAGTAAGGTTATTTCTTTTGCATGTACTGAGATTTCTTCTGTCTTTGTTTTAAATACAAAACCTGTAATTCCAATAATGTCTCCTACGTCATATGTCTTGAATTCTTTATAGATTTCTTCTCCTAAATCATTTATACTTACATAGCTTTGTATTTTCCCTGTACTATCTTGGATAGCACAAAAAGATGCTTTTCCCATAATTCTTTTTGACATTATACGTCCAGCAATTGTTACATATTTTCCTTCTAATTCACTATAATTATCTCTTACATCTTTACTTGTGTGAGTTCTATTAAACTTTGTTATTTCAAATGGGTTTTTTCCGTTATTTGAAAGTTCCTCAAGTTTTTCTCTTCTAATTTGCATTAAATGATTTATGTCTTGTTCAATTTCCATATTTTCATTTTCGCTCATAAATAAGCCTCCCCTATATTTAAAAGTATTTATATATTATATATCAAAGTGGGTTAAAAAGCAAGGAAAAAGAAGGTAAATACCAAAAAAACCAGTCTATCAAAACTTTTGGATAAACTGTTTTTTTGGTTTACAGGGTTTGGCAGAGTTAGTTATCTGGCTATGCCATCATGCTTTTTTCTGAGTTCGTTCTACAAACTTTCTGAGATGCTTGCAAATTCCGGCTTTTTTTGCCATTTCATCATCATCTACAACGCAGGCACAGTAATTTTTGAATAAAAATTCTGCCTTAAAATATTCAAAAATTGTAGCCGCGTCGCATTTGACAATGACACATCCCCATCCGGCCACATCTCTTCGCCAGTTTCCGTCATAGCTTACGAACTCTCTTACACCCTCTTCGTCATCTTTCCATACCATGACTTCCTTCTCTCCTGCCTTAAAAAGCCATGTGTACTTAATCAGTTCCTCAGCCCCCTCAGCCTCCTCTAAAATTTGCCGAAGCTCACCGAGCATCGCAATGTCCTCATCTGTGAGATTTTTAAGTGCATCATAACTTACCATATTCATGTCCTCCTGTCATATTATTATCTGCCTTGGGTACTCGCCCCTGTTTCTTTTCGATTATACATCATTTTACATAAAATTGCAATACGGTTTACTAATTAAAAATCTGTTTTTTAATGTTATCTTCAAATTCTTCCCATGATTTACTAAATTCATGATTTGCAAATACTTCTTTTAGTCCTGTAATTTGTTTTAATCTAATTATTTCATCTAATTCCATACCTAAATGCTTTGAAATTTCTTCTTCACTCCATCCGATTCTGGGTTAAAGTTAAAACAATATGTGACATATCTATAATTTGGTGAGTTCCTCTTGCTCTATTATGTCTTATTGTACTTGCCATACGATTTTCTAAATCTTTATCAATAGTTACAACTGGAATTTGTTTTAAATTAAAATATTCTTTTGCACATCTATACCTATGAAACCCATCTACAACAATATATATGTCGCTTTCCTTATCATAATACGTTACTATCGGCTGTGTATATCCATCTTCTTCGATAGAATGTTTTAAAAGCTCCATTTCTGGCGGTGCTACTTTATTTGGGTTATAATCATTTGTAATAACTTTATCTATATCTACCATTTTTACATTTAGTACTGGAAATTCTATCTCACTCATATTTTAATAATAGTCCCTTCAAAATTCTAAGTTTTATACCTTTGCTTCTTCTTTACTTGTACATATTGTCACAAAATTTTTGTATGAATTCTCTTTCCATACTTTAAATCCGCATTTTTCATAAGTATCTAAATAGCTATTTGTAACTATGCTATATGTAATATTAGTTTCTTCTTTTATTTTATTTAATATTTCTTCTAAATATTTTTCCTTAGTAGTATACACATTTTTTATTATATTTTTATTTACAGACACAAATGCTTTTGCAGTATCTTCTTCTAAATATATATACCATTCTTTATTATCGTCATCATAAATTCTATCATTTGTTTGATTTTGAACTAATCTAGAGCCAAAAAATTTACCCATATATTTATAAAAATTTTCATCATTATTTGTAATTTTAATAACCATAATTAATCACACTCCTTCTATAAGGCTCAAATTTGGTTGGAAAAGAATTAAATTTTGGCTAGGCGTTCAAGAAAGAAATACCGGAGGCATGCTTTCTGCACGGTGAGGATTTTCTTTTGCAGAACAACGACGCCAAAATTGTAATTATTTTTCAACCTTTCTCCTTTATTTAAAATTTTCATTAATAACTTTCCTTAAAACTACATCATCTGTTTGAGTTTTGCTATTTAACAAATTGTCCCATTTATGTATAAGTCTCATTAATTCATTATCATCATTTTTAGTTTGTGCAAACGATAATCTTCTTAAATAAAAATCATTCTTTTCTATCGCTCTTGCAATTCTTCTCCATGAAATTGCTTTTTTTTGACTTTCTAGCTTACACTCTGCTGTATCTGGAATATCATTTAAATCTGTTCCATATTTATTTCTATACCAAATCATGAACTTTTTAATTTTTCTATAATAATGCATCATTAAATCTCTATTATATATTCCTATACTTTCCAGTAAAAATACTGTATAGCTTTGCCATGACATAAACTCCGGTTTACAAGATTTAATGTTTCCAAGTGCTGTTGTTTTGCAATATATGTTTCCAAAATTAACTCCGATTAACTCTATTTAATACTTTTGCCCATGTATCATACTCCAATGATTTAAACTGGTTTAGTCCATTTCTTTGGTCATCTCCATATGGCTGACAAAGTCTTTGCTCATATATACTCACTCCGTTTTTATACATAAGCTCATATATATAATTAAATTTTAAGTCTAATTTACTTACTGCTCCCCAAATATCCTCTGCTGTCCAGTCATATATAGGATAAAAGTTATATGCTTCAATGGGCTTTTCATGTACTTTTATTTTAGTAGTCCAATGATACTTCTCAAAAGTTATTTTTCTATACTGATATGCAATGGTTCTAAATCTATTTAAGCTTTCATCTGTTCTTATTCCAACTCCACATGCAACTTTTCCTTGATATTTTTTTTGATACCAATCTGCAAATTGAATTATAAATTCTTCAAATTCTTCACCTTTTTTAAACCATGGAAATGGGCAATTATTAATATTTATACTATCTTCTGGCATGTTTCTAACCCATAAGTGCTTGCTTTCTTCTTCCCAGCAAATCCATTTTGGTTGAAGTACTGATACTGCATTTCTAAGTGCAATAGGAAGTGCTATATGATAAAAATCTCTAATTTGTGACAAGGTTTTTAACTCTTTTATATGCTCAATTGTATAACGATATTGGGCTTCTAAATCAATGAATAAAACATCAAATTTTTTATCCATTTTTTCTGCAACTTTATTTGCAAGCTGTACCATAACTGAACTGTCTTTTCCACCACTTACGCTAAAATAAATATTATCAAAGTTTTCAAATATTATTTCTAGTCTTTCTAGTGCGGCATCTAGTACATTTTTCTCTAAATATTTTTTTGACATTGGTTTTCCTCACTCTTGATACCCATTATACCCTTTTTGCCATTTTTTGTAAAGTTTTGTAATTTTTAGGGTATATATTGATAATTTACAAATAATATTATATAATTCTTCTATCTTAAATAAAAGGAATGTGATTAACCATGGATTGTGTTTTAGTAAAAAGTTTATATAGAAATACAAAAGATTATATAGGAAAGGATATAAAGATTGCAGGTTGGGTTAAAACTCTTCGTTCTTCTAAGGCTTTTGGGTTTATCGAATTAAATGATGGAACATTTTTTAAAAACTTACAAATTGTATTTGATACAAACTTAAGTAATTTTGAAGAAATTACAAAGCTTACAATTAGCTCGTCTATATTGGTAGAAGGAACTTTAGTTGAAACAGAAAATGCTAAGCAACCCTTTGAAATTCATGCAAAATCTGTTACAACCTATAACTTATCAGATACTTCTTACCCTATCCAAAAGAAAAATACTTCTTTTGAATTTTTAAGAACAGTTGCACATTTACGTCCAAGAACAAATACATTTAATGCTGTATTTAGAGTACGCAGTCTTCTTTCATATGCGATTCATAAATTTTTCCAAGAAAGAGATTTTGTGTATGTACATGCCCCTATTATAACAGGTAGTGACTGTGAAGGAGCTGGAGAAATGTTTCAAGTTTCTGCATTTGACTTTTCTGATGTACCAAAGGATAAAGATGGAAATACTGACTTTTCAAAAGATTTCTTTGGGAAGAATTCTCATTTGACTGTTAGTGGACAGCTAGAAGCAGAAACTTATGCTTTAGCTTTTAGAAATGTTTATACATTTGGTCCAACTTTTAGAGCTGAAAATTCTAATACTGTTAAACATGCTGCTGAATTTTGGATGATAGAGCCTGAAATATCATTTGCTGATTTAGTAGATGATATGGATTTAGCAGAAGATATGATTAAATATATTATCTCTTATGTTTTGGAAAATGCTCCTGAAGAAATGGAATTTTTTGATAAATTTATAGCTCCTGGTTTATTAGATAAGTTAAAAATAACTGTAAATGAGCCTTTTGGCAGAATTAGCTATACTGATGCAATAAAAGAGCTTGAAAAACATAATGATGAATTTGAATATAAGGTTTCTTGGGGAGTGGATATTCAAACAGAGCATGAAAGATATTTAAGTGAAAATATATTTAAGAAGCCAGTAGCTGTTACTGATTATCCAAAAGATATTAAAGCATTTTATATGAAGCAAAACCCTGATAATAAAACTGTTGCAGCTTTTGATCTTCTTGTTCCTGGAATTGGTGAACTTATAGGTGGAAGCCAAAGGGAAGAAGATATAGATAAACTTAAAGCGAGAATGAAGGAATTAAATCTTAATGAAAAAGATTACTGGTGGTATTTAGACCTACGTAAATTTGGAAGTGCTGAGCATGCTGGATTTGGCCTTGGTTTTGAAAGAATGATGATGTATTTAACTGGAATGCAAAACATTCGTGATGTTATACCTTATCCTCGTACACCAAAGAATTGTGAATTTTAATGGTTGATATTTTTATGTAAATATGATATAATTTATATTATGTAACTATTGTTATGTTTTAGAAAGGGAGCATTCATATGGAAGAGAAGTTAAACGAATTAAGAGAACGGTTAAGAAAATTAGAAGAGTAAAAACAAAATCTTTTCTTATCTGTTCAAATAATGCTACAAAGTGCAGCCGACTACATGGATATGTCCGTTGCTCCACATCTGCAGTCTGAATTAAATACGTTGATACTGCAGACATTACGATCAGCAGAAAATTTTATTAAATATGCCGAGAAGAGCCCTTAAGTGGGCTCTTCTTTGTTATCTTCCACATCCACAAGATTTGTTATTTGTATTTATCATGTTTTGATTGTTATTCATATTGTTATTATTCACAAATATTGGATTATTACTATCCATATAGAATTTCTTCTGGGCAAGTTTATCTTGAACTCCACGAAGTGCTTCACCAAATCTTTGGAAGTGAACTATTTCTCTTTCTCTTAAAAATTTAAGTGGATCAACAACATCAGGATGATCTCTACATAGATCTATCAATTTTTCATAAGTTGCTCTTGCTTTTTGCTCTGCTGCTAAGTCTTCTTGTAAGTCTGCAATTGGATCTCCTTTTACTGCAATATATGACGCTGTAAAAGGCATACCTGCTGCAGCTTGTGGATACACTCCAAGACCATGGTCTGTATAATAAGGAGCTAAGCCTCCTTTTTCTACTTCTTCAATAGTAGCATTTCTTGTTAATTGATGTACTATTGTTCCAACCATTTCTAAGTGAGCAAGCTCTTCGGTTCCTATATCATTTAATATAGCTTTTGCCTTTTGATCTGGCATACCAAACTTTTGAGATAAATATCTAAGTGATGCAGCAAGTTCTCCATCTGGTCCTCCATATTGTGAGATAATGTTTTTTGCAAGTTGAGTATTTGTTTCTTTTATATTTATAGGATATTCTAATACTTTATCATAAGTCCACATTAGTTATTACCTCCTTCCCATGGCCATGGCTCTTCTAACCAACGCCATTTATTACAAGGATAATATATTGAAAGTGGTCCATACACTTTTTGATATTTATCTTTTAAATCTTTTAAAGTTTTTGTATAACTATTATGCAAGCAAAGAGCTCTTTCATCTTCTGGATGAGTATCCAAATATAACCCAAGCTCAATTACTGCAAAGTTATAACATTTAATTTGGTGTATTAATTCTTTTTGCGTAGTACTATCATCATTTTGGCAAGGACAAGAAGAAACTCTACTTTCTACTTCATCTAAAACAATGTTATATTCTGTATCTTGATTCATCTGTTACAGCCCTCCTTTATAGTATTTGTGTCCATAATATATTGAATTTCAGCCATAGACTGACCTGGGCAGTATTCAGAAACAAGTTCTGGAAAAATTGTTCCTTTATGCAAGCCTGAGCATGGCATATATGTGTTTTCCATTACTTGAACAGGAACATAGCTTTGAGCATACATTGGATTTTGTGGAAATATGTCATCTATTTCTTCATCAAAACCACAACCACAATGCTTATTATAGCCTTCTGATTGTTCTTGTAAATTGTTACACAATGTTTCATATTCACTAGTATCATGATTACATGGATTATTTAATGCTACACATTTTCTACGTCTACAATTACACATTTTTATTCCTCCCTTTTGTTTTTATCACAAGAAAAATTCTATGATATAATACATCTTATGTCTGTAATCTGTAATTAGTTACAAACAAAAAAAGACATACCTTAAAGGGTATGCCTCTTCTATTTTATAGGTCTTCTATGCATTTTCTTCATTTACTGCTATGACTTGTTTTCCATCATAGTATCCACAGTTTTTGCAAGCTCTGTGTGGTAATACAGGCTCGTGACAATGTGGGCAAGCCGCAATACTTGGTTTTTCTACTTTCCATGTAGATCTTCTGAGTCCAGTTCTTGCTTTTGACCATCTTCTTTTTGGTTGTGCCATGTTAAATTACCTCCTTTTTATTACGACTTATCTATAATTTTGTTTATTTCTTAAATTATGCTTAGATATTATACTAAATTTTCTCGCATTTGTCAATATTTGTTTTTCAATTTAGTAAACTCTTCAAAGTAGCTCGCATAAAATCTACACTTTTACAAACTATACTAGATTAAATTTCTAATATACCACCGATTGTTTTACTATTTTTTCTACTTGGAAGTATATGTGAACCACCAGCAATTATTACCTTATCTCCTTTTTTTATATGTCCTTTTTCTTCTAGTTTTTCAAGACCAACTTCTAGTAGATCATCAATTGTTTTTTGCTCAGGTAATAATATAGGGAAAACATTCCATACTAAAGCCAATTGATTATATGTTTTTTCGTTTGATGTAACAGCAAATACTGGGCATTTTATTCCAAGTCCTGATAAATATCTTGCAGTATCACCTGTATTTGTATAAGCAACAACACATTTTGCATTAACTTTTTTAGCCATTCTACATACTGCATAATTTATATTGTATTCTAAATCTTCAGTTTCAACTTGTTGATATTTACTGTTAAATCTTTCCCAATATTTAATCTCATTTTCAATTGTTTCAGAAATATCCACCATAGTTTTAACACATTCTACTGGATATTCTCCCATAGCACATTCACCAGAAAGCATTATAGCACCGGTTCTATCATATATTGCATTTGCAACATCACTTACTTCAGCTCTCGTTGGTCTTGGATTATGTGTCATAGATTCAAGCATTTGAGTTGCTGTAATAACTATTTTTCCTTTTCTGTTGCATAATTTTATTATTTCTTTTTGAGCTATAGGTACGTTTTGGCAAGGTATCTCTACTCCAAGATCTCCTCTACCAATCATTATTCCTGCTGAATTATCTATTATTTCTTCAATATTATCTAAACCTTCTTGATTTTCAATCTTACAAATGATTTTTATGTCTTTTCCACCATTTTCGTCTAGTACTTTTCTTACAGCCAAGACATCTTCTTTATTTCTTACAAATGAAGCTGCAACATAATCAAATCCGTACTCTTGCCCCATCTACTAGATCTTGAATATCTTTTTCTTTTAATGCTGGAAGATGTAAATGTATTCCTGGAATGTTTATACTTTTTCTATTTCCAAGTTTTCCTCCGTTTACAACTTTGCAAACTATATCTTTTCCATTAATTTCAGTTACTTCTAATTCAATTAAACCATCATCTACTAATATTTTTGTTCCAATAGTTACATCTTCATATAATTTTTTATAACTTACAGATACTTTTGTTTTATCTCCTTCTATATCTTCATTTACAAGAGTAAATATATCTCCTTCTGCTAATTCTACTAGAGCCTCTTTAAGTTTTCCTGTTCTAACTTCAGGTCCTTGCATATCTAAAAGTACTGCAACTGGTTTTTTTACCTTACTTCTTGCTTCAAAAAATTTCTCAATTTTTTCTTTTTGCTCTGGATAGCTTCCATGTGAGAAGTTTATTCTTACTACATCCATACCAGCATTCATAAGTTCTACCATTCTATTTTCACTAGCAGGTCCTATCGTACATACAATTTTTGTTTTTCTTAAATTTTTGTTCATTTTTTCTCTATCCTTTCTCTTTTTTTTATTTATCTAATATAGTATACCACTTAAAATAGATTTTGTATACTTTTTTTTCTTTTTTACTTGCAAATCTTAAGTAAGTTGCATATAATACAATTGTTAAGGATTTATATAATTATATAGCCTTTTTTAAATTTTTGTTTGAAAAAAACTTAAAATTTTTCAAACATGGAGGTCAAATTATGAAGACTCCTATATTTACTGGCTGTGGAACAGCTATTTCAACACCATTTTCAGAAAATGGCGTTAATTTTGATGAGTTTAGAAAACTTATTGAAAATCAAATTGCAGAAGGAATTGATAGCATAATTGTTTGTGGTACAACAGGGGAAAGTTCGACTATGACAGAAAAAGAAAGAAAAGACACTATTAAATTTGCAGTAGATGTAGCAAACCACAGAGTTCCTATTATTGCAGGAACTGGTGGAAATAATACAGCGTCGGCGGTAGAGATGTCAAAATATGCAGAGAGTATAGGCGTAGATGGACTTTTAATAGTCACACCATACTATAATAAAGCCACTCAAGATCGGACTTGTTAAACACTATAAAATGATTGCAGATTCTGTATCTCTTCCAATTATAGTTTATAGTGTAAAATCAAGAACAGGCGTAAACATTGAGCCAAAAACAGCTTTTGAACTTTCTAAAATTCCAAATATAATTGCAATTAAAGAAGCAAGTCGGTGATCTTTCACAAATTGCAAAAATTGCAAATTTATGCAGTGATAACCTATGGATTTATAGCGGAAATGACGATCAAGTGCTTCCTGTACTTTCTCTTGGTGGAATTCGGTGTTATTTCAGTTTTGTCAAATGTTGCACCTAAAAAAACTACTCAAATGGTACATGAATTTTTAAATCGGAAATATAGACGTCGCCAAAAAAATTCAGCTAGATGCAATACCTTTAGTTTCTGCATTATTTAGTGAAGTTAATCCTATTCCAGTTAAAGCTGCATTAAATATTATGGGATATGACTATGGAATTCCAAGACTTCCTTTAACAGAAGCAACTGATAAAACTAAAGAACTTTTAAAACAAGAATTAGAAAAATTTATATAAGAAAATTGGACGTTAGCGAAATCAAGCTTTGCATCAAATTACTGTAACGAGCAAGCTCTAACAGTAATTAGAAGATTTCGACGTCCACATGTGCAAAATCGCTTTGCGATTATTGCACTGCCCAAGGAAAATTAACCTTGCCCAATAGCAAAAATCTGCGATTTTTCCTATTCAATAATAAAAAAACAAAAAAATCTACAGCCACTCTTCGCTGAAAGTCCTCGCGAGGGGAGGCTGTAGTTTTTTATTTTTAGGTATATGCTGATAGTAGCCATTTACCCATATAAACTTGTATACATGGTACTAATACAACCAATACGAAGAATATCAATACAACACCTACAATAGCATATACAATTTGAGGTAAAGCTTTTACAGCTTTGTTAAGTAGGTTCTTAATATCAATCTCCATATATTCTAGTAATTTTTCCATCATTTGCGCTAGGTCAGTACTCATACCTATTTTAAGCATCTCTGTGACCATTGGCTTAGCAAGCTTAGATCTTTCAAATGGTTCTATCCAGCTTTCACCGATTAAGATGTTATTAATTGATGATTCCATTATAGAAAGCATAACATAGTTTTTAGAAACATTTTTACTTATTTCTAGAGCCTCTTGAATTCTCATACCATTATTTAAGTTTAAAAGCATGGCTCTCATAACTCTTGAAAAGTCAATTGCAAAAATTAATGGTCCAAATACTGGCATAGTGTATTTGAAATAATGATAATTATATTTACCTTTTGGTGTGTTACAATACCAAATTATTGTTCCTACAATTGCTCCAATTATAACTGTTGGAATATACCAAAATGTTGTAAGCCAGTTAATAACATTCGAAAACCATATACTAATTGCAGGAAGCGTTTCTTCTGACCCCATACTCGTATATAAATCTTGAATTGTTGGAATCGCAATAATTGTACCTACAAATAGCATTATGAGAAGTAAAATAAACTGTGCAATATTTGGTATTAATATACCTCTTAATGTTCTATTAATAGAATCAGTTTCCTCTAAGAAATTTAGTGCCTGTTCTAGTGCATTTGTTAAATTCCCTGACATTTCTCCTACCTTTATCATATTTATATAAAGGTAAGGGAATACATCTTCATAATATTCCATTGTAGAATACATATTTTCACCTGCTTCAACACCAGCTAAAATATCTTCTAGTATTCCTCTAAAACTAGCATTTTCAGTACTATCTATTAAAGTATTAAGTGCATGTATATTGTTAAAGTTTGCTTTTTTCAACAGATAAAAGTTTTGAGTAAATACTATAATATCTCTAGAAGTTATTCTTTCAGATTTTGTTATGCTATGATAGATTTTATCAAAATAAGTAGTTTTTTTACTTTCTCTACTTGTTAATAGGTTAGATGTGTCAACATCTTTCAAAACATCATTTATACTAGGACTATTTTTTCTTACTGTTCTAGTTGATTTCCTTCTTTGAAGCGATTTGTCTACATTAATTGGTATTAAACCATTTCTTTTTAATTTTGTTATTGCCAAATATTTGCTACCTTCTTCAATTGTGTTTGTAACTATAATTCCATTTTCAGTCATAGCTTTATATTTGTATATTGGCATCTTCTATCCCTCCTTTGCTTTACATTCTATCTTTCTTAATTTTCATTTGCATTATTGTTCTATTTAAAATCTCAACATTTTTATCTTCTATTTGAGCTTTTGCTTGATCTAATGTTATTTTATCATCTACAAATAGTTTTGCAAGAGAATTTATTAAACTTATATTTCCTTTGTCTGTACCACTTTGTATTGCATCTTCAATTTCAGCTGTTCCAAGTTTTTCTTTTCTAATTAGCCCTGAAATAACATTATCAACTACCATTACCTCAGGTACAAGAATTAATTTTCCCTCAGTGCCTTTAATTAGTCTTTGTGATAAAACAAGTTTAAGAAGTGATGAAATCATATATTTTATACTAACTTGTTCTCTTACCTCATAAAAATCAATCATCCTGTCTAATGTTTCTGCACAAGATTTTGTATGAAGTGTACCAATTACTAAATGTCCAGCTTCTGCTGTTTCTATTGCAGCTTCCATTGTACTCTTATCTCTAATCTCTCCTATTACCACTATATCACAGTCTTCTCTTAGAGAATTTTTTACGCCATCACTAAATGTAAGTGCATCTTTTCCGAGGTCCTACTTCTTTTTGAACTATAATAGATTTCTTTGATGAATGTTTATACTCTACAGGGTTCTCTAATGTTAAAACTTTCTTATTTGAATTTTCATTTATTTCATTTATTAAAGCATTTAATGTTGTAGTTTTACCTGAATTTGTTTTACCTGTTACTAGTATTAAACCTTGTGGTTGATTTATTATATTTCTCACAACTTCTGGTATTCCGAAGTGATTCATATGGCGGAAGTTTAGTCTTTATAAGTCTCAAGGTTAAGAGTGGAATATCATCTACTAAAGATATATTTACTCTGAACCTTAAATTCGCATATTCATATGACATATCTATTTTTCTTGTTTCATCAAATACCTTATCTCTTTCAATATTTCCTCTTATAAAATAATCATAAATCTCAGTCATATCTTCTTCTGTTAAGACTTCAGTATCTGAGACATCTACTAAATCTCTTATTATTCTTAGTTTTGGTTTCATTCCATATATTAAGTGTATATCTGATGCATCTCTTCTTATTGCTTCATCCAAAATCTTTTCTATTTGAACCATCTATCTTTCCTCCACATTTTTAAATTAATATATACGCAATTTTCTATTTAATTCATTTAAGTTAGTTTCACCACTTAATACTTTACTAATTCCATCTACTATTAGTGGTCTATAATTTCCTTGCATAGCTTGTTCTTTTATTTGCATTGAAGAACTATCAGAGGTTATTAAATCTCTTATCTTATCATCAAGAACTAATATTTCAAATAGTCCAATTCTTTCAAAATATCCAACATTATTACACTTTTTGCAACCGGACTGCATCAAATGTCTTCTTTCCTTCTAAATTAAACTTAACGTTATTTCTTTCTTCGACTGAATGAATAAGCTCTAGTTCCTCAAGAGTAAAATCTCTTTCTCTTTTACAATCAGGACATAATTTTCTTACTAGTCTCTGTGAAACTGTTGTTGCAAGTGTACTTGCTATATCATAATTTGAAACTCCCATCTTTCTAAGTCTTGTAATAACTTCAATTGCATCTATTGTATGAATTGTAGAAAGTACATAGTGACCAGTTTGTCCCGCTTGCATAGCAATTTCTGCTGTCTCTTTATCTCTTATTTCTCCGAACTAAGATAATATCAGGGTCTTGTCTTAAAACAGTTCTTAGAGAATCTATAAATGATGTTTTAGCATCTATTTCAATTTGGTTTAAACCTGGTATTCTTATTTCAACTGGATCTTCAATTGTAGTTATATTAATCTCAGGTCTATTTAGATATTGTACTATACTATATAGAGTTGTCGTTTTTCCTTCTCCTGTAGGAGCTGCCATAATTGTAATAGAATTTCTCTTATCAAAACTATCTCTAACTAATTTTTCATCTTTTGGGAAACCTAGTTCAAAAATTTCCTTAACATTTGCATTTTTCTTTAATAATCTTAAAACAAATTTCTCTCCAAAAATATTTTTTTGAGAAGACACACGAATATTATAATCTGGATACATAGTTATTCTTCCGGTCTTGTGATTCTTGTTTTTCTTGATGCATATTTGAAATAGCTTTTAATCTTCCTATTACTTGAGATTGTTTATCTTTTGAAATTTCTGCTACTTCAAATAATTCTCCATCTATTCTATAACGTATTCTTAGTTTGTTTTCAAGTGGTTCAAAGTGTATATCACTTGCACGTTTTTCCATACCTGATTTTATTATACTATCAACAAGTGCTGTAGTATCACTACCACCAGCTGATGGGCTTCCTATACTATCAGTTGCTCTTCCTTGCATAGTATCCAATACTGCGTCAATATTAGATGTGAATGTAATATATTTATCAATTACAAGTCCTCTATTTAATAATAGAAGTCTTATTTGATCTACTGCTCTTGTGTTTACTGTATCTGAAAAACATACCTTTGCCTTTCCGATTTTCTACATCAAATAATACTGCTTTATTTCTCTTTAGAACATCTGGTGATATATATTCATCCATCTTAACTTTAATATCATGTGGCTGAAGAAGTATTGCCTTTTCTCCTAAAATATCTCCAATTGCATATAGTAAAATTTTCTCATCGCATAAACCTAGTTTATGAATAATATCTCCTAATTTTTCATTTGGGTGTTCTTTTTGATAATCAAGTGCAACCCTAATTTCTTCTTGTGTTACTACACCCCTTTTAACTAATTCTATTCCTATTGGTTGTCTTCTTTTAACATCCATAGTCTTACCTTTTCCTCCTTTGTACTTTAGACTTCACTTTGTGTGCTATCAATCATTATCTTAGGTTCTACTTTGTATGTTGTTGTCTTTTCATAATCGCTAATATTCATATATACTATAATTGCATTTCCATTTGGTACTGCATCTATCTTCATATCTTTTACTTTGTCGCAAATTTTAACTTGATTTCTATAAAGACTTCCTGATGATAATTTGTAAGTTACACTTTGCTGTTTGCCATCTCTTATAAACGAAATAGCTATGCTTCTCCCATCGGGCGTAACATCTATGATTTTTGCTTTTTCTTCCTTTATATCATTTAAAAAATACATGTTAAATTTTGAAAAGGATACTGCACTTTCGGATCCTTTATCAACTTCATTTACATTTTTATAAAATGAAGTAGTAATTGCTGTGATTCCTGAAAGTATAAATGTTATTACAATTACATATATAATTAATGAAATCATTGTTATACCTTTATTATTTATCATAAGCCCTCCTCATCTGTCTTTAATTTATTAGTAATTGTTCTTATTCTTTCAAGTTCTACTGTCTCAGGCTCTTTTTTTGCTGCAACATCATATGTGATTGTTAATTTAAACTGTTTTATAGGCTTTACTTCATCAACAGTAACAGGTTCTGTCATTGTAAGCTTTATATTATATGCTCCTTTTTCACCAATTCTTCCTGTTGCAATTTTTTCATTATCATTTTCTATTTTCTTAATTTCTTCTATTTTCAAATTACCCGATAATCTAGTTAATACTTCATATGGAGTAAGTGATGAAAACATTAATGATTCGTCACCTATTGCTTCAAATATATCTACGCCATAATTCAAAGCAGTAGCTGTTCTTTTTGCTTCAGTTGAAGATAGATATACATTGTAAAATACTGACCCCATTATTGCAACAAATATAGTAACTACTATCATCGCAATACTTAAATCAACTGTTGTAAAACCTCTTTCTTCTTTTCTTTTCATTTCAAGCAATTCTCCTTTAAATTAAAAGTATTAAATTTGAAAGTATAATAAGCAAAATATTTGAAATAACCATATAAAACGCTATCGGTATTTCTATTTCTTTATTTTTCATCTTTTCTTTACTTTCTTTTGCTTTATCAATACATAGCTTAATTCCTATTAGAATTAATGTCAAAAAGATTGTATAATAGAAAACTTCTCCGCCTAGAAAAAGTAATCATTATCATACTTAAAATCATAGTACTTAATGTATAATTTTGACTAAGTTTTTTCTTTAGCATAAGGCTATCAATTGCAAGTAATAAAGCTATTATGCACATAAGTATGATATATGTATATATAACAATTTTTTGAGATATACATACATATATCATAAAAGCAACTGAAGTAATTATACCAAATAAAAGTACAGATTTTGAGATGATATTTTTTTCCTTATCAATTCCTGCAATAATAAAAAGAGTAACAAAATAAAGTGAATAAAAGGAAAAGTTTATAATCTTTGATAATTCTAAATTATAAGGGTTCAAATTAATTGATATTGCTAGTAATAAAAATGCCAATCCTGATAATACTTCTAAAACTAGGTATCTTAGTCTTATCTTTTGTCCACAATGAGCACATTTCCCCTTTAACCCTATATAGCTAATAATAGGTATTAGCTCTAAAAAACCTAATTTATGGTTACAATTAGGGCAATATGAGTGTGTATATATTATATCTTGATTTCTTGGTATTCTATAAACTGCAAGTGTAAAAAAACTTCCAAATAGTGTTCCAATTATAAATATTAATATATAAAAAAATGAGTCCATTTTATTTCCTTTTTATTACTATTTTAATATATTAGCCATACACGTAAAGTTTTGTCACGCATATGGCTAGATATAATTTGTTTTTATATTTTAATTTTACGCCCCAACGTTTATGTCATGCACAAAATCGAATTCTGTACCGTCTGTTTTAGTTGGCTTTTCTGCATTAAATTCATAGCTTACTGATTGCTTACGAACTATAATTTTTGTATATACAATCCCATTTTGTCTTGGTTGAGCAGGTTTGCTTGCATCATCCTTAACTCCTGGATCTATTATACCTTCTTTTAGTGATTTGTCAGAATATTTGATATAAATTGCTGGCGCTGGAACTTGTTTTGTTGTATTTTCATCTTGAATTTCTACTTTGTTATCCATATCTACAGCAAATGTAAATCCGTTTTTTTCTGGTAAATCACCCTTCATAGTTTCCATGAATCCTTTTATTGACTTTTCTTCTCTTGCATCATAGTCTGAATTTCTAACAGATTCTACCATAACTTTTTCTCTTATTGATGTAAAAGCCATGTTTACTTGGTCATATGCACCATTATATGAATTTAATAATTTAGCATTTTGTGCTTCTGTAAGTGCTCCATGTTCACCAGTTAAAGATGCAATTGATACACCTGCAAGTATAATTAAGATAATTATTGTTACTATTAATGCAACTAAAGTAATACCTTTCTCTTGTCTTAACATAAAAACTCCTCCTTATAAAATTTTAATGTATATATTTAATAATAAATATAACCACTTTTTTTCTTTTGTGTTTCTTAAACACTTTTTCTATTTAGTACCTGTATTTTTGTAAAATGTATTTCCTACACTAGTATTTCCAGAAGATGTTCCAACATTTCCTTGAACTCCATTAACTATAGGGTTGCCATCTTGATCAACTTGATTTACTGGCTCTGGGTCCTCATAAGTTGAAAATGGATTTGCTTTACCAGGTTTATATGTTTTTGTCTGTTGTAATTGTTTTAAATCTTCTTCTGTAACTCTATATGTCACAAGTATTGGAGCATCTTCTGTAACTTGTTCTGCAATTTCTCTACTTACACTATCTGATGTCTTATATGCCTGAACACTTGGAACCGTTTTATTATTTGGTATATAATCATAAAATAACACTCCTAATGCTAAAATAACTGCAAGCAATAATAATAATATGATTATTACTTCTTTTACAATTGATTTTACCATAAAATCTACCTCCTTAATTATTCTGCACTTTGAGTGCCATCACTAGAAGTTTGTGCTTCATCTTGTGCATTTGGATTTGTAGTTACAGTTCCACTTGAAACTGTAATCTGTTCATTCAATGATGCAGGGTCTATAGCAACATTTTTAATTAGAAATGTAGCTTGCAATGTGTCCTCAGAATATGGAACTAGGGCAAACTCTTCTATTCTAAATCCTAATGTTGGTTCTTTTTCTATTGCATATACAAATTCAGATATATCAATATATTCTCCAATTACTACAAAAGATATATTATATTGATTACTAACTCCGCTTGTACCATGAGACAAATCAGATTTCATAACTAGATTATTGCCTGTTGCAAAAGAACCTATTTTTGTCCATAAATAATCAAGTTTATATTCTTCTGTATGAATTGCTGCATTTAATTCTTCTTGTGAACTATATGCTATTAAATCTTGATAATTTTGTTTTTCTGTTTGTAATTTTTTAAAACTTGTATCTAATCCTATTTTTGCAGTTTGATATTCTGTATCAATTTTTGTTCCGAGCGTCGCAATTTGTGTATCAAGTTTATTATTTTCTGCTATAATGTCTTGTATTGAATATCCTATTCTCAAGTCTCCAAACTCATACCCTGACACAACCATTCCACCAAATACTGCAAGTAATATAAGTAATAAAAAGGTTAATAATAATTTTCTCATGGCAATTCTCCTTCTATTGTAACAGAAACAACTTCATTTTGTTTTTTTGATGTATCTGATACAACATTTACTAGTATTCCATCTTGATTTAATTTTGCAATAAAAATACCTAATTGTTCATATCTATCTGATTGTGCTGTAATTGTAACTTTATTTCCTGAGTTTCTAATTGATGTTAATTGAACATTAGCAGGTATAGAACTCATTATTTTTTGTAGTAATGTTGGAACTGAGTACTTTAATCTTTTGCTTTCTGTATCAATTTGTGCTTTTTCTTGAATACTTTCTACAAGTTCTGTATATTCTGCTGCTTTCTCGTCAACTTTCGTCTTGTCGTTATTCATTGCAACTTTTTGAGTCTCAACAGCGTTTGCTTCTACTGCAACCTCATCTAATTTAGATTCCATTTGTCCAAAAAGGAATGTTGACAGTATTATATATATTACAATTAGCATTATTACTCCAACAGAGCCTTTTATTAAGCTTCTTTCGCTTTCTGCAAGTTCTCCTTTAAGACTAAAATCAAAGCCTGTGCTTCCAAGCCCTTTAGGTTTTCCACCAATTTCTAATGTAAGCCAACCTGGAAGTTTGTCTGAAATGCTCTCTTTTTTGAAGTTTATACCTTTTAATCCTTCTCCTAATCCTTGAAGAGCAAGTGCTATTGCTGAATTCACTTCTATATAATCTTTTATATTTATTTCCGAACCAATTGATTTTATAAAGTATGGTCTAAGTATTTCACATGTTACATCTTCTAAATACTCTTGGAAATAAATATCGATGTTGTTTATTACTGAAGCCATACCTGTAATATATATTTTGTCTATCTTGTTTAAACTATCATTTAATATTTTTTTAACTCTTCCAACTATATTATAAAGTGTTGGCATGATATCATCTAGGTAAGCATTCTCTTCATATTGAAGTTCTTTACCTTCTGATGTATATATTGTTGAGTTTTTACATATTTCATACGCTTTAGCTAAAGAATTCTCTTTGCTATTTATTCTTGAAAGAATTTCATCTATACCGTTATCTATTACATTAATATCATAAATTCTTTGTCCAATAATTGAAGTTACTGTTGTAACATTTTCTATATTTACAATTGCAATATTTTCCACATTCTCATTTTTATTTATTTCAAGCAAATTCGATATGTCAAGCGCAATTGGAGACACATCTGTTAATTTGTATTTACTTAGAAGTTCAATTCTCTTTGCTAATTCACCTCTATTTTCTGAAATATGAATTGCTTTTACCTTTTCTTTATCTTCTAAATCATCAACCAATACATATCTACTTTCAAAAGTCTCTGCATTAAGGTCTTTTTCAAAACAAATTGATTCAAATTCTGTGTTTATATAACTATGCATATCTTTTGGATTCAATAAATTAAAAATATAGAAATAATTATAATTCTCATTAGAAGTATTGATACTTATAGGCGTTTTATAGCTATATGTTTCTTCTATTACTTGCTCAATCGCTTCATTTAATCTGTCATAAAACTTGATTCCAAACGAATCAATCTTAATTATATCTTTATCTTTTGACAGTTTTGCATATTTAATGATATTATCTTCTATATATAATCCTAAACAGCTTGCCATTTTCTTCTCCTTCGTTTTTTATTTTTTTATTATATTTTACAATTATAATCATTTCATACTTGAAAAATTTTGCGTAAGTTACATTTTTTGCGCATTTTTTACAAATACCATTACATCATAGTTATATTTTATAATTTTTTAGCTAAATGTCAATACCTTCATGTTAAATGTAACACAATTGTAATTTAATTGTAATTTAATTGTAATTTAACTTATATGTTGAGTTTAACTTTTCCTTTTTGACTTAGTCGTTTTATTTTTACCTAAATTATTATTGCTTTTCTCCTTTTCTTTTGAAGGCAAATTCCAAGATATATAATCGCAGCTTCCTCCTTCTTTATTGTTTTCGCAAATATAAAATTTTCTTCCTTTTTTGCTTTTTCGAATTTGAAGAACTCCACCACATTTCGGACAAGGTTCCGTCGCTGTTTCGATTATTGGTTTTGCATTTTTACATTCAGGATATCCGAGGACATGCTAAGAATTTTCCGTACCTTCCATACTTTATAACCATCATTCTTCCGCATTTTTCGCACGGAACATCACTTACTTCTTCTTCTATTTTTATATGTTCTATTTCCTTATTTGCTTTTTCAAGCTCTATAGAAAATGGCTTATAAAATTCTCTTATTGTTTTTTTCCATTCTTCTTTTCCGTTCTGCAATATCATCAAAATCTTTTTCAATTTCAGCCGTGAAATCTACATTAACAATATCATTAAAGCTATTTATCAAAAGTGAATTTACTACCTTTCCGAGTTCTGTTGGGACTAATTGTTTCTGTTCCTTTTCAATATATCTTCTCTCTAATATAGTAGTAATTGTTGGAGAATACGTACTTGGTCTTCCGAATACCTTTTTCTTCAAGAGCTTTTACTAAACTTGCCTCTGTATATCTTGGAGGTGGCTCTGTAAAACTCTGTTTTGGTTCTATTTTTTCTTTTTTTAATTCTTCGTTTACATTAAGTTCTGGTATTCTTTCTTCCTCTTCTTCTTTTCCTTCAACATAAAGTGTCATAAATCCTTTAAACTTTAAAGTTTGTCCATTTGCTTTAAAATTATATTCTCCGAGAATCAATACTTACTGCTACTGTATCAAATATAGCATTTGACATTTGACTTGCTAAAAATCTATTATATATTAATTTGTAGAGTTTATATTGGTCAGGCGTTAAATCTTTTTTTATACTATCAGGTGTAAGGTCTATATATGTTGGTCTTATCGCTTCATGTGCATCTTGTGAATCTGCCTTTGCCTTGAAATATCTATTTTCATAATATTCTTTACCATAAATCTCTTCTATCTGTTTTTTTGAAGCTGCTCTTGCTACATCAGATATTCTTGTAGAATCAGTTCTCATATAAGTAATAAGTCCTACATGTCCTTTTCCTTCTATTTTAAGTCCCTCATAAAGTCCTTGAGCAACTGACATGGTCTTTTTTAATGTAAAGCCAAGCTTTCTTGATGCTTCTTGCTGCATAGTACTTGTTGTAAATGGTGGTGCTGGGCTTCTTTTTTTCTCACTCTTTTTTATGTCTTTTACAATAAATTTTTCTTTTTCTATAACTTTCAAAATAGATTTTACTTCTTCTTCGTTTTTTAATTCTTGCTTCTTTCCGATTTTTTCCAGTAAACTTAGCTTCAAATATATTTTTATCTTTACTAAGTTTAGCATAGATGTTCCAATATTCTTCAGGTATGAACTTTTCTATTTCTTCTTCTCTATCTACGATTAATTTGACAGCGACAGATTGTACTCTACCGAGCTGACAATCCTTTTCTTACCTTTACCCAAAGAAGTGGACTAATCTGATATCCGAACAATTCTATCTAAAACTCTTCTTGCTTGCTGTGCATCTATTAAGTTTTTATCTAGAGTTCTTGGACTTTTTATTGCTTCTTGAACTGCATTTTTTGTAATTTCATTAAATGTAACTCTATTTAAACTTTTTTCATCTAAATCTAATATATGAGCTAAATGCCATGCAATAGCTTCCCCTTCACGGTCAGGGTCAGTTGCAAGATATACTTTTTTTGCTTTAGAAGCTTCTTTCTTAAGTGATTTTATTAAATCTCCTTTTCCTCTAATATTTATATATTCAGGTTCAAAATCATTTTCAATATTTAC
>CAOKMF010000022.1 GCA_948469655.1 uncultured Clostridium sp.
AAAAATACACCTCCAAATGTTAGATATTTTGTCTAACTTTTGGGGTGCACTTCAACCACCCAATCTTCTACTTTTTCTCCCTAAAATTCTATATTGCGATAAAATTCGTGTTATGATATAATAATGCAAGTGGAAAATATTACAGGAGGAAATGATGTATCTTAAAAGACTAGAAATGCAAGGCTTTAAGTCGTTTGCAGATAAAACTGTATTAGAATATAAACAAGGAATTACGACAGTAATAGGACCAAATGGTTCAGGTAAGAGTAACATAGCAGATGCAATACGTTGGGTGCTTGGAGAACAAAGCATGAAATCCCTTCGTGGAGCTAAGTCTGAGGATGTTATTTTTTCTGGTACACAAAATAGAAAGTCTTTAGGGTTCGCAGAAGTTTCACTTATATTTGATAATGAAGATCAAAGACTCCCAGTTGAATTTACGGAAGTAACGGTTACAAGAAAATTATATAGAAGTGGAGAGTCAGGATACTATATAAACAAAGCACCTTGTAGATTAAAAGATGTAGTCGAACTATTCATGGATACAGGAATTGGTAAAGATGGATATTCAATAATTGGGCAAGGTAGAATAGATGAGATTTTAAGTAATAAATCAGAAGATAGAAGAAATATTTTTGAAGAAGCAGCAGGAATTGTAAAGTATAAATCTAGAAAAATCGAAGCAGAGAAAAAACTTGAAAGAACTAAGTTAAACCTACTTAGGATAAATGATATTTTAATAGAAATAGAACAAAATCTATCTCCTTTAAAAGCTCAGGCAGAAAAAGCAAAAGAATATCTAAATTTACGTGAAGAGTTAAAACAAATAGAAGTAGGGTTATTCATACATAATATAGAGAGCTATAAAAAAGATTTAGAAAAAATTATAGAAGATGAGCAAATTCTAGTAAATCAAAATGAAGACGAAGGAAAAGCACTTGAAAGCTTAAATGAGATAAAACAAAATTTAAAGTTAGAAATAGATAAAATCACAGCAGAAATAGAAGACCTTCAAAGCACAGGGGCACAAAGTATACAAGAAAAAGAGAAGTTAAATTCTAACATAAATGTATCAAAAGAAAGAATAATAAATAATAATGAAAATCATAAGAGATACAAAAAAGAAATAGAAGAGTTAAACCTTAGAAATACAGAACTTGAAGAAGAGAAAAGGGGGAAGCAAGAGAAGAAAAATAGACTTTTTGAAAACAAGGAAAAGTTTGAAAAAGAATTAAAAGAAAAAGAAGAAGAACTTGCAAGACTAAATTCTAAGCTTTCAGAAAAAGAAATAGAAATAGAAGGTAAAAAGGCACAGATTGAGAAATTTACGGACGAAAAATATGAAAAATTAAACGAAATAAGTACATTAGATGTTACAAATGAGAGCTTTGAGAAAAGAATTAAAACATTAAAATATGATATACAAGTAGGAATTTCAGAGCTTGATAGCATAAATCTTATAAGACAAGAATTAGAAAATACTTTTAGTGAAGCTGATTCGAAGAGAAATAATATAAAATCAAAGATAGAAGAAATTTTAAAGAAAAAAGAAGAAGAAGAAAAAGCACTAAAAGAATTTGATACAAAAATAAATACTTTGCAGTCAGATTACAGAATAAAAGAATCAAGACTTAAGTTTTTAATAGAAACAGAAAGAGAAAAAGAGGGATATTCTAAAACAGTAAAATCTCTTTTACTTGCATGTGATAAAGTAGAAAGCCTTAAAAAATGTAGAGAAGGTACTTTAAGTGAGCTTATTTCAGTTAGTGGTAAATACCAAGTCGCAGTAGAACTTGCACTTGGCGGAGCATTACAAAATATTGTAACAAAAACTGAACAAGACGCAAAAAAATTAGTTGAATATTTAAGGGAAAATAACTTAGGTAGAGCATCATTTTTACCAATAAGTGCAGTTAAGGGCAAAAAGTTAGATAGATTTAATAAAAGCGGCATAAAAGGTGATGTAATTCTTGCATCTGATGCGGTAAAGGTAGATAAAAAGTATGAGCAGATAATACTTAATCTTCTAGGAAGAACAGTTATTGTAGAGAACATGGACGAAGCAATTGCACTTGCAAAACAAAATGGATATTCTTTCAAGATAGTAACATTAAAAGGTGATGTAATAAACCCATCAGGTGCAATTTCAGGTGGTTCATATACTCAAAAAACAGTAAATATTTTAGGAAGAAAAGGGCAGATTAAAGATTTAGAAGATGAGTTAAAAAGTATAGATTCTGAAATTAAAAAAATGACAGAAAACAAAAGGACATTTGAAGAAAATAAAGCAAATTATGAAAAAGAAATAGAAAGCCTAAATCAAAAGATTCAAGAGATAAATGTAACATATGCAGCAGATGAACAAAAGCTTATTGCAGCACGCGAAAATGTACAAAAATTAAGAGACAGAATTGATAAAGCAAAAGAAGAAACAGCTGAGATCGAAAAGCAAAAGCAGGAAAATGAGACTAAGAAAGCAGATATAAATGAATACTTAAATAAAAATTTTGAAGAAATGGATAAGCTAAAAGCAGAAATAGAAGAGTTTGCAAAGCTTAATTCTGACAATCAAAAATATATTGACGATTTAAATTTTGATGTAACAAATTTAAAAGTATCAGTTTCTTCATTCAATGAAAGTGAACTTTCAATAGATGAAATGGTAGAAAGGCTTCGGACAAGATATAGAAAATAACAAAAATAGCATAGCTAACAAAGAAACAACTATAAAGGAAATTGAGCAAGATAATGAAAGCTTAAAAAATAAAATTTTAGAATATGAAGAGGATATAAAAGATTTAGAAAACAAGATGACAAATAGTGACGAAGAAGTTGTAAAGCTAAAACTTACAAGAGACGAAAAAAGTAAGAAACAAGAAAAATGCGAAGAAGATATCACATCTAAAATGCAGACTATTGATGGTTTAAAAGAAGAAATTATAAAAATTGGAGTAAAAAAAGATAAGGTAAAAGAAGATATAGACGAAATTACAAATAAGCTTTGGGATGAATATGAGCTTACACCAAATGGTAGCGGAGAATTTAAAAAACCTGTAAATGTTCAGGAAACCACAAAAAATGTAAATACTTTAAGAAATAAAATTAAGGATTTAGGAAATGTAAATGTTAATTCGATAGAAGAATACAAAGAAGTATCTAAACGTTATGATTTCATGTGTGAACAAAGATTGGATATTGAAAATACAATGGCAAAACTTCGTACAGTAATTCGGAGAAATGACAGATACAATGAAAAAACAGTTTACAAAGAAATTTGATACGATAAATAAGAATTTTGGTGAAGTATTTAAAGAACTATTTGGTGGGCGGAAGAGCAAGTCTTATACTTGAAGACG
This sequence comes from uncultured Clostridium sp., assembly GCA_948469655.1. GTDB lineage: Bacteria > Bacillota > Clostridia > TANB77 > CAG-508 > JAAWPK01. Next base: position 3,357 of record CAOKMF010000022.1, read on the forward strand.
AAAGTGATGTATTAGAGTGTGGAATAGATATAATTGTACAACCACCAGGAAAGAAGCTTCAAAACATGACACTTCTTTCTCGGAGGGGAAAGAGCATTTACTGCAATTGCTTTGCTTTTCGCAATGCTTAAAATAAATCCTTCGCCATTTTGTGTATTAGACGAAATTGAAGCAGCATTAGATGATGTAAATGTTTACAGATTTGCAGATTACCTTAAAAAGTTTTCAGGAGATACACAATTTTTAGTTATAACTCACAGAAAAGGTACGATGGAAGCAGGAGATACGGTTTATGGAATAACTATGGAAGAAAGCGGAATTAGTAAACTTCTGTCTATGAAATTAAAATAATTATTAAAAGTTCTAAGATTGGGAAAACTAATCTTAGAATTTTTTATGGAGGTTATTTTATGGAAGAAGATACGACTAAGTATGGAGAATTTATTTCATCATATTTCGCTTGGATAACTTTAGAAAAGCAAAAAGAAGATGCAAAAAGACTAGAAGAAATTACTAAAAAATAAGAACTTTTGTCGAATGGCTTGTTTTTGCCATAATTTCTGATATAATTATGATTTAGAGATAAGAAAGGAAGATTTAAATGACATATAAATTTACGGAGAGTGCAAAAAATGTAATACAATATGCAAATGACCTAACAGCAAAGCTTGGGCATAGCTATATTGGAACAGAGCATATTCTTTATGGATTATCAAAGGAAAATGTAGGTGTTGCAAGTAAAGTGCTAGAAGGTCAAAATGTAAATTCAGAGAATGTAAAGAATCATATAGAAGCTATTATGGGAAAAGGAAATTCTAAATCGAAGAAAATTTTAGGATTTACCCCAAGAACAAAAAGAGTACTAGAAAATGCATCAGTAGAAGCAAAGAAATTTGGCTCAAATTATATTGGGACAGAGCATATTTTAACAGGAATCATGAAGGAAGGAGATAGTGTCGCAATTAGAATTCTTTTAGATTTAGGAGCAAATCTAAAAGAAATTTATGGAGATATTATAAAAGTTATAAATGAAAGTTCTTCTGAAGAAAACAAAACAAAAAGTAAGGTTATAAAAAATGAAAACGAGACAAGTTTTAATGACACACCTACTTTAAATCAGTTTGGTGTAGATTTATGTGAAAATGCAAAAAGAGGAATTTTAGACCCGGTTGTAGGAAGAAAAGAAGAAATAGAAAGAGTTATACAAATTTTAACAAGGCGTACAAAAAATAATCCTTGTTTAATTGGGGAGCCTGGAGTTGGAAAGACTGCAATTGCAGAAGGACTTGCAATTAAAATTAGTTTAGACGAAGTACCTCAAATGTTAAGAAACAAAAGAGTTGTAAGTCTTGATATATCAAGTATGGTAGCAGGTGCTAAATATAGGGGAGATTTTGAAGATAGAATAAAAAAGACTTTAAATGAAGTAAAAAGAGCAAAAGATGTAATACTTTTCATAGACGAAATACATACAATAGTTGGAGCAGGTTCAGCAGAAGGTGCAATTGATGCAGCAAATATTTTAAAACCTATTTTAGCAAGACGGAGAAATTAGTTTAATTGGTGCAACTACAATTGACGAATATAGAAAATATATCGAAAAAGATGCAGCACTTGAAAGAAGATTTAGTCCAGTTACGATTGAAGAGCCAAGTATAAAAGATACAATAGAAATTTTGCAAGGCGTAAGGGACAAGTACGAAGCACATCATAATGTAAGAATTACAGACGAAGCGATTGCATCTGCAGTAAATTTTTCTGTTAAATATATTTCAGATAGATTTTTGCCAGACAAAGCAATTGATGTGATTGATGAAGCAGCTTCAAATGCTAGAATGATAAAATATACAAGACCAGATAAATTAAAAGTGCTAGAAGAAGAAATACAGAAAATAAAAAATGAAAAAGAAGAACTTGTACGCTTACAAGAATTTGAAAAAGCTGCTGAAATTCGTGATAAACAAGAAAAAGCAGAAAAGAAATTAGAAAAAGAGAAAGAAAAATGGAATGATGAAAATGCAAAAAAGGTTACAGTTATAACTGAAGATGATATTGCAGAAGTTATTGCAAAATGGACAAACATTCCAGTAAAAAAGATTACTCAGGATGAAAATGAAAAACTTAGGGATTTAGAGGCAGAACTTCATAAAAAGGTAATAGGACAAAATGAGGGAGTAGAAGCTGTAGCAAAATGTATAAGAAGAGGAAGAGTTCGGAGTAAAAGACCCAAATCGCCCAATTGGTTCATTTTTATTTTTAGGGCCTACTGGTGTTGGTAAAACAGAAACTTCAAAAGCACTAGCGGAAGTACTATTTGGTACAGAAGAGAGCATTATAAGATTAGACATGTCGGAATATATGGAATCAAATTCAACTTCTAAACTAATTGGTTCACCACCTGGATATGTTGGATATGAAGAAGGAGGATATTTAACTAAAAAAGTAAAGCAAAAGCCATATTCAATAGTACTTTTTGACGAAATAGAAAAAGCACATCCAGACGTTATGAATATGTTGCTTCAAATACTAGAAGATAGCAGACTTACAGATAGTACAGGTAGAGTCGTAAGTTTTAAAAATACAGTTATAATTATGACATCAAATGTTGGAGCAAAGCTAATTACAGATAGCAAAAAATTAGGCTTTTCAAACGGAGACGAAAGTGATAAAAAGGCAAGTTATGAAAATACTAAAAAAGATATTATGCAGGAACTAAAGAAAGAGTTTAGACCTGAGTTTATAAATCGTATTGACGAAATAATAGTATTCCATAAACTAGATGATAGTGATTTAGATAGAATATTAGATTTAATGATTAATAAACTTAAATCAAGATTAGAAATGCAAGGCATTTTGATTGATATAGATGATAGTGTGAAAAAATATATAATAAAACAAAATACTGACAAAAGTTATGGCGCAAGACCCCTAAGACGTTTGGTGCAGTCTATTATAGAAGACAATATAACAGATAATATTTTAAATCGGAGTAATTAAAACGAATGTGAAAAAAACTATGCTAGAAAAAAACCGGAGAAATTGTGTTTGAATAATCAAGCTTTCTTCGGCGAAAAGTAAGCACAGTTTGAAGCAATTGTTACAGTTTTGGCAAGTGTGCCTTCATAGGTGCATTTGCCGTTCTTTTTGATAAATGCAACCTGCAGTGCAATTTATGTTTGTCAAGATAATCACCTCTACAATGTATATTATTAGCTTGTATATAAAGAATATGCATGATTTTTTGGATATTGACACACAAATTCAAAAAAGATATAATTAATATACAAGAATTGGAAGTGAAAGAAATAAAAAAGTTTAAATTTTCTAAAGAGACTATTATAGGAATTTTTTTAGTTTTGCTACTTTTGGTAGCTTTATTTGACATTGCAAATTGGGTTTATCAAACTAGAATAAGCGATAAAAAAATGAGAGAGCTAGAAAATTTAATTAATATAGATAATATAAATCCAAATGGGGAAATAGATTACGAAAATGATGAGGAAGCTAAGCTATTAATTTCTGAAAGAGGAGCTATTGATTTTGACAAACTAAACGAGATAAATTCAGATACAAAAGGATGGATTAAAATAGACTCATTAGGAATTAGTTATCCAATAATGCAATGTGCAGACAATGATTATTATTTAAAGAAAAATATATACAAAGAAGACGATATTTCAGGAAGTATATTTTTAGATTATAGAAATAACGGATTTGATGATAGACATACAATTATCTATGGTCATAATATGAAAAATGATTCCATGTTTGGGAGGCTCGATGAGGTACTAAAAGGAAAAACTGGAACAAATGTGGATATTCTTGTTTTGACAAAAGATAAAAGCTATAAATATAAGGCATTCTCTACTTATGAAGTTGACCCAATGAATTTTAGAATGAGTGATACAATAGAAGACGCAGCGAATAAAAGCAAAGTGGATTTTGGGCAGGATATATATCCTGAGGGAAAATTTATATCTTTGTATACATGCATGGATACAGGTAAAAATAAAACTATATTACATGCATATTTGGAAAGAGAAGTTTAAAATTTTATAAAAAAAGCTTGATTTTTTATATGTTTTGTGGTATATTATTAAATAGTCAATTTAAAACGTTAGAAAGGAATGATACAAAATGGCAAAATGCGCAATATGTGATAAATCTCAATCAACTCGGAAATAAGCTAAGCATAGCACGTTCTCACATTAGTAAGAGAAGCAAAAGAACATGGAAGCCAAATTTACAAAGCGTTAAAGTAATGGAAAATGGTCAAGCGAAAAGAATAAAAGTATGTACAAAATGCTTACGTTCTGGAAAAGTTAATAGAGTTTAAGAAAAAAGAGTAGAAGGAGATCTACTCTTTTTCGTTACGTAGGATTTTTAAGTATGTATTTTAATCCTTTATGCCAAATATAAATTTTACAAATCCTCTTAAGAATTTGGGAACTTTTTTTACAACAATTGTCATGATCTTTACACCCCTTTCTTAGCATGAAAGCCAAATTAAACCTAAGATAGTAATAACAACTCCTATGATAAATAGCCAACCACATAAAGGAAGTAATAATACAAAAAGCATTCCAAGACCGAAACCTATCATACATACAGCCAAAGTTTTTTTGAGAAGCCTAAACATAATATCTTACCTCCTATATAACTATTATATTAATTTCCATAAAAAGAGTTACTAATAAATTAACAAAAAGAAGGAAAAATAAATGAAAGAACAAAGCAAAGAAATAGTGAAAATTTTAAAAAAGAGATACCCTGATGCGAAGTGCAGTTTAGATTTTAAAACTCCATTTGAAATGCTAGTTGCGGTAATGCTATCTGCACAATGCACAGACGAAAGAGTAAACAAAACAACGCCTAGCATATTTGCTAAATATAACACACCAAAAGACTTTGCAGAAATGGATATAGAAGAATTAGAAAAATTAATTCACCCTTGTGGGTTTTATAAAAATAAGGCAAAAAATATCAAAGCATGTAGCCAAATGATAATAGAAAAGTATAATGGGGAAGTTCCAAAGACTATGGGAGAATTAATCTTACTTCCTGGAGTTGGAAGAAAATCAGCAAATGTAGTTATGCTTGAAGCATTTGGTGACGCCCAAGGGATTGCAGTTGATACCCACTGCAAAAGAATTGCAAATAAACTTCGGTTTAAGCAAAGAAAGTGACCCTGAAAAAATAGAACAAGATTTGCTAAAAATATTTGATAAATCAGATTATAAAGATATAAATCACTTGTTTATATGGCATGGAAGAAACACATGTATTTCAAGAAGCCCAAAATGCGAAGAATGTGTTTTAAATAAAATTTGTGAAGAATTTAGAAAAAATAATAATAATAAAATTGTGCGTTAGCGAAATCAGAGATTCTACATAAAAGAATAGCTTTGGGGAATGCTAAATTTTAAGGAGATTTAGTATGTTTAAACCCAAAGCTATTTATTATGAAGAAAATATAACTGATTATTCACTTGGAAGAGAGCTTTTAGAAAAGTATAAGGATGTTCCAAAAGTGATAATAGAAAATCACAATTCTATAAAAGAAATGCAAGAACAAGATAATAAAGAATTTGTGAACATGAAGCAAAATTTAATAATAGGAACTAGAAAGACTCATAAATTTGTGGAAAACCACAAGATTTCTGATTTTCTTGTTCCATATACATCATCTCGGTTGTACAGCGTTTTGTATGTACTGTTATTTGGTGTGTAATTATAACAAATGTGCATATCTTAGGCTTTTTGTAAACAGAGAAAAAATGCTTGATAAAATAATAAAAACAGCAGAAAAAGAAGATAAAGATTTGACATTTGAGATAGGGAGTAATAGTGATTTAATATTAGAAAATACTATTACTGGCAACTTAGTTTGGACAATAGAAAATTTTAAAAATACAAATAAGCGGGAAATTAACATTTCCTACAAAATTTGATATGGTAGACGATATATTAGATTTGGACCATAAAGGGAAAATTATAATTAGAATGAGTGTTAACCCAGAAGAGATAATAAACAATGTAGAATTTGGGACATCAAAATTATATGGAAGAATAGATGCTATAAATAAGGTAAAACATGCAGGGTATAAAGTTCGGTATCCTAATTGCTCCAGTTATATTTGTAGAAAACTGGAAAGAAATTTATTTAAAGTTAATAAAAGAACTAAATTCTAGATTATCAGAAGAAGTAAAAAAAGATGTATTTTTTGAAGTTATATTTATGACATATAGCTATGTTCACACAAAGATAAATGAAGCGGCATTTCCAAATGCGATAAATTTATATGATAAAGAAATAATGACAGGAAGAGGAAGAGGCAAGTACTGGTATAAAGAAAAAATAAGAGAAGAGGGAAAGAAGTTTTTTATAGAAAACTTAAATAAGTATTTTCCTGGTAATGAAATTATATATATTGTGTAAATTTCTTTTAAATTCAAACAATATGTGATAAAATAAAATGCGAAATATTAAAGAAAGAAATTTGCAAATGGAAGAAAAATTAAATAAAATATATTTAGAATGTATATTAGAACTAGAAAAAATAGGAATAAATATACAAAACACAAAAGAAATAGGAGTTATAGATATTTCTATTTCAAAAAGAAACAACAAAAGGTATGGAGCATGCAAGCAAGAAGAGCCAGATAAAAATACAATATACATAGAAAAAGTTCGGTAGGCGTAAGGTTATAAAATATGGCAGATTTGATAAGCATCATATTGAAATAAGCCCATGGGTAATGGAATTAGACGAAGAAATAATTAAAAACACTATTATGCATGAACTTATCCATTGTATGCCATATTGTAATAACCACGGAAAGAAATTTAAAGAATATGCAAAATACATAAATAAAAACCTAGGGTACGATATATCAAGAGTTCGGAAATAAAGAAGAAGACTATAAAAAAACTGGCATAGAATATAAAGAAGATAAAAAATATAATTATAAAATAGAATGCAAAAAATGTGGGCAAGTAATTTTTAGGCAAAGATATAATAGAAACTTCACACTAAGATACAGATGTGGTAAATGCGGTGGGAGATTTAAAGTATATGAGATTAAGGAGAAATTATGAAAAATAGAGTAGAAGTATTATGCCATAGTAGCATAAAGATAACAGGAAGTAAAGTTATTTACATAGATCCATTTAGGATAAATAAAAACTATAACGATGCTGATTATATATTTTGTACACACTCACATTACGACCATTTTTCAAAAGAAGACATAGAGAAAGTTATAAAAGAAGACACAGTAATTGTAACAGTAAAATCTTCAAAAGAAGAGACGATAGATATTGTAAAAGATGAAAAAAGAGTAGTTATGGTTTATCCAAATAATCATTATAAAATAGACGAAATAGAATTTGAAACAACATTTGCATATAATGAGAATAAGGCATTTCACCCAAGAGAAAATAACTGGGTTCGGATATATAATAAAATTAGATTGGGAAACGTATTACATTGCAGGTGATACAGACAATATAAAAGAAATTCAAGATGTAAAATGTGACGTGGCATTAATTCCAGTTCGGTGGAACTTATACAATGACTGTAGAAGAAGCGGCAGAGCTTGCAAATACAATAGATGCAAAAGTAGTAATTCCAACACATTATGGAGAAATAGTTGGAGAAAAAACAGATGGAGAAGAATTTGCAAAAAGAGTTTTTGGCAAGCAAGTAGAAGTGCTTGTTAGATAGAAAGGAATGAAAAAAGCTTTATGAAAAACGGACCAATTGGTATATTTGATTCAGGAGTACGGTGGACTTACGGTTTTATCAGAAATAAAAAAAGCTTTACCTAATGAAGATTTAATATATTTAGGAGATACATTAAATTTTCCTTATGGTTCTAAAAAAGAAGACGATATAATTAAATATGGGGTAGAAAATACTAAGTTTTTGATTTCTAAAGATGTCAAAATGATAGTAATAGCATGTGGAACGGCAACCAGCTATGCACTAAAAGAATTACAACATAGATTTGACATACCAATTATTCGGAATAATCGAACCTACTATTTCCTACATAAAAAAGTTAAATTTAAATCAAATTCGGTGTTATAGCAACTGAAGGAACTATAAAAAGTGGTTCTTGGGAGAGAGCTATAAAAGAAGAGATACCTAATATAGATGTTATAAATAAAGCATGCCCAATGCTTGCAACAGTTGCAGAAGAAGGAAGAGCCAAAAGTAAGGAAGGCAAAATTGCAATAAAGGAATATATGCGAGTTTTTAAGGAAAATAGGGTGGAAAATATAATCTTAGGATGTACACACTATCCTATATATATCCCTATTATAAAAGAGGAATTAGGATATGATGTTAATTTGATAAATACAGGAGAAACAGTTGCAAAATATATAAAGGACAATTTTACCACAGATAAAAATGTAGTAAAGAAACGGAGCACAACAGATATTTTTAACAAAGCCGGAAGAAGAATTTGTAAATATAGCAAAAAGCATACTAGGTATGGATATAAATATTTCCTAAATATACTTTTCTACATACATTGACAAATTATGATAGTAATAATATAATAGCTTTTGGAGGGAAGATATGGAAAAAGGTTTAAAATACGATGTAAATATTGATTTAGCAAATGAGACAAAAAAGGCAATGGCAGACGCACTAGAGACAAATAACCAAAGGGTTTTGAATAAAATAGGAGCTTTTTCTTCACTATATGATATAAAATTTGAAGAATATAAAAATCCTGTTTTAGTACTAAAAACAGAAGAACCAGGTTCTAAACAGTTAATTGCAGCACAGTATGATAAATTAGAAAACGTATCATATGACATGATAAACCACTTAATAAATGATTGTATAGTAATGGGTGCTAAGCCTTTAACAGTACAAGATGCCATAATTTGCGGCAAAATGGAAAAAACAGCAATAAATAAAATAGTACATGCTATATCAGATGCATGTAAGGCACAAGGTTGTGTACTTACAGGAGGAGAAACATCAGAACAGCCAGGGGTTTTAGCAGATCGGAACTTACATATTAACCTCAAGTATAGTCCGGAATAGTAGACAAAGATAAGATAATAGACGGCTCAAAAATTAGTGAAGGAGACATAGTTATATCTCTAGAATCAAGCGGAATTCACACAAATGGATATACACTTGTTAGAAAAATCATGAAAGAATATCCGGAAGTATTAGACAAAAAAGTAGAAGATAAAACATTTATAGAAGCGGTTTTAGAGCCACATAGGTGTTATTATACAGCAATAAAAGACTTATTTGATAAAGATATTATCACAGGACTTGCACACATAACAGGTGGCGGAATAAAAGAAAACTTAAACAGAATACTTCCACAAAATGTAAATGCAAAAATAGATGCTTCTAAATATCAAATACTAGACATTTTCAAATTAATCAAAAAGACTGGAAACATCAATGAAAAAGAAATGCTTCGTACATTCAACTTAGGAGTTGGCTTAACAGTAGTTTGTAAAAAAGATTCTGCACAGGTTGTAATAGACCATGTTAAAAAAAGCGGAATTAATGCTTACGAAATAGGAACTATCGTAAATCGGAGAAAAGCAAGTTGAAGTTGAAGGAGAATTCAATTGGGAAATATAATCATTTATGTATGATTATAGGAATTTCGGTAAAACTATTAATAAATATATACAAAGTCAGACCAAATAAAACCAAATCAAAGGCAAAGTTAAGTGCTAAGACAAATTGTAAAATAAATGTCTTGCACTTTTTGTCGCTTTATGATATATTTAGCATAAACAAAAGGATGTACAGTTTGGCATAAGGCTTAAAGAGTATAATAGACAGAAGAAAAGGAAAAAATTTTAGGAGAGAGTATGTTAAACGGGGAAAATATTAATAATATAAATATGAATATAAAAGTACAAGAAACAAATAGTATAAATATATATAAAATATGTAAAAGGACTATTGATGTCTTAGCTTCAATTGTCGGCATAATTATACTTGGCGTAATTAGCGTCATTGTATTTGTGGCGAACAAAATTGAAGGAGACAAAGGTCCTATATTTTTTGTTCAAAAGAGAATTGGTGAAAACGGAAAATTATTTAAATTATATAAATTTAGAACAATGGTAGTAGATGCAGACAAAATTTTAATGAAAAAACTGAAATCAGATAAAGAATTTAGAGAAAAATATTTAAATTATAGAAAAGTAGAAAATGATGAAAGAATTACAAAAATAGGAAAATTTTTAAGAAAGACAAGTCTTGACGAATTTCCACAATTTATAAATGTGTTAAAAGGTGAAATGAGTATAGTTGGACCAAGACCTTATCTAAATCGCGAAAAGAAGGACATGGGAGAATATTACAGATATATAATAAAATGTAAACCTGGTATAACAGGACTTTGGCAAGTTTCAGGAAGAAACCAAAATACATTTAAAGAAAGATTAAAATTAGATTTAGAGTATTACAATAATCGTACTCTATGGTATGATATTAAAATACTTTTTAAAACAGTACTTTCTGTATTTAAAAAAGAAGGTGCTATGTAGGGAGAGACTAATAATTTAATAAAAAATATAAAAACATGTAAAAGATAACTTACATGTTTTTTTGTCTTTTTTTGTATTTTCATTGCGAAAGATATCATATGAAAGTATAATAATTTAAGGGGTAATTTATATATGAAAGAGTTAATAAAGAAATGGTGGTTTTGGCTAGCAGTAGTTTCAGGAATAACTATTTTAACTACCATAATGGGTTTATCGACAAATGCTTCAGTTTCATCTACTCAAAAAAATAATAACCAAAATGAAACGACAATAATAAATACTAAAAAAGAAGAAACAAAGCCTGTAGATAAAGATACAAAAAGCAAGGAAAACATTGAGCAAGAAAATAAAAAAACACAAGAAGAAAATACAAATATAGATACAAATAAAACCACAGTAAATAATAATGTGGTTACTAATAATAACAATACTACAAATAATAAAAATACAAACAATAATAGTTCAAGTACTAATAGTACAAAAACAAAGAAAACTACAACAAATACAACAACAAAATCAAATAATACAGGTAGCAACACAAAAGCAAGTACAAGTGTCCAGAATACAAATTCAGCAATAGTGTATGTTACAAAGACAGGAAAGAAATATCACAAAAATGGTTGTTCTTATTTAAAAAATAGTAAAATAGAAATGATATTGTCAGCAGCACAAAAACAAGGATACACCCCTTGTAGTAAATGTTATTAAAAAAGATACATTGATTAATGTAGGAATTAATAAAGGAAAGGTAGTTTTGACAAAACTAGACAATAACAACATGTTATGATACAATAATTAATCATAATAATCTATTATATAAGAGGGGAAGTTATGGAAAATAATAAAACAAACAATAAAAGCAGTTTAGCAACTGCAAGTATGGTATTAGGAATTATAGGAGTATGTATATCGTTTATTCCAATTTTAAATGTAATATCATTTGTTTTGGGACTCTTAGCATTTGTATTTGGAATTATTGCAATAGTTAAAAAAATGGGAATAGGACAAGCTATTACTGGACTTGTATTAGGAATAGCTTCTATAATAATAATGATTAGCATTATGGGTGGCACAGCAGACACTATTAATGATGCAGTAGATAAAATAAATAGTAATACAAGTCAAACAAATGAGAAAAATAGTAAAAAAGCGAATGCTAAAAGCATAATTATTGGAGAAACAGTAACAGAGAAGGATTGGGAAATAACAGTGAAAGAAACTAATTTTAAACAAGATGTAATTCCAAGCAATCCAGATAGTTTCTATACACATTATCAAGTAAAAGATACAGATAATATATATATGTATGTTGTTCTAACTGCTAAGAACATATCAACACTAGCGTTAGATGCGGATAAAGTTGCAAAAGTAAAATTTAAGTATGATAACAAATATGAATATAATGCATTTTCAGCAGTTGAGAAAAAAGGTGGAGGAACATTTACATATACTAATATAACCAGGATAGACCCATTAACAGCAGAGACACTTTATTATTTAGTAGAAGTACCAAAAACAATAGCAGACGAAACAGATACTCCGGTTGAAGCGGAAATCACAATAAATAATAATATATACAACTTAAAAATAAGATAATATGATAAAACACTTACTTAGGTAGGTGTTTTATTTTAAAATTTATATATTCTTTTTTAATTATAAATATATTAGAATGCTAAACAAACACAAAACACCAAAATCAAAAAAATTACAAAATAAATTTATTTAACACTTGTTTTAATTTTAAATATGTGATATAAATTTATATATATAAGTCTAGGATGAAAGGCGGATGTTATATGTTTGATGATGAAGACAAAAAAAGAGTACTAATTGTAGATGACGAGCAATCAATAATTGATATATTAGTATATAACCTTAAAAAGGAAGGATATAACACAATAGAAGCAAATGATGGACAAACAGCAGTAGATGTCGCAATAGAGCAAAAGCCAGATTTAATTTTGCTTGATATAATGCTTCCTAAAATGGATGGATTAACAGCATGTAAGAAAATAAAAAGTGCTATACCAAATGTACCAATACTTATACTATCTGCAAAAGATGAAGAATTAGATAAGATTGTTGGATTAGAGCTTGGAGCAGATGATTATATAACAAAGCCATTTAGTGTAAGAGAACTTATGGCAAGAGTTAAAGCAAATTTAAGAAAGACAGAAGTCTTAACAGTGGAAGCAGAAGAAAAAGATAAAAAAGAAAATCATAAAATAACTGTAGGAGACTTAAGTCTTGATATAGATAGATTTGAAGTAAAAGTAAGAGGAGAGAAAGTAGATTTAACAGTCAGAGAATTTGAAGCTTTAAAATATTTAGCACAGCAACCTCGGACAAATTGTATCAAGAGAACTTTTACTTGAAAAAGTTTGGGGATATGAATATTTCGGAGACATAAGAACAGTAGACGTTACAGTAAGAAGAATAAGAGAAAAAATCGAAGAAGATACAACAAATCCACAAATACTTGTAACTAAAAGGGGAGTTGGATATTACATATCAAAACCAGAATAACAAATTAAACACATAGTTTATGTGTAAAATAAAAGTAGGGGCGTTGCCAGATTTGTAAAATGGTAGCAGCCCCTATATCTCTATTTTTATCTAATCGAAAAGTTCTCCGAACTTCCTATCAGATAAAAAAACATTGCACAGAAAAATTGCAAGCAATTTTTCACAATGCAAATCTTTATGCTTTTCCTTGACCTTAATTTAGAAGCGTAAAAGATTAATAATAGAGAAAAGGTCTCGTGAAGTGAGATTTGTTCTTATGCAAAATGAAAGGTAAATAAAAATGTTAAAAAATGTACAAATAAAAATAATTTTAGTTTTTTTGGTAGTTCGGAATATTAGCAATAGGAATTAGCCGGATATATTAACTATTCTAATTTGCAAAATGTTACAGATACAGCTAAAGAGCAAGGAACAGATTATATCTTAGATTTAGAGAATTATCAAAACAACCTAAAAATCACTACAATATGCACGTCAGGAGTATTTATAGCAATATGTATTTTAGTACGGCATAGTTGTAACAAAAGCAGTAATTGCGCCTATAACTAGACTTATAAATAATGCAAAAAAAATAGCTAATCGGAGATGACTTAGAACCTATTGAAATAGAATCACATCAAAGTCAAAATGAAGTTGATGATTTAGTTAATGCATTTTATATGATGACCAAAGAACTAAAAGAAAACTTAAGTGAAGTATCTAAGAGAAAAAATCAAATAGAAACAATACTTTTCCATATGACAGATGGGATTATAGCATTTAACATGGAAGGAAGAATAGAACTAATAAATCCTGCAGCAACAAGACTTTTAAGATTAATTCCTGAAGATGAAAACTTTGAAAAAATATTTGATAAACTAGGTGTAGATGTAAACTTAGAAAAAATAATATATCTTGAAAACTGGACTTCGTCAGAGCAAAGAGTAACAATAGGAGATAATCATATGCATATGCATTTTGCACCACTAAAAAACGAAGACGATATTCCAGCAGGTGTAATAGTTGTAATACAAGATATTACAGAACATGTGAGACTAAATAATATGAGAAAAGAATTTGTTGCTGATGTATCTCATGAGCTAAAAACACCAATTACTTCAATAATGGGATATGCAGATACATTGTTAGAAGATGAATACGATAAAGAAACAAAGGACAAATTCCTAACAGTAATTGCAACAGAAGCAAGGAGAATGGCAAAATTAGTTACAGACCTTTTAGCACTTTCTAGATATGACAATGATGAAATTAAACAAGAAAAAGTAGAATTTGACTTAGGTGAACTTGTAAAGAGATGCCAAGATAAAGTACAAATAGAAATAGATAAAAAACATCACAAAGTAGAATGTTTTGTAACAGCAAATGTACCTCCAGTATATGCAGATAAAGATGGTATAGAAAGAGTAGTACTAAACATATTAACAAATAGTATAAAATATACAAAAGAAAAAGGAAATATTAAGATATATGTTGGATTTGTATATAATGATGCGTATATAAAAATAATAGATAATGGAATTGGAATACCAGAAGAAGATCTAACACGTATTTTTGATAGATTTTATAGAGTAGACAAGGCAAGAACAAGAGAAATGGGAGGTACAGGATTAGGACTTTCTATTGCAAAAGAAATATTAGATAAAAATAACCGGAAGCATAGATATAAAAAGTAAGAAAGGCGAAGGTACAGAAGTTGTTATTAAAGTGCCTACAAAAAAGTAACATATGCTTGATTTTGAAGGGAAGTTACGATATAATAAAATACATAAAGCTTTATACTTAGGAAGGAATGTGAAGTATACAAAAATGGAAAAATTAGAAGATAAAAGTAATATAAAAGAAGTTATAGAATGGATATTGTGCATAATAATTGCAGTAATATTAGCACTTGTAGTTAGACATTACGTATTTACTCCAACAGCTGTAAGACAAGTATCAATGAAACCAACATTAATAGAAAATGATAGGCTATTTCTTAATAGATGGAGCATAACAAGAAAGGAAGAGTTAAAAAGAGGAGATATAATAACATTTGAAGCTCCTTCTGATACAGATATAAAAGTAGGACAAATAAGTATGGATAATCCAGTTGCAATATATAATAACAATCCAAATAGTATATTTTCTAAATTTGTATATTATGTATTAGAAATAGGAAAAGAGAGCTACATAAAAAGAGTAATAGGAGTTGCAGGAGATCATATTTTAATAGAAGACCGGTAAAGTATATCTTAATGGAGAAGAATTAGAAGAAGATTATTTAAGAGATGATGTAAAAACAGAAAAAATGGGAATATTTTATGATTTAACAGTACCTGAAGGATATGTTTTTGCAATGGGAGATAATAGGGCTGAGAGTAAAGACTGTAGAGCATTTGGATGTGTACCAGTAAGTAAAGTAGAAAGCAAAGTAGCTATGAGATTTTGGCCTTTTTCAAAATGGGGAAAGGTTAATTAAATGAAAAATATTCAAATAGAAGAATTACTTAAAAATATAGTAGAAAAGAAAAGGGTAGTCCGGAGGATATATATTTTCAGGAATTCGGAAAAACTAAAAACTATAAATATGCAAAAGAATTTGCTAAAATGATATTATGCTTAGAAGGTAGTCTTGTAGGGGACAAGTGTAGGTCATGCATAATGTTTGACGATGAAAATCATTCTGATTATTATGAGATAAACAAAGAAAATACTGAAACTATAAAGATAGATGAAATTAGAAGTTTGCAAGAAAAAATATATGAAAAGCCTATAACATCAGCAAAAAAAGTTTATGTTATAAACAATGCAGAAAACATGACTAAAGAAGCGCAGAACTGCTTATTAAAAACACTTGAAGAACCACCACAATTTGCATGTATAATATTAGTTACAAACAATGAAAATTCATTACTTACAACAATAAAGTCAAGATGTGCAAAAGTATTATTTACAGAAGAGACAAAAGAAGAGCTAACAGAAGAAGAAAAGCAAAGGTATGAAGAATTAGAAAAAATTTTTGGAAATGTGGAAAACTATTTAAGCATAGATTTACTTCGGAAAAATTGATGTATTATATAAGGATAAGGAAAAGATTTTTGAAAACTTAGATTTTATAAATATTATATTAAGCAAAAAAATAAAGACAAATCAAAAATATTTAGATTATATAGACTATGTAGAGGAAACAAAGGAAAGACTTAAAGCAAATAGCAATTTTGATATGAGTTTGGATAATTTGATTTTTAGCATATGGGAATAATTATAAAATGAAGGGAGGAAACTATGAAGACGGTAGTAGGTATTAGATTAAAGAAAAATCGGTAAAGTTTATTACTTCGATCCCGGAAAATATAAATTAAATATTGGGGACTTTGTAATAGTTGAAACTGCATTTGGTGATGAATATGCAGAAGTTGCAGTCCCAAATAAAGAAACTAGCGATGATAGAATTGTATCACCACTTAAGCCAATTAAAAGAATTGCAACAGAAAAAGACAAAAAGCATAATGAAGAAAATAAAAGAAAAGAAAAAGAAGCATTCAAAATAGCAGTAAAAAATATAAAAAAGCATAAATTAGACATGAATTTGGTAAATGTAGAATATAAATTTGATGGTAGCAAAATATTATTTTACTTTACAGCAGATGGTAGAATAGACTTTAGAGACTTAGTAAAGGATTTAGCAGCAATATTTAAAACTAGAATAGAACTTAGGCAAATAGGAATAAGAGACGAAATAAAGAGAATTGGAGGATGTCGGAATTTGTGGAAGAGAACTTTGTTGCTGTCAACATCTTTCAAATTTTGAAACAGTATCAATAAAAATGGCAAAAGAACAAAATTTATCACTTACACCTTCTAAAATATCAGGCTCTTGTGGAAGACTTATGTGCTGTTTAAAATATGAACAAGATGTTTATGAAGAAAAACTTTCAAGACTCCCAAAAGTAGGTGCAATAGTAAGTACAGAAGAAGGAGAAGGAACAGTTGAAAATGTTGAGACTTTGAAAGAGACTGTAAAAGTAAAGATAGTAAATAAAGACGAAACGAAGATAAAGAAATTTAATGTAAAGGATATCAAAGTAATTAAAGATGTAGAAACTGATGTAGAAGATAATATAGATGAAAATGACTTAAAAGAATTAGAAAAACTTGAAGAATTAGACAAAGAAGATATGAATAATTAAAATGAAAAATATGAAAGGTGGTGAATATGTATGGCTTACAAAATAACAGATAAATGTATATCTTGCGGAGCATGTGCAGCAAATTGCCCAGTAGAATGTATTTCACAAGGAGAAGAAAGATACGAAATAAATCCAGATTTATGTATAGGATGTGGAACTTGTGCAGGTGTTTGTCCAGTAAGCGCACCAGAAGAGGCGTCAGAAGAAGCATAATTGAGAGTTTAATAACAAAAAATATAGGCAATTCTAAAAAGTTTATTTGAACTTTTAAAGAATTGTCTTTTTTTATTCTTATTTCCTTGTAACACATTTTATAAACTATTTTAAGTCTTATCACTTTCTAGAGCAATACTTCGTATATGTTTACCAATTTCTTCGTTGGTCATTTCAAGTGCAATTACTAATCTGGCATACGTGTCAACTTTTGGAACGGTAAAATTTTTTTCTATTCTTAATATTGTTCTAGGGTCAACATTTGCAAGTTCGGATAATTTTTCCTGTGTATAGTCCTTTTTGATTCTTATTTCTTTTAACATAATTATCACCTATTAAAATTTTAGAATATTTCCCATAAAAAAACCTTGACATAAATGTCAGTTTTATATACAATAATTATGACATATGTGTCAGTTAACCATAACATCTTTTTGGGAAGAAATAAAAATAGTTTTGGTTTTATTTGGTTTGACTTTGGCTATTTTTATCTTCTTCCGCCAAATAATATTTCTTGCCAAAAGGGTGTAAAAATAATATATGACAAAAAAAGAAAAAATATACAAAATAAAAAACCAAAGAGAGAAAGGAAAAAGTTAAATGAACAAAGTGAGACCAAACAAAAAAAGCGAAAGCGGAGTAACGCTAATCGCATTACTAGTGATGATAATACTACTAGTAATATTATCAGCAGTAACAATACAAGGAATAACAGGAAGAGAAGGAATAATAGGAACATCAGCAGATGCAGCAGAACAGCACAAAATAAAGGCATATGAAGAAAGAATAGAA
>CAOKMF010000023.1 GCA_948469655.1 uncultured Clostridium sp.
CTTAGGGGCAACTTGGTTTAAAGAAGCCCCACCCCAACTAATGGAGTAGAGCCAATTAAGCTATGGGAAATTTAATATTGAAAAAATCCTAAATTTATGTTAGGTTTATTAGGTGTACCCAAAAAGCACAAAAATACAAGGTTTTTGAGTGAAATGATTAGAAAACAAAGAAAGCTTAGGGGCAACTTGGTTTAAAGAAGCCCCACCCCAACTAATGGAGTAGAGCCACAAAAAAAGATTAACTTTCGTTAACCTTTTTTTAGTGGTGGCTCGAAGTGGAATCGAACCACTGACACGGGGATTTTCAGTCCCCTGCTCTACCAACTGAGCTATCGAGCCTTATAAAAAATATCTAGTATAACTAGATATTTTGGCGACCTGGAACGGACTCGAACCGTCGACCTCCGCCGTGACAGGGCGGCATTCTAACCAACTGAACTACCAGGCCAAAAAATGGTGGTCGCTATAGGGTTCGAACCTATGACCTCCTGCTTGTAAGGCAGATGCTCTCCCAGCTGAGCTAAGCGACCATTTCGTATCGACATTAATTATTTTACTAGATTTTTATAACTTTGTCAACATATTTTTAATATTTTTTAAATATTTTTTTAAAAAGAAATATAAAAAGTATTTTTTTGCTAGTCAATGTATGATGTATATAGTATAATTGTATTGTAAATGAAGTAATAAACAAGGAGCATTTATATGAAATGTAGAAATTGTAATTATGATTTAGAAGAGGATTGGAAAGTTTGTCCGATATGTTCTAAACCAGTGGAAAAAGAAAATAAGAAACCATTAGTAGCAAGTATTATTGTTGTTTTATTAATAATAGCATTATTACTTTTTAATTTTATGTTTGGTAATATGACAGGTGAGCGAGCTGTTCAAAGATATCTAGAAGACAAATATGGCAAAAAATTTGATAATGTTACTTTTATAAAATCAGTTAAAAATCCTGATACTAATTTGAGTTGTGATGGTTCGAGCTTTGGAACTATAAAGGGCAAAGGTGAAACAGAACATTATTTGGTACATTCTGATACAGATAATATAGATTTTAATGTTTCTTATAATACACATAAAGATGAATATTATGATAATTATGATTTTAATATAAAACTAAGAGAAAATGCAGGAACTCTATATGAAAAAGTCAAAAATACTTTTGATAAGCATTGTGAAAAAATAACTTTTTCAGAAGATATCCATGATGAAAGTATTGTTCCAATTACTATAAACACAAAACAAGATATATATAAGCAACTTAGTGACAATAATGATGGGGAGCCTTTTACATCAATTTATATGTATGTAGATATGAACTGTTTTGATTTTTGTAAGACTGAGTATGATAATATAAAAATGATAAATGATTATATAGTAGAACTAGAAAAAAATAGTGATTTTTATGGACATGTCGGATTTTTAATATGTACCTTAGATGGAATTACACTTGAATTTAATAGACTCGATGCTGTTCGTGTTTATGATAGTTTTTCAAGTGGAAAAGCTTGGGGCGAAACTATAGAAGAATTTATACAAAGGGATAGTTATTAAAAGAGGTATTTAAAGAATGAATTGTAAGAAATGTGGATATGAGTTAAAGGATGATTGGAACATTTGTCCAAAATGTTCAGAAATAATTAATAAGGAAAATATCGATTATTATACAATAAACAAAGAGGATGAAAGTTTACCAAACTATGAAGGAAAAGATAAAACTTGTTTGATTATATTTCTAATTAGTATAGTAGGATGTTTTTGCTTAGATAAATTAAGCGAAATTTGTTTTATAATTGCGCTTATAACTATTGTTGATGGTTATATAAAGTATCCTAAAAGTAAAGCAATAAAAGTATTTTTTTGGATATTTGTGATATTAATAATTTTGGCAATATTATCAATAATTCTTCTAGTATTTACTTGTAGTGTACCAATTTTTTCGACAATTACTCGTTATCGTTGCCCATAGGAGAATTAAATATGTTTGATATAACAACACATTTTTATAGTATAATGATTTTATTATCATTAATAGTGAATATTATTATAGCAATGTTAATTTCGAAAAAATATAGTGTTTCAAAAAAAGAAATGATTTGTTTACTTCTTTATGAGAATGTTGGAATAATTGGTGGAGCAAAGTTATTTACCTTCATTCAAAAATATGAAGAACTTGATGGACAATTTGATTTTATAAGTTTAGGACTAACGGCATATGGTGGTATTATTGGAGCTTTGCTATTTTTATTATTATTTAGTTTTCAATTTAAAAAATCCTTTAAAGAGATATTATATATTTTTATGCCTTCAATACCGCTTATGTATGGAATTAGTAAAATTGGTTGCTATTTTGCTAGTTGTTGTGCTGGTATAGAAATTAATACATATATATTTCCGGTGCAAATAATTGAAGCAATCGTATTTATTTTAATTTTTATTTATATGCTGGCAAAACATGATAAAAACCAATTTGATTTAAAAACACTAGGAATAAGTGCAGTACTATGTGGTAGCAGTAAATTTATGCTTGATTATTTTAGATACAGCCATATAGGAATAGTTTTATCTTTTAATCAGATAATTAGTATAATAGTTATAATTATTGGTGTTATTGTGATTATATTTAAAAAATTATTATTGCAAAATACTATACATTAATATGATTTTTGTGATATAATACTACATTATAAAAGAGAAAAGAGGAAGATATAAAATGAGTAAAATAGTTCCAGTTACAATACTTACAGGATATTTAGGAGCAGGAAAAACAACTTTAATAAACTATGTTTTAAATAATCAAGAAGGTTATAAAGTTGCAGTAATAGTTAATGATATAGGAGAAGTTAATATAGATGCTAAGCTTATTGGAAAAGGTGGAGTAGTTACAGAAAACGATGATAGCTTAGTTCCACTTTCTAATGGTTGTATTTGTTGTACATTAAAAGTAGATTTAATGAAACAGATAGTAGAGCTTGTAAAATCAGGAAAATTTGATTATATACTAATTGAAGCAAGTGGTATTTGTGAGCCAATGCCAATAGTTCAAACATTAACTGTTTTATCTGACGAGACAGGAAGTTATGGTGTACCAAAACTATGTAGATTAGATAATGTAGTTACAGTAGTAGATGCATTAAGACTTGCAACAGAGTTTGGTTGTGGAGATGATTTAGTTAAAGAAAATATTGATGAAGAAGATATAGAAAATTTACTTATTCAACAAATCGAGTTCTGTAATACAATTATCTTGAATAAAGTAGATGAGGTAGAACCAGATGAACTAAACAGAGTTAGAAAAATTATAAAAGCACTTCAACCAAAAGCTAGAATAATTGAAACAAATTATGGAAAAGTTGAAGTAAAAGATATTATAGATGCAAAGGCTTTTGATTTTGAAGAAGCAGCGGCATCAGCTGGTTGGGTTCAAGAATTAGAAAAAGATGTAGAAGAGGAAGAAGAACATCATCATGAACACCATGAAGAACACGAGCATCATCACGAGCATGACCATGAACATCATGAGCATGAAGGACATCATCACCACCATCACCATCATGATGAAGGCGAAGCAGAAGAATATGGAATTGGTACATTTGTATATTATAGACGAAAATCTCTTGATAGAGATGCTTTTGAAGTGTTTGCAAATAATTTTCCAAAATCAGTTATTAGATGTAAAGGATTAATTTGGTTTGCTGATACTCCAAATGAGTCATATATATTTGAGCAAGCAGGAAAACAAATTCAAGCAGAATATGGCGGAGATTGGATTGCATCAGCACCAGAAGCTGAAAGAAAAGCTATTATAAAAGAAAATCCTGAAGTACTAAAAGATTGGGACGACGAGGTAGGAGACAGAATGATTAAATTAGTATTTATAGGACAAAAAATGAATAAAGAAGAAATTATTGAAAATTTAGACAAATGTTTAAAATAATTTTAAAATATACTTGAAAAAATATACTGTTATGTTAGAATTATAATAGATATGAAAATGAACGAAGGAGAAAATATGGGAGATACAATTAAAGACAGTGCTGAAAAGAATAATAAACCAGACGAAGAAGTAAAACAAGAAAAATCAATGAAAACTATACCAACACCAATTACTTTAGGGAATTCATTATTAGCAATTTTAGTTGTACTTATCTTAGGAACTGGGTCTTTGGTATATTATATGATAAAAAAAGAGCAGGGAGATTATGAAAAATATAATAGTCTAGTTCAAAACTTAGTACAAGATGAGCAGATAACTGCACCTGAGACTAACACAAATGAGTTAGCAGAAGGAGAAACTATAAAAGACATTATAGATTCTGCTACAAATACAGGCTCAGCTAGTACAAATACAATAGATGCAGTAGATGCAACAAGTAGAAAAGTTTTGAATGAAAATCTTACTGTTTTATATAACGGATTAATTTTAGACACAACAAGTATGAAACAAACAGAGCTTAAATATATAGATAATTCAGATAAATATAAAGATAAATATGTTATAACTTACTATAATTATGAGAGTTTCGGTTTTAAAGATTCAAAACTTGGAAATTTATCTTCACAATTATATGATGGACTTGTTAAAATTGAAAATGTTGGTAAAATAGCAATTTCTGAGAGTTATGAAGCAATACCTAGAGAAATCAAAGTAGTAAATGCTATACCAACCATAGTATCAGACAAAAATCCTAAAATTGGGGATTATGATTCTAACAAAGCTATTATTACAGATTTAGATGGAAATGGAACTGAAGAATATATTTTAATTCTTGCAAACAAGACATCAGGATATTCTAAGATAACTTTAGTAGATTCTTCTGGAACGAAAGTTGCAGATTTAGCATATATTGAGAAAAGTCAATGGGAATCTGTTGCAACAGAAGAATACCATTTAAGCTTAAGCAATGTGGAAGTAATAGATGTTGATAATGATGGAATAATGGAGATTTTAATTGAATTACCTAGATATGAAGGAGACCCAAGTATAAGTTTATTGAAATACAAAAATGGAGAGCTACAAGGAGATACAAATATTCAATGTTCTCTATTACCATAAGTTAAATTTTAAGCCGTAAATATATTATATTTGCGGTTTTTTGTTACTTTTTGGTTTACAATAACGAAAAAAAGGTATATAATAATAAAATATAAAATAAAAAGAAAAGGAGCAGTTTTTATGGAAAATGAAGAGTTAGACATTAATCATTTAATGCAAATTAGGCTTGATAAGCTAAAGGAGCTACAACAAGCTGGAAAAAATCCATTTGAAATCACAAAGTACGATAGGACAGAATTCAGTAAAGACATTAAAGATAATTATGAGCAATATGAAAACAAAGATGTTTCTGTTGCAGGAAGAATTATGGCCAAACGTATAATGGGTAAAGCATCTTTTTGCACTATTCAAGATTCAACTGGTAAAATCCAAAGTTATATCAGCATAAATGATTTGGGTGAAGAGAGTTACAAAGCTTTTAAAACTTTTGATATTGGAGACATTATCGGTTTAAAAGGATTTGTATTTAAAACAAAAACAGAAGAGATATCAATTCATGCGAAAGAAATTGTTCTTTTGACAAAATCATTAAGAGATTTACCAGAGAAGTTTCACGGCTTAAAGGATACAGACTTACGTTATAGACAAAGATATGTTGATTTAATTATGAATCCAGAAGTTAAGGATACTTTTATAAAAAGAAGTATGATAATTTCTGAAATAAGAAATATATTAAACGAAAAAGGTTATTTAGAAGTTGAAACACCTGTATTAAATACTATTTCAGGTGGGGCTACTGCAAGACCATTTATAACACATCACAATACTTTAGACCTTACAATGTATTTAAGAATCGCTACTGAGTTAAATTTAAAGAGACTTATAGTAGGTGGATATGATAAGGTTTATGAAATAGGTAGAATTTTTAGAAATGAAGGAATGGATATTAGACATAATCCTGAATTTACATCTATCGAATTTTATGCTGCATACCAAAATTATCATGATATGATGGAATTAACAGAAGAGATTTTCCAAAAATGTGCTATGAAGGTTTGTGGTACAACTAAAATCACATATCAAGGAACAGAAATTGATTTAGGTGGAAATTGGAAGAGAATTTCAATGATAGATTCTATTAAAGAAGTTACTGGTGTAGATTTTAACACTATTAATAGCAATGAGGAAGCAGTTGCAATTGCTAAAGAGAGAAATATAGAAATTCCACAAGGAAAAGAAACAAGAGGACATATAATTAGTTTATTCTTTGACGAATATGTTGAAAAAACAATTGTACAACCTACTTTTATATATGATTATCCAGTAGAAATTTCACCACTTGCAAAGAAATCACCAAAGGATAATAGATTAACAGAAAGATTTGAGTTATTTATAGATGGTAGAGAATATGGAAATGCGTTCTCAGAATTAAATGATCCAATTGACCAATATGAAAGATTTAAAGAAGAAATTGCAGCAAGAGAAAATGGTGATGATGAAGCTGGAATGATGGACGAGGACTATGTACAAGCACTTCAATACGGTTTACCTCCAACAGGTGGTGAAGGAATAGGAATTGACAGATTAGTTATGCTTCTTACAGACTCTGCTTCAATTAGAGATGTAATTTTATTCCCTACTATGAAGCCAATAGGCGGAAAAGCAGACGAAAAACCAGAGGCTAAGGCACAAGTTGATTATTCAAAAGGAATTTCAAGAGAAAAAGCTTTAGAAATTTTAAAGAAATATAATAAAGAGGAATTTCATATAAGACATGCTTTAACAGTTGAAGGTGTAATGAGATATTTTGCAAAAGAACAAGGTGAAGATGTTGAATATTGGGGAAATATTGGATTGTTACACGATGTAGATTTTGAAATGTATCCAGAAGAGCATTGCCAAAAATGTGTTGAGTTATTAAAGGCAGAAGGCGTTGCAGACGAAATAATTACATCAATTTGCAGTCATGGATATGAAAGCTGTTCAGATGTTGAACCATCTCATATTATGGAAAAAATCTTATATGCAGTTGATGAACTTACTGGTTTAGTTTGGGCTTGCGCTAAAATGAGACCATCAAAGAGTGTTTCAGATATGGAAGTTTCAAGCTTAAAGAAAAAATTTAAAGATAAGAAATTCGCAGCAGGTTGTTCAAGAGACGTAATTACAAAAGGCGCTGAAAGACTTGGCTGGAGTTTAGAAGAACTATTTGAAAAAACGATTTTAGCAATGAGAGAAGACGAAGAAAAGATTAATAAATATATAGAAGAAAATTAGTTATAAAAGGTAATAAAATGAGTTCTAATAAAAAGACAAAAGACAATTCGGTAAAAAAATATATTTTTGAAGTGATTTATATTGCTATATTTATAGCAATAGCAGTGTTCGTAGGATTGCATCATGAACATTGGGCTGATGAAGCGCAATCTTGGCTAATTGCAAGAGATAATGATGTTATTGGTATATTTAAAGCAATAAGATATGAAGGTACACCAGCACTTTGGCAACTTTTATTAAAGTTTTGTATAGTGTTGGGTATGGAATATAATCAGTTATACATATTAACTACTGCTTTGACAGTAATAGGTATAATTTTTCTACACAAAAATGAAAATGTGCCACTTGTTTTTAAAATTTTATTACCTTATACTTACTATATATTTTTTCAATATACTATTGTGGCAAGGTCATATACATTATTGTTTCCAATACTAATGGCAATTGTGTATTTGTATCCAAATAAAAAAGAACATTTAGTAAAATATGGTATTTTATTAACTTTGCTTATGAATGTATCTCTACATGGATTTTTGTTAGCAGGAGGTTTTTGGCTTGAATTTTTAATAGAAGAGGTTATAATAAGCAAAAAAGATAATAAAAAAATAGAAAAAGGTGTAAAGAAATTTTTTATAATTCTTGCTCTATTATTTTTTAGTGTTGCTTTATATTTTTATCCAGCTAGTGACTGTGTAGCTGGTTTGGTCGTATTGGAAGATTGGTATAAAGTAATTAGTGGTATTTTATTTACGAGTTCAGACAGTGTATTTTTTAATATTTTAGGAATAATTGCTTGTTCAATTGTAATATTTAGATTAATTGGCATGAATAATACCAAACAATTGATTAGAACATCTGCATTATTAGGATTAAATTTTTGTTGGATAACTTGCATTCATAGTTGTTCTCATCATATAGGAATTTTATTTCTAATTATAATAAGTATTGCTTTTATAAACAATAATTTTAAAAATGACAAAGTGTTATATGTATTATTAGTAGTTTCAATGATAATACAAATATATTGGAATGTATCAGCTTGTATTCATGATATAAAATACCCATATTCAGCAGGAGATGCCGTTAGTGAATATTTAAAGGAAATTGGAGTAGAAGATAAAAAAATTATCGGAGTAGATTATTGGTCAGTACAAGTAAATCCATTTTTCGATAAAAATATATTTGCAAATTTTGATAATTCTTATCAGAAATGGTCAAAGGAGCAAAATGATAGAATTATTTCTAAATATGTTAGTAACAATGATAAACTTGATGCAGATATATATGTAATAGCAGTTCATTGTTATTATGATTATAACTATAAAAAAGAAGAGAAGTTATTACAAACTTATAGTTCATATTATGAGGAACTACTAATGAAAAAATTAGAGGCAACAGGTCAGTATATTAAAAGAAAATTTGATGGTGATGTATTCTTTAAGGATGTGAAATTTGAAACAACGGGAATATATGTATATTCTAAAAAATAAAAAGAGGATGTATAAATGAGAAAACGAACCGATTATAATGTTATGTTAATTTTCAAAAAATAAATGGGACTTTTGCGCCCATTTATTTTTTTGAGAATAATATATATAAAATAAAAATAAAGGAGTGTATTTATGGACAATCAAAACACATCAGAACTTTTCGGAAAGAGTGTATTTAACACTAGTACAATGAAGAAATACTTATCAAGAGATCAGTATTCAAAAATCAAAAAGGTCATTGATAACAACTTAGAATTTGATGAGGAGCTTGCAAAAAAATTTGCAGATGCAATGAAAGCTTGGGCAATTGAGAATGGAGCAAGATATTATACGCATTGGTTTCAACCATTAAATGGAGCAACAGCAGAAAAACATAATAGTTTTATGTTTCCAAACTCAGAAGATGGAGTAATTTATGAGTTTCCATTTGAATCATTATTTATTGGTGAGTCAGATGCTTCATCATTCCCATCAGGTGGTCTTAGATCAACTTTTGAAGCTAGAGGATATACAAAATGGGATTATACATCACCAGCATTTATAAAGGAATATAAGTCAAGCAAGATTTTATGTATTCCAACTATATTTGTATCACATAATGGTGAGTCATTAGATAAAAAATATCCATTACTTAAATCTTGTAATGCTATAAACGAAGAAACTTTGAAGTTAATCAAATTATTAGATAAAAACACTAATGTACATAAAGTATTCCCAACTATTGGTGCTGAACAAGAGTATTTCTTAATTACAAAAGAAATGTATAATAAACGTGAAGATTTAAGAACAGTGGGAAGAACATTATTTGGTGCTGAACCAGCTAAGACACAGCAATTAAGTGACCACTATCTTGGAAATATAAAAGAAAAAGTTGCAAGTTTTATGGACGAAGTAGATTTAGAACTTTTAAAACTTGGTATTCTTTCAGCCACAAGACATAATGAGGTTGCACCTTGCCAATATGAACTTGCTCCATATTTTGGTGATGTTAACTTAGCGACTGACCAAAATCAATTAATAATGGAAACTTTAAAAACTGTTGCCGAAAAGCATGATTTAGTTTGTCTATTACACGAGAAACCTTTTAAAGGAATAAATGGCTCTGGTAAGCATAATAACTGGAGTTTATCCACTGACCTTGGTGATAATTTATTATCAATGGGAAAAAATCCGAAAGATAACACAAGATTTTTACTTATTCTAACTGCTATAATTGCAGCAACTGACGAATATGCAGGACTACTTAGAGCGTCAACTGCAACCGCTTCAAATGATAAAAGATTGTCTGGATATGAAGCACCACCTTCAATAATCTCTATATTTATTGGTGAAGATTTACAAAACATTTTTAACACTCTTATACAAGAAAAAGATAAAACTGATAAAACAATAGTGCTTGGAGAAACATTATTGAAATCTATAAATAAATTCAGTACAGATAGAAATAGAACATCACCATTTGCATTTGTAGATAACAGATTTGAATTTAGAATGCCAGGTTCTTCTACATCAATTGGTGTATGTAATACGATTTTAAATACAGCTGTTGCTGATAAAATATCTGAATTTACATCAGCTTTAGAAAATTCAAATGATATATATAAAGATGCACAAAAATTAATAATAAAAGAATTTGAGAAACACAAAAACATTATATATCACGGAAATGGATATTCAAATGATTGGGTAGAAGAGGCTGAATATCGTGGGCTAAAAGATATAAAATCAACACCAGAGGCATTAAAAATGTTTACAGAAGATAAAGCAATTAGATTATTTGAAAAATATAACATATATACAGAAAAAGAACTAAAATCAAGATACGCTATAAAGATGCAAAAATATAGTTATTTAACGGATATTGAAGCACGTACAATGTTATCAATGGCAAAAACAAAAATCTTACCAGCAAGCTTACAATTTTCAGAAAACTTGATGGATGATATAAAGGATTTGAAAGCTCTAGACTTAAATGCAGATACTGAAAGTGCAATTTTATCAGAAGTTAGAAAAAATGTCGATGGATTATATAAAAATATTACTATGCTATCAAGAAAATTAGAAGAAACAAGAAAAATAGAAGATTATGAGGAAAAAGCAATAAATTATAGAGATGAAGTCATAAAATATATGGATAAATTGAGAAATAATGCTGATAATTTAGAGCAAATTGTTCCTAAAAATTTATGGCCAATACCAACATATGTAGATATATTTTTAGAAGATTAAAAAACAATTGATAATTCTATAAAATGTGATATAATAATAGTATTGTACAAGGGATTAAATTGGAAAAGGAGAGTTTTATGTTTAGTTTTGATAAACGTGCATTATATGTAATCTTAGCTATTTTAGTTATATTTTCATTAAGAAGTTTGACAGGAGGGTATTTGCTAAGCTTACTTTTGACTTTGCCAGCGGTAATTATAGCGATAACTTTTCATGAGTTTGCACACGCTTGGATGGCAGATAGATTAGGAGATACAACTCCAAGATATCAAGGAAGATTAACTTTAAATCCTTTAGCCCATTTAGATCCTGTTGGTTTTATATTACTTATATTTGCTCACGTAGGTTGGGGTAAACCAGTACAAATAAATCCGAATAATTTTACAAGTAATAAATCAATGAGTACTTGCGAAGCTTTAGTTTCTTTTGCAGGTCCTGCAATGAATTTTATAATTGCGATTATATTAACTGTTGTATCAATGTTGCTTACTGCACTAGCACCAGCTACTTTTCTTTATAGCAATGGCGGACAGATTTTAGGAACACTTATATATGTAACAATATCAGTTAATATAGGACTTGGAGTATTCAATTTAATTCCACTTCCACCACTAGATGGAGAGAAAATATTTAGACATTTCTTACCATATAAAGCTTTAGAATGGTTAGATAGAAATGCGTACACTTTTAATCTTATTTTCTTAGTGCTATGGGTTACAGGACTTTTAGGTTATGTGGTTTCTCCAGTAATTAACTTAATTGAGAGTGGAATTTTTAAAATAGTTGGACTAATAATTGGAATATTTTTATAGGAGATAAAATTGAAAGACATATTAATACTAGGAATTGAATCAAGTTGTGATGAGACCTCTGTATCAGTGATAAAAAATGGTAGAGAGGTTTCATCTAATGTTATAAATTCACAAATTAAAATACATGAAGAATATGGCGGAGTTGTTCCAGAGATAGCTTCACGTTGCCATACAGAAGTTATAAATGGTGTAATGAAAGAAGCTCTAAAAGAGGCAAAAGTTACTTTAGAAGATATTGATGGTATAGCTGTAACTGAAGGCCCGGGACTAGTGGGTGCATTACTAGTAGGTGTTTCTTATGCAAAAGGCTTAAGTTTTGCTACAGATATTCCTCTTATAGCTGTGAACCATATCGAAGGACACATTGCTGGAAATTACTTAACACATAAAGATTTAGAGCCACCATTTTTATGTTTAATTGTATCTGGTGGTCATACACATCTAGTAAATGTAACATCATATAATGATTTTGAGATTTTAGGAAAAACTCGAGATGATGCAATTGGAGAGGCTTTTGATAAGGTAGCAAGAGTAGTTGGACTTCGGATATCCTGGCGGACCTAAAGTCGATAATTTAGCAAAAGAAGGAAAGGCTAATATCGAATTGCCACTTACTCATTTTGATGGATTAGATTTTAGTTTTAGTGGAATAAAAACTGCTGTTATAAACTTAAATCACAAAGATCCTAATATTAATAAAGCAGATCTTTGTGCTAGTTTCCAAAAAGCAGTTACTGAAATGCTACTTACAAATACTGAAAAAGCGGTAAAAGAGTTTAAAGTTGATAAAATAGCAATTGCCGGAGGAGTTTCGAGAAATTCATACATAAGAGCTGAATTTGATAAATTCGCAGAAAGAATGAATATTAAAGTATATTATCCTGAGCCAGTGTTATGTACAGATAATGCTGCAATGATAGCTGCTCAAGGGTACTATAACTATATAAATGGAGAACGTGCAGAACTTAACTTAAATGCAGTACCAAATTTAAAGATAGGGGAATAGAATGTCAATTTATGTAATTGGAGATTTACACTTATCTTTTGCAATAGACAAGCCAATGGATATTTTTGGAGATAATTGGGAAAACCATGCAGAAAAGATAAGAGATAATTGGATAGAAAAAGTTAAACCAGAAGATACAGTTATTCTTCCGGGTGATTTCTCTTGGGCTACATATTTAGAAGAAGCTAAACCTGATTTTGAGTACTTAAATTCTTTACCTGGTAAGAAAATTATGTCTAAAGGCAACCATGATTATTGGTGGTCAACAATTACTAAAATGAGACAGTTTTTGAAAGAAAATAATTTTGAGAATATAGATTTTTTATATAATAATAGTTATTTAGTTGAGGATAAAATAATTGTTGGAACAAGAGGCTGGGTGACAAATTTTAAGTCTGCTGAAAATGCCAAGATTTTAAATAGAGAAAATGAGAGGCTTAAACTTTCTATTGAAGACGGACGTAAGAATTTTGGTGAAGATAAAGAAATGATAGCATTTATACACTATCCACCATTTTTTAAAGAACAACCACCAGATGAGTTTAATTTTATAAAGACTTTAAAGGATTACGGAATAAAAAAATGTATCTATGGACATTTACATGGCGAATCTCATAATGAAGCAATAGAAGGTATCGTAGACGGAATTGAGTACAAGCTTGTAAGTTCAGATTACTTGAATTTTGAGCTTATTAAACTCGCATAGATACTTGCTATTTATGTAGTTTATAGATATAATAATTTTATAGTACAAAAGATAAGGGGAATTTTATGAAAAAAGTATTGAAGAAAATATTTATTGTAATAGTGATATTAGCTGTATTATTTATAATATGGCGAGTATCACTATTTGTGTTTGTAAGAAATCTTGAGAAAAAGACTTTTGAGAATTTTCAAGGAGATTATTATTACAAGATAACTAGTAATAGTGGAATATCAAGAGAAATTTGGTCAAGTAAAGAACGTGAAGTTATTGGGGTAAATGGAACTACTACAATATGGCAAGACAAAGAAAAGAATATTTATCTTGTTATGCCTAAAGGCGGTGATAGTGCTAGTGTAAAGTATGAAGTAACAGGTAACCCAGCTATACGTTATATGGATATGTTTGGTAATGGTGAAAGTGCATATATTACAAATTGGAGTTGGAATAGTAATGTAAAATATGTTTTTACAACTTGGAATGGAAACATACTAAGAAAACTATATGACATATTTTATTATTTAATAGAAGAACCTTTGATGACTGTAAAAAACGTAACAACAGCAGTTGTAAATGATAAAGAATGCTATAAAATAGAATTAGGCAAGAATATGGTTGGTTATGAAACTTATTATATAGAAAAAGAAACTGCTTTGCCAATAAGGACAATTCAAAAAGGTTTGGAAGAAGAACTTTATATGCAAGAGTTTGAGTATTCATTTGAGAAAATTGCAGATGAAAGTTTAGAAATGCCAAGCTTAGAAGATTGTTATGTCTTAGTTGAAGATGATATATAAGGGGTGTTTTATGAAAGAAGTTAAATTTGTAAAAAAAAGAACTGTTGTAATAATCACATTATTAGTTGTTATATTTTTTATGTATGCGGTTTTATCTTATGTAGAGAAAAACTATCAAAAAGAATATGAGGAAATACCTGAGTTATCAGTATATTATAAGGGAAATAAAATAGCAGAATTTTTACCGCTAACTTATAAATGGTCATATAAAGGCGAAACAAAAGAAGTACCACAATTTAAGCCAGAAGTGAAAAAACAAGGTGAGTTTACTATGACTAATCCATATAAGCAATATGGTGAGTATGATTTCGCAAAAGAAAATACTATTTTTATTTCTTCTAAAATGAATAACGATTATGTAATGAAAATGAATGAAAGACATAAAATGACAAAGAATTCATATACATTAAGTGCGGTAACTGATCTTGATGATTTTAGAGGTAGTAATTCTTATAGTGGTAGTAGAGAATTTGATGATAGTAAAGTATTTTTAAAAGGAATGCCATTAAATGAAAATTATAACCTTTATATTGGCGAATATGTATATATAGAAACTATTGACTTTTTAAAACAGGGGACAGTGGATTACTGTGTGAAAGTGATTGTTTACGACGAAGATGATGCTAGAATTGCAAAAGATTATTTGAATACAGACATAGCTGATACAAATAAAATAGAAGAACTGGCAAAGAAAATAAAATATAATACATTATTAAATTCTGTTAAAATTGAAAATAAGAACTTAATTTTAGAATATGATTGGCACATTAAAAATGATAACTTAAAAATGAACAATCTAATTTGGTTTGCGTGTATACCAGAGTTAGAAACAATTACGTATGCACCAACTAATAAAAAAACAATGCGTTTTGACCAAGAAGGCAGTGAACAAAAGAAACAAGAAGTTGAAAATGTTGTTTATACTAGAGAAGAAGTAGACAGCGAAAGTTTAGCAAACATAGAAAACTTGAAAAAGTTTATGGAGCAAATTTAATAAAATTTGCCTTGGTACAAGTCCTTTTCCCTAAATATTTTATCAATACCATTTAAAACCCATTTTTTGTGTAAGTTCCAGTCAGGTGCCAAAAGTAAATCTTTTGGTGCGTCACCTGAAATTCTGTGAATTACAATTGATGGTGAAATATGAGTTAAGATATATTCAAGACTTGTCATATAATCTTCAAAACTAATAGGAGTATAAGCTCCATTTAAATACATTTCTGCAAGTTTTGTGTTTTTCACAACATAGCAGGAATGTATTTTTATGCCTTGAATATTGTGTTTATTTATAAATGCAACTGTCTTTTTGATGTCCTCAAAAGTTTCATTGGGAAGTCCTACCATTATGTGAGTTACGACATCAATTTCGTATTTGTTTAAAAGATTTACAGCTTTTGTGAATTCAGAAGAGGCATAACCTCTGTTTATAAGTTTTGCAGTGTTATCATTAGAAGTTTGTAGTCCAAGTTCAACACATACATAATATTTTGTAGAGTAGCTTTTTAAAAGCTTACAAATTTCTTCTGTGATGCAATCAGGTCTTGTTGCAATTTGAAGTCCAACAATTCTATCGTCAATTAAGCTACTATCGTATTTTGCTTTTAAGTTTTCCACAGTGTCATAAGTATTTGTGAAATTTTGAAAGTATACAATAAATTTGTTTGCACGAGTAGCTTTATAACTTGAAAAATAATTTTTGATTTGATTAGTAATGTCAGAAGTTTTAATATGATCGCCAGAACCTTTTTCAGAGCAAAATATACAGCCACCTGTTCCACATTTCCCATCACGATTAGGGCAAGTGAAATTAGCATCTATACAGATTTTTAGGGTCCTTTCACCAAATTTTTCTTTCAAATATTTATTTAAGTGTTTATATCTTTCAAAATTATCCATAACAGAGCAAGTATATCAGAAAATTCCAAGTTTTTCAAATTTTATATATTGCTAGGTTTTGAAAAGATATGATATACTAATAAAGAGGTGCAAATTATGATTAAATTATTAAAATATTTTGCTATATTAGTGATTGTTATAGCTGTAATAGTTTTTGTTATAAATTTTTATGTTATATTCAAGACTAAAAACCAAATATTAGAAAGTGTTGATAAAGACGACATAGATTGTATTTTAGTTTTGGGCGCTGGTGTAAGAAATGGCAAGCCGACAGATATGCTCGCTGATAGACTACTAACAGCTATTGATTTATATAATAAAAATGTAGCACCTAAAATAATAATGAGTGGTGACCATAGTAAGGCTGATTATGATGAAGTAAATATTATGAAGAATTTTGCAATAGATAAAGGTGTTCCATCTACAAATATTTTTATGGACCATGCTGGATTTTCTTCTTATGAAAGTCTATATAGAGCAAAGGAAATTTTTGAAGCAAAGAAAATTGTAATAGTTACTCAGAAATATCATTTATATAGGTCATTATATATTGCAAATAAACTTGGATTAGAGGCTTATGGAGTTAGTGCAGATTTAAGAAAATATATAGGACAAAGTTATAGAGAGTTTAGAGAAGTTCTAGCAAGAGATAAAGATTTTGTTAAGTGCTTTTTCAAGCCAAAGTCTACATATCTAGGTGAAGTAATACCTGTTAGTGGAGATGGTGATGTAACTAATGATAAATAGTTAATTGATAAAAAATCGAAAAATGTATTGACAAATGCTTAGTAATGATTTAAAATATAATAGCACTGCATATAGTGCTATAAGCATGGTGGATGTAGCGTAGTTGGTTAACGCGTCAGTTTGTGGCACTGAAGACCGTGGGTTCGAGTCCCATCTTCCACCCCATTAATATTGGGCTGTAGCCAAGCGGTAAGGCACCAGACTTTGACTCTGGCATTTCGATAGTTCGAATCTATCCAGCCCAACCAAAAATATCCTAGAAAACTTGTATGTCAAGATTTCTAGGATATTTTTTTAGGCTCTACTCCATTAGTTGGGGTGGGGCTTCTTTAAACCAAGTTGCCCCTAAGC
>CAOKMF010000024.1 GCA_948469655.1 uncultured Clostridium sp.
CCTTATATTTGGAAACTTAGAATGCCAAAGTCAAACCAAACAAAACCAAACATTCAAGTTTCCAAACATAAAGAGACATTATTTACATATAATTATTAGGCTAGTTCTCTGTTTATTGTAAAGAAAAAACTATTTCAATTCCGTCTGCCCTGAAATTGTATCATAAAAAAATGTTAAAATCAAGTATATTAACAAAAAATTTTTGGAGGGTTTTTAATGGCTAATTCTCGAGATTTTTCTAATCTCCCTAAAGGAACTGTAAATATAACTGCTAAAATAATTGAAAAATATAGAAAAAAATGCAAAGCTATCTAGAAAATCACTTTCAGATAAACTTTTGCTAATCGGTTTTGATATTTCTATGAATGCCATATATGATATAGAAAAAGGAACTAGAACAGTTACAGACTACGAAATTTGTGCAATAGCAAAAGCTTTAAAATTACCTGTCCAAGATTTATTAATAAATTATTATGATTCCTTAGATGACATTTAATCTAAAAAAGATGCAAAAGACAAAGCCTTCTGCATCTTTTTTATTCTTCTTCACATTATTTTAGACTATCATAAAAACTCTTCTTATATTCTTCTACTTTTTCAATATCAACTTTACCAATTTTAAAAATTATCTGGTCGTTTAGAATTTTATAAGCTACATCAGTTTTTACTATGCTATCTTTCTT
This sequence comes from uncultured Clostridium sp., assembly GCA_948469655.1. Lineage (GTDB taxonomy): Bacteria > Bacillota > Clostridia > TANB77 > CAG-508 > JAAWPK01. The sequence continues at coordinate 684 of CAOKMF010000024.1, forward strand.
AAGATTATTTGTATTGTCTTTTTCTAATAACTTATTAGAAGGAAATTTAAGTTTATCTAATTTCGAAGATATAAGCATTCCAAAATTTTCAATAGGAACTGCCATATTATCTTGGTCTATTATTACAAAAAAGTGATTGTTTCCAGTTTGTCCATTATCATAACTATTCTCTTTAACAAATACTATATCTCCAATTTCATATTCGATACTATAAGTTTCTTTCTGATCTTTTAGCCAATTTTCTGCATTACCTTTATGCCATTCTTCTTCAACCGGAAATTCTTTAAATGCTTCTTCTAAATTTTTTACTTTATCATATTTATATGCTATTTTTAAGAACTCACTTAATTCTTCTTTCATAAAATTTTCTCCTTCCTTGCTATTGTTAAAAGATTTCTATTTACTCTTTAATTATACATTAATTTATTAGTTAATTCAAGTTTCCTTAGACGACATTTAATTCTTGTTATAATGTGTTCTACATTGTGTTATTATAATTAACTCATTTTGTACCTTATATATTAATCTATTTTGCTCATCTATTCGCCTACTCCAAAAGCTAGCAAATTCATGTTTCAATGGCTCTGGTTTGCCTATTCCTTCAAAAGGATTGCGCATTATATCTTGTATTAAAACATTTATCCTTTTTAATGTCTTTTTATCTTGTGTTTGCCAATATAAATAATCTTGCCATGCTTCTGTATCCCAGGCTGTTATCATTATTCCTCCTCGATTATATCGTGTATTTCTATTTTCCCATTATTAACATTGTCTACTGCTTTTCGTAAATGTTTCATATTTTCTTCTGAATAAAAAGGTTCAGTAGTTATTTTAAAAGGTATTTGTTTTTCTCTTACAACAGTTGATATAAATATATTTATAGCTGTTGATATATTCATACCAGTATCATTGCAAAATTTTTCAAATTGTTTTTTTAAGTCTTCATTTACTCTAACATTTATGACTGTTTGTGCCATATTTAACACTCCTTTCAGATTATAGTATACACATTATATTACATTATATGTATATTGTCAATACAACTTTCTTTGTTTTATTACTTATACGAGTGAAAATTTGACACATTTGATTTTAAATTTTTGAACAAAAAAAATAGATGTGATATAAATTTTATCTTGAATTAATTTCAAAGTTATTATATCACATCGTTTTTTATTTGTATGTCGAAATTTGTCGGTTTGGTTAATTTATTTTCATATATTAAACTTTTGTTATATCCACTACATCTATTACTTCTTCTGTATTTATGTCTTCTATTGCGTCATACAAAGCATTTGCTGTATCTAGTGATGTAAAACATGGTACTTTTGATTCTACTGCAAGCCTTCTTATCTTGAAGCCGTCTCTATTTGCTTCTTTTCCCCTTGTTGGAGTATTTATTATAAAGTTGATTTTTCCGAGTCTGTAGCAAGTTTGGTATACTTTCTGCTCCTTCCCAAATTTTTTCAACAACCTTTGCTTCAATTCCATTATTTCTTAGAAGTGTAGCTGTTCCTTTTGTTGCATATATTCCAAAACCTTTATTATATAATTTTTTAGCAAGTGGAAGCATTTCTTCTTTGTCTTTGTCCCTTACAGTTATAAGAACATTTCCGTGTTTTTGGTACTTGTATTCCTGTTCCTATAAATGCTTTTACTATAGCATCTGAGAAGTTTTTAGATACCCCTAATACTTCTCCTGTCGATTTCATTTCAGGACCTAAGCTTGTATCAGCATTTTTGATTTTCTCAAATGAGAATACTGGCATTTTTATTGCAATGTACTCACTTTCCTTATAAAGCCCTGTTCCATATCCTATATCTTTTAATTTTTCTCCTAAAATTACTCTAGTTGCAATATCAATTACTGGTAAGTTTGTTACTTTGCTGATATATGGTACTGTTCTACTTGAACGTGGGTTTACTTCTATTATATATACTTCACCTTTGCAAATTATAAACTGAATGTTAAGGACTCCAAGTACATTAAGCTCTTTTGCAATTTTTGTGGTATATTCTACTATTTTTTCCTGATGTTCTTTGCTTATATTTTGTGTTGGATATACAGATATACTATCTCCTGAGTGAACTCCTGCTCTTTCTAAATGTTCCATTATTCCTGGTATTAAAATATCATCTCCATCACATATTGCATCTACTTCTAGCTCTTTTCCAAGCATATATTTATCTACTAATATTGGGTGCTCTTGTACTGTTTTGTTTATTTCATTTATAAATTCTGTAATTTCAGCGTCGTCATAGGCAATCGCCATTCCTTGTCCGACCTAATACATATGAAGGCCTAACTAGAACTGGATATTCTAACTTTCTTGCAACTTCTATCGCTTCTTTTGCTGTATAAACTGTACTTCCCTTTGGTCTTAAGATATCACAGTTATTCAAAGCTTCATCAAAAAGCTCTCTATCTTCTGCTCTATCCATATCTTCTTCTTGAGTTCCAAGTATTTTTACTCCCATATCTTTTAGAGCTTTAGTTAATTTTATTGCAGTTTGTCCACCAAATTGCACTATTGCTCCAAAAGGCTTCTCAGTATTCACAACATTTTCTACATCTTCTGGTGTTAATGGTTCAAAGTATAGTTTATCTGCTATATCAAAGTCTGTACTTACTGTTTCTGGGTTGTTATTTATAATTATTGTTTCATATCCATTTTTCTTTAGTGACCATACTGAATGAACACTACAATAGTCAAATTCTATTCCTTGTCCTATTCTAATTGGTCCAGAGCCAAGAACTAAAACTTTCTTTTTGTTATTATCTTCTCCCGCTTCATTTTCGTCATCATAGCTAGAATAATAGTATGGTGTTTCTGCATCAAATTCGGCAGCACATGTATCAACCATTTTAAATAACGCTTCTATTTTATTTTCTTTCCTTAACTTCTTTATTTCTTCTACTAAAACTTTAGTAAATCTTGAAATTACGCTATCTGTAAAGCCATATTTTTTTGCTCTTCTTAATAAGTCTACACTTAAATTTTGAGTCTTTAGCTCTTCTTCCATTTTTACTATATTTTGTATTTTGCCAATAAAGAAAGTATCAATTGTTGTAGCTTCATGTATTTGCTTTGGATTCATTCCTCTTCTTAAGTTTTCTGCAACTACCCATAAAGTTTCATTATCTACATGTTTTAACTTTTCTCTCATTTGCTCATCTGAAAATTCTTTATATTTTGGCAAATATAGACAGTCTACATTTTCTTCTAATGAACGTATTGCTTTCATGATACCTGCTTCTAAGTTCTCTGCAATTGCCATTACTTCTCCTGTTGCTTTCATTTGTGTACCAAGTTCACGACTAGCTGTTAAAAATTTATTAAATGGCCACTTTGGTACTTTTACTACAACATAGTCTAAAACTGGTTCAAAGCAAGCATATGTCTTTCCTGTTACTGCATTTTTTATTTCGTCTAATGTGTACCCAATTGCAATTTTTGTTGCAACTTTTGCAATAGGATATCCTGTTGCTTTTGAAGCTAAAGCCGAAGACCTACTTACTCTTGGGTTTACTTCTATTACTGCATATTCAAAGCTATTTGGGTTTAGTGCAAATTGTACATTACATCCTCCTTCTATTTTAAGTGCTGATATTATTTTTATTGCTGATGTTCTAAGCATTTGATATTCATTATCTGCAAGTGTTTGTGAAGGTGCAACAACTATACTATCTCCTGTATGTACTCCTACTGGATTTATGTTTTCCATATTGCACACTGTAATACAGTTTCCGTTTAGAGTCTCTTATTACTTCATATTCAATTTCTTTCCAACCTGATATACATTTTTCAATTAATACTTGGCATACTCTTGATAAATGAAGTCCATTAGAGCATATTTCTCTTAGCTGTTCTTCTGTGTAAGCAATTCCTCCACCTGTTCCACCTAGAGTATATGCTGGTCTTACAATTACTGGAAGTCCTATTTCTCTTGAAAAGCTTACTGCGTCTTCTACTGTATTTACAACTTTACTTGCAATACATGGCTCATTTATAGATTCCATCATATCTTTAAATGCTTGTCTATCTTCTGCATTTTTTATTCCTTCTGGTGAAGTTCCAAGTAGCATTATATTTTTTTCTTTTAAATATCCTGCTTCTGCAAGTTCCATTGCAATATTTAATCCTGTTTGTCCACCAAGGTTTGGTAAAATGCTATCTGGTTTTTCTTTTTCTATTATCTTTTTAACAGTTGTAACTGTTAGTGGTTCTATGTATATTTTATCTGCCATATGTTTATCTGTCATTATTGTTGCTGGATTTGAATTTACAAGCACAACTTCTAGTCCTTCTTTTTTTAGTTCAACACACGCTTGTGTTCCTGCATAGTCAAATTCCGCTGCTTGTCCTATTATTATTGGTCCAGATCCTATTACTAGTACTTTTTTTATTTTTTTATTTCTCATATTAATTTTCCCCTTATCTATACATTTATTACTTTATAAATTCTAGTAATTTAGAAACTCATCAAAAATATATGATGTATCTTCTGGTCCTGGACAAGCTTCTGGGTGAAATTGTACTGTAAATATTTTCTTGTTTTTATATCTTATCCCTTCAACTGTACCATCATTTAAATTAATATGTGATATTTCTGCTTTAGATTTATCTACTGTATCTTCTTTTACATAGTATCCATGATTTTGTGAAGTTATATATACTCTGTCAGTTTTTAAGTCTTTTACTGGATGATTTGGACCCCTATGACCATATTTTAGTTTTGCAGTTTCAGCTCCAGTTGCTAGTGCCATTAATTGGTGACCCAAACATATTCCAAGTATTGGTATGTCTTTTTCGTAAAGTTTTTTAATTGTTTCTATTCCAATTTCGCAATCTTCTGGGTTACCGTGGTCCATTTGAAAGGAGTATTCCGGTCTGGGTTACTTTCTAATATTTTCTCACTTGGTGTATCTTGTGGATATACATATACTGTGCAGTTTCTCTTTTTTAGCTCTCTTATAATATTTTCTTTCGCACCAAAATCTAATAGTGCAATTTTTTTATGTCCTTCTCCGTCTATGTATGGTCTTTTTGTAGATACCATTCCGCACAAGATTTTTAGGGTTATATTCTTTTATTTCTTTTATGTCCATATCTATATTTGATATATCGCTTGTAATCTTGCCTCTCATTGTTCCACTGTTTCTTAGTATCTTTGTTAGCTTTCTTGTATTTACATTTTTTAGTCCTGGTACTTCGTTTTCTTTTAAATATTCTTCTAATTCTTTTACTTTTCTAAAGTTACTTGAAACTTCAGCAAGTTCATGAACAAATACTGCGCTCACCCATACTTTTTTCGATTCTACGTCTTCTGGTATTACACCATAGTTTCCGAATTAGTGGGTATGTCATTACAACACCTTGTGATGTGTATGATGGGTCTGTAAAAACTTTTAAGTATCCTGCCATTGAAGTATTAAAAACAACTTCTAAGCAAGTATCTTTGTTAAATCCTATTCTTTCTCCTTCAAAAACTTCTCCATTTTCTAGTACTAGATAACCTACCATAATTTATCTCCTATTATATTTATATAATTTTTCCAAAAAAAAAGGGGGCAAAGCTCCCTTTTTATTAACCATTAATCTGCTTTGCAACTTCTTCTGCAAAGTTTTCTTCTTTTTTCTCTAAACCTTCACCTTTTTCAATTCTAGCAAATTCAATAACTTTTGCTCCTTTTGAAGAAAGCAAAGCTGATACTTTCATACTTGGATCTTTAACAAATTCTTGGTCAACTAAGCAGATTTCTCCATAGAATTTTCCAATTCTTCCTTGAACCATTTTTTCAGCTATTTCAGCAGGTTTTCCTTCATTCATAGCTTGTGCTTTTAATATTTCCATTTCTTTGTCTACTCTATCACTAGGTACGCTATCTCTATCTAAGAATTCAGGACGAGCTGCTGCTATTTGCATACATACATCTTTTGCAACTTCTTCGTCTCCACCTTCCATAGAAACAAGTACACCAATTTTTCCTTCTCCATGGATATAGCTTTGAACTCTTCCATTTGATGTAAATCTAGCAAATCTTCTAACTGACATGTTTTCTCCAATTGTTGCAATTAGTTCAGTTAATACTTCTGAAACTGTTTTGCTATTATCTTCTATATATTTTTCAGCAAGTAAACTTTCTACATCACTTGGGTTACTTTCTGCTACTTGTTTTGCAATATTGTTTGCAAATGTTTTGAAATCATCGTTTTTAGCAACGAAGTCTGTTTCTGCATTTACTTCAACAACTGCTCCTAATTTTTTATCTTCAGATACATAAGCTGTTACAATTCCTTCTGCAGCAATTCTGCTTGATTTTTTAGCAGCTTTTGTAATTCCTCTTTCACGTAATAACTCAGCAGCTTTTTCCATATCTCCATCTGTCTCAGTTAAAACTTTTTTGCAGTCCATCATTCCTGCACCTGTTTTTTCTCTTAACTCTTTAACTAAATTTGCAGTAACCATCTGTCTTCTACCTCCATATATAAATTATTCTTCAGTATTTTCGCTTGTCTTATCAGCTGTCTCTTCCTTTGTCTCTTTTTCTACTGGTGCTTCTTCTTTATCTTCTTCCATTTGGTCGTCTAAGCTTAATACTTCTCCTTGTTTTCCTTCTATTACAGCATTTGCCATAACTGTTGCTATAAGTTTTACTGAACGTATAGCATCATCATTTCCTGGTATAACAAAGTCGATATCTTCTGGGCTACAGTTTGTATCAACTAAGCCTACTACTGGAATTCTTAATTTTTTAGCTTCTAATATAGCTGTTCTTTCTTTTTTAGGGTCTACTATAAATATAACTCCTGGTAAACTTTCCATTTCTTTAATTCCACCAAGGTTTCTTTCTAGTTTTTCCATTTCTTTTTTTAATCCCATTACCTCTTTTTTAGGTAATACTTCGAATGTTCCATCTTCTTGCATTGCTTCTAATTTTTTTAATCTTTGAACTCTTTTTTTGATTGTTCCAAAGTTTGTAAGCATTCCACCTAGCCATCTTTGGTCTACATAGAACATTTCACAAGAGATAGCAGCTTCTTTCATACATTCTTGTGCTTGTTTTTTTGTTCCTACAAATAGAACTGAAGCTCCTTCTTCAACTTGTTCTTTAATGAAAGCATATGCCTCATCAATTTTTTTAGATGTCTTTTGTAAATCGATAATATGGATACCATTTCTAGCTTGATATATATATTCAGCCATTTTAGGATCCCATCTTCTTGTTTGATGTCCGAAATGAACACCTGCTTCAAGTAATTGTTTCATTGCAACTACTGCCATTTTTTATTCCTCCTTTTAGTTTTAACATCCATAAAGGGTAAAACGCCTATAAAGACCTTTAAGCACTATTTATAGACTAGCCTCTATGTGTCTATTTTTAACCTTATAGATTATACCACAGCTTTACTTAAAAAATCAAGTATTTTTTACGATTTTTTGGTAATATTTAATAGTTTTTATTCATATCTTTAAGTAGAATAATTTATTATTCTTTTGGAGGATATTTAATGAAATTTAAAAAATGTATATTTATTTTAATTATTTCTTTATGTTTTTGTTTATTTGCCTCAAGTTCTTTTGCTAGCAGTTCATATATTTGGTCTAACAATTCTTCTTTGCTTTTGGAAACTGTTTCTGATACTGAAACTGATTTAAAACTTGAATCTGGGGGTGCAATACTTATCGAACAGTCTTCACGGCTCTGTTTTATATGACCATAATTCTCATGAAAAATTTAGACCCGCTTCTGTTACAAAAGTTATGTCTTTACTTTTAATCATGGAAGCAATTGATAATCGGAGAAATTAACTTAAGCGATAATGTAACTTGTTCCAAGGCTGCAGCTTCTATGGGTGGTTCTCAAATATGGCTTGAAGAAAACGAAACTTTAACAGTGGAAGAAATGCTAAAAGCAATTTGCCTAAACTCTGCAAATGATTGTGTATATGCAATGGCAGAACATCTTGCAGGTTCGGAAGAAGAATTTGTAACACGTATGAATAATAAAGCTAAATCGCTTCGGAATGTTTGATACTTGCTTTAAAAATTGTCATGGTTTAGATGAAGATGACCATTTAACATCAGCGTATGATATAGCCCTAATGTCTCGTGAGCTTTTGGTAAAGCACCCTAGCATAACTAATTACACTACTATCTATATGGATTCATTAAGAGGCCGGCGAAACTCGGACTTGTAAATACTAATAAATTAGTTAGAAACTATAAACGGCACAACTGGTCTTAAAACTGGTTCTACATCTCTTGCGCTCTTTAATTTGTCTGCTTCTGCAACAAGAGACCGGACTTTCGTTAATTGCTGTTATAATGCATTCTCCTTCAACTGATATAAGGTTTAGCGAAGCTCAAAAGTTACTTGACTTTGGTTTTTCTAATTTTACTAATATTTCTTTTGGAAATAAAGGAGATATTCTTCGGAAGTCTTAATGTAGATAAAGGTACTTCTAATAAGGTAAATGCTGTTCTTTCAGAAGATGCTTCGTTTTTTATAAAAAAATCTAAATCTGGTAATGTTACTCAAAATGTGACTTTTAGAGAAAATTTAGAAGCCCCAATTGAAAAAGGGGATGCAGTTGGAACTGTGACTTATACTTTAGATGGTGAGGTTATAAAACAGATAGATATTGTCTCTGAGAATAGTGTAAAAAAGTTAAACCTATTTAATATGATGGCAAATATATATCGGAAATTGGTTTAGAGTATTAAGGTAACAAAATAGGAGATTAGGTGATAAATGTATCACTTAGTCTCCTATTTAAATAATCTACTCTTCTTCATCCCATATAAAGCCTGCTATGTCGTCTTTTTCAAATTGATAGTCTAGTTTCTTACCATATGCTTTTTCATATGCTTCTTTTTTTTGCTGAAAATCTTTATTCATCATAATCTTTGTGTTTTCTTTTACTGTTTTTTCTTTATCTGGATAAATGGGATCTAAAACATGCAAAACATATCTTACCTTTTTGAATTCATAATTATCCATTTCATTTTCATCAATAATTTCTGTAAAACAAGAAATCACTGGGACATCATTTTTTGCTGCATAATAATATGCTCCGTGGTTTTAACGGCCTTGGCTTTCTATAATTAAACCACATTTCTTGTTCTGGATATATTAAAATAAAGTTCTTTTTTTCTAGCTTCTTAGCAATTATATTTGGGAATTCTCTTCTCATATATCCTATATCACCACTAACTGGTATAACATCTGCATAGTTCATGATAAACCCGAATTAGTCCATCCATTGCCATATTTGCTTCTTTTCCAACTATAAAAAGAGTTCTCTTTCCTAGTTTTTTTGTTAACTTACGAATGATTGTACTATCTACTGGGTTAAAATGATTATTTGTAATTATTGCTCCTGTTTTTATGTGTTCTACTTTTTCTATTCCTTTTATTACTGTTCCCCTATTTTCCATCCACATTGCAATGTCTACTGTGACTCTTGCTAGTTCATTTTTTGCTTTATATGAAATTTTTCTTTTGTTTACTAAGTATTTATTGATAATTTCTTTTTTTTCACTATTTGTTACTTCTGGGTCGTTAACTTCAACTTTAACATTATATTCTTTTTCTTCTGTTGCTTGTTTTATATTATCAATAACTTTCCCCTTATTTTCTCCTATTATCATATTCGAATTTTTTCCCCTTTTTCATGTAAATTCTTAAATGTAACCTCAGTATCTAATATTTCTAATGCTCTTTTAATTAGATTATCTAAGCATTCTTTGTCAGCTTCTTTTTGTTCTTTAGAATAATCTTTTTTCATCTTACAAATTATATCATAAAATTTAGTTTTTTTCGCATATTTCCAAAAATAATCTTCATATTGGATGTTATCATAACACCATGGCTTTAAAAACAGATTATAATGGATAATTTGTGGGCTTTCTAGTTCTTTCTTGCATCATTTGGCATTGTGTCCCATTCTTCGTCTAAATATTTTATTCTTCCATTACATATAGCATTTATATAATCTTGGTCTGGAGCAACGCTATCAAAATGATATTTATTTAAAAGTTCTAGAAATTTTGCACTAAACTTATTTTTTCTCATTTCTTCAATATTCATAAGTAGCATACCAGAGTTTATGTATTCTTCCATTTTTACTCCAACTGCACCTTGTACATATTTAACAAGTGGCTCTATATCTTTTATGGAATTATCCATGCATGCTCCGATTATATTATCTCCTAAATCTATATTATATAATTTTGAAATATCTCCATTGGCTACTACATCACTGTCTATATATATTCCTTTATCATATTCTGGAAACATCTCTGGGATGAATAATCTATAATAGATAGTTAAAGTAAAATAATCACATCTTAATTTATTTTCTTTTCTATCAGTAATTGATTCTAGCCCTTTATCCATGCTTACAAATCTTATTTTTAAATTTTTAGTTTCTAGCTCCATTATATCTTGTTTGTTTTCTTTGCTTAATTCTTGATGTAAAATAATTATTTTATAATCATAATCTTTAGAACTATTTTCTGATATAGACTTTATTGCAACTGATACAAATGGTACATAACTACTATCTATTGCAAAAAATATTGGTATTTCTTTTTTCATATATTTCTCCTATTCTTGGTTCATATTTTGGTACTCTTCTAAAATATCGTCATATTCAAAGATTTTTAATTTGTTATGAAGTTTGTCTATATCCCATGGTTTTATTGTAACACTATGAAACACAGGAAATAATCTAAAAGTTGTTGTAAAATGCTGAAAGACTGTATCTTTCTTTAGTTTTCTTTGCTCATTATATTTTCTTTCTACAATCTTTTTATTTTCTATTATTTTGTTTATTGCCGATTGGTCTGGCATAAACATTTCTTTTTCCATGCACATTTTTATACATTTTTTAAAACTACCAGTTTCTTTGATTTTTTTCAAATTAAGTAGTAATACTCCTGAGTTTATATAATCAAATTTAAATATATTATTCTTAAAAAACCATTTTCCATAATAATCTAAGCTTCCGAACAATTTCTATATTATCTATATCTTGATAATAAAATTCACTAGGGTCTTTTCTGCAAACTACATCATTATCCAAATATAGAATTCTATCTGGAAGCATCTTTACTTCATATGCATATAATCTTAACATACAACATGGAGTAAATCTAGTGTTTATATTTAGTTTTGGCAAATTTTCTTCAAAAAGTTTAGTTATATCTATTAATTTTACAAAACTTTCAGCATTTTTTTCTTTTACTTTTTTATCTATTTTTTCTATATCTTTTAGTTTTAGACCTTCTATTTCCTTTTTGCCTATTTTCGTATTTACAGTAAAAACATAAATATTTAATGGTTCTTCTATATGGTTTAGTAAAGAAATAATAGAAATATATAGTCCCATCTTTATATTCTTATCACCACAATATAAAATATTCATAAGATTAATTCTCCTTTATATATTCTATATATTGGTTCGTACTAAGTTTTGCTCTTGTCTGCATACATTCATAGATACACTCACATAGTTTTTCTTGTTTTTCTTTTCCGCTCTAGTGTCATGTCTGGATAAAATGGGCCATCAATATATATAGTAATTTTTGGTTTTTTACTCTGTTTTCCAGTATATGTGGTTGTCATGCAAAATGATGGTACATTTAATTCTACTGGAAATCTAAACGACGTGTTCTCAAATGGTCTAATTCCAGTATAATATGGCCATAAATGTCCTTCGGGATAAATTATTACTGCATTTTTTTCTTCAATTCTTGTTTTTACTGCTCTATAAAATTCTTTTGTTTTAGATATGCTTTCTGGGATAGGAAGTATTCCAAGGTATGGAAGAAGTTTTCCGTATTACTTTTATTCCTAGATTTGCAGGACTTGCAATTGTGTATATGTGCTTTTTTTTGCAAGCAATTGCAGGAGCAAACACATCACCTATCATTTGTGTATGATTTCCATATACAAAATATCCTGTTTTTTTATATTTGCTTAATATATCGGCATTTTCAATTTTGGTATGCAAAATAAGTCTTAAGTAAATTCTTCCAAATATTTTAGCAAAGAAATATGCTATTTTTGCTTTTATTTGGTAACTTAAATCTCTATTTATCCATTTATAATCTTCTGGAAGCTCGTAATTTTGTCCTTTATTTATTACAACATCATAGTCGAATTTTCTATAATAAATTTGTTTTTTCTTTTTCATGAGATTATTATACCGTTTTATAGAAATTTTTTCAATGGGGCATGGAAAAATTTTTAAGGAGCTATGCCCAAACATAGCTCCTTAATATTTAAATAAATTTATACTATATCTCTTTTGTTAAAACTATCAAACATTGTGATAATCATTAGTATAGCACATACTCCAAGTAAAGATAGTGAAAAACCCACACTTGTATTTGCCATAAAGCTTGATGCATTTTGCATTGCAACATAAGAGATGTTGTTTGCAAAAATTCTATCGGCTAGACCCAAGTTATTAAACGGTATAAATTTTAGCCAATCTGCAGTTATAAATGCATTTATAAGCTGCATTACTATTCCTGATCCAATATAGCATGCTATACTTAGTCCAACAGATAGTGCTGTGTTTCTTGTAATGACCGATAGCATAAATGCAAATAACATATATATTAGAATATCTATACAACTTGCAAAGAAGTAAAGAATTGTGTATAAGGTATTTGGTATAGATTTTGCGACACCATTTGAAACATATACGTAAATTGTTCCATCTTCTTTAAAGAATAGGTTTCCAAAGACTACACTAACTAATGAAAGTATTAATGTAACACATACTAAGATTATTAATGCTGATAATATTTTTGAAAGTAATACTTTCCATCTTTTATTTGGTGTAAATAACAAAAATTTTATTGTTCCTTTTGATATTTCAGTAGATATTGATGAACCTGTTATTATTATCATAAGTATTGATATAAGTCCAAAACTAAATGCTGGTGCAAACATATCATACATGCTTCTTGCTGAGCTTCCTGAGCTTAATACTGGTATGTTATTTTCAAATCTATATTCTGCAATCTTTAAATTATTTTCTAACTCTTCTATTTCTTCTATTTTAAGTAATTTCCCTGTTGTTCCATTTATTCCTGTCCTTAAGTTAGTTTTCATAGAAGCTATATCATCATATAGAGAAGCTTTCCAGTCAAATAGTCCTCTCTCATCTTTATTTATTTCATATTTTTTGCGAAGGTCAAGCAGATAAATTTCATCTTCATATTCTTCTTTTGAAATTTCTTCCGCTTCTAATTTTTCTTTTTTATTATTTTTTAGTGAATCTATATATCCTGCAAAATCGTCTTTTTTAAGAACTGCTACTTTTTCATCTATATCTTTTTGTACCTTATCTTTTGATTCTTCCTCCATTAATTCTTCGTTTATGTAGAAATCTTGCTTTTGGTTTTCTATTTCAGATAAAAGTTCTATTTTCCAATTTCCACCAAAATAAAAACCAATATAATTTACATTATTTTCTAAAGCTAATTCATAAGTATCAACTTTTGCTTTCATTCCTGCTATAGTTGTTTTATCATAAATTCCTGCTTCTGATTCTATAGATTTCTTTACCTGCGAAATTTCTTCTTTCATTCTAGTTTTCCAGTCTTCTTCATCTTGAACAATTGCTACTGGCATATTGTTTAGTGCCATAACCAAATGTGAAAGACCAATTGCTGCAAATAGTGAAAGAAAAGCAAGTAATATGAGTATCTTGGTTGAGGTCTTTTTGAATGTTTTTATTGTTTCATTTTGTATTAATTTAATCATTTTCATTTTTTTGACCTCCTTTTCTTCCTTCAGTTGCGTCAAAGAATATATCTTCTAGGCTCTTTTCTTTTTGAGTTACATTATATATATCTATATCGTTCTTTACAAGTAATTTTATAACTTCTGGTATATTATCATAATTTGTTTTTATAGATACTTTTTTATCTATGATATTAGCTTCATAGTTTTCTTTATCTAATATTTCTTTAACAACTTTAGGATCTTTTACTTCGATAATTGTTTGTATACTTGATACATGCTCTTCTTTGTTACCTATATCTTCTACTTTTACAATTTTACCTTTATTTATTACTGCAACTCTATCACACATAAGCTCCATTTCTGTTAATATATGTGAAGATACAAATACTGCAACTTTTTCTTTTTCTGCTATATCTTTTAGTATATCTCTTAGGTGTTTTATTCCTGCTGGGTCTAGCCCATTTGTTGGCTCGTCTAGTATTAAAAGCTTTGGTGAATGAAGAAGTGTAAGAGCAAGTCCCATTCTTTGTTTCATTCCGAAGTGAATATTTAGACACTTTCATTTTTGCTGCATCTGTCATTCCTACAAGTTCAATTATTTCGTCTATTCTTTTTTTATCTACATTTCTTAATCTCGCATATAGTTTCAAATTGTCAATTCCTGACATATACCCATACATATCTGGGTTTTCAACTATTCCACTTGAGATTTCCATAGCTTTTTCGAACTGTTTTTTTACATCATATCCATTTACTTTGATTTCTCCTTCATCTATTTTCAAAAGTCCGGAGTATCATTTTTATAGTCGTAGTTTTTCCGTGCACCATTTGGACCTAAAAAACCAAATACTTCACCAGCTCTTATACTTAAGTTTACATTATCTACAACTTTATTTTTTCCAAAAAACTTGCTTAAGTTTTTTATTTCTAATATAGTTTCCATATTCTTTTCCTTTCCCATAAGTCTCTATTTACTTAAAATGCAATAGTCTGTGTATAGCCTCCCGAATAATCTCTATACTGCAAATCTGCATATACTACTTTCCACTTTCCATCTACATTTTGAAGTGTTATTGTTTCTTCTTCTGTATCAAAATCTGCTTCTTTTGAAAGTTCTTTATTGTCTTCCCCTGTACTATCTAGATATTTTACTTGTTTTTCTACTTTTGATGTAAATGTAACTGTTACTTGGTCTTCGTCAAATGTGAATTTTTTTATCTTTTTTATTTCTTTGTTAAAATTTGTTACAACAGATGTAAATATATCATTTTCACTTTCTATATAATCTTTTACTGCTTCTTTTTGCATTTTTAAACTTAAATCATTGTCTATCATTTTCGTTTTTAATTCTTCGCTCAGTTTATCCATTTGACCGAGAAATCTCTTTTTTTAATTTTTCCCCTGCAACCTTTCTTTGTTCTTCAGAATATCTTTCTTTGACATATACTTTCTGAAGGTTCTCTGGATATGTACTATATTTATTAATTGTTTCTATATAGTTTTTGCATGCTGTTTCTATGTTTGGCTTTTCATTGTTTCTCGAAATTTCAACTGTAACTATGTATATTATTAGTGCTACTAGTACTATTACTGTAAGTACAAGCCCTTTATTTATTTTTTTTAGTAATTTCATGTGTGGTTCCTCCTTTATTAGATCCTATTATATATCTATATTAGGCATATTTCAAGTATTTAAGAAAGGTTTAAGAAAAAAGGATGAGTAAAGTAGACATAACCTTGCTTATCCTTTTTATCTTATTTTTATTCAACTTCATGCTCTGTAAATTGACAAACAGTATAATGTTCACATGTATAGTGTGAACCAACTGATCCATGCTCACAAGCTGTTGACTTCACGCCCGACCCCGAACAAACTGGGCAAGGGGTACTTCCCGAGCATATACCAAATGTCCTGTTCGCGTTTGCGCAGGCAGCCGGCATATCACTATCCGCCGATGAGCAGCTCCAACTAGCCCCAAAATCTGTACCGCAGACACTGCATTTCGTATAAAGATAACGCCATGTACCTTCCTTCCTGTGGCTGTAACCGTGAACAAGACAGTTATGAGTTTGACCCTTGTTGTATTCTTTTTCCACTGCATACACATAGGTTTGATGACGACCGCTGTTCGTCTTTCCTGTTCCTGAACACGAAGAGCAGGTAACTGTCGTACCACCTGTGCAATACGTTGTATGACAGATTTCATGTTTTGTTGTAACAGCTATTGGTGCTGTGACTTCTGTTAATCCTGCATTGTCATATACCTTTATATATACATTTGTATATGTCGTTTTTGGACTTAATCCTCCTACTTCTATTACTCCATCTTCATTTTCTGTCTGTCCTTTTTCTTCTTCTCCTATTATACATACATATTTTGCTATTCCTGATGTATTGTCTCTTCCTCCGTGCTTGTACTGTGAATCCGTATATTCCTGGTTCTCCTATTATGCTTATGTTTCCTATTTCAGGTTTTTCTGTATCTTTATATACATTTATTGTTTTGTTTGCTGATCTGTTTCCTGCTTCGTCTACCCCCCTTTACTGTTATTGCATATTCTCCATCTGTTGTTATTTTTATGCTTGTGTT
>CAOKMF010000025.1 GCA_948469655.1 uncultured Clostridium sp.
ATGAAGGACTAACGCCAGCGACGAAATACTATCTAAGGGTTATTGTAACAGATAACGTAGGAAATAAAAATACAGGTACTGCTATAGAAGTACAAACATATTGTAAAACAACATATTGTGCTGGTGGAACAACATCGACATGTACGGCTTGTGGTGGAAATGGTAAAGCAGGTCGGAGGTAAACACTCAATAGTAGTTGATCATGCAGGTGCTCCATCTTATGCAAATGATACTCGATACTGTTGGGTTTGTTGGAGCACACATATGATGTTTTCGTATACAATTAATGTTCATTGCTCATTATGCTCAAATAGTTGGACAGGGTATTCTCACACAACAGCTGTTTCTGCTTCAACAATTGCATCTCATCTGGGATCTTGTTCAGGTAGACCTCAGTGTAGTAGCTGCAAGGGTAGCGGAAAAATTACAACTAACTGTGGGCATGGATCAGCAGTAGCACACTATACATGTAAACACCACAAAATTTGTCAATTTACAGAGCATGAAGTTGAATAATAAGTTAAGTAAATTGGATCAATAATAAAACAATAAATTAAGGGGCTATGGAAACATAGTCCCTTAATAGTGGAAAATTTATATCTCAAAATTCACATCTATTTTCTATGAAAAAAGTTGCAATTTAAAATACAGAATGATAGAATATAATAGTAAATTTATGTACAAAAATAAGATAAGTGGCTTTGCCATATGTACAAATTGCTTCGCAATCGCACGAATTAAGGTAACTTAACCTTATTACTTCGGAAATATACTAACTTCCTTAGTAATTTCCTACGTAATAAAAATATATCGAAAATGACAAAAAACAAAAAGGAGAAAAATATGCCTGATTTTGTACATCTACATGTCCATAGTGAGTTTAGCTTACTAGACGGTGCAAATAGAATAAAGGACCTACCAGTTCGTGCAAAAGAACTAGGGATGAAGGCAATTGCGATCACTGACCATGGCGTTATGTATGGTACAATTGACTTTTATAAAGCATGCAAAAAAGAAGGTATAAAGCCAATAATTGGCTGTGAAGTATATGTCGCACCTAGAAGTAGATTTGATAAAGACGGGCAGATAGATAAAGAATACAACCACTTAATATTACTTGCAAAGGATAACAAAGGATACAAAAATCTAAGCAAATTAGTTTCAATAGGATTTGTTGATGGATATTATTATAAGCCAAGAATAGATTTAGAGGTCTTAGAAAAATATCACGAAGGGCTAATCGCACTAAGTGCATGCCTTGCAGGTTCTGTAAATAGAGCAATATTAGAACGGAAACATGGAAAAAGCAAAAGCAAATGCTAGTTGGTTTAAAAAAGTATTTGGAGAAGACTATTATCTAGAACTTCAAAATAATGGAATAAAAGAACAAGTACTTGCAAATCAAAAACTAATAGAAATCGGAAGAGAGCTTGACATTCCACTAGTTGCAACAAATGATGCTCATTATTTAAAAAAAGAAGATAGCTACAATCACGAAGTACTTTTGTGCATACAAACAGGTAAAAAAATGTCTGATGAAGATAGAATGAGATTTGAAACAGACGAGCTATATATAAAATCACCTGAAGAAATGGCAGATTATTTTTCGAATATTCCAGAAGTTATAGAAAACACAGTAAAAATCGCAGATAAATGTAATGTAGAATTTGAATTTGGACATACAATACTTCCAAACTATGATGTGCCAAAAGAATTTAAAACACATGCAGAATACCTTAGAAAACTTTGCAGTGATGGTATAAAAAATAGATATGGAGAAAATGTATCAAAAGAGATATCAGATAGAATGGAATATGAGTTATCTGTAATAGAGAAAATGGGGTATATAGATTACTTCCTAATAGTTTGGGACTTCATACATTATGCCAAATCACATCGGAATACCAGTAGGACCACGGACGTGGTTCTGGAGCAGGTTCTATTGTTGCATATGCAATTGAAATTACGGACATAGACCCTATAAAATACAATCTGCTATTTGAAAGATTTCTAAACCCAGAAAGAATAAGCATGCCTGACTTTGATGTTGATTTTTGTTATGAAAAAAGACAAGATGTAATTGATTACGTAAGTGATAAATACGGAAAAGACCATGTATCCCAAATTATTACATTTGGTACAATGTCTGCAAGAATGGTAATAAGAGATGTTCGGAAGAGTTTTAGATTATCCATATGCAGATACAGATAAACTTGCAAAAATGGTTCCAAATGAGATACATATCACAATAAAAAAAGCAATGGAGCAAAATAGAGAGTTAAAAGAGCTTTATGAAACAGACGAAACAATAAGAAACATATTAAATATATCAATGGCATTAGAAGGAATGCCAAGACAGGCATCAACACATGCGTGCCGGAATAGTTATAACAAAAGAGCCAGTAGACACATACGTTCCGCTATATGTAAGAGACCGGAAGTATTTCCACACAATATATAA
Organism: uncultured Clostridium sp.; assembly: GCA_948469655.1. Lineage (GTDB taxonomy): Bacteria > Bacillota > Clostridia > TANB77 > CAG-508 > JAAWPK01. The sequence continues at coordinate 2,462 of CAOKMF010000025.1, forward strand.
TGACAACATTAGAAGAACTAGGACTTTTGAAAATGGACTTTTTGGGACTTCGTACACTTACAGTAATTTCTGATGCAATTAGGCTTGCAAAAGAATCAAAAGGAATAGATGTAGTATTTGACGAAGAAATGAAAGATGAAAAAGCATATAAACTTTGGCATGAAGGAAAAACAGCAGGAATATTCCAGTTTGAAAGTGCGGGAATTACTAAGTTCATGAAAGAACTTAAACCTGATAGCTTAGAAGATATAATAGCCGGTGTTTCTTTATATAGACCTCGGACCTATGGATCAAATACCAAGATATATTCAAAATAAATTAAACCCAGAACATGCAATATACACACACAAAAGCTTAGAGCCAATCTTAAATGTAACATATGGCTGTATGGTTTATCAAGAACAAGTAATGCAAATAGTAAGAGACTTAGCAGGATATTCCTTACGGAAGAGCAGATTTGGTTAGACGTGCAATGGGTAAAAAGAAACTTGATGTTATGGCAAAAGAAAGAGAAATATTTATACATGGAGAAGTAGACGAAAAAGGAAATGTTGTTATACCGGGCTGTGTAAGAAATGGTATAGATGAAAAGTCAGCTAATAAAATATTTGATGAGATGGCAGAATTTGCAAAATATGCTTTTAACAAATCACACGCAGCAGCATATGCAGTAGTTGCATATAGAACTGCATACCTAAAAGCACATTATCCTGAATGCTTAATGGCAGCGACTTTAAACAGTTATTTAGGAAACTTAGATAAAGTTCCAATGTATGTAGACGAATGCAAGAACTTAAACATTCAGATATTAAAACCAGATATAAATAAAAGCTTCTCAAAATTTACAATAGAGAATCGGAAAAATAAGGTTTGGGCTTGGCAGTATAAAAAATGTAGGAATTCAAGTAGTAGAGAGCATAGTATTAGATAGAGAAAAAAATGGACCATATCAAAGCTTTACAGATTTTTGCGAAAGAGTTCAGGAATATGGAGTAAACAAAAAATGTATAGAGAGCTTGATAAAGGCAGGTACATTTGACGAGTTTAAGGAAACAAGAAAAACACTTATAGAATCATTTGAAGAAATAATTGATACAATACAAGATGGACTAAAAAAAGCGTATACTGGTCAAGTTAGTATGTTTGATTTAGGTGAAAGTAAAGAAGAGACTGAAGGTCACAAATATGTATTTAAGACATGCGAAGAATATACAGATAAAGAATTATTAAAAATGGAAAAGGAAATGCTTGGTATATATATATCGGGACACCCACTTGAAAATATAAAAGAGCAAATAATAAATAGTACAAATATTGATACAATGAAAATGAAAGAGCTTATGAAAGATGGGGAAGAAGGAAAAAGACCTGAATATAAAGATGGTCAAATTGTAAAATATGCAGGAATAATTACATCTATAAAGAAAAAATACACAAAAAATAATAAAATAATGGCATTTGTAACAGTAGAAGATTTATATGGACAGGCAGAAGTCGTTGTATTTGAGAATTGCTATATGCAAGCAAACGACAAATTAATGGAAGAAAATATTGTACTTATTACAGGAAGGCTTAGTATAAGAGAAGAAGAAATGCCATCTATTGTAGTACAAACTATCGAAAATTTAACTCAAAAGAAGGAAAGAAAACTTGAGCTTGATATAAGAGATTTAAGCGAAGAAAAAAAGGATAGGTTAAGAGGAGCACTTAGATTTTTTATGGGAGACAGAAATAATATAAAGGTCGATATAATTGATGAGACAGGAGTAAAACCATGTGGCGGGATTTTCTTAAATAATGGAACTGAAAAAGAATTTATCGATATTCTTCGGCGAAGAAAGAGTAAAGGTTTGAGAAAGCCCCTTAGCTTTAGCTAGGGGGCTTTTTTAAAGATGATTAGCAACCACAGTTGTTACCACCAAAACCATTTCCACAGCAGCAGAATATTAAAACGAATAATATTATAATCCAGCAGCAATCACCGCCAAATCCTCCGCAGCCTCCACAACATCTATTCTCTGGCATATCTTTTCCCCCCTTTCTAAGTATTAAAAATAAGTACTAATTACAGCAGCATCTGTTACCGCATCCACAGCAGAAAAGTAAAAAGAATAAAATAATGAACCATAAAATTTCACTATTATTTCCACAGCAACAATTATTCATTAAATGCGACCTCCCTTGACTTAAAATATAAGATTTTGCTTACGATATATATTATTCTAATTAAAAAAAATGGTTACAATAGATTATCAAAACTATATTGAAAAACTGAAAAAACCATGATAAAATATACAAAAAAGTAAGGAAAGAAATAAAATGAATGTAACATGTGGAACAGACATAATTGAAATAGAAAGAATAAAAGATTTGATAGAAGATGCAAGGGAAAGGGCGCTAAACAAAATATTTACGCCTAAAGAGCAAGAATATTGCGAAAGCAAAGGAAATGCAAAATATCAGCATTATGCAGTAAGATTTTCGGCAAAAGAAGCAATATTTAAGTCTGTATCGGATAAGTTAAATGATAAATTTGAACTTACATGGAATGATGTAGAAATATTAAATGACGAAAATGGAAGACCAGAAGTAAAATTTATAGGAAAAGAAATAAAAGGCTTAAAGAATATAGAAATAAGTTTATCACATTGTAGGCATTATGCAGTTGCGACTGTTGTTGCTGTTTGGGAGGAGTAAAATGCGATTATTTGACACACACTCACATTATAATGACGAGAAATTTGATGAAGATAGAGAAGAAATAATAAAGAAAATATATGAAGCTGGAGTAGAAAATGCAGTTGTTGTTGGCGACAATATAGAAAACTCAAAAAAGGTTATAAAGCTTGCAAAAGAGCACGATTTTCTTTATTCAGCTGTACGGAATTCACCCAACAGAAATTGCAAAAACAAAAGAAGATATAGATAAAGATATAAAAGAAATAGAAGAATTTGCAAAAGAAGAAAAAGTAGTTGCAATAGGCGAAATACGGACTTGACTATTACTGGGTGAAAGATAATAAAGAGCTTCAAAAATATGCATTTATAGAGCAAATAAAACTTGCAAACAAGGTAAATCTTCCAATCATAATACATTCAAGAGATGCTATTATGGATACAATAGATATATTAAAAAACAACGTAAAGCCAAAAGAAAAAGGAATTTTACATTGTTGTCAGCTAAATAAAGATTTAGTAAAAGCAGGAATAGATGCAGGATTTTATATTTCATTTGCAGGACCCATAACTTTTAAAAGTTCTAAAAATGCAGAAGAAATAATAAAGATGGTTCCAAATGATAAGATATTAATTGAGACAGATTCGCCATATCTTAGCCCAGAACCTAATCGTGGAAAAAGAAATGACTCAAGAAATGTTAAATATATTGCAGAAAAAATTGCTGAAGTAAAGAAAGTCTCTTTAGAAGAAATTGCAGAGATCACATACAAAAACGCAAAAATGATTTATAAAATTAAGTAAAAACTGTTGTAAAATATAAAAAAAAATTATATAATTAAACAAAATTGACTTTTGCGTGGAGAGTAATTTTCGATAGAAATCTGTGAACCTCGTCAGGTCCGGAAGGAAGCAGCGATAAACAAGAACCTTTTATGTGGAAATTACTTTCCACGGAGAAGTTATAGTAAGACCCATGCAACCGAAGAAAAAGCCTCGGTTGTATAATTATATAAGGAGAAAAGTAATGGCATATACAGCATTATATAGAAAATTTAGACCTAAAAATTTTAGTGAAGTAGTAGGACAAAATCATGTTGTACAAACACTAAAAAACCAAATAAAATCAGGAAGAATAGGACATGCGTATTTGCTTACAGGTGGAAGAGGTACAGGCAAAACATCAACCGCAAAAATATTTGCTAAAGCAATAAATTGCCTAAATCCGAAAGAACGGTGAACCATGTGGAGAATGTGAAATATGTAAAGCCATGGAGAAGCGGAGGACTCACAGATGTAGTAGAAATGGATGCTGCATCAAATAATAGTGTAGAAGATATAAGAAGTATAAAAGAAAAAATAAACTTTTTACCAACACTTGCTAAATATAGAGTATATATAATAGATGAGGTTCATATGTTATCGACAGGAGCATTTAACGCACTTCTAAAAACATTAGAAGAACCTCCTGAACATGTAAAGTTTATACTTGCAACAACAGAACCACAAAAACTGCCTACAACAATACTTTCAAGATGCCAAAGATTTGACTTTAAAAAAATATCAAATGAAGATATAATAAAAAGACTAAAAATAGTATGTGAAGATAGCAAAATTGAAATAACAGATGGAGCATTAAACTTAATTGCTACATTATCAGAAGGAGCAGCAAGAGATGCCTTAAGCATACTAGAAAGATGTTTACAAGATCGGAGAAACAAACATTGATGAAGATAAAATAAAAGACTTAGTTGGAATTCCAAAATTTATATATGTTCATAGCATTATAAAAGGAATAATAGAAAAAGACATAGAAAAGTCTTTAAATGCAATGGAAGATGTTCTAAACGAAGGGAAAGACTTAGAAAATTTTCTTTGGGAAATGATAAAACATACCAAAGATATACTTATGTATAAAGTAAGTAATAAAAAAGAAATATATAACGAAGAAGAAATGAAACAAATAGACGAAACAGCAAATAACACATCAAAAGAAGAATTAATAAATATAATATATAAATTATCAGAGTTAGAAAATAAAATGAAAAGTTCTTCACAGAAAACAATAATATTTGAAACAGGAATTATTAAACTATGTGCAAAAATAAGTGACACAACAGAAATGCCAAAAATAATACATAGTGAACAAAAGCAAGCGCAAGTAAAAAACAATACTGTAGAGGTACAAGAAACAGTATATAAAGAACAAAAAAAGGTACAAGAGCCAAAAACTGATACAACAAAGACAAAAAGTGTTTGCCAAGATTTACATCCAGGAGAAAAGATTGCAAATTGGCAAACTGTAATTGATAATCTAAAAAAACAAGGAAAAGTAATGCTCTATGCAAACTTAATAGGTACAGACGCAGTAGAAGTAAATGATATGACAGTAGAAATAAGATTTTATAATGGATTAAATGATTTTAGGAAGGATTTAATCCAAAAAAGCGAAAATATGAACGCATTAGTTAAAGAGGTATCTATAATTTGTGGAAAGCAAATACAGATAAAACTAAAAGATGCAAGCGGAGCAAAAGAAACACCAAAATCATATGCCAAAGAAACACATATCATACAGGAAGAGCCAAAACCTGAGGTGAATGCATCTAAAAATGCATTTGAAGATTTAGGAATAGAAATAAACTTCATAGATGAAGAGTAAATAAGAAATAAAGAAGAAGGGAGAAATGTCAAATGTCAAAAAGAGGAGGATTTCCAGGGGGAGCAAATTTTGGAGGAATGAACATTAATAAATTGATGAAAGAAGCAAAAAAAATGCAAGCAGACATGGAAAAATCACAAGAAGAATTGCAAGCAAGAGATTTTGAAGCAACAGCTGGTGGAGGAGCAGTTAGTGTCAAAGTAACAGGAGCAAAAGAACTAAAAGAAATAAAGATACAAAAAGATGTTGTAGACCCAGACGACGTAGAAATGTTAGAAGATTTAATTTTAACATGTGTAAATGAAGCACTAAAAAAAGTAGATACAGCACAAAAAGAGGGCTTAGGACAGTTTAATATACCAGGCTTAATGTAAAGGAGACAAGAGATGCCATACTATTCACCATCAATAGAAAAATTAATAGAGGGATTTGAAAAGCTTCCAAGTATTGGACACAAGACAGCAGTAAGACTAGCTTTTCACATATTAAATTCTGAAGAAGAAGAGGTAAAGGAATTTATAGATTCGATAACAGATGCCAAAGCAAATTTAAAGTATTGTTCAGAATGTTTTAATATTTCAGACACAGACCCATGCTGGATATGTGCAAGTCCTAAAAGAGACCATAATTTAATATGTGTAGTAGAAGACGTAAAAGATGTTATTGCAATGGAAAGGACGCATGAGTTTAAGGGAGTATATCATATATTACATGGCGTGGTATCACCAATGAATGGAATAGGGCCTGACGAAATAAAAATAAAAGAATTACTTGAAAGAGTGAGGAAGAATCCAGAGATAAAGGAAATCATAATTGCGACAAATCCTAGAGTAGAAGGAGAGGCAACAGCAATGTATATATCAAAAATACTAAAACCTTTAGGAGATATTAAAGTTACTAGAATAGCACATGGTATTCCAGTACGGAGGAGACTTAGAATATACAGATGAAGTGACGTTAGCTAAGGCACTAGAAGGAAGACACCAATTATGACAAATATATTACAGAGATATTACAAAAAAATTACAAAAAAATACAAAGTAGAGAAAACAAGAGAAAAACAGAGAAAAAAAGAGAAAACGATAGATATACCTACAAATTTGGTATAAACAAAAATTGAATAAAAAAGGTAAATAAGGTAAAATCTATTAGTAATGTAAAAAAGCATATTATCCGCGAGGAAAACTAAAATGTACAAAGGAGTGCTTATGAAAAAAATACTAATTGGTATAAGAACAAGTATAAAATTAATCGCATTGTTTGCAGTTAGTAGTATAGTAATAATAACATTAATTATGAGTGTATACAAACCCATATATAGTGTAACATTTGAAGGAGAGGAAATTGGTTACAGCGAGAATAAAGCTGCTTTGCAAAAAAGAATTATAAACTTTACTGAAAATGGTGCAGCAGAAGATGACGCAGCATTTGTTCAAATAGACGAGTTACCATCATATAAACTTTGTTTCCTAAAAAGAGGAATTGAAACTAATGACGAAGAAATATATGAGAAAATCATATCAACAGGAGTGCCATACTATCATTATTATGCAATAACTGTAGCAGATGAAGAAAAAGCATATATTAAAACTTTTGAAGAAGCAAATCAAATAGTAAATAAGTTAGCAGAAAAAGATAGTAAAAATATTAAACAAATAGAAATACGTGAAAAATTTGAAAGAGCAAAACAAGAATTTTCAGAGATAGAAGTAGCAGTAAATAACTTGTATGAGCATAAACTTACTCCAGAAATAAAAGCAAATATGGGAAGAGTAACAAGAGCAGGAAATGGTGGAACTTCATATAAACCAACATCGATAGGATTTATAAAACCAATAAGAGCTACAATAACATCAAGATTTGGTTCTAGGTGGGGAACAACACATAAAGGACTTGATTATGGAGCACCAACAGGAACTTCTATAAAAGCTGCAGCAGAAGGAACAGTTACATTCTCAGGATGGAATAATGGTGGATTTGGATACCTAGTTATAATTTCTCATGGAAATGGTGTACAAACGTATTATGGACATTGTAGTAGTTTAGATTGCAAAGTTGGAGATTATGTATATCAGGGAGATGTTATTGCAAAAGTTGGAAATACAGGGAATTCATATGGTTCACATCTACATTTTGAAATTAGAATAAATGATGTGGCATATAATCCAGAATACTATGTTTAAAATTCTTTTTTAAAAATTTTCTATACTTAGGTGACATATTTGTATGTCACCTAAATTTTTTAAATAAAAGAAGGGATAAAATAAATGAAAGTGTTAATATTTTATGCTACTTATGGGGGAGGACATCTAAGTGCAGCAAATGCAATAAAAGAAGAAATAGAAAAACAATATAAAGATACTGAAATAGAAATGATAGACTGCATGGAATATTTAAACAAAGCTATAAATTACATAACTGTAAAATCCTATGAGGGAATGGCAAAAAAAATGCCAAAAACATGGGGCAGAGTATATAAAGCATCTAGGAAGGGAGCTATTGCAGGAATTAGCAACTCCTTTAACAAAATGTATGCGGGAAAACTTCTAAAACTAATAAATAAGATAAATCCTGACCTAATAATATCTACACATCCATTCTCAAATCAAATGTGTGCTATACTAAAAAAACGAGGAAAACTAGATTTAAAAGTATATAGTATACTGACTGATTTTAAGTACCATGAGCAATGGCTTGTAAAGCATGAATACATAGACAAATTTTTCTGCTCAAACGAAAAAATGAGACAAGATTTAATTGCTTATGGAATAGATAAAAATAAGGTTATAGCTACTGGACTTCCGATATCAGAAAAATTTTCAGAAGAATTTGATAAAGAAGAAATACTTAAAGAATTTAATCTAAAAAATGACAAAAAAACAATTATATTTTTTGCAGGTGGGAAAATGGGACTTGCAAGAAAAAACATATATATGTTTATGGATATGCTTACAAATAAAATAAAGGATATACAAGTAATTGCAATATCAGGGAAAAATCAAAAAATCTATAATAGATTCAAAGAAATAGCTAAAAACAATGAAAATATAAAAGTTCTAGAATTTACAAAAAAAGTTCCAGAGCTTATGAGTATATCTGATCTATGTATAACAAAGCCACGGAGGAATAACAAGTCAAGAAGCAATATTTTCTCGGACTTCCAATACTTGCTATAAACCCAATACCAGGGCAAGAAGAAGAAAATGCAGAAGTATTAGAAGAAATGGGGTTTGCAGTATGGGTAAAACCAAAAGATAATTTTGAAGAAGCAGTAAAAGACACATTAGGAGATAAAAAGCTAGAAACATTAAAGCAAAATGCAAAAAAATATTCTAAAGTGAATTCAGCACAAGAAATATGTAAAATAATATTCGAAGAAAATAAGTAGAAATGCTTATTTTCTTTTTGTATATTTCTTCCAAAAAAGGGTATATTATTAGCAAAATGAATTTTGGAGGAAATATATGGACGATATGAAAACAAAGTTTGCAGATTGGAAGGACAGACTAAAAGATAGACACATGTTATCTATAAGTATAGTAATGTTGCTTTTGTTTTTAGCTTTAATTACGCTTTTTATATATGTCTTAAGAAAAAATCAGGAATACCATATGACATCTGAAAATGGATATAACATGTCATTTTATGAATTAGTAAATTGTGTGGACGAAATAGAGACATATCTTGCAAAAGCAGGCATAACATCTACGCCAGAACATGCCACAAAAACGCTTACATCAATCTGGAATAAATCAAACTTAGCAGTTGTTTATTTATCACAAATACCAATAAAAACAGAAGGACTCTCAAGTGCAGAGAAATTTTTAAATCAAGTAAGTGATTATAGTTATAGCCTAGCTGCAAAGACGATAGGTGGAGAAAAATTAACGGATGAAGAATTAAAAAACATAGAAGAACTTCATAATTATACAGTAGAATTAAAAAATATACTAAATCAGTTAGAGTCAGAAATAAACGAAGGAACTCTAGCTTGGGGAGAACTTGTAAAGACAGGTAGCAAAGCATTTGCACAGCAAGTGAGTCATGATGAGACAAACGCATTTGGAAATATAGAAGGTGCATTTAGTGAATACACAGGACTAATATATGATGGAGCTTTCTCAGAGCATATGGTATCAGCTGAAAAGAAAGGCTTAACTCGGAGAAGATAAGACAGAAAATGAAGCAAAAGAAATTGTTAAAAACTTTCTAGGAGCAAATGAAGAAAGCATAGAACTCAAAGGGCTTACAGAAAATGGAGATATAGTATCATATGAATTTGAAGTAAAAACAGACGAAAAAAATACAAAGAGTATAGCGATATCGAAAAAAGGTGGGCATGTAGTATACATGAACTATTATAGAGATATAGGGGAACAAACAGTTTCAGATGAGCAGGCAGTAGAAATTGGAAAAAATTTCTTAAATGAAAAAGGCTTTAAAAACATGAAAGAAACTTACTATATGAAGCAAAATGGAAATATAGTAGTAAATTACGCATATACAGAAGGAGATGTTGTAATTTATTCGGATTTAATAAAAGTAAAAATCGCATTAGATAATGGAGAAATACTGGGATTTGAATCAGCAGGATATTTAAACTGTCATGAAGAAAGAAAAATTTCAAAAAATATCATAACAGAAGCAAAAGCAAAAGAAGATTTAAATCCTAGAATCAAAGTAAATGCTGGAAATTTAGCAATAATACCAACAGAATATAATACTGAAAAATTGTGCTGGGAATTTAAGGGAAAAGTACGGAGATAATGAATTTTTAGTATATATAAATGCTGAAAATCGGAAAAGAAGAAGATATTTTAATGATAGTAAATACACCTAATGGTACACTTACAACCTAAAAATAGTATAAAAATTTAAAACTTGTAAAAACTAAAGAAAAACAAGGGTTAAGGAGGTAGAGAAAATGACTAAGAAAACAAATTTAATGTCAGAAAAACTAAAAGAGGAAATTGCAAAAGAACTTGGAGTATATGATGAAGTAAAAAAACCAGGTGGATGGAGTAACGTATCTTCTAAAATTTGCGGACAAATCGTAACAAAAGCTATAGAAATAGCAAATAGAAGTGTAGAATAGTAGATTAAAAATATAATTTTATCGAAAAGGGCGATTTACACAAAGTCGCTCTTTTTCCCTTATTTACTTGCATTTATAGAAAATGCATTATAAAATATAACAAAAAAAGGAGAAATATAAAAATGTATACAGAATGTACTTTATGCCCACATAAGTGCAAAGTAGATAGAATAAATAAGCTTGGAAGATGTATGGCAGGAGAAGATATAGAAATCGGTCGGAGCATCTATACATAGATTTGAAGAACCATGTATTAGTGGTGAGAATGGTTCAGGAACCGTATTTTTTTCAAAATGTAATATGAAATGCGTATTCTGTCAAAATTATGAGATAAGTAATCTTGGGAAGCGGAAAGAAGATAAGTATAGAAGAATTATCAGACATTTTTTTAAAACATCAAACAAACCATGCACACAACATAAATCTAGTTTCAGGAACAATATATGCAGACAAGATAGCAGAAAGCATAAAAATTGCAAAAGAAAAAGGATTAACTTTGCCAATAATATATAACAGTAATGGATATGAAAGTCTAGAAACATTAAAAATGTTAGAGGGATTGATAGATATATATCTTCCAGATTTAAAATATGCATCAGACAAAATGAGCCTTAAGTATTCTAAAGTAAATAACTACTTTGAAATTGCAACAAATGCTATAAAGGAAATGGAAAGACAAGTTGGAGCACCAAAATTTGATGAAAATGGAATGATACAAAAAGGGATAATAGTAAGACATTTAATAATGCCAAATCATATGGGAAATACAAAATACATATTAAAATGGTTTAAAGAAAACATGAAAGAAGATACATATATAAGCGTTATGACTCAATATTTCCCAATATATAAAGCTGAAGAATATGAAGAAATAAACAGAAAAATAACAAATAAAGAATATAGAGAAATAGAAGAATACATAGAGAAATTAGGGATAGAAAATGGATATATGCAAGAACCTCCAGAAGAAAATGAAAAACAATATGTACCAAAATGGGAATATTAATTGACAATTTACATAAATCAAATTATAATAAAAGATACCTAAAGTTATAACTTTGTTCCAAAATTAATTTTAGGAATAAAATAGGAGGGAAAATCAGAACAAGTTGTGGAACGTAAACGTACTCATTAATCAGGAGGATTAAAAAAATGAGTGAAATAATAACATTAAAAGAGCTTCTTGAAAGTGAAAAACTGGAAAAAGGCAGTTGGATAACCAGAAAAGCAAAAGAGGACCGGAATTATATAATAGATACAGGTTTATCTGGTCATGATGAAATTCAAAAATTTTCTATTAAGAAAGATCAGGAAATTCTTGGCAGATTTATTAGATGCGAAAATGGGATTCTCGAAATAGCAGGTAGGGTTACTGATTTTGAAGTTTCATTAAAGGGAATTTTAGGTTTTCAAAATGGAGTCTTTGAATTGCTTAATGTGTGTAATAAGCTGTATAGTTCTTTGGAGCATGGAATAGTGACTTATTCTATGAATGAGGATCGGTATGATATTTTGTCAAAGACAAAAAAAGCAAAAGAGGGAAATCCGAGCCGAAAAGAGCCAATTGAACAGCGGGATAAGGAGTATTGGCTAGCTGCACAGAAGATAAGTAGAATGGGAATTGGTCTTGGCATGAAATATGTTCGCAGAGGAGCCAAGGAAGAATGTTATTTTTCTAATCTTCATAAGGAGATAGAGGCTAATATGATTCCTTATACAAAGCATATATGCCCATGGCATTTCTTAGCAGTCAATAATCCTAATATCAGGGTTTTAATAGGCGAAGACCATAATGGCATGAACGCTGATACACCATTTGAAATTGTTCTTGATTAACCACAAAAAAGGGGGGCAGACTAATGCTCCCCTAATACTTTGATTAAAATTCTCTTTTTAATTGTTTTACAATTCCCAAAATAGTTACTGGAACAGATTTGACTTCTTCAGGCGTAAACATCAAAGGATCGTAACTATTATTAAAGGGTTGAAGTAAAATACTGTTATGCATTTTTTTACCTTTTTTTACTGTTGCTTCATTTCCATTTACAATAGAAACAACGATATCTCCATCATCAAAATAATTTTGTTCTTTTACAATTGCTATATCATTTTCGATTAAAATAGGAGACATACTATTATCATGAATTTTAAGTGCAAAAAAATCTCCACTATCAGCAAGATTTTTATCTATACTTACAGTCCCAATCCAATTTTTCTCTGCTAAATAATTATAATTTGATTTAATATTTCCAAGAAGTGGAATTTCTACAACTGATGTACTAAGATTATATGACTTAGGTGTATTATTATCTAAACACATCAAATACGAAGGAGTAACGTCAAAATATTTAGCAAGCTTTTCAATAGAACTTCTTTTCAAATTTTCAACTAATCCCTTTTCATATTTCATAATAGTAGCTTTAGCAACACCTAATACTTTTCCTACATCTTCTTGTGTATCACCTTTTTGAAGTCTTAATTCTTTTAATCGTTCTCCCATATTCATAGAAATATACCTCTAAAATAAATAATATATTGTCATAATAACATATAAAATTATTAAAATCAATATTAAAAAAATAACTTGACAAGTTAATTATCTGATGATATCATATTGGTAACTTAAAAAGTTACCATGAAAGGAAAATAATTTATATGTTGAATGTGTTAGCTTTAAGAGCAAAAATGATTATAAATGAAGATACGGGTATAACATTATCTAAAGCATTAGATATATCTAACACAACATTATATGCTAAGCTAAACGGAAAATCGGAGTTTACAAAAGGTGAGATAGTTAAAATAAAATCAAGATATAACCTGGCAGCAAGAGAAATTGACGATATTTTTTTTAGCGATCAAGTAACTTAATAAGTTATAACCTATTATCCTTTTGGGAAGAAATAAAAATAGTTTTGGTTTTGTTTGGTTTGACTTTGGCTATTTTTGTTTCTTGCCAAAAGGGTATAAGGGAACAAGCATACGAAAAAACAAAAGAAGGAGAAAAGCTATGGGAGTAAAAAATGAAAGAGGAGTAACGCTAATCGCATTACTAGTAATGATAATAATACTAGTAATACTATCAGCAGTAACAATACAAGGAATAACAGGAAAAGAAGGAATAATAGGAACATCAGCAGATGTAGCAGAGCAGCATAAAATAAAGGCATATGAAGAAAGAATAGAACAAAACGTAAGAGCAACGATTGTAGCAAAAGGAGTATTACGGAAAAACAGCAACACTCCGGAGATATAGCAGAAGGACTAAGAGAAGAAACAGACTTCATAAAAGAAGTAAAAATAGACGGAAAAGAAGAAGACATAGAAGGATATATCTATGTAACAACGTTAGACGGATACATATTCCAAGTATACTACAACGGAATATATGGAATAGTAGATGTAGAATACATAGGAAAAGAAGAAAAAGACAAAGAAGGAGAAGAAGGACTAGATAAAATACTAGAAAGCTATCCAAAAATAGAAGC
>CAOKMF010000026.1 GCA_948469655.1 uncultured Clostridium sp.
AATAGGAGAAGAAGAAAAAGGACAGACAGAAAATGAAGATGGAGTAATAGAAGTAACAGGATTAAGTCCAAAGACAACATATACAAATGTATATATAAAAGTATATGACAATGCAGGACTAACAGAAGTCACAATACCAATAGCTGTAACAACAAAACATGAAATATGTAAAACAACATATTGTGAGGGAGGATCTAAAGTTACATGTACAGCTTGTGGTGGAAATGGTAAACAGGGTGGAGGTTATCATAGTTATAGTTTCACGAAAACTTTTAACTCGAGCCAAAGTGATTCCAAACAGTATTGTTGGCATTGCAATTACAGACATGAGGAACATACTTGGCATTATAACCAATTCACGTGTAGCGCTTGCGCACAGGTTGTTAACTTAATGGCATGTAAAAGAATATCGGAATATGCGCTTTCGAATTATGCCAGACAAGGACGGAACAGCGGGCTGTGGCGCCCGTCGGTGCGTGTACTTCATGCAGTGGAACGGGACAAAAAGATGCCGCATGCTCACATGGTTCGTCTACTCCACACTATACATGTGAACATTACAAAATTTGTGATTTTACAGAACATGAAATAGAATAGATAAAAAACCTTATGGTATTAACCATAGGGTTTTTTATAGAAATTGTAATTAATATTTAAGAACTTTCCAAAATACAAAATTTTGTTTGACAATTATTTGTTTTTATGATAAGATTAGTAAAAACAAATAAAGGAGTGATAATATTGGGAAGAAAAAAGAGTACAGTAGAATTAAATAAAAGAGAAAAAGCTATTTTAAAATGTATTGAAAAACAAATAGGAGAAGTAGGATATGCACCTTCAGTTAGAGAAATTGGGAAAGCGGTAGGTCTTAAATCTACTGCAACAGTACATGGATATTTAGCAAAACTAGAACAAAAAGGATATATCAGAAAAGAAAATCAAAAAGGTAGAACATTAAGATTAATCAAAGGTGGAGCAGGAGAGAAAAAGTCAAATGAGACAAAAGATTTTTATTCATCAAAAGAGCTTGTTGAAGTTCCAGTAATCGGAAAGATCACAGCAGGAGAGCCAATACTTGCAGTAGAAAATGTTACAGATACATTCCCAATACCAATAGATTTTGTTCGGGAATTCGGAAAGTTTTATGCTTACAGTTAGAGGGAAGAGTATGATAGAAGCTGGTATCTTAGATGGTGATTACATATTAGTAAAAAAACAAAATTCAGCAAATAATGGAGAAATTGTTGTAGCTTTAATAGAAGACGAAGCGACAGTTAAAACATTCTATAAAGAAAAAGACCATATTAGATTACAACCTGAAAACTCTAGTATGGATCCAATAATAGTTCCAGATTGCAAGATTTTAGGTAAAGTTTCAGGTGTATTTAGAAAAATGTAAGAAAATTGGACGTTAGCGGAAGCAAAGCTTCAAGGCGTCCCCATGTGCATTTTGCTTCGCAAATATGCACGTCCCAAGGTAAATTAACCTTATTGAATAGTCAAAATCTGCGATTTTCCTATTCAATAAAAAAATTTAAATACAAAAATTAGAGCGTATTGCATACGCTCTAATTTTATGATATTATTTATATCGTAGGAATTTTTCGTCGATAGACGAAAAAGCCCCATACGAGAGAATTATGCAAATGTTACAAGGTTTTAATAATTTATTATTTAAAGCTTGTTAATTTGTTGTTTACATCGTAAGAGATTTCCTTCACAGGAGGCAAGTAAATGAACAAGATAATACTAGATAAAGTAAATAGCACAAAAGATTTAAAAAAGCTTACATTAAAAGAAAAGAAAATACTTGCAGAAGATATAAGAAAGTTAATAATAGATACAGTATCAAAAACTGGGGGACATCTTGCTTCAAATTTAGGGGTAGTAGAACTTACAATAGCTATTCATAGCATATTTGATGCTCCAAAAGATAAAATAGTATGGGATGTAGGTCACCAAAGTTATGTGCATAAAATTCTTACAGGAAGAAAAGGTAAGATGCCTACCTTAAGGCAATTTGAAGGAATGGCAGGTTTCCCAAAGACAAGCGAATCGGAATTTGATAGCTTTGATACAGGACACAGTAGTACATCAATTTCAGTAGCACTTGGAATGGCTGTTGCAAGAGAATTAAAGGATACAGATGAAAATATAATTGCAGTAATTGGGGACCGGAGCATTAACTGGTGGAATGGCTATGGAAGGGCTTAATCATGCAGGAAGCTTGAAAACTAAACTAATAGTTATCCTAAATGATAATGAAATGAGCATTTCTAAAAATGTTGGTGGAATATCACTTCTTTTAAGTAAAGCAAGAACTAGAAAGTTTTATAGAAATTCGAGTAAATACATAAAAAAGGCAGTTCAAAAACTTCCTAAAGGTGGAAATAGAATAATTAAGGCTGTTAGAAAATTAAAATACAGTATAAAGCAACTTGTGCTTCCTAATATGTTTTTTGAAGATATTGGTTTTAAATATTTAGGACCTATTGATGGGCATGACATAGAGAAATTAGAGAACATACTAAAAGTAAGTAAAGACTTAAATGGGCCAGTGCTTGTGCATGTTGTGACTAAAAAAGGAAAAGGATATAAGCCGGCAGAAGAGAACCCTGATAGATTTCATAGTGCATCAAATTTTGATATAGAAACAGGTGAGAGTAAAAGTAAAAAGAGCAAAGATTATTCTAAAGTTTTTGGAGATAAGATAATTTCTTTGGCTGAAAAAAACAAAGATATAGTATGCATAACGGCTGCAATGAAAGATGGAACAGGACTTACAGAATTTGCAAATAGATTTCCAGACAGATTTTTTGATGTTGGAATTGCAGAACAGCATGCACTCGGATTTGCAGCAGGTCTTGCAAAAGCAGGTAAAGTTCCAGTTGTTCCAATATATTCGTCATTTTATCAAAGAGCTTTTGACCAAGTTATTCATGATATTGCAATTCAAAAGTTGGGTGTTGTCATGTGCGTGGATAGAGCAGGAATTGTTGGAAATGATGGAGAGACACATCAAGGAATATTTGATTTGTCATTTTTTGGAATGATACCAAATCTTACAGTTATGGCACCAAAAGACTTTAAAGAGTTTGGGAATATGTTAGAATATGCTGTAAACCTAAAAAAACCAGTAGTCATTAGATATCCAAGAGGCGGAGAGGGAAGTTTTAATTATGATATACACGAAAGTTTAGAAGAGGGAAAAGCAGAGATTATAAAAACTGGAAATGACTTAAGTATAATTGCGATAGGAAAAATGGTAGATAAGGCAGTAGAGATTTCAAACATTTTAGAAAAACAAGGAAAAGATGTAGAAGTAATAAATGCTAGATTTTTAAAACCATTAGATGAAGAAGGTATTTTAAAATCAATTATTAAAACAAAAAATGTTATAACAATAGAAGATAATATTTTAAAAGGTGGACTTGGAAGTACAATAGAAGAGCTTATTTTAGAAAATGGTTTAGAGAATACAGAATTTAAAAAATATGGATACCCTGATGAGTTTGTAAAACACGGAAGTGTATCTGAAATAGAAGAAAAATATGGATTAAGCGCAGAAAGAATTGCAAAAGACATATTATACAATAAAGAACTTTTAAAATTATAGAAGGAAATAAGTTTGTGCCTTAGAAAGGAATAGTTAGTAAAAATGAGATTAACAAGTGAAGAAGCTTTAAAAATGCTAGAGGATTTTAGGGGAAAGAAGAAATGTGACCGGTTGGATAAAACATTCAATATCTGTTCGGAAATGTGAGTCGGAGAAATTGCAAAAGCTTTAAATTTAGATATAGACAAAGCAAAAGCTTTGGGCTATATTCATGACATAGGAAAAGGTGTTGGAGAGTTTAATGATCACCTTATGAACGGATACAAGTATATAAAAGAGCTTGGGTTTGATGAAGAATATGCAAATGTATGCTTGACACATTCATACTTAAATAATGATATTTTTTGTTCAGCAGTCAAGATAGAAAAAATTCCTGAAGAGGCAGAATTTATAAAGAATCATGAATATACGATTTATGAGAAAATTGTTAATTTATGTGATTTAATGTGTTTTAATAATATTATGACTTTAGACAAAAGGCTAATTGATTTAATTACAAGAAGAGGAGTACATGAAAATACAGTTTATCACATAAAAGAAGCTAAAAAACTTAAGGAATATTTTGATAATTTACTAGGATTTAACGTATATGATTTATTTCCAGATATTGAGCTGTAATTAAAAAAATCCCCATTTACGGGGAGTTTTTTAATTACTTTTACTTACTTTTGCATATTTTTTTAATTTTTCATATGCTAGATAATTTATAGTTCCGGCAGGGAAACCACCATTTTTATCTTTTTTTCCAGCAGGTACTCCAGTTAGAACTTCGATACCTTCTTCAATAGTAGAAACAGCATAAATGTGAAATTGGTGATTCTTTACAGCTTCTACAACTTCATCACTAAGATTTAAATTTTTAAGGTTTTGAATTGGTATCATAACACCATGGTCTCCGGTTAAGTCCTCTCATTTTGCAGACTTGGAAGAAACCTTCTATTTTTTCATTTACACCACCAATTGGTTGTATTTCTCCTTTTTGATTTACAGAACCGAGTAACCGCAATTGATTGATTTATTGGTACTTCTGAAAGACTTGATAAAAGTGCATAAAGCTCTGTACTAGAAGCACTATCGCCATCGACTCCATTATATAACTGTTCAAAACATATACTTGCAGAAAGTGAAAGAGGTATATCTTGTGCAAATAATTCTCCTATATATCCGGCTTAATATTAATACACCTTTTGAGTGAGTAGAGCCAGAAAGTTCAACTTCACGCTCTATATTTATAATTCCTGACTTTCCTGTAAAAGTATTAACAGTAATTTTTGCAGGTTTACCAAAACTATAATCTCCGAACACTCATAATTGTAAGACCATTAATTTGACCAATTTCAGAACCTGATGTACTAATCAAAAGAGTGTTATCCCTAATCATTTCAGAATATCTTTCATCATATTTTTTAACTCTTTGAATTTTCTCATTTATAGCTTTATTTACAAAATCTTCTGTTACAACTTTAAAGCGAGAAAGCTGTGCCCAAGTACCAGCTTCTGCAAGTATTTGAGACAAATCATTAAATTTTGTAGATAACTTATTTTGATCGTCAGCTAGGCGAGAAGCATATTCTATCATTCTTGCAACAGCATTTTTATCTAAATGTGGTAAGCTTTCTTTTTCACAGTAAGAATGAATAAATCTTGCAAGTCTAAGTGCATTTTCATCAGTTCTTGGTGCATCATCAGCAAATTCAACTTTTATCTTAAATAATTTTCTAAAATCAGGATCCATACTAAGAAGTGTATGGTAAATATTTGCATTTCCAATTAATATAACTTTAACATCTAGTGGAATTGGCTCAGGCTTTAGAGAAACCATAACCATTGCAGCTCTTTGCTCTAAAGAGTTATCAACGCTGATTTCTTTTATACGAAGTGCTCTTTTTAAATTGTCATAGCATACAGGATTTGTAAGAAGGTCTTCAGCCTGAAATATAATATAACCACCGATTTGCTTTATGCAAAAGACCGGCTTTAAGTAAGGTATAATCAGTCTTTAATGCACCCATATAGTTTTCGTATTCAAGTTTACCAAATATATTTTGGAAAGAATAGTTAGAGTCCATTATAACTGGTGCACCTTCTAATTTACTATTATCTACAAAAAGATTAACTCTATAATTAAGCCATGGCTTTGGTGGTTCTTTATGAGGAACGGAAGCCTGAGCCATTCCATTTGCAGATTGAGTTGTATTTCCTTGATTTTCTAAAAATAAAGGAACATTTTTCATTATATCTTTTTTGATATTGTCCATAAAATTTGAAATTATTTTATTTCTCTTATACTTTGATTTGATATAATTAATATGAACATTAACCGTAAGAAGTGAAATATTAGATTGCCATTCTTGAATTTTTTTCTCAGATTCTTTTTCAATAATTTTTATTTCACTAATAGTATTCATGATTTGTTCTTGAACTATATTAGACTTTTCTTCGAATTGCTGTTTAATACTAGCATCTAATTTATTAAAGTCCTCTTCCTCAAGTGTTTTTCCTTCATAAATTGGCATCATGTAAATACCATTTTGAGCAGTTTTAACTTCAAAACCATGTTTCATAGATTCTTTATTTAATTTTTCAAGAAGTATACTTCTTTTTTGTTCGTATTCTTGTTTAATTAGGGCTTTTTCTTTTTCAAAATCTTCGTTATTAAAAGTTTTATTGATATCAGCTTTAACATCTTTTATAAAACCTTCCATAGTTTCCTGAAACTCAGCTCCTTGACCAGCAGGAAGAGAAAGGGCTATTGGTTCATTAGGGTTATCAAAATTATAAAGATAACACCAATCGGAAGGTGCCTTTTTCTTTTTGGAAATTTTGTCTAGATAATTTTTAGTGTACATGGTTTTACCTACACCACTTGGACCTTCTACATAAAGGTTATAACCGATTTACATCTACATTTAAGCCAAATTCAAGAGCAACAATACCTCTTTCTTGGCCTATACCTTTGTTAGTTGGTTCAAGTTCTGCAGTAGTTTCAAAATTAAACTTTGCAGTAGAACAATAATTTTTAAGCTGTTTGTAACTTAATTCATTTTTCTTTTGCATCATAAGTTCCTTTCTAAAAACAAATAAATTTGTTTTGTTCCTATGTATATTAGTGTAAATATTTTGTCATAATGTATGCGTCAAACGTATTATTATAATATTTTTTTCTTTTGCCAAGGTTTTCAAAACCATATTTTTTATATAAATTAATTGCAATTTCATTTTCAGTATTAACTTCAAGGGTGATTAAAGAAGCTTTAGATTTAGCTTCGTTTATTAAGTTCTCAAGAAGTTTTTTTCCGAATACCAAGACCACGTTTATCTTTTCTTACGACTATATTTGCAATATGTGCTTCATCTAAGATTAGATTTATTCCTGCAAATCCTAAAATTTCGCTATTCGCTTTTGCAATTACATAAATAGATGTGTCTTGTTTAAGTTCTTGTTTTAAAATATTTATATTCCAAAAGTCATCAAATTTATTTAAATCTAAATTATCTAAATCTTTTTCTAACATTTTTTGGGTAATAATTTCCATATAATTAAACCTTATCTTCAGCACTAGAATTTTTAAGATAAAGAGCTGAAAGCTCAGGTGAGTTTTTAAAAAGTTTATCTTCATATTTGTCAAATGCAGCCATACCAACATATTTAGAAGTAGGAATACTATCTTCTAAAATAGAATATTCACATTTCAAATATGATTTTATCATATCTTTATAAAGTATGCCACAATTTCCTACAAAAAATATCTTTTTTCTTACTTTACTTAAAGATTCCAAAAAATCAGAAACATTACAAAATTTGAAATCTTTAAATTTTGCATAAACTCCACGTTTTGCTTCAAACATTCCAGCATATACATTTGAATGTTTTGCATCAATCATAGAACAAATATAGCCATCTTCTTTACAAGTATAAGCCAAGGCTTCTAAAGAAGAAATAGGAATACAAGGAGTAACGGTTACGTCGCCAATAGCCTTAACTGTTGCAACACCAATTCTAATTCCAGTAAAAGAGCCAGGACCATTGTCGCATGCAAATAAATCGATATCTTCTAAAGAAGTGTTTGTTCTTTTTAGAAGTCTGTCGATAGCTATCATTAAAGTCTCAGAGTGACTTCTAGGAGTGTCTGCTTTTAATTCTAGTATTAACTTTTTGCCCTCTAAAAGTGAAACCGAAAGCATATCACAAGAGGTCTCAACAGCTAAAATTTTCATAACCAATATATTCCCTTCTAAATTTTAACATATAGTAATTTTTCTAATATTTTCATCAGATTTATCTTTTTCAAATTTTACAAAAATTGTATTTTCAGGAAGACAAGATTTTATAATTTCACCCCATTCAATAATGCAAATGCCTTTTTCAAAATATTCTTCTCCGCCAATGTCAAAGAAATCGCTAGCTGACTTTAATCTATATACATCAAAATGATATATAGCAGTATCTTGATTTTTGTATTCATTTACTATTGTAAAAGTAGGACTTGATATTTCTTCTGATAGTCCAAAATATGAAAGTATTCCTTCTGTAAACTTTGTTTTGCCACAGCCGAGGTCACCACTTAAAACTACTATACTTGTCTTTTTAAGGCTTTTAGCAAAATTTTTAGCAAAATTTATTGTATCAAGTTCGCTTTTAGAAATATAGGTTTCCATCTTTTCTCCCTTACATATTATTTTCTAATTATATAAGTATATCACATATTAAAAAAATTTGTAACATTTTGTAAAAAAATATTTAAAAAATTAAATAAAGTTGATTTATTGTAGTAATTTGGTTATAATTATACGTATAATTCAGAATTAAATAAATTAAAATAGACATATTATTTAGAA
This sequence comes from uncultured Clostridium sp., assembly GCA_948469655.1. Classification (GTDB taxonomy): domain Bacteria; phylum Bacillota; class Clostridia; order TANB77; family CAG-508; genus JAAWPK01. The sequence goes on from CAOKMF010000026.1 coordinate 8,456, forward strand.
AGAGAAAATGCAATATTTGGAGGATATAGATGAAAAACGAGATGGTAAATAACTGCTTAATTGTGATGTTATTAGCATTAATTGTCTTAGGTATATGTTTTATTGTAAAAGATAATAAAAAGTCTTATGATATAGAAAATGCAGAAAACATAATAGAAATTAAAGAGACTGAAGAAGAGAGTAATATAATATTTGCAAATGATTATGAAAATGCAGAGAATATGCTAAAAACAATGACAGTCCCTGAAAAAATAGGACAATTATTTTTAGTGCGTTATCCTGAAAAAAATCAAATAGAAATACTCGAAAAATATAAATTTGGTGGATATATCTTTTTTGAAAGAGATTTTAAAAATAAAACAGAAGAAGGAGTAAAGCAGGAAATTGTAAATCTTCAAAGCCATGCAAATATTCCACTTCTTATTGCAGTAGATGAAGAAGGAGGAAATGTTGTAAGAGTTAGTTCAAATAAAAATTTAAGACTAGATAAATTTAAATCGCCAAATGAGTTATATAGGCTTGGCGGATTTGATAAGATAAGAGAAGATACTATAGAAAAGAGTAATTTTTTATATAATTTAGGAATTAATTTGAATTTAGCACCTGTTGTAGATATTGCAGAAAATATGCTAAATTATATTTATCCAAGAACACTTGGAAGTAATACAGAGGAAACAAGTAATTATGCCAAGACTGTAATTGAAGCAAGTAAAGAGGGGAAAGTATCATATACATTGAAGCATTTCCCTGGATATGGAAGTAATAGTGATACTCATAAAGGGATAGCAGTATCTGATAAATCGTATGATGAAATTGCAAAAAACGACTTGCCTCCATTTAAAGCACGGTATTGAAGAAGGAGCTGAAGCAGTTTTAGTAAGCCATAATATAGTAAATAGTATAGATAGTGAAAATCCAGCATCATTATCTAAAAAAGTAAATGATGTACTTAAGGATGAACTAGAATTTACAGGAGTGATTATTACTGATGATTTAGATATGGGAGCAGTTTCGAAGGAACAAGATGCAGTTGTAAAGGCAATTTTGGCAGGGAATGATTTAATAATTGTTACAGATTATGAAGCAAGTATAGAGGCTGTGAAAAAAGCATTGGAAGAAGGAAGAATAAGCGAGGAAGAGATTAACGAAAAAGTGTTAAAAATCCTCGCATGGAAATATTATAAAGAAATGATGTAGATATATATTAATTTATATTAAAAGTTCTTATTCCTGAAGAATATGGAGCTATATCATATTGCTGAAAGTATATAACTATACTATTTGGAATTATATAATAATTTTTAGGATTAAAAGTATCTAAAACTAAATAGCAAGAATTTTCGAAATATATTTCGGTATTTTCTGCTATTTGTTTATTTATTTCCTTTAATATATTAATCATGAAATAAGGATTGTTTGGGAAGAAACTTTCTAGTGATATTAACGTTCCTTGTATTAAATTCCAGTTTTGAGAAGTTCTAATTGTATTTCCATGAGCTCCTCCTGTAAAGGCGTATTCATCAGCATATAGACTTATAATATTTAAACTGTTATAAGTTATTTCAAAAGTTCTATAAACTTCATATACCATAGTAGGATAGCCATTTTCTTTATTATATTTGTAAGTCTCAATTGCTTCTTTATATAGTTCACTTTCGCTTTTTAATTTTAGCTGAAATGCTAAATTTCTATTATAAATATTAAATTTCATAATACTATTTTCTGATGTATTTGAATAAATAATAGGATATTCAATATGGTACTTTAAAACAAGAGTATTATCATAAAAAAGTTCTTTTTCTAATATGTTTTTGTTAATATAATTCATAAAATCACCTTATATATTTTATGAATTATATATATTTTTTGTTTCTTAAAGCCATTCTACTATATCTTCTAAATCTTTTCTAGGACACATTTTGGGAGATTGATCTGAATAACCAAGAGCTAAAGCACAATTTAATTCCATGTCTTCATGACCTACGAACTTAGCAATGTTTTCTGATACACAAGCAGTATCTCTAATCCATAAAGACCCAATTCCTAAATCTGTTGCTCTTAGACACATATTTTCTACACAGGCTCCTATTGATAGGTTGTCTCCGAATAATCCAATTATCGTTTTTTTCTTTAAATATTAGTATTAATACAGGTGCTTGTTTTATTATATTAGCAGTGTTGTTTACACTACTTCTATATCCTAAACGTTTTAATTCTGAAATTTCATTAGTATTAGTAATATAATCTATCATAATATCTGCAATTTTGTCTTTAATTTCATTTCTAGTAACAACAAAATACCAGGGTTGTTTGTTTTTTGAAGAAGGAGCAAGTCTACCACAATTTAATATATCTTCAATTATTTTTGGGGGTAAGTCTTTTTTAATATAACTTCTTATACTTCTTCTATTTTTTATTACTTCTAAAGTTTCCATATAATTACACACCTTATTTATATTTACTTAAATATTTTTAGCAATGTATTCGAAAATTTTTTTATGACCATTATGATTGGGATGTATTCCATCAATAAAATCATTTTTTTCTAATACTTCTTGCATTGGGATATATTTAATTTTATTGTTATTACATAATTCTTTTAATTTTGTATCATATTCTGAAATAACCTTATTATCATAATATTTATTTGGTTTCCAAAAAAATCTCTCATGACTTTCTATTCTTGTTAGACCTAAAATTATTAAATTACATTCTTTATCTGTAATAATTTTTGCAATCTTTTCTATATTTGATTTATAATTCTCAAGGTTATTTTTAAATTCTCCATTAAAAATTTGAGTATCATTAACTCCAATAGAAAGTATAACTGTATTTGAAAACTCTTTATGAATAAATGATAGTAATATACTATTAATTTTATCTAATATATCTGAACTTGTAGCTCCAGGAAAAGCTACAATATGTACATAATTATTACATACTTTTGAATCATCTTTGTTTATAATATAATTTTTAAACATTGTAGCCCAGCCACAGCTTTCAAAATCGCCAATTCCATATGTAAGACTATCTCCTATAATAATATAATTGGTGTTCATTGCAATACCTCCTATAGTTTTTATTATATAAAAGAGTTTACCAATATAAAATAATAATATCTTATATCGGTAAACACATTATCAATCTTTGTAAACAAACACTACCATAAAAAACGCCCCTTTAACATCCACAATTGCAGCAAATTCTTTTAATGCTTTTCGTTTTTCTTGTGTTAATTTCTCCACGCAATTTCCGTTGGATAAAACATAGCAGATAGTAGGAGAAACTATTTTGTTTCTTTCTTCTGTCTCTTGAAATTCTGAAGAACTGAGTTCCAAGGTTTCTATTAGCGGGATATCCCGAGTCTTTGAAACTTTCCTTACTGCATCAATTAATTCTTGTGAAAAGGTTTTCTCCATAATCGTGTCCTTCCAAAAATTTTTATAAAAATTGGCTAAGGTATTTTACCTTTATTTTATGCTTAGCATTTTATCACATATCTATATAAAAAGCAAATTATACTTGCATAATTCCTTTTTTCACTCTAATAAAAATATTTTCTTGAAATTTCTTAATTCTTTTCACACCTTTAAATATTGATACAAATATCAATATTTATTAAAGTATATTCTTTACAGATTCACATAAAAGTGATATTATACAAATATGAATTAATTAATATCATCTCCTGAAACTATTTAATTAATTTTTTTAATAATGAATAGGAGGCATATTTAAATGATTAGAAATTTCAGTGAACAATTTGCTAACCTTATCAATTATAGTGTACCAAGAAAATTTATGCAAAACGAAATAATTGGCAGCGACATTCCTGTCCAAGATTTTACCTTGGAAACCAATAGATTGCCAAAGCCACCGACTAATGGATTTATTGCAACTTACTGTGATAATCGTGAATAGACAATAGATGGAGGGGATACAAACCGATAACAATTTTTTGTGTCGGTTTGTTTTTATAATACAGGAATTTTGGAGTACTTCCATAAGTTCTAACCCATATATATTATAGCAATGGCACATAACATATAGGATATATGAAACAATAAAATTTATTTTTAGTCGTTATTTAAGAATCTTCTTTAATAAATTTTACTGATTTTACACCTACTGAAAACAAATAATTATTTTTTAGGCAAAAAAATATCATCCTTTTCAGAATGTTATAAAAAATAAGAGAGTTTTTTTTAAACTCTCTTTATAATGGTGCAGATGGCCGGAATCGAACCGGCACGGTTTATTCAACCGCAGGATTTTAAGTCCTGTGCGTCTGCCAGTTCCGCCACATCTGCATTTATTGAACTGACAAAAATTATTATACTATAATTTTACTTTAAATGTCAACACTTTGAAATAAAAATAAAAAATTCTTTTAAATTTATAGACTATTTTAATAAAATGTGTTAAAATTATAAAAGTGCTTAGGCGGGTATAATTTAGTGGTAGAATGTCATGCTTCCGACCTGATAGCGCGGGTTCGATTCCCGCTACCCGCTCCAACGACGTATCTGTTCGAACTTTTTATAGAACAGAGGGATATGAAAATCAATCAGTAAAATGGTTGATTTTTTTGTTTGCAAAAAATCATCCTAAATCTATAAAGAAGGGATGGTGTCTAAAATGAAGATAATTAAGCAAGAACTAGAATTTGAAGAATGTCTAAAACAACGACTAGAATTTATATGTGAGTTTTCTAAAGTTACTCCTACTTTTGTAAATGGTAGCATTAGGAAATTAGAAAAAACTAATCTTACATATATTGAGCCACATAGAGTGATTATTAAAAATATTACATTTTTAGTTTTCAATTATTCTAATGACATTTATATTACTAACTTAACTAAAAAGATTAAATTATCAGAGTTAGAAGAATATTTGAAAAATATATAATTGT
>CAOKMF010000027.1 GCA_948469655.1 uncultured Clostridium sp.
AAACACGCTGACCAACAAGTAAGAGGTACAGTAGTACTTCCAAATGGTACAGGTAAAACAGCAAGAGTATTAGTATTTGCAAAAGGACCAAAAGCTGAAGAAGCAAAAAATGCAGGAGCAGACTTTGTTGGAGCAGAAGAATTAATACCAAAAATTGAAAAAGAAAATTGGTTTGAATATGATGTAATAGTTGCAACACCTGATATGATGGGAGTTGTCGGAAGACTTGGAAAGGTACTTCGGACCAAAAGGTTTAATGCCAAACCCTAAATCAGGAACAGTTACAATGGATGTAGCAAAAGCAATAGCTGATATTAAATCAGGTAAAGTTGAATACAGATTAGATAAAACTAACATAATTCACTTAGGTTTTGGTAAAGTATCATTTGGAGCTGATAAACTACTTGAAAACTATAATACAATTATGGAAGCAATCATAAAAGCAAAACCAGTTGCAGCAAAAGGACAATATATTAAAAGCGTAAGTGTAACAACAACTATGGGACCTCGGACTATTTATAGATCAAAAATAATTAAAAATAGAATTTAATATCCTAAGACAGTAGGCGAGAAAATAAGACCTACCGAGGAAAAAGATAAAGAGACAAAAAGTCTTAAGCCTTTTCCCTCGAAGTATTTTAGGGAAATGACTTAAGACTTTAAATTTTTATATATAAATAACTATAAAACAGGAGGTGAAAAAATGGCAAATCAAAACATAATCAAACAAAAAGAAGAAGAAGTAAATATGCTTGCAGAGAAAATGAAAGAGGCAAAATTAGTACTATTTACAGATTATAGAGGAATAACTGTTGAAGATGTTACAAAATTAAGAGCTACTTTAAGAAAATCAAACACAGAATACACAATAATCAAAAACAACATTTCAAGAAGGGCTCTTGAAAAATGTGAGATTCAAGGACTAGAAACAGCTGTAGAAGGTCCAACAGCAGTAATAATAGGAAAAGATGACTATCTAGAACCTGCAAAGGCAATTTATGAATATACAAAAGACCATGACTTTTATAAAATAAAAGGTGGAGTTATAGAAGGTAAAGTTATGACAGCAGAAGAAATAATAACACTTGCAAAACTACCATCAAGAGAAACTCTTATTGGTATGCTTGCTGGTGGATTGCTTGGAACTATTTCAAAATTTGCAGTTGCAATTGACCAAGTAAGAATTCAAAAAGAACAAGCAGCTAATGCGTAATTCAAACAATAACCGGCATCTTGCGCCTAAGTTCTTCGGATAAATTATCTCAGACAGGCACGAGCCTAGTCTTCGAATAATTTACCTTGAACGCCTAGCAATATACCAATTCTTGTTTGAATTAAATTATTAAAATTAAAATTAAAATTTAGGAGGAAAAATAAAATGGCAAAAATAGAAGAATTATTAGAGACTATCGATAGCTTAACAGTAGTTGAACTATCAGAATTAGTTAAAGGGATTGAAGAAAAATATGGAGTATCTGCAGTAGCAGCTGCAGCACCAGCAGCAGGAGGAGCAGCAGGAGCTGCTGGAGCTGAAGAAAAATCTTCATTCAATGTTATATTAAGTGATGCAGGAGCAAACAAAATTCAAGTAATCAAAGTTGTTAGAGACGCAACAGGACTTGGACTAAAAGAAGCTAAAGACTTAGTTGATGGAGCTCCAAAAACAGTTAAAGAAGGAGTTTCTAAAGACGAAGCTGAAGAATTAAAAGCTAAATTTACAGAAGCAGGAGCAGTTGTAGAATTAGCATAATTGACATTAGAAAAGTTAATAAAAGGGATGCTTAAGTTGTAAATGCTAAGCATCCTATTTTTAAATAAAATTATCCTAGGGAGAAAAATAAATGGATATATTAATTAAAAATTGTAATCTAATATCAATGTCTGTTCGGAAGACCAAAATATGAAGAAAATATGAGTATATACATACAAAATGGAATAATTACTGAAATAGGAGAAGAAGTAGTTCCAAATAAAGGAGCATATATAATAGATGCAGACGGGAAAATTTGCATGCCAGGTCTTATAAATTGCCATACACATCTAGCAATGTCAATATTTAGAGAAACATTAGATGGATATACACTTCAAAGGTGGCTACATGAGAAAATTTGGCCTATGGAGGACAAATTAACTCCAGAAGATATATACCATGCTTCAAAACTATCATGCCTTGAAATGATAAGCACAGGAACTACATTTGCAAATGATCAATATTTTATGGCAGAAGAAACGATAAAAGCTGCAAACGATACGGGAATGAGACTTGAAGTTACAAGAACAGTAAATGATGTAGGTGGCATTCAAGATAAAAGAATAGAAGAATTAGAAGAATTAGTTAGAATATATAAGGATAAATACGCCTTAATAACATTAAATGTACGGAATACATGGGCTTTATACAACAGGAGAAGAGACAGTAAAAAAAATGATAAACTTTGCAAAAGAAAACGATTTAAGCATACATATGCATTTTTGTGAAAATAATCAGGAAGTAGAAGATATAAAAAGAGCATATGGAGTAGAAAGCCCAGTAGAAGTTTTGAATAAATATTTTAAGCCGACTAGAAATATCCTAGCGCATGTTGTAAAAGTGACTGATGACGAAATAAGAGAACTTAGCAGACTAAGAGCAAGTGTTGTACATTGTCCAATAAGTAATCTAAGACTTGGATGTGGAGTCTGCAAAGTACCTAAGATGTTAAGCGAAGGAGTAAATGTAGCACTTGGGACAGATGGACAAGGTAGTGGTTCTAATCTAGATATGTTTGACACAATGAAATTTACAGCACTTCTTCGGAAAAGGTATATACGAAAATCCAAGAAATATGGATAGCTACGAAGTATTAAAAATGGCAACAATTAATGGAGCAAAAGCTCTAGGAAAAGATAAAGAAATAGGAAGCATTGAAGAAGGAAAAAAAGCAGATATAATCTTAATAGACTTAAATACAGAAATCACAAATCCAATAGGATCAATATTTTCTGATATAGTATATAACGCAAAAGGAAGCAATGTTTCTCATACAATAATAAATGGAAAGCTTTTAATGGAAGATAGGGAAGTAAAGGATATAGATAAATACAAAATATTTAAAAAATGCGAAGAGATAATAAAAAGAATAAGCTAAAAAAATAAAGCTTAGGGATTTAAGCAACTCCTAAGCTTTTTTGTATTCAATTTTCTTATATATCTAAATTCTTCAAAAACTTAATAAACTGTTCTCTAAGCTCAGGTCTATTTAAAGTTTCGTCAACAGCAGCCATTACAAAACCAAGCTTATCGCCAGAATCAAATCTTTTACTCTTATAATCATATGCATAAACACCTTCTTTAGTATTTACCATAGCATTATAAGCGTCAGTAACTTGAATTTCTCCACCTTTACCAGGCTTAGTATTTTCAAGGTACTTAAAAATGTCAGGAAGTAGTACATGTCTATCAGAAATTGCTAAATTAGATTTAGTTTCTTCAATTTTTGGCTTTTCTTGTAGCTTTTCAGCTTTATAGAAACCGGTCTGCAATTTGAACACCAGAAACATTACCATATTTTGGTACATCTTTCCAATCTACTTTTTCAACACCGATTACAGAACCACCACATTGCTCATGTTTCTCTATAATTTCTTTCAAACATGGTTTTTCTCCATGAAAAACCACATCACCATATAAAATGGCGAAAGGCTCATTTCCAATTATATCTTTTGCTTGATAAATAGCATGACCAAGTCCTTTTGCTCCACCTGATTGCTCTATAAAGTGTAATTTGGTACCATGCGATAAATTAGTAACTTGAGGAATAAATTTATCTTTTCCTTTTTCTATCAAAAAGTTTCTTAGTTCATCATCTTCTTCAAAATAATCTTGTACTACATCTTTTTTTCTACCTATTACTAAAACGATTTCTTCAATACCAGATTGGACGGCTTCATCCACAATGTATTGAATAATAGGCTTATCTAAAATAGTAAGCATACATTTTGGAACAGCTTTACATGCAGGTAAAAATCTTGTTGCAAAACCGGCAATTGGTATAACTGCTTTTCTTACGCTCATCGTGCTTCCTCCTTGATTTTGGGATAAGTCCCACAATATCAATATTTTATAATATATAATTACTTTCGTCAATAGTTTTATTAACATAACCCCACATGTTAATATTAAATTAAGAAACGAGGCTTGACAACTGGTTTAAATTTTAATAAAATTAGAAAGAAATATTGATATTTCTAAGGAAATGTAAAAAAGTGTGCCTATAGCTTATCAGGATAGAGCAGTCGCCTCCTAAGCGACCGAGGGTGGTTCGAGTCCGCCTAGGCACGCCAATACTATAAACTTTTCCTTAGAAATTTTAAGGAGAGTAATGAATTTAGAAAAACTTTATATGAAAGAAGCTTTAAAAGAAGCAAAAAAGGCATATAAAAAAGGCGAAGTACCAGTTGGGGCAGTTATAGTAAAGGAAAATGAAATAATTGCAAGAGCTCATAATTTAAAAGAAGTAAAGAATGATACGACAAAACATGCAGAAATAATTGCAATACAAAAAGCAAGTAAAAAATTAGGAGCATGGAGATTAGAAGACTCTGAAATGTATGTAACACTAGAACCATGTACAATGTGTGCAGGAGCAATAATAAATGCTAGAATAAAAAAAGTATACATAGGAACTTTAGACCCAAAAACAGGAGCATGTGGCTCTGTTTTAAATCTATTTGAAGATTATAAGTTTAATCACAAAGTAGAATACGAAACAGGTATAATGAAGGAAGAATGTGAAGGAATCTTAAAGAACTTTTTCAAAGAATTAAGAAATGCAAAAAAGTCTAATGGATGAGGGAGGCCTATGGTGAAGGGGCTAGGTTTTGAAATAGAAGCAAAAATGAAAATGAAAAGTGTAATACGATTTGCAATAGTCGTTGTGATACTTACACTTATTATAACAATAGTCTGTCTTCTTATGCTTAAGTATTCGGTTGAGGGTGAGAATAACATGCCGTTTGAATTATCTCAGCTCATTGTAGTAAGTACTGCGGAGGGACTTGATATAGAGCGGAGAAAATACATGGAATTTTGATTTAGTACAAAACAATGATATATACTTGCACATACAAAAAAATAAAAATTATAAGGAAACAGAGATAATAAAAAAAATTACATTAAATAATTTTAAAATAGAAAATGGACCAAATATAGGGAATTTTAAAGTTTATAGACCTAGTAAACTTGAAGATAAAATATACGAATATAATGAAGAATACATAATGAATAATGAAATAGTGTACACAGGTGCAGAATTTACAAATCCAAAAAATCTAGAAATTGCAAATCAAGGTGGAATAATAATTTTTAGATTATGTAATAATGAACTTCGGGAAATGCGGATTAGATGAAGAAATGGTAACTCATGATGGGACAATACTTACAAAAGCAGGTATAAGTTATGAAGATATAAAATCAAATTTTTCTTTTGATATAACAATAGAACTTGCTTCAGGAAATTCATTTACAGGAACTATAACATTAAATATGCCAGTTCGGAAACATATTAAATGAGGGAATATCAAACTACAAGAAAATAGATTTTAAAGATGTAGTGTTTAAAAGAAATGTAAAATAGTATAATTTAAATAAAAAAGATGTAAAAAATCATATCTGAAATTAAAGATATGATTTTTTGTATTGTAATCATTTTTCTATTGTGATATACTTAAAAAAGAATCTACGGAGGAAAGAAAATGGGACAATTTGTATATAAAACAAGCGTAAGATACACAGATGTAAATGAAGACAATGAACTATCAGATAAAGGAATTTTAAACATCCTATCAGAAGCTGCTCGGAGTACATTCTGATGTTGTACGGATATAGCCTAAACACAATTGACAAAACAGGATATTCTTGGATGCTTTTATATTGGAAAGTAAAAACATTTAAAAGACCAAGATGGAATACAGAGTTAACTATAAAAACATGGCCAAGAAAGTTCGAAAGAGTATCATCATGGCGTGATTTTGAGGTATATGATGATAAGGAAAATTTAATATTAATTGCAACAACTGAATGGGTACTAATTGATGTAAAAAAACAGGGGATAGCAAAGATAACAGAAAAAATGAAAGAAGAGTACGAAATAGTACCAAAATCTGTATTTCAAGAAGATATAAAAGGAAGATTAAAACCAGAAGAAAATATGATTAAAACTCACGAATATACAGCGAGGCTTAGGGATATAGATACAAATCATCATGTAAACAATGTAAATTATTTAGAATTCGCATATGATGCATTTCCAGAAAACACAAAAGTAGATTTTAATAACATAGAAATATACTATAAAAAGCAAATTAAGCTTCGGAGAAGTTGTATCGATATGCTATTCAAATACAGATAATATACACACAGTATGTATAAAGAGTAAAGACGAAAAAGAACTTCATGCAGTATTAAAATTTTTTAATTAATAATATTAAAAAAAGAAAGAGAGGTAAATTTCATGATAGAAATTAGATGGCATGGAAGAGGAGGCCAAGGAGCAAAAACAGCATCACTTTTACTTGCGGATGCAGCATTTAATACAGGGAAATACATTCAAGGATTTCCAGAATATGGACCAGAAAGAATGGGAGCTCCAATAACAGCATACAACAGAATAAGTGATGAAGAAATAACAATACATAGTAATATTTATGAACCGGACTACGTCGTTGTTGTAGACGATACATTATTAGATTCAGTAGATGTTACAGCTGGACTAAAAGAAAGTGGCGGAATAGTTATAAATACTACAAAAGAAGCGGAAGAAATTAAATCAAAATTAAAAGGATATAAAGGTAATATTTATAAAGTAGATGCTAGAAAAATTTCAGAAGAAACTTTAGGAAAATATTTTCCAAATACACCGATGCTTGCAGCTATTGTAAAAGTAAGCCGGAATTATGACAGATGAAGAACTAATTCGGTGATATGGAAGGATCATTTAAGCATAAATTCGCAAAAAAACCTGAGGTAATAGAAGGGAATATGAATGCATTAAAAATGGCTTTAAATGAAGTCCAAAAATTGTAGGAGGCGAAAAATATGAGAAAAATTACACCAAATTCAAAAGCAGAAGAAATGACAGTTGCTGGTAATATATATGAAGCAGGGAATTCATTAGAATTCAAAACAGGAGATTGGAGATCTACAAGACCAATATTCTTAAGTGAAAAATGCAAACAATGTGGGCTATGCTTTCCGGTCTGCCCAGATGACGCAATACCAGTAAATAAAGAACAAAAAAGAGAAGATTTTAACTATGATTATTGTAAAGGTTGCGGAGTTTGTGCTAAAGTGTGTCCATTTCGGCGCAATAACCATGGAATAGGAGGGGTAAAAATGAGTATAAGAGAACGTTTAAGTGGAAACGAAGCAGCAGCAACTGCAATGAAACAAATAAACCCAGACGTTGTAGCTGCATTTCCAATAACACCATCAACAGAAATACCACAATATTTTTCAACATTTGTAAGTAATGGAACAGTGGATACAGAATTCGTTGCCGTAGAAAGCGAGCATAGTGCAATGAGTGCATGTATAGGAGCAGAAGCAGCTCGGAGCTAGAGCAATGACAGCAACATCTGCAAATGGACTATCACTAATGTGGGAAATGATATATATTGCAGCGAGTATGAGACTTCCAATAGTAATGTCACTTGTAAATAGAGCAGTATCAGGACCACTAAACATACATAATGACCATTCAGATGCTTACGGGGTTAGAGATAGTGGCTGGATAATGCTATTTTCAGAAAACAATCAAGAAGCATACGATAATTTAATAATGGCACATAGAATAGCAGAGCATAAAGATGTAATGCTACCACTTATGGTATGCCAAGATGGTTTCATAACATCACATTCAATTGAAAATATAGAATTAATAGAAGACGAGAAAGTAAAAGAATTTGTGGGAAAATATAAGCCAGAGCATTACCTGCTAAATGATAAAGAAGCTATGGCAATGGGACCGTTAGATGTACAAAGCTATCTTTTTGAACATAAATACCAACAAGCAAATGCAATGAGAAATGCAAAAAAAGTTGTAGAAGAAGTCTCAAGAGAATTTGAAAAAATGACAGGAAGAAAATATTCATTCTTCGAAGAATACAAAATGGAAGACGCAGAAATCGCAGTAGTTTGTATGAATTCTACTGCAGGAACAACAAAATTTGTAGTAGATAATTTAAGAGGAAAAGGAATAAAAGCAGGACTTGTAAAACTAAGAATGTTTAGACCTTTCCCTGCAGAAGAAATCGCAAAAGCTTTATCAAAAGCAAAGGCAGTTGCAATCTTAGATAAAGCAGATAGTACAAATGGTGCAGGTGGAGCTTTATTTACAGATGTTACATCAGCAATGTTTTTAAATAATGTAAACACAAAAGCTGTAAACTATATCTATGGAATAGGTGGAAGAGATACTACATCTTATGATATAGAAGGAGTATATAAAGACTTAATGGAAATTTCAAAAACAGGAGATATAGGTAATCCTTATAGGTACTTCGGTGTAAGAATATAAAGAAAGGAAACAAAAAATATGTACAATGTAAAAGAAATAGTGGCAAATAAGCCTTCAAGATTTTTATCAGGACATAGAATGTGTGCAGGATGCGGAGCACCGCCAGTGGCACGTATGGTTTTAAGAGCATTAAAACCAGAAGATAATGCAGTAATATGTGGAGCAACAGGATGTATGGAAGTATCTACATTTATGTATCCATATACATCATGGTCAGATTCATTTATACATACAGCATTTGAATGTGCAGGAGCGACATTATCAGGAGTTGAAGCTGCGTATAAATCAATGAAAGCTCAGGGAAAATTGCCAGAAGATAAAGACACAAAATTTATAGCATTTGGTGGAGATCGGTGGAACATACGATATAGGACTTCAAAGCTTATCAGGAGCAATGGAAAGAGGTCATGATATGGTATATGTATGCTATGATAATGGAGCATACATGAATACAGGGATACAGCGTTCATCTGCAACACCACATTTTGCAGACACGACAACATCACCTGCAGGAACAAAAATACCAGGAAAAATGCAGCCAAGAAAAGATTTAACAGAAGTAATAGCAAATCACCATATACCATATGTAGCACAAAGTATAGCGACAGCAAACTTTAAAGATTTATATGAGAAATCAGAAAAAGCAATATATACAAAGGGTGCAGCATTCTTAAATGTACTTGCACCATGCCCAAGAGGATGGGGATATGCTACAGAAGACCTAATGCAAATAAATAAGCTTGCAGTAGAGACTTGTTATTGGCCTTTGTATGAAGTCGAAAATGGCAAATACAAAGTAAATTATAAACCAGCAAAGAAATTACCTATCGAAGAATTTTTAAAGCCACAAAGAAGATTTAAACACTTATTTAAACCAGGTAATGAATGGATGATAGAAGAATTCCAAAAAGAACTAGATGAAAGATGGGAAGCACTTTTAAAACTTGAAGAAATAACAAACAAAGAATAATTATATGTAAAATAAGGGGCAAAGAAATGATAAATTTTATTAAAAGTCTTAAAAAGAAATATATCATAATAGGTGGAGTATCATTAGTTACAATAACAGCTTTAACTGTTGTTACATGCGTTTTTGCGGCAAAAGCGTCGGGTGGGAAAGAAGTGGCGACTACCCATGAACCTGAAGAAATACCTGTAATTGAAGAAATAGAGCTTGAACCTGAAGAGCAAGAGCTAGAACCACTTGCAGAAGAACCAGTACCTGAGCCTGAAGAAGATAAAACTCCCCCAAAGGAAGTTACATATAAAAATAAAACAGTAACAATTCCAAAATCAGTAGTTGCTCCAGTAAATGCAGTAGAAGATCCAGAAAGAACCAAGGAAAAAGGTGGAGAAGAAGTAAAACAAGAAGAAGTAAAGGAAATGTTTGAAAATGTTGGAGTAAAATCTATGGGAATAGATGTATCTGCACATCAAGGAACAATAGACTGGGCAAAAGTTAAAGCAAGCGGAGTAGATTTTGCAATGATTCGTGTAGGATACAGAGGTTATGAAACAGGAAGAATCATGGAAGACAGCCAGTTTAAAAGAAATGTAAGTCAGGCAGCAGCAAATGGAGTAAAGGTAGGAATATATTTTTATTCAGCAGCTATAAATGAAACAGAAGCATTAGAAGAAGCAGCATGGGTAGTAAGTAAAATTGCCCCATATAGAATTACATATCCTGTGGTATTTGATTTTGAAGAATTCCAAAGAAATAGATGTGTAAATGTTGATGGAAAAGTTCGGAACACAAAATGCCTTGATGTTCTTAAACTATGTAAAATCTAAAGGATATGAACCAATGTTATATGCAAACAAGAGAGATATTACAAATAGATTTCAAAAAAGTTCTTTCTCATGTAAATTTTGGCTAGCACACTATACTGCAGAAACAGACTATAAAGGAAGTTTCAATATGTGGCAATATACAAGCTCAGGAAGTGTACCAGGGATTTCAGGGAGAGTAGATATGAATGTTGCATATTTTGCATATGGTACAGTAGCAGAGCCAAAACATACACATAGTTTCACGACAAGAGTAGGAGAAAGAAAAGAGCCAACATGCACAGAAGATGGAAGTGAAACACTAAGATGTAGCTGTGGAGAAACAAATACAAGTGTTTTAAAAAAGACAGGACACAAATTTGGAGAATGGAAAACAGAAATAGTAGCCACTGAAACAGAAGATGGATTATTAAAAAGAGTATGCGAAAAATGTAATAGTGAAGAAACAAAAAAAATAGATAAATTACCAGGTGGAAATAGTAACAATGGAAACGAAGGTGGAGGTACTGAAAATGAAGGCGGGAACCAAAGTGGCGGTGAAGTAGTAGACCCAACAACTCAAATAGAACCGGTAGACCCAGCACCTGAAAAACCAAAAGGTCCTGTACCTACAATACCAATACCAGAAGGAACTGGTGAAATACCAAATGAAGGGCGGTACAAGCGAAACAACTCCTGCAACAGAACAAACTGAAGAACCATCAGGGACGTAAAAATTGGCAGATTTTTTGTCAAAATTTCCAAAAATTGGACTTGACAATAAATAAAAATAAGGGTAATATAAAAATATAGCAGTAAGAAAACTGACAAAAAATATATAGAAAAGGAAACCAAAACAATGAAAAGAATAAAATCAAATCTTGTAACCCTTGAGACTGTACACACACACACACACACACAGGTAGCTCTAGAGGTTGTTTAGAATGCAATAAAATAATAAAAGAGAATATAAAGGCACAGAATCTTTATAGTGTTTTTGTGATTGAAAAAGACACGTAAAAATTCCGTGTTTTTTTGTCGTTCTTGAGAATGAGACAATTGGTTATTAGTTTGTAAAATATGTTTCCATTGGCACAGGGAAAATATAAAAACATCTCTTTATATTTGGAAGCTAGAATGCTTAGGTTTTGTTTGGTTTTGACTTTCCCATTCAGAGCTTCCAAATATAAGGAGATAGAAATCTTCTTAGGTAAAACTGATATTAATTTTAAAAATATTATAAACGAAAGAAAGGATAAAAAAGGTAAACCAAATGAACAAAGTGGGACCAAATAAGAAAAGCGAAAGCGGAGTAACGCTAATCGCGTTATTAGTAATGATAATAATACTAGTA
>CAOKMF010000028.1 GCA_948469655.1 uncultured Clostridium sp.
AATTTTTTGACTTTTAGCATATTATGTTACCTCTTTTTGTTTTAAATTTAGCACAATATATTATATTAATTAATATGAAAATAAGTGCGTTTAAAACAAAATTACCTAATGGCATTATATACTAGTTAAAAAATTTTTTCAAGTTTTAGTTTTAAATACAAAAAAGACAGCAGTTTCATGAACTTGCTATCTCTTTTGCTACTAAAATTTGTATTTAAGGTTTAATAATACTTGGCAATGCCAATGTATTCATAGAGCAACCTATGCGCATCCCCGCCACATCCACCAAAAGGATTAGCTTTAGTATTACCTGCAATGCTTACAACATCTGCAAATTTTGATTTTCGGTAGGCAATGATTTCCGAAGTTATCTCTTCTAAAGACATATCTAAAATATTGCCAATCTCAATCATTTCCGGCTCATCAAGCCAAAACCAGCCACACGAAAGACCCGTTCGCTTATCCACTATTACACGATTTGTGTTTGTTATGTGGATTCCTGAAATAGTTGCAGGACATATCGGCATTTCATAGTCTATGCCATAGCGCTTAAAAAGATAATGCCTTATCCGATTAAGCTTCTTTCTGCCTACATACAATTCATCGAAAACTTCAGTAGCTTTTCCTGATTTTTCGAGCTGACCCAGAAGCGGATAAATATTGTTTTCCATGCAAAATTCTATGATTCTATAAACATCGTCATAGTTTTTTGCAGTAGGAACAATAGAAGCTCCTAAGTTTGTCTTACCGTCTAATATGTGAACAACTTCTTTTAGCCTTTGATAGTTTGTAAGCATATCATATATCTTGAAACCGCCGTTACTACCAGGGCGATACAAGTATTCCATAACAGCCGGATCAAAACTATCAAGCTTGAAAAGCACATACAATGTTCCCCTGTCAATAAATCCGAGTAATTCGTCGTCAAATGCGACGGTATTACTAAACAAGGAAACTTTGACGAAATTTTTCTCACACATACTTAAAACCTGCTTGAACACTTTTGCATTTGCTCCTGCTGTTGGTTCACCAAGGCCACAAGCATAAACCCACTGAATAGTGCCAGTAGAAATAAATTTCTCAATGGCTGATAAATCAAGCAAGCAGTGGCAACCTGTTCTTTCTGTGTCGCAATAGATGCAATTGAGATTACAATCTCCACCAAACTGCAAGTCTAATATAGGTAGACTTTTAGAGGAAATTGCAAGCGTCCGCTTTAAAACATCTGTTGCCCACGGTGCATACTCATACATACCGTTTACCTCCAATCTTTTTTTAGTAGATTTATTTTATCACAAATTATGTAAAATAACAACTACTATATATTGAAGGTTTACATTATCTTTTAGCTTCATTAATTGACTTTTGAAAAAATTGATAATATGGTTCTAATTCTTCTTTTACTAAATCTAAAGAAATAGTATTATGTTTTTCATTTAGCTTAAAATTTAATTGTTCAATTTCTTTGTCAAAATCATGAAATCTACGTCCTAGCATAGAAGAGTAATAAAGAAAGCCTTTTGGATGAACAAATTTATAGCAGTCAGCATTTGCAACTACCTCTGACTCAATGCTAAAAAATTCCTTTGTTCCATGGTGCTCTTCTACGCATTTAATAATATTTTCTTTAATATCTTCATTTAAGAAATCAATATCACTAAGAATTTCTTTTGTAGCATTTGATGACATTTCTATATGCTTTTTAGGAGTTTTTAAGTAAGAAGCTTCTGGAAGTTTTGAGTCCATCATTGCAATAGCAATTTTTACAATGTTTACATCTGCTTTATATATTTCTGCTAATTTAATTCCCTTATCTAATGAAAGCTCATATAGAAACTTCATATCTGGGTTATACTTTTGTATTTCTGATTTATTAAAATCGTCACATTTTTTTATTAAATCTTGCATTTCCATAAAATTTCCTCCCTATTTTTTATAATTTATCATAATTTAATATTTTTATCAATATGAAATAAAGAAAAGAGCACACCGTTTGGCATGCTACTTTTCCCTACTTCATTGATATATGTATATTTTCTACTTCACTACCTAGTTCACGTGATATTATGTTTTGGATTTGCGCAATTTCTTCTGGCTTAAGTTCTTCTTTTCCTATTATTACACTTATGCTATCTCCATTTACAAATATTATATTATCACTAAAGCCTTTTGTTGTTAAAAGATTTTCTGCAATCATAATTGCATTTTGCAAATTATTGATTTTATCTATTTCTTGGCTTGCAACTGCTTTTTGTTCAGGAGCTTGATTTGTGCTATTTAATATTTCTTGGTATCTTGATATTATTTGAGAATACATTACATTTCTTTCAAGCTTAGATTTTACAAAGTAATCCCCATTTTCTACATTTGCATTTGTTTCTTGTGTATTTTCAGTGCTTTGTTCTTGATTTTCATTTTGAGTATTCTCTTGTTCTTTATTTTCTTCTGTTACATTAGTGCTTACAAGTTCTGCATCTCCTAAAGCTGCTAAGTTTATAGATTTATCTAATTCGCTAGATGTTTCTTTCCCAAGCTGTTTCTCGTAATTTGTATCATAGTTTAAATACCCTGCTGTAATTAACATCAAGCTTATTACTAAAATTGCTAATTGATTCTTTTTAATAATTTTCATATAGACCCCTTCTTTCTTAATTAATAGAAAA
This sequence comes from uncultured Clostridium sp., assembly GCA_948469655.1. Lineage (GTDB taxonomy): Bacteria > Bacillota > Clostridia > TANB77 > CAG-508 > JAAWPK01. The sequence continues at coordinate 2,664 of CAOKMF010000028.1, forward strand.
TACCTGTACCTTATGAGTTGCAACCCCTGTAACTGCTGAAACTGCTGAAATTATATTTGCTTTTATATTTGCATCATTTGCACCTTCTGCAGTTACAATTACTCCTTCAACTTTAGGATTTATTATCGTTTGTGTTGCAGGAACATTTGCACCATTTTCTTCAGTAAATATCACTTCTTTATTTGTACCCTGTTCTTCAATTGTTCTAACGCCTCCTGAAGAGTCTGTTTCAGAAGTATGTGATGTAGTGTTGTTTTCGTTATACATTGGTACAACTTCGCTGGACTGGGTATATGTTACTAATACATTTACCTTGCCGTACCCCAACCATTGTAGTTAATATATTTTCAAGCTTTTCTTCTAGTTCATTGTCAGTTTTATTTTTATTTTCTTTTTCTGCTAAAACTTTAAAAGCCCCTTGCTCTTCTTCTTTACTTTCTTGTTTACTATTTCCACCTAAAATGGCATTTATTACAATTAATGTAATAATTAAAATAACCAGAAAAACTACTAAATTTTCTATCTTTCGTTTCTTTGTCTTATCAATTTCTTCACCATTTTCAGGCTTTTTTACAATTAAGCTTTTGATCTTATTCATTTGTTCCTTAAACATAAAGTTTTCCCCCATTTCATTTTGAATTTACAGTGATTTCTTTAATATCTACACCATAGTTTTCATTTATCTTTTGTTTTATCCTATCAATTTCAGAATTACTTAAAGTATTTTCTACTGACATCTTACCTATTTCAACTTTACCTACTGATATATTTATGTCATTTTCTTTTGTTTCTTCTTTTACTCCTTTGTTTACTTCTAATGTTACATTTTTTATAGTTCCTTCTTCTAAATTAAAATCTAATGCTACGTCTAATACAGAGTAGTATCCCATACTTTCTACATCAGATTTAATTTGCTTTTCTAATTCTCTCTTGTATGTATCTTCTACACTAATGCCTTCTATTTTGCTTGAAACTTCTTCACCTTCAAAATATTTTTCATATTTGGAGTAGTCTATTTTTATGTCAGAGCCTGTTATAAGTTTTATGCCTGGTGATATAATCACATATAAAACATATACTCCAATAATTGTTTTTATGTACTTTTTACTATTTCCATTTGGCAAAATCATTTCTAAAATTGTTACGACTATAACACAAATTATTACTTGCTGTGCCCATGAACTTATATAACTTATCATCTGTACATCATCCCACTATTCGTAATTTTTATAACAAGAGTTAACCCAATCATTAGCATTACTGATACTGAAGCTATCATTCCAAGTAGTAGTTTAAATGTTCCGCCCATTTGTTCTAATACTGAAACAATTTTTTTATCTGCAATAGGTTCACTTAAGGCAGCTGTCAGGTTAAATGCCACAGACAGGACTGCAAGTTTTATTATAGGCACAATACATATTGCAAGAACTACAAAAATTCCAACAAAGCCAACTGCATTTTTTAGTATATTACTACAACCTAAAACTGCATCTACTGTTTCTCCGAAGTATTTTTCCGTACTATTGGTATAGTACTTGTTACAACTGCTTTTGTTGTTTTTACAGTTAGTCCATCAACCGAGCTTGTCAGAGTTCCTTCCAGTGATAGCACTCCTACAAATATTGTAAGTGATAAACCTAAAACCCAAACTACACTTGATTTAAAAAATTTTGATATCTTGTCTATTTGAATTTTATCAGATATTTTTGAAACTATTCCAAGTGCTGTTCCTATTAGCACAAGTGGCAAAAGTACTTTTACAATAAAATTTCCTATGAATGTAATAATTAAGAGTAAAACTGGCTGAATAGTTGATGCTGTAACTATATTTCCTGTTGTTATCATAAGTGCCAAAAGTATTGGAAGCAAGCAATTTATAAAGCCAACTAAATTGTTTATTGTGTTTTTTATTAGTACGATTGTTTCAGAAAAGTTTGTCATTATTAATGTTACAATTAACACATATTGTACATAGTATGTTATTTCACCTGTTTTATTATTTCCCATGCCTTCACTTATATTTTTTATAATACTATGTATTATTATGATAATTAATATGTATCCAAGACTTGTTAGTGTTTTTGTAACTTCTCCTCCAAGTATTTTTAAAATACTTCCGAACTAGTCCTTCAGCCTTTATTTCTCCAGAAATTGCTTCTTTATATAAATCGCCCACATTCATATTTTCAAAACTTTCCGATGTATATTTCTGTGCTTGTTTTATAAAGCCAGAAATTCCAAGTGCTTCTTCTTGTTCTCCTATTATTTCTTCTGTTTCAGCTCCATAAATTATGCTTGTATTAAATATTGTAAAAGCAAAAATTAAAATAATTATTATTTTTTTCATATGTTCCTCTTTCAGGGTAAAATCTTAAGTACAGTCTCAAGCATTGATGAAATTATTGGAATAGACATTGCAATGATTATAACCTTACCGCCTAAATCGACTTTTGAGCCAATTGCATTTTCACCTACATCTTTACATATACCGCACTGCAAATTCCGTCAGAATGGCAATTCCTGTGATTTTGATTAGTATTTTTAAGAACTCTTTACTTCCGACTGATTTTTTCTGAAAAGTCACTAATAAATGTAACTATTCCTGCAAGTTTGTCCATAAATATAAACATGATTAGAACACTTGCGATTAGAGATATGTATACTGCAAATTCAGGTTTATACTGTTTTATAATAATTATAATAACAACTGCTGTTAAGGCGATTCCAACTATTTTTATAATATCCATTTATATTTCCTCTCATATTGTATAGTTTGGAAAAGAATTGTTTCTTTGGCTAGGCATTCTGAGAAAGAAATACCGGAGGTGTGCTTATGCCTATTTAGGATTTTCTTTTGATGAAGCCACCCCGCCAAAGGGCAATTATTTTTCAAAGACCTACAAATTAAACATAGTTCTAACCGAATCAAACAAATTACTAATTTCTTGTATCACCATTGTAAGAACTATAACAAGACCTGCAAGAGTTGTCATCATTGCTTGGTCTTCGCGCCCCGCTCTAACTAATACTTGATGTAATACTGCAACTAATATCCCGATTGCTGCAATTTTAAATAGTAAATCTATACTCAAAAGTTATCCCCCCTGTCTTTTGTTTACCTATATTAATATAATAACTACTCCAAGTCCCACAATTATGCCAAGACTTTTATATAGCTTTTCGTTTTTCTTTTGTTCTTCTTCTGCAATTTCTATTTGGTCAGTTATAAAATTTTCTACTAATGCTATTTCACTAAGTTGTCCGAGTCACATCTGTTTTTCCAAGAAGTTTTTCTAAGTTTTCTAAAACTTTTAAATCTTCTTCTTTCATATTTGTTTTTGAATTTCTGACTGCATGTCTCCAAGCTTCTCCTGCTTGATACTCCTTCATATTAGTGCTTGCTTCTTTAAAGATTTTTCCGCACTTCGCCTTCAAATTCCTTTGATAACCCTAAGAAGATTTCGGGAAGTGGCTGATATGTATATTGTATTTTTGTTTTGAGTATGTTTAGAGCCATTTTCATTTTTTTTAAGTCATTTACTCTTTCTTTATATGAATTTGCAAACGCCATACCAATAAAACTGCATAATAAAAGCACGAGTATCAATATAATCCACTTGACAATTATCATGTTTTATCCTTTCTTTTTATGCTTCTCTTTACTATATATATTCTAAAAATTTAAATTTAGAACAATAAATTAAGGGTTGTATATATTTTGAATTTTTCCTTTTTCGTTATTACTTAAAAAAATTATTCTTTGGAATAATTTAAAGTCAATCATCTTTTTATATATTGGATTTTCTAATAAATTTTCTATACTTTCCCCATGTGCTGTATATATTCCTTTTACTCCTGAACATACTCCATATCTTACTGCATAGACATCATCTTCATTTCCTATCTCGTCTGCAATTATAACTTTTGGTGACATACTTCTAACTAACATTTCAATTCCAATACTTTTCTTTATATTATTTAATATATCAGTTCTTATGCCTAAATTGTTTTGGGGTATCCCTCTATGCATGGCTGATATTTCTCCCCTTTCGTCTACTACTCCTACCGTTATTCCACTAAAATTAAGTTCTGGTATTCCATTGCTAAGGCTTTTTGCTAAATCACGAATTATTGTTGTTTTACCAGTTCCTGGGCTTCCAACGATTAATGTGTTATATACGCTATTTTTTTCTAAATCTAATACATGTTCTATTATATTTTTGGAGCTACCTTCGATTTGCTTTGCTATTCTAAAATTTAGGCTATATATGTAAGATATGTTTTTTACTTTTCCGTCTTCTAAAACTACATCTCCTGTAATTCCGGACTCTATGACCTCCCTTAATTGTGATATATCCGATTACATATTTGATTTTGATATGTATATATCGAGTTATCACATATAAACTGCAAAATCTTAAGTATTTCTTCTTGCTTTATGTTATAGTCTATAACTATTTCTTTGGAAGTTAGTTTAAGAATTACTGGTCTATTTACTCTTATTCTTATTTCTTCTAATTCTTCAAGGTTATAACTAGAGATTAAGTTAGATACTCTATTAGGTAAAAAATTTAAAACATCTATCATTTGTTACTTGTCCTTCTTTTTTCTATATTGTAGGAATTTTCATTATATATTATTATATTCGTACGGAATTTGTTTTAGAACTAAAACTTTGACAATATTTACATAAAATGGTATAATGTTTTTGCAACCAATTGTCAAGCACAACATATAGAAAGGAATATAAGCATGGGAGTATATGATTTTTCTGAAGAATTAATGTCTTCAAGAGATAAACTGATTAAAATCCTTGAGAAGACTACAACTGCTAATGATTTGGTGAATCGCAATATTGCGTATGCCTTAATGCCTATTAGGGCATTGGGTAATCCCCGGTTAGAAAAAGCGGTGCGTAGTGCGCTTGATGAACTTGAACTAAAGGAAATCTTCTTTATCAAGAAGTATCCTTCTGTAAAGAAGTATCACTCCGTTTTAAGCAATCTTATAATACAGATTGATAAGGAGATCAATTACGAAGAAAAAGTTGGCGCTATCGCGGAAAGACTTTCTCAGGTTCGTGTATCTGTGCCTAGCGGAGAAGCAGACCATGAATTGGAAAGAAAAATTCGGCAGAATGCGGGCGCAATCGCAAGAATCATTTCTTAAAATCAAATCTATCATGCAAAATTCAAGCGGGAATAACTTTTTTGTTATTCCCGCCTTTTCTTTTTTATATAGCAAAAAAGACTTACTGTACTTTTACAATAAGTCTTTTCGTCAATTTAATTTCGCCAAGAGACAAGTATCAGTAGGCAATCAAGGCAAAAAAGCGGAGTCGTACATTGGTACGTCGAGCATTTTTTGTCCGAAGATTAACGACCTGAGACGAAGTCTATTGGTGAAATTTATTCGTTCCAGTTGTGAAAAACTTCTGACACATCATCCAATTCATCTAATCTTTCCAATAGTCTTTCCATTTTTTCAGCTCCATGTTCGTCTAAATCTACATATGTTGTAGGTACCATTTGAACACTTGCTTCAACAAATGTTAAACCGCTTTCTTGCATTTTTTCACTAACTGCACCAAAATCGTCTGGTGATGTTGTTATTTCATAATATTCTTCTTCTGAAGAAAAGTCTTCTGCTCCACAATCTAATGCAAGTAGCATAAGGTCATCTTCTGACATAGATGTACTTTCTTTTTCTACTATTATTACGCCTTTTCTATTAAACATATATGATACACAGCCAGTTGTACCTAAGCTTCCGCCCTGCTTTATCAAATACATGTCTTACATCTGCTGCTGTTCTATTTCTATTATCTGTTGTTGCATTTACAATTATTGCAACACCATTTGGTCCATATCCTTCATATGTAATTTCTTCATAATTTTCGTTGTTTCCTGCTCCTGCTGCTCTTTTTATTGCATTGTTTATGGTATCGTTTGGCATGTTCGCTGCCTTACATTTTGCAATTACATCTTTTAATTTTGAATTACCTGCAGGGTCTGGTCCCCCTTGTTTTACTGCAATTAATAGTTCTCTACCTAATTTTGTAAATATTTTTCCCCTTGCTGCATCTGCTTTTCCTTTTTTTGCTTGAATATTATGCCATTTGCTATGTCCTGACATGTGCCATACCTCCCTTATTATCTAAATACCATTTTATTATAGCATAACTATTTAGGTTTGTGTAGTAGTTTTGGAAATCTTTTTTAATTTGCATTTTTTAAACTATCTCCAGCCCACACATAGTACTTGTATCACAAAAGATAATTTCGTTTTCCTTTTTCAAGGTTACAGTTACCAAAGCAGAGATACTTTCAAAAATGTCTTTATTCATTTTCCCTTTGACTGGTGCAGATAATTTTAGTCCTTTGTTATATTTTGACTTTATATTAAGCGAGTACTCACTTTTCTTTAATGTTATATTTATGAAATCTTCTGTAATCGCATATTCTACTAATTTAGTATTGTTATACGTAGTAAATTTAAATTCTTTATTGTCTATTAATAAAACACAGATAATACCTTTGAATGTAAATGATTTGAAAGGTACATCTGCTATCGAAATCATGAAGCTTGCATTTGTTCTTTTAAAGTTGTTTCCCTGACACCAAATATATGATTTTGGAAATGAACAGCCCCAATCTTTTTCAATATAGCCTTTGTCATTGTTAAAATGAATTTCTTTATTGTTTATATTTATAATGCCATTACTAGTATTTTGCATACTAATTATTGCATGATTGCATTTCATAAATGGAATATAAGAAAAAGGCCCCATTATGTTAGGGGCAAAAATATTAGTATTGATATTTCTACTATCAGTATATTTAATATTTCCATGTATTTTAAGATTCTGAGATTCGTCTTTTATATTAATATTTAACCCTTCTTTTGAGAAAACACTATCGCCAATTTGAATATAGAACGGGTCATGATTGAATTTAAAATCTTCAATATTATAATTTACAAAATAAGATGTATTGTTAGTTATTATCTGAATAAAGGCTTTAGCTCTTTTATTACCAACATTAATTCCTGGGATAAAAGAAATTCCTTTTTGAAGATTGGTATTTTTAAAGTACCAACCTTCAAAATAGGTCTTATTTTTATTTAAATATTTTTCACCTTGAAACAACTCAGCATTTTTCATTAATAATAATTTATTCATGCTGTTATTATTTTCAAATTTGTTATTATTATGCAAATTCAAGATGTTTAAATATTATATCTAATTCTTTTTTAAATAAAACTTAATTGTTTTCCTTTATCTTGAATAATCAAGCTACTTTGCTTTGATTCTGTTATTTTATCTGTCTGTTTTATGTTGCCTAATAATAATGGAGAATTTTTATCATGTAATTTTACATTTTCCTTTGCTAAATCTGGTCTTTTATTGGCATAACAATATTTGCAACCATTTAAGCAAGTATCATAAGCTCCAATATCTCGACTTGGAATGCAATGGCAACCTTTTCTCATAGGCTTTGATTTTATAGATTTATATTTTACGCCATTTGCCATTTCTAATATTTCAGGTGTTGTGCAACCTGACACATGAATACCATATTTTTCATTATTCTCGTCTGTACCACAAGTTTGAGTATATAGATTGTACTTCTTTGACATTTCCCCAATACCTTCTAAAATTTTAATTTTATCAACTTCTGTAAAGGCAATAATTTCAGGCATATTGTAGTCTAGTTTTTTATACATTTCTACAAAGCTAAATATACATCTTTGAACATAAGGTGCTATCTGCTTTGCCATGTATTCAAATGTTTCTAAATGCTTTTCTATTGTATATTTTTTAGTTAAAAGTATTGGATCATATCTCCATAAAACTTTTTCCTTTCCTACAATTTTCGAAAGCTCGGTAAGTGTTTTTATAGATTCATCTATGCTTGGTACATTAGGCTCTACATCTTGTCCATAGGCTGTTATTGTATAATGACATATTATTCTATATTTTTCGTTTATTTCTTTCATATGCTTTAGCATAGGTTTATAGTTTTTTGAGCAAAACATTAAACAGTCTACATCTTCAGGTTTTAAGCTTATTTTAGAGACATTATTTTGAAATAAAGGATTTCTTGAATATGCAAAACCTTCATTTATTCTATTTATTAACCATTCACTATAATAATTTACTATATCTGTTCTCCCACCTACATTTACTATCATTGCTATTTCTCCTTAGATTTTTTAATTATTTATTTATATAACTCTTTTATAACCTTACAAGGATTTCCGAACTGCTACAACATTTGATGGTATATCTTTATTTACAACACTTCCTGCACCTATTACAACATTATCTCCAATAGTCACTCCTGGAAGTACAACAACATTTCCACCAATCCATACATCATTTCCTACTATAATAGGTTTTGCATATTCTAAACCTTTATTTCTCATTTCTGCATTTAATGGATGCCCTGCTGTATAAAAACTACAATTTGGAGCAATAAAAACATTATTTCCAAACCTAACTTTATTCCCATCTAATATAATCAAGTTATGATTAGCATAAAAGTTTTCTCCAATTTCTATATTGTATCCATAGTCACACATAAAAGGTTGTTCAATAGTGAAAGTATTTCCTGTTTTTCCAAAAATCT
>CAOKMF010000029.1 GCA_948469655.1 uncultured Clostridium sp.
CAGATTTTGCACTACCATATGTTGAATATGAAAGCATTGCAACTTTAGATTTTTTACCTACTAAGCTTTCGAAACTTTTAGAAGAAGAAATTGCAATTTCTGATAGCTCGTCTGCATTTGGATTTGCGTTTAATCCACTATCTGCAAATACAAAAGTTCCATTTTCCCCATATTTACAATCTGGAACACACATTACAAAAAATGCTGATACAAGTTTTGTTCCGTGGAGCAGTTTTTAATATTTGAAGTGCTGGTCTAAGAGTATCTGCTGTAGAATGTGCAGCTCCTGAAACTAGCCCATCAGCCATATTACACTTTACCATCATCATTCCAAAGTATACAGGGTCTATCATTAGTTCTTTTGCTTTATCTAAGGTCATTCCTTTTTCTTTTCTAAGTTCATAAAATTTTGATACAAATTCTTCATAGCTATTAGAAGTTTTTGGATCTACTATCGTAGCATTTTCTAATTTTAAATTTTTTGTATTTGCAAGATCTCTGATTTCTTCTTCATTTCCAATTAAGATCACATTTGCAAATCCTTCATTTAAAAGCATTTCGGCTGCTTCCAATGTTCTTATATCATTTGCCTCAGGTAAAGCAATAGTTTTAATATCTTGCTTTGCCTTTTGTTTAATTTCTTCTATAAAAGACATATGTATCCTCCATAAATTGTAATATATCTATTATATAGCAAATTGGAGAAAAAAACAAGATTTTATTCAAATTTTATCAATTTGATTTTTTATGTAAAATGATGTATAATATTATACGTAACTAATATTTTAATTTATAAGTCTAAACACAAGAATTTGGGAGGATTTTAGAATGAACAAAAAGTTTTTACGGAAAGTTTTAGAAGTAATTCTTTGGCTTACGATAATTTATATTGGAGTATTGATTCTTTTGCTTTTAAGTTTGAATGCGTTTGTTACATCTTTTTTAGTTATTGCTTATATTGCTTTTGTTGTAGCTTTAAAGGGATGGATTATTCCCAAATGCATTATTGCGAATGCGAAAAGGAAATTAAATCAAAGATTCAAGAAGGATTATGCTTCTTATAAGCTAGCTTTTAAGGAGGTACAAAAGCTACATGAACAGCGATACAAATTATATTTTTCTTCAGGCGATTTAGACAAAATAAATATACTGACAAACGCAATTAATAAAAATGGCAAAATTATAATTGTTACAGGTAATAATTATATTGCTAAAGCTGATCGGCTTAGCAAAAAGCAAAAAGAACTTATCCAAGATATTATCGATGAAACAACTCTACTAATGGAAAACGAATCTGTAAATTCTAATGTTACAAAGAGCTCTAGCTAAGAGCTCTTATTTCTTATTTATTTACAATCATATCTATCATTCCGTCTTTTAAGTAAATAATCTTATCTGAATTTTCTATTGTAGATTTCCTGTGTGCAACTATTATAACTGTGCTATTTTCTGATATATTATCAATCAAATTTTGTATTAATTTTTCAGTCTTTAAATCTATATTAGAAGTAGGTTCATCAAATATATAAATATTAGCTTTATGCACAATTGCTCTAACAAATGCTATGACTTGAAGTTCTCCAAGTGATAAGTTTGCTTCTTTTATTATTTCGTCTAACCCATTAAGAAACTTATTATAAATATTCATGCATCCTATTTTTTCAATTATATCTAATATTTCATTATCAGAAATATCACTATTTCCAAAGGTTATATTGTTTCTTAAAGTATCTTCAAAAATATATGGACTTTGTGAAATATATGATATATTATCTCTAAGGCATTTTACCGAAATATCTGATATATTATGGCCATCTACTAAAATTTGTCCAGAAGAAATATCATACAGTCTCATAAAGATATTAGTTAAGCTAGTCTTCCCTACCCCAATTTTTCCTGCGATTGTTACTTTTGAACCTTTTTTTATCAAAAATGAAATATCTTTTAGTATAGGTTCTTTTCCATAATTCATGCATACGTTTCTAAACTCTATATCTCCGTTTAAATCTTTAATGTATTCTCCTTTATATATATCTTCGTCATCAGTTTCTTTTAGAATTCTATTTATTCTCTTTAAAGAATTTAAAGAAGTTTGTATTTCTTCTAAATAATCAAACATTTCTGACAGTGGACTTCTGCATTGTTTTACATAGAATAACACTAGGTATATGCTACCTAAAGAAATGTCTAAGTTTATTTTTAGAGCATAATACAAAATTGCATAAATACCAATTGCTTCTAAAACAAGTTCTAATGGAAAAATAAAACTTTCAGTAAATATATATTTCTTTCTATATTTTAATTCTTCGTCTAATAATTTGCTAGTTTTGTTTATATTATTTTTTTGCAAGCCAAAAAGATATGTTAGTTTACTTTTATTATACATTTCAGAGAATTGTCTATTTTCTTCATCTCTTTTATCAAGTATTTTAGAGTCTATTTTCTTTATTTTTTTCGTAAAATAATATGCAACGATTGCAACTAGTATAACCGTTCCACCGCCCAATTAATGCAAGATTTACATTTGCAAAAAACATCATTATTACCATTAAAGCTATATATGTAACATTGTTTATTATAATTTGTAAAAAGTTAAAAAATAAGTCAAATAAGTTGTCTGTATCAACTGTTAATCTTGTGTATATTTCTGAAGAGTTATACTTGCTATAAGTTTTCATTTTGAATTTTAATACTTTGTGAAATACCTTTTCTCTTATATCTTTTAATACATTTGCTGTCCATTTATTAAAAATTATATTTCTAATATTTTTGAAAATTGCAAGAAAAGCTTGAACGCTTAAGTAAATTATAAATAGATATAAAAGCTTTTCCCCAATATTACTAGCATTAAAATCTATATCAACTACTTGTTTTACAATATATGGATGTGCGACACTTAATATATTACAAACAATAAATAATATTCCTACTAAGATAAAGGTAGGTATGTATCTTTTAACAATATCTTTCATACTATCTCACCTTCTCTTTCGTAATTATATAGCTCCTTATATAATGCGTTATTTTTTAAAAGTTCTTCATGACTACCTTGTGAGACAATTTTTCCGTCTAAAAGCATATAAACTTTATCTAATTTTTCCATACTACTTACTTTATTTGAAACAATAATTAATATATTATCCTTAGTCTCATCTATAATTGAATCTAATACATTTTCTTCTGTTTCAGAATCAAGTGCTGATAATGTATCGTCAAATATATTTATATTTCTTATACAAGATAAGTTTCTTGCAATTTGAACTCTTTGCTTTTGACCTCCGAGAAAGTCTACTTCCTTTTTCTCCAATTACAGTTTCAAATTTATCTTCCATTTCAGATACATTCTGGTATAAATCACTTAACTTAGATATTTTCTCTATATCTACATTCTTGTCATTTGTAATATTTATATTGTTTTTTATAGAATCGTCCAAAATAATGCTTTTTTGTGTACTATATCCTACATTTTTAAATATTTCGTCTCTTGAATATTCGTTTATATCTACATCATTTATGTATAACATATCATTTTTTACTTCTAATAAACCTGAAAGTATATTCATAAGCGTAGTTTTTCCGCTTCCGACTTGCCCAATTATACCTATCTTTTCGTTCTTATTTATTTCTATATTAATATTTTCTAGTACATTATTTGTTCCATTATAACTATATGTTAGATTTTTAAGTGTGATTTTCTCTATCTTATCTAGCTTTTTGCCATCTTTTTTGTATGTATCTAATGAAAAGAAATAGTTATATCTTCTTGTTGATTGTCTAAAATACGCAAGCCCTTCGATTAGTTTTTGAATTGATGATGTGATTTCTGACAAAACAAAAGCTATACATGTTGTTAGACCTGTTAAAGCTCCAATAGTTAGCATATGGTTTTTAATCAAAAGTAATCCTAGCCCAAATACTATTATGTAAGAAGTAGCATACATTATATTTACTAAGTTTGCAATTTTGTTTTTTGTAACTCCAATATTATAATCTGCTTTTCTTCTTTCTTCATTTAATTTGTCAAATTTTTTAATTTGATTTTCTTGTTCATTATATAATTTTACAAGTGAAAAGCCTGATGTGTTTTGCTCTGCAACTTTAAATAAATTTATATCAGTAATTCTTGCACTTTCTATTTTTTCGTTTAGTTCATGATACTTCTTGAAAATCAAAACAGTTAAAATAATAAGTACTGGTAACAGTGCTAGTGAGATTTGCCAGCTGTATAATATAGCTATTATTATTAAAATAACTGTTGGGTTATATACTAATTTCCCGAAGCTGGAAAAAGAAATTTCCTAAGAATTTTCTAATCATTAGTAATTCTTTTGAAATATACGCTAAAAATGTACCTTTGTTTTCCATTTCATAATATTCAGGTTTTACATATTGAAGATGTTTTATTGCTTCTTTTCTCAAATATGTATCTGAAATTCTAGCTCTGGTGAAAAATAGTTTTCTATATAAAGCTCTTGGGAAAAATGCAAGAAAAGAAACAAATATTAGTAGATATACTTTGTTAAATATTTCTGTTTCAGAAGCGGTTTCAGATAAAAGCATATCTAATATTTGTCCAATTATATATGGAATTGTAAAGTGAAATGTTGCTTGCACACCATTTACAAGTATTCCTAAGAAATATATAGGAAATGTTCTTTTGAATTCTTTAATTAAAATAGGGTTATATCCTTTTAAAATATTTTCTAGGTTAAGCTTCATTTGTTTCTCCTAATTTTCTAAGTTAGCATTTTTACAAATGCTTTATCTGAGTTCATATTATATCCTAATTTTTGATAAAATTCATGTGCTCCTTCATTATCTACTTCTGAAGTAAAGTAAATTAATTCACAGTCATTTTCTATTGCTATTTCTTCTATTTTCTTAAAAAGCTTAGTCGCTATACCTTTATGCCTGTATTTTGGATGCGTTCCTACCCACCATAATGTCATAAATGGTCTTTTACCATCAAATAAGTTATATGCCATAATTACAGAAGTATATCCGAACTATTTTCCCATCTAATTTTGCTACTAAAAATCGATATATATTAGTATTATTATGGAGTTTTAGATATAATTCTTTTACATCATTTAAACCATATTCCTCATTAAATATTAATTTGTTAACATTGTAACATTCTTCTATATCTTCATATTTTAAATCTTCGATTGTTAATTCTTTCATGCCTATTCTCCTAATCTATTTCTTGCTTTATATATTCTAACATTTCTTTAAAATCGTTAAATTTATACTGAGATAGCTTGTTTATTTCTTCTCTATTGTAGTCTGAATATTTGTCATATATAGAAATAACATCTATATTTGCATTATTTGCTGCTTCTACTCCTATAAGTGTATCTTCTACTATTATACAATCTTCTTCTTTTACATTTAATTCTTTTAAAATCTTATAATGTACTTCTGGGTCTGGCTTTAAGTTTTTTACAGCATCTTTTGAATATATCAATGTAAAAATATCATCAAAAGGCTGTTTATTAGTAATATTTTTATTATACTTTTTATATATATTAATTGTATAATCATTTGTTGTGCTAGCTATACACAGTATATAGCCTTTTTCTTTTAGATATTTTAGTAGCTTTTCTGCATATGGCTTATAATCTATCTTTTCTTTCAAATATTTATCAGCTATTTTATATCTTATTTCTTTTATTTGTTCTTTTGTCATATTAGACTTATATTTTTCTTTTAAAAATTCATAATATTCAATATAAGCGTCTTTAGACTCTCTATATTCTTTTAGCATTTCGTCTCTTTGTTTTGCAATGTTTTCTTCTTTTTCTGGTTCTATATTGCTTATTTCTTTTATTAAATCTATATCGATATCATTCCATATACCAATAGAGTCTATTAATGTTCCGTCTAAGTCAAATATGATTACTTTTTTATTTTTTAGCATGAGTTTTTCTCCTATAATAATTATTTATATTTTGATTGTTTATACAGCATTTTATATATAAAGATAAATGTAAAAATTATAAATATGATAGGTAAAACAAAAAAGTTAAGTGGTGGAACCATGTGAAACATAACAATATATAAAATACTGTCATATACAGAGAAAATTGAGAAAATACTTATAATTGTTATAAGTTCTCTTTTTGTTATAGTATATTTTGCTTTTAATTTTTTTATTGTTAAAAATTCTACAATTATGCAGAATAGTATTAGTATATATTTTGATAATGAAAATACCCATTCATATGGCATCTTATCTTCAGATATTAGTTTTATAAGTCCAAGCTGTCCGCTATAATAATTCGTTAAATATGTATTATAGTCCATTCCAAATAGTATTCTTGATATAATTTGTTCATTAATAATATAATTTAATAATATATTAAGTACAGTAGTAACTAAAAATAAGATAATAGTGATTTTTATAATCTTCTTCATTTTATTATTTCTCCTAACCTATATTTAACTATTGAATAATACTTTTACTATATTTCTATATCTATCTTCTAGAATTTCTTTTGTTTGTGGGCTTAGTTTATTGTAATCGCGCTCTAGCTTCTTTCTTACCCATTCTTTTCCTTCTGAAATAGATAAATTTAACTTTTTATATGCTGTATTAAATAACATTGGTATACAATCAAAATGTGCAATTACATCAGCATCTGCCACACATTGCTCTTCAATAGTTTTTTTAGGTTTATTTACACTCCCTCTATGATTTAAAACACAATTTTTAACATGTTCTATTTTATCCTTTGGATAATTTAACTTTGTTAATAATTCTTCTGCAATTTGTGCACCATATATATGATGTTCTTCATTTGTACCAATTTTAGATGGCTTCGCAATATCATGTAATAATGCACCTAATTCTACTATTTCAACATCTGCTCCATACTTTTTTGCAAGACTTATTGCATTTTGGACTACATATTTTATATGTTCGTTCCAAATATCAAAACCACCTTCTTTTTTTGATTCTTCACATATAATTAGCAATTCTTTTTTTATTTCTTCTGTTATTTCACTCATATTTATTCCCCACTTTTAAGCTTTTCTTGTTTTCTTTTTCTAATTGTTTTAAACTCTTTCTAGGTGTAGGTAAATTTTCTGGCATAGTTCCACCAAGCTCTTTGATAGTCTTTCTTATTTTTGTTCCTACTTCATAATGTGTATCATTTGCTTCCTTTTCTGTTTGAACATTATCTCTTTTTAGCTTTTGTTCTGTTTGAGATATTCTAAATAGATTTGCTATAAGTTCGTCGCTACCCATATTATCTAAAATATCTTCTCTATATCTTAGTCCTTTTCTTTTAGCAATGTCGTCTGCTGTTTCTCCATTGTATAAACCTTTATATCCAGAATTATGAAATTTATCAAAGCTCTTAACTCCTGCATTTTTAGCTATTTGATTAAGCGAATAATTTCCCTTTCTTGTTAAATTTCTTTGATAAAATCTCTTTTCGTCTTCTGTTAATGAGCTATATTCTTTTTCACTAATTTCTTGTTTTCTTGTTTGAATTGCAAAATATGTTTGCGCAAGATCTATTACTTTTTTCCTACTATCTCCATTTTGTGCTATTAAATAGCAAGCATAACGCGTTAGTTTGTAATCTTTAATTGCTACTTCCGCATTATTAGCGCGTTTCGACAACTTGTCGGCGCCAACAAAATGTTCAAGTGCATTAATATTGCTATTTACACAAGATTCTTTTGCTTTGTTTATAACGTTTTCAAATTTTCTCCATTCTTTATAATTTAAAACTAATTGTAACTCTCTTGCATACCTATATTCCACACCATTTTGGTCGATGTATTTAATTCCTTCAAAAGTTGATTTGTATAATTTTCGTTTTTTTCTAGTTTTGTCATTTGACATCAGCTCCTTTTCAATTACTCATATGATTATATTATAAACTAGAAATAAGCACAACAGTTTTACGAAAATTTGTTTTATGTTTTGAAATATGCTTTACTTATATATTACTTTTGGTTGGAGTGTTCTTATAGGAACTTTTACGAAATACTGATAAAATCAATAATTACATGGAACACCCCAAAGCATATTTAGATTAATAATATATCCCTCACCTCATTATGAAGTGAGGGATAATTTTAAGCTCTTGTCGGAACATCTTCCTGCCAAAGCCTGTTTTTAGCTTTACAGTTGCAACAATTATAGTAGTAAAGAGGTGTAACAAACGGTATGTCTATTGGCGGAGTTTCTACTCTTACATCAGTTCTCTTAATCACTTGTTCTTCACCACATTCTTTACAAACCACTGTTTTGCTAATCATAAGATACCTCCTTGTAGTACTCGGAGGTATACCCTCCGAGATTTATTAATAAATGCCCTTTAGGTACAGCATAAAGCTAATATTATTGTACTATATATTACATAAAATTGCAAATTTCAATCGCCGAATATCAAAATGAAGTCCGACACTTTTCTAAAAATTAAATATTTGTTAGTTATGTTTAAATTTTAATATCTTTATTTCTTATTGTCAATAATTTTATATTTATTGTGTAATTCTCGGTTTCAAATCAAAAAATACTTCTAATGCAGTATGCCAACCTAAACATTTTCTAGGTCTATTATTTATTAACTCTGCTACTTTATCTACATCTTCTTGTGTAATAGTTGAAAAATCAAATTTCTTAGGATAGAACTCTCTTATTAAAGCATTTGTATTCTCATTTGTTGGTTTTTGTCATGAAGCATGTGTATCAGTAAAATATGTTTTTACTTTGCTGAATTTCAAAAATATATTTATAAAAAAGTATTATTGCAGGGAATATCATAGCAAGAAACTAGAAATATATGTCAATAGATAAGGACATAGCAACAGCCACACCACCCCATAATTTAATATGAGAGTAACTTTATATAGGTGAAACTATGTAGTGTAGATATATCAATGAATAAAACGAAAGGTGTAGATGTAAAATACTTAAGCTAAATTATTAGCATAAAATAAAAATGTTCTTACAGAACGATAAATCCTATAAGAACACCCATACTGGTGCGAGCAATGGGACTTGAACCCACACGTGCAAAGCACACACGCCCCTCAAACGTGCCTGTCTGCCAATTCCAGCATACTCGCATTTTATATAAAAGACAGATAAATTTTAAATTATCTGTCTTTTCGGTAACATTCTATTTCCTTATTATCTTGACAATGCCATCAAACGTGCTTTTGATTGAATTTCTTGAATAATTTTGTTATATTCTCTTAGATGTGTAGAATTACTAAATGCTATCTGATTATTCTCAATTTCCCAGCTATCTTTATGCTCTAATAAGTAGTCATAGCTTTCAATAAATTTATCAAATAATTCTAAGATTTGGTCTTTTGATTTACTCATTGATTCTTTTTGTTTTTCTAATTTGCTTGATAAATTACCAATCATGAATTGTTTGTAAAGGTCTACATATTTTTGAGCTAAACCTTCTTTTTCTATTGCCTTAATGATATTTTCTTCTGAAGACATTTCAATTAATGCATTAATATTGTTTTCCATATTTGTTCTTATTTGTATAACTTCATTCTTTTTTTCTTCTAGTTTATCTTTTTCAGTAGCACCTTGAAGTTCTGCTACTTTTGCTGATTCTTCTGAAATTGATTTTATTGTATCTGAATATTTTTGTAAGTATTCTTTAATAGTTTTTTCTACTTTTCCATAATCTCCAGATGTTTTTATCTCTGTGTTAAAGTTATCTTCTCCTAATTGCTTTTGATTTAATGTTGCTAATTCTTCATTTAATTCAACTATTTTACTAGCACTGCTAAATACATTAAATCCTATTATTGCTATAATAGTAATTACTGCTATAACAGCGGCACTTATTCCAATAATAAGCTTTTTGTTAACTTTTGATTCCATTTTTTATTCCCCCTCTTCGTATTATAAAAGATATTATAAACCTTTATTTTTATGAATGCAATATTAAAATAAAAATTCTTTGTAAAAATAAAGCAATTTATGTTAGAATAATGTATAATTATATATATTTTAAAAGGAAGCGAAATTTAATGTTATGGATTTGAAATATACAGTTATAGACAATAAATATTTTAATATTAAAGATATACTTAGGAGTGAATTTGGAATTTCTTCTAGGCTTTATTTAAAGCTTAAAAGTTCTAACAAAATTTACTTAAATGGCAAAATAGATTTATCGAGTTTAAATCTTTCCATAGGAGATATTATAGAAATAGATTTAAGTTTTGAAGAAGATAATTCTAATATTGTTCCTACAAAAATGGACTTAGACATTATTTATGAAGATAAATATATTCTTGCACTAAATAAACCTTCTGGAATTGCAGTACACCCTTCTTTAAGGTATTATGAAAATAGTCTTTCTAATGGAGTTAAGTATTATTTTGATACAATTAGTTTGCATAGAAAAATTAGAATTGTAAATAGGCTTGATAAAGATACATCCGGTATTGTTATATTTGCAAAAAATGAATATATTCAAGAAAACTTAATTAAACAAATGAAAAACGGCTTTTTTAAAAAAGAATATCTAGGTATTGTCAATCGGAATTTTAGAAGAAAGTTCTGGAATAATTGATGCTCCAATAGCTAGAAAAGAAGGAAGCATTATTGAAAGATGTATAAGTAAAAATGGACAAGCTTCAATTACTCATTATGATGTGATAAAACAAATAGACAATATGAGCTTAGTTCATTTTACACTTGAAACTGGAAGAACACATCAAATTAGAGTTCATACAGAATATATTCGGACATCCAATTATTCGGAGATACTCTCTATGGAATTCCTTCTCCTTCAATTAATAGACAAGCTCTTCATTCGCATAAGGTAAAGTTTATTCACCCAATTACTAAGAAAGAACTGAAACTTATTTCAGATTTGCCAAGTGATATGGAAGTGTTAGTAAAATAGAGACTAGAATTCTAACTTCTAATCTCTATCTTCTAACTTCTAAAAAAGCAAAACTATAAGCCGGGTTCTGTCTTGAATAGTCATTTATCTCGAATATATATTACTATATATCTCTAGCCGCTTGTTTAAAGGAACTGGCGAGCAGCCTTATGTCCTTTGTCTTTGCGTTGCTCCAGGTGGGGTTTACACTGACCCTATATGTCACCATATAGGCGGTGAGCTCTTACCTCGCCTTTTCACACTTACCTAAAACTTAGGCGTTTATTTTCTGTTGCACTTTCCTTAAGGTTTCCCTCACTGGACGTTATCCAGCACCATTGCTCTGTGGAGCCCGGACTTTCCTCATATGCCCTAAAAGCCATACGCGACTATTCATTTTG
>CAOKMF010000030.1 GCA_948469655.1 uncultured Clostridium sp.
CAGGAACAGGGACACAAAGTATTACATTAAGCACAGAACAATGTGTAGTAAAAGCAATATACGTAAGAAATAACAACACAAGTAAAGTAACAGGAGTTGGAGTATCAGAAAAAGCAAAGATAGACAAAACCCCACCAACGAACGTAAGACTAACAGTAAATGAGATAAATGCTAAAACAATAAAAGTGAGTGCAACAGGAAATGACACAGGAAGTGGAATAGCGAAATACATATTCCAAAAAAGTACAACAAATAATACGACAGGATTTGATGATGGAGTTACAGTAAATTCTACATCTACATCAGCAACAACAAGTTTAACTACACAGTCATGCACAACATATTGGATAAGAGTTATTGTAGAAGATGGAGTAGGACAGAGAACAACGAGCAATGTAGAACAAGCAACAACTGAACTAGCAATAACAACATCGACTGGAGAGACTGTAGTTATAAATAAATCGAATGTATCTAACTATCTAGGAAAAGTTGTAACAAACTATAAAGGAACTAGCGGAACAGAGACATTTACTATAGGGACCAGATCATATACTGTTTCGAAAGTATATAGACTATATTATATAGATTTTGATAATAAATATGGAGATGGAGCAGGAACGTTTTATTTAAAGGCTGACGATTCTGGCATTGGTGGTTACATCCAGTACGAGACGGGGTCGGTAGATAATCCTAATGTAAAACTTAAACAACTTAACCCTGCAATGTACAACGTTTCGGTTACACCTCCTGATCCTTCGACCTACTATGTGCGTTTGGCGATGTGGCTAACTGATTCTGAGATATGGACGAGTGTTTTGATGAATGAGGTGAGCGCAGAGTTACGCCCTTTCGTAAACTATGCGGTCGGTGGACCAAGTCTGGAGCTTTGGTCTGATAGTTTCAATGCATTTTACCGTTTGGACGAGACAGAAATGGTTAAGGAAACCCAAAACTCAAAGAGACCTAGAAGGAGAGTTTTCTATAGGTATAATGGCTCGACGGACCGGTTATCAAATTTGGACCACTCGAACCCGGGAGTTGGGGTTATTCGGAATGGTATCAAATACAACATTCTCAAGGGAACGATTATCTTTACTATCCCAACCATTGGTATCTCTTGTCTACTCCGGGATCTAGGAATACACACTCGAATGTGTGGTGTGCCGTCGCTAATTACAATGGTGGATTGAACGCTTTTAATTTATCCCAAGACTCGTCATATCGCGCACCTGAATTTGTTCCGATTATTTCGGTAAGGAGTGATGCACCCATCAAACTTGGGGAATAAGGGCATCGGGACAGTTCTAAACTGTCCCGATTTTCGTATATTCTCACAAACATCTTGACGAATTTTGCAAAATGTTGTATTATATTAGCATAGAGTAAGAAATAAATAGTTAAGACTTAAGCGAACGGGAAGTTGACGCTAAGGCAAAAGCTTTAAAAAGCTTGCTTATTTATTTTTGCATTCCGCTATGAATTAGAAGAAATAAAAAAATAATTATATAATCTTCTTTCATGGGCTCTATTTTGAAAGGAGCTTTTTTATGCAAACAATATCTAAAACAAAAAAACTTATACTATCAGCACTTTTGCTAACATTATCAATAGTTTTATCAAGATTTTTATCTGTAAAAACCCCAATACTTACAATTACATTCAATTTCGTGCCAATAATATTATCAGCAGTTTGGCTTGGACCAAAATACACAGCAGTTATAGCTGGACTTTCTGATTTTATTGGAGCAATTTTATTTCCATTTGGAGAATACTTTGTAGGATTTACTATAAGTAATATCCTTATGGGGTTAGTTTTTGGCCTAATACTATACAAAAAGCAGGTAGAACTTACAAAAAAGGAACTTATAATTAGACTAATAATTGCAAGTATCATTGATACAGTAATTATAAAAATGTGTTTAAATACTTTATGGTTAGTGATAATGTATGACAAAGCATTCTTCGTGCTATTTGGAACAAGAGCAATAAAAGAATTAATAATGCTACCTATACAAATAATTACAATGTTCTTCCTAATTCAAGGACTAAAACCTATCACAAAGAAATATTTAGTTTAAGGAGCAAAAGTTTGGAAGATAATCAGTATCTTGCGTCGTTGTTCTGCGGACAAATTGTTCTCGACAGGCAATAGCCTAGTCTGCGATAATTTGCCTTGAACGCCTAGCAATATACTAATTCTTTTCCAAACTTAGGTTATACATTAGAAAGGAATGATTAGTAATCATGGATATAGAAAAGTATTTAAGTACTTTTATATCAGTTACAATAGATCCAAGCCTTGATGCTATGGAGTTTTTCATGAAGGAGTTTGGAAATCCTGATAAAAAAACGAAGTTTATACATATAGCTGGAACAAATGGCAAAGGTAGCGCATGCGAAATGATAAATAACATTTTAATAAATGCTGGTTTTACAGTCCGGGAAATACATTTCTCCACACCTTGTAAAATATAATGAAAGGATATCTGTAAATAATCAGGAAATAACAGACAAAGAAATGTCAGATATTTTAGAGAAGATTGCTCCAAAAGTTATAGAATACAATAATACACATGAAATTAAAGTTAAGGAATTCGAAGTAGTTACAACTCTTGCACTTATATATTTTGCAGATAAAAACTGCGATTTTGTGGTGCTAGAAACAGGACTTGGCGGATGTGATGATTGTACAAATATTGTAACTCGGAATGATTTCTCTTATAACTGATATTGGTCTTGATCATATGGCTATTTTGGGAGATACAATAGAAGAAATAACAAAAGTTAAGGCAGGAATTATTAAAGAAAATCAGGATACTGTAATGTATTTTCAAGAAAATGTTACAGATATAATTGCTAAAACTTGTAAAGAAAAAAATAATACTTTGTGCATAGCAGACTTAGATGCTATAAAAAACTACTCATTTGATAATAAGTTTCAAAAGTTTGACTATAAAAATTATAAAAATATTTTAATAAATTTAAAAGGAGAATGTCAAGTAAAAAATTCCTTGCTTGCAATAGAGACGACGGAAATTTTAAAATCAAAAGGATATGATATAAAGGAAGAATGTGTAAGAGAAGGACTAAAAAATGTTATACATAAAGCAAGATTTGAAGTTTTATCAGAAAGTCCAAAAGTTATATTTGATGGTGGGCATAATGAAGATGCAATAAGAAACCTAAAAAATTCGATTGATATGTATTATCCAAATGAAGAGAAAATATATATTGTATCTATTTTAAAATCGAAAGATTATAAGACGGTCGTAGAACTTTTAACAAAAGGAAATAAACAAGATATATTTATTTTTACAAGTCGGAAATGACGAAGATAGATATGTATCAAAGGAAGATTTATACCTTGAAGCTAGCAAGTATTTAAAGGAAAATATGTATAAATGTGATTTGATAGACGCTGTAAAAAGTATAAAAACAAAGAATAAATTGATTTTTATAGTTCGGAAGCTTTTACGTATATGGAGATGTAAAAAAATGGTTGAGATAAAAAACGTAAGTTACAAATATAAAAATGACGAAATGGTTTTAGAAGACATAAATTTAGAAATAAAAGCAAATGAAACTGTTTGCATAATCCGGGAAAAATGGTTCTGGGAAATCAAGCTTAGCAAGACTTATTGCAGGAATTACAGTCCCAAGCAAGGGAGATATTTTTATTTCAGGGATAAATACAAAAGATAAATCAAAATTTATAGAGCTTAGAAAAACTATTCGGAATAGTCTTCCAAAACCCAGAAAACCAGATTATATTTAACAATGTTTATGATGATATAGAATTTGCATTAGACAATTTAGGAATTAATGAAAAGGAAAAAAGAATAAAAGAAGCCTTAAGCCAAGTTCGGAATGTCAGAATATATAAATAAGGAAACATATGATTTATCCCTTGGGCAAAAGCAAAGAGTAACTATTGCTGGAGTTTTGGGGGTAAAGCCAAAAGTAATTGTTATGGACGAGCCAACAGCAATGCTTGACCCCGAAGGGAAAAAAGACGTAAGAAATATCATGGAAAAACTAAAACAGGAAGGATATACAATAATTTATACGACAAATATAGAAGAAGAAATATCTTTAGCAGATAGAGTTATTGAACTTGAAAGCGGAAGGATAAAAGAATAAATATGAGAAGTAATAGAAAAATAAAGAATACACTAATACGATTAGTAGTAGCAATAATTATTTTAATATTACCAGTAATAATTTCTAATATTAGGTCAAATGATTTAGAAAATACTGGTCAAAATGTACAAAACGAAACAATAGATACAAGTGTTAAAAATTTGAATATTAGCATAGATAATATTCCACCATATTCAGGGAATATTGTTATAACTATTAATAATGATGTACCGTATTTTGAAGATAAGAATATTAAGACTGAAGAATTCGAAAACTATTCAAATCTAGACGAGCTAAATAGAGCAGGAGTTGCATTTGCAAATATTTGTAAATACACAATGCCACCAAAGGATACCAAAAGGGGAAGCCTTTCGTACAAGCCAACTGGCTGGGTTCAGTACTTATATGGTGAAAATAATAAGGAACATTTATATGAAAGATGTCATTTAATTGCTTGGCAGCTTGGAAATGAAAATAATAATAAAAGAAATTTAATTACTGGTACATGCCAAATGAACGAAGCTATGATAAAGTATGAAAACATGGTGGCAGATTGGATAAAGAATAAAAACAAGGAAGATAAAGATTATCATGTTTTATACAGAGTAACTCCTATTTATGAAGGCACAAATAGCTTAGCAACTGGCGTACAGTTAGAAGCAAAGTCAGTTGAAGAAGAAGGAGTTTTGTTTAATAAATTTATATATAATGTGCAAGATAATTTTGAGATTGATTATAGTACAGGTAAAGCAACATTAAAAGAATAAAGGAGAGAAATAATTTGGAATTAGACTTAAGTGAGAAAATGGAAAAAATGGCAAAGAGCAATATGGCAGAGAAATTTATAAAAGAGCTTGGTGAAGCGCTAGATAAATATAATAGAGAAAGTAAAGAAGAGCAAGATATAGAAAATGTAAAATTAACAAATACAGAAGAAGCGGAACTTGATAGAAGAGAATTTGATTTTTTGCAAGATTACTTTGCAAAAGAACTAGAAGATAAAACCAAAGGCGAGATATTTATTGTAACAAATAAATATGAAAATGATAAAGAATATCATAGATATAAAATAGCCCAATATAAAGATAACCTAGAATGTAAGAGAGTTGCCTTTGAAGAAGATTTGCCTGAAAATACAAAAGTAAGAGATGTTGTTAGAAAAATAGATGGCAAATATATCTATGATGAAAAGGCAACTGAGTATGTTAAAAGTGCTATAAATAAAATTAAGCAAGATATAATAATTAATAGAAAATAAGGGGATAGAGATGTTAATTGCACTTGAATTTATATTGTTTTTGATATATACAAGTTTAATATTTTTTATAAAATCAGAAATTTTACTTTTAGCTGTATTTTTGATAAATATGTTTTTAATGATTATCTTAAAAATAAACTTAAAAAATACGTGCAAATTTATTCTTAAGATACTTCCGTTTATAATATTTACAGCAGTTTTAAATGTTTTATTTGGAAGCCTAGAACATGGAATTTACATTGGTATTAAGCTTGGTTTGGTGTGCCAAATCACATACATTTTTTCAAAAAAAATGACACCTAGAAAAATCAGATTTCGGAATAGAAAAGATGTTATTTCCGCTTAAAGCCTTTAAGATAAATACAAAAGAAATACGGAATAATGGTAAGCATAAGTCTTAGCTTTATACCGATTTTTAGGGAAGAAATTCAAAATTTAAAATATTCATTAATTTCAAAAGGTTTTAAGTTAAATTTAAGAAATATAATAAAGCATCCTAATTATATATTCCTACCTTTGATTACTGGGGTCATCAAAAAGACATCAGAGCTTGAATACTCAATGATTGCAAAGGGGTATATGGGATAAATAAAAAAATAGCCACACTTCAAAAAGAAGTGTAGCTATCTTAATGACTAAGGGTGAAGGTACTCATACTCGATATCACCGATTTCTTTGTAGAGCGACTTAACTGCATGGCAGACTATGGGGTTGCACCCAAAAAGGCTACCAGTTTGGTTAAGCGTTTCTCCCAAACAGTACCCAGCACATTTGGTAGATACTTCGCAATTCTTACATGCAGGCATGTTAGATGCCGTACGCGATTGAAGAAGTTTAATCTTGTCATCGTAAAAATGAATGACCTGATTTTCTGCATCCCATTTGCCATATACTAATGGCTCCATGTGATTGGGATTTCCGCCAAATGTGACCATATCACACGCAGAAACATATCCGTCTGGTGTAAGATGTGGGACTGGAATACATGCACGGCAATTGTACTGTGAACACCCATCAAAATTGTATATAAGATTTGTGCCCCAGAACATTCCTATGCTTTTAGCATATTTGTATGCTTCCACATAGGTGCGAATAAATCCATCCATATCGAAATGAAAATTCTCTTGCCTCTTCGGTGCCATACATACAGGCTGGTCCATAACTTCTTGAAATAATGGATCACACCAAATATGCCTTACTCCTAAAGATGCAAAATAATCTATCATTTCTAACTGACGGTGCATGTTGTTGTCAGTAATTGTAACCCTAACTCCAACTGTTCCAGCGTTCTTGAGATGACTTGTCAAATACTTAACATTTTTCTCAATAACCGGTGCAGATGGTTTGCCGTTAGGAAACGGCCTGTTAAAATTTTGAATATCAGGTGGACCGTCAAAAGAAACCCAAACAATATTAGCATTTTCAGATAGCCAGTCTCTGACTTTAGAAGAAAATGCTCCATTAGTTTGAATTTCTAAACTAAGCTCTTTTCCTGCTTTTAAATAAGCATAATCTCTAATATCTGTCATCAGAGAGAAAGCTTGCGTGGTTTCACCAGGACCGTAGAAACGTATGTGCCGACTTTTGAAGTTACTAAAAAAATAATCAATCCCAGCTTTAGCAAAGTCGAAATCTAATGTCTGGATTGGATGTGATTTCCGCTTTTGACAGTTGTAGCAATAAATACATCTAAGATTGCACTTTGTAGTCAAAAAGAAAGAAATCATTTCTTTTTTTACATGAGGCATATGTTTGCTCCTTTCGTCATTATTTGGTTATATACTTAATTTAGTATTACTCTAAGAAGCATAACCATTTACTAATAGAAACATAAATTATGTTTATTATATCACATATATCTAATTATGCAAACAATTAAAATAGCTAAATATAGTTCTTTACTTTTTCCTAAAAAAAGTATATAATATTTGATAATGTTGTAAAAGGGAGAAAGATAAAAATGACAGACATATTAAAAGAATTAGAAGACAGAGGATATGTAGAACAATTAACACATGAAAATGAAATGAGAGAATTATTAAAAACAAAGAGTATTAGTTTTTATATAGGAATAGATCCAACAGCAGATAGTCTTCATATAGGTCATTTTGTTGCACTTATGGTAGCAGCAAAATTACAAAAAGCAGGGCATAGACCAATTATATTAATGGGTGGTGGAACTGCGAGTATAGGTGACCCATCTGGTAAAACAGATATGAGAAAAATGATGACAAGAGAGACAATTGATAAAAATGTTGCTTGTATTAAAAAGCAAGCAGAGAGATTTGTATCATTTGAAGGAGAAAATGCAGCAATTATAGTAAACAACGCAGATTGGTTACTTAAATTAAATTACATAGATTTCATGAGAGATATTGGTACATTATTTTCAGTAAATAAAATGCTTTCAGCAGAATGCTATAAAGCAAGATTAGATACAGGTCTTACATTTTTTGAAATGGGATATATGTTAATGCAAAGCTATGACTTTTTATATTTGCATGATAAATATGATTGTAAAATGCAAATTGGTGGAAATGACCAATGGTCTAATATAATTGGTGGAGTTGAACTAATTAGAAAGGTTGGAGCAGAAGATTCTTATGGACTTACATTTAAACTACTTACAACAGCTGAAGGTAAGAAAATGGGTAAAACTGAAAAAGGTGCTTTATGGTTAAACCCTGAAAGAACATCACCATATGAATTTTATCAATACTGGAGAAATATTGGTGATACAGAAGTTAGGAAAGTTTTAAATATGCTTACATTTCTTCCAAATGAAGAAGTTGAAAGGCTTTCAAGCCTAAAAGATGAAAATATAAATGAAGCGAAAAAGATAGCTGCATTTGAAATTACAAAGCTAATTCATGGGGAAGAAGAAGCCGCTAAGGCTGAAGAAACAGCAAAGGCATTATTTGAAGGTGGAGCAAATTTAGAAAATATGCCAAAAACTGTTATAGAAAATACAGATATTTCTTTAGTAGAAGCAATAGTTCTTACAAATATTGCATCTTCAAAGGGAGAGGCAAGAAGACTTATAGAGCAAGGTGGAATATCTCTAAATGACGAAAAAGTAACTGATGTAAATTATAAACTATCTGAAAAAGATTTTAAAGAAGACTATGCAATTCTGAAAAAAGGTAAAAAAATATACCATAAACTAGAAAAAATGGTATAAAAACATTGCAATTATTATTTGTTTATGTTAAAATATACATTACATTTATAGTGACGTAGGAAAGGGTTGTGAAACAATGGAAATTATAAAAAATATATTATTGGTTATATATGTAATAGTAACATTCGTACTAATAGTGCTTACATTAATTCAAACAAAGGAAAGCTCTGGTGCTTCAGGAACAATAACAGGTTCAAGCACAAATAACTTCTATAATCAAAACAAAGGTAGAACTAAAGAAGGAAGACTTAAAAGATGGACAATTACACTTGGAATTGCTTTTGCAGTTTTAGCAGTTGTACTTTCAATATTTTATTTTTAGAATAAATTAGAATATAGATAAAGAGAAATAGAGGAACTTTGAGATTTTAAGTTACCTCTTTTCTTTGATTTTAAGGGAAAGGAGAAATTCATGTTAGACGATATGTTTATACCAAATGATGAAAAAATCGTGCTAGATTTACATGATATGCAACAAGATGAAGCAAAATTTTATTTGGAAAAAGCAATTGATACAGCAGAAGAAAAAATTAAAGAAATCGTTGTTATACATGGATATAGACAAGGACAAATCATACTTAATATGGTTAGGAAGGAATTTAGACATAAAAAAATAGAAAAAAAGGTAATTCCGTATAACAAAGGAGTTACGCTGATTTATTTAAAAGACTAAATATCAAAGACTGCATAAAAAACCTCTTTTTGGAAATAATGAAAGTGAAAGATTTATTTCCAGAAGGAGGGGCTTTTTTTGATAAAAAAGGTTGAGATATGTGGTGTAAACACATCAAAATTACCTGTACTATCAAATGAAGAAAAAAATGAACTATTTAAAAGGATAAAACAAGGTGATGAAACAGCACGTGAAGAATTTATAAATCGGAAATTTAAGATTAGTTTTAAGTGTTATACAAAGATTTGGTGGGCGTGGAGAAAGTTCGGATGATCTTTTTCAAGTTCGGATGCATACGGTTTGATTAAAGCAATTGATAATTTTGATACTACTTTAAATGTGCAGTTTTCAACATATGCTGTACCAATGATTATTGGAGAAGTTAGAAGATATTTAAGAGATAATAACCCTATTAGAGTTAGTCGTTCTGTAAGAGATTTAGCATATAAAGCAATGCAAATGAAGGAAAAGCTTACAAAAGAACATGGTAAAGAACCAACAATAGAAATGATTGCAAAGGGACTTGGTGTTCCAAGAGAAGAAATTGCATTTAGCTTTGATGCAATACAAGATCCAATATCACTTCAAGAGCCAGTATATAAAGAAGGGACAGAGAGTATATTTATTATGGATCAAGTAAGTGATAGCAAAAATACAGACGAAAAATGGGCTGAGAACTTAAGTATAGCAGAGGCAATGAAGAAGTTGAACAAAAGAGAAAAGTATATTATAACCAAAAGGTTCTTTGACGGAAGAACTCAAATGGAAGTAGCGGACGAAATAGGAATATCACAAGCACAGGTTTCAAGGCTTGAAAAAACAGCAATACAGAGAATAAAGAAAAGTTATAAATAAGAAAAATGGACGTTAGCAGAATCAAAGCTTCTGACGTCCATATGCGCATTTTGCTTCGCAAATATGCACGCTCTAAGGTAGCCACTGCATAAGATATCCGTAACTTGCTTTGCTCGAACGGCTAACTTAACTTAACCTTGCCCAAATAGCAAAAATCTATGATTTTTCTTATTCAATAAGAAAAGTGGTAGTAGGTAAGAATGAAGTACACCCCAAAAGTTAGACACTTTTTGATTAAGTTTATATTAGGCAACTTGAAGGAAATGAGT
>CAOKMF010000031.1 GCA_948469655.1 uncultured Clostridium sp.
ATCAACAACAAAAACAATAAACGTATACAAAGACACAGAAAAACCAGAAGTAGGAGAATTAACAATAACAGAAGAAAACCCAGATGGGTTTACAATGCATCTAGGTGCAACAGACGACGGCTCAGGAATAGGCAAAGTAGAATGTACAGTAAATGGAAACAAATTACCAGAAAATCAAATAGAAATAAATCAATTAACAGAAGCAGGAGTAACATTTGAAGTAAACGGACTAGAAGAACTAAGTTCATATACAATATTTGTAAAAGTATATGATAATGCAGGAAACCCAAGCCTTGCTACAAAAGAAATAACAGCAGAAACAATTGCGGCAATGGATCCACCAGTTATAACAAAAGGAACAGTACATGCGGAAACAATAGCAGTAACAGCAAATGTAAAAAATGGAGAATCGAGAATAAGAAGCTATGCATTTCAAATAAGTACAACAAGTGCAAATACAGGATTTACAACAAAGGAGACAATAGATGAAACAGGAAGCACCTGTCCATATATATATGAAGGACTAACGCCAGCGACGAAATACTATCTAAGGGTTATTGTAACAGATAATAGAGGGAAAACTCATATAAGCACTGCCATAGAGATACAAACGTACTGCAAGACGAGTATTTGCTCTGATGCCTATTCTGTAAAATGCACAACATGTAATGGAACTGGTAAGATTAGAACATACTGTGGGACTTTTACGAAGTATGACAGGAATTGGCAATCTAGACCTGAAGCAACTAGATTTTGTGCTACATGCGGAGAAACAATAGCTGCAGATGACTATTGTTATCGGAAACCAAGTTTTGTGCACCGGCTGTCGGTGCGTATGCGCACAGTGTTGGTAGTGCTGGTGGGTTGTCAGGAACATATACTTACAAATGGTTCTGCTCATGGTCTTGCTATTATGGTCATCCTTATGGGTGGGGACAAGCTCATTATAAACAGTCTAACTGTACATGTAGTGGGGGGCGTATCTATTATAAATGTACTCATGACCAGACCGATTCACACTATTATTGCGAACATTATACTAACACAAATTTGACAGAGCATGAGATATAATAAAAATAAAACCCTTATAGCTAATTACTATAGGGTTTTTATTTAACACACAAAACCAAACAATTTTTCGAGAAAACCGTTGACAATTTTATTTGGCAAATATATAATCTTTATATACATATACAGGAAGGAATTTTAAAAATGAAATTTGTGCATATAGCAGATGTGCATTTTGATGCACCATTTACAACACTAGAAACAAAAGGGCTTAGTGAAACTAGAAGATTAGAGCAAAGAAATGCATTTAAAAAAGTTATAGATTATATAAAAACAAATGGGATTCCATATTTATTCATATGTGGAGACCTTTATGAACAAGAATATATAAGAGAAAGTACGATAAGGTACATAAATGGTCTATTTGAAACAATTCCAAACACAAAAATCTTCATTGTACCTGGAAACCATGACCCATATATAAAAAACTCATATTACAAAACATTTGAATTTGCGGAAAATGTGAAAATATTTACAGGTAATTTAGAAAAAATAGAAGACGAAAATGTAAATATCTATGGATATGGGTTTGAAGATTTTTATATGCAATCAGGAATGGAAGATAAAATTCAAATAGACGACAAAAGTAAAATAAACATACTTCTTACGCATTGTGATTTGGGGCGGAGCTAAAAATAATGAAACAAGATATAATCCTGTATTAAAATCAAAACTCGAAAGCTTAAAATTCGATTATGTAGGACTGGGGCATATCCATAAGTTAGACTACAAAGATAATATTGTATATCCTGGTTCTTTAGTATCACTTGGCTTTGATGAGCTTCGGACCGCATGGAATGATATACCGGAGAAATAGATGATATTACAAAGAAGCTTTCCACCCAGTTTATACCAGTAGATGAAAAAGAATTTGAAGAAATAGAAATAGATGTAACAGGAATTTTATCTAAAGAAGAGCTAACTCAAAAGATAAACGAAATGGAACTTCCGTGGAATAGATATATAAAAATAGTATTAGTTCGGAAAGAGAAAATTGGAGTTAGATACAGACATCTTTAAATCTGTTACAGGAGCAAATATTATAAAAATAAAAGACAAAAGTAGCTTAGAAATAAACCTAGAAGTTCTATCTAATCAAAATAGCTTAAAAGGAATATTTGTAAAAACATTGCTAGAAAAAGCAAAACAAGAACCAGAAAACAAAGAAAAGATTGAAAAAGCTATGGAAATAGGACTTAGCTGTTTTTAAAACGAAGTTAAAAAATAATTACAATTTTGGCGTTGTTGTTCTGCAAAAGAAAATCCTCACCGTGCAAAAAGCACGCCTCTGGTATTTCTTTCTTGAACGCCTAGCCAAAATTTAATTCTTTTTCAACTAAAGCCTAGCATTATAGAAGGAATGTGATTAAAAATGAAAATAAAAAAATTACAAATAAACAATTTTGGTAAATTAAAAAATAAAGAAATAAATTTAGAAAGTGGTATAAATGTAATATATGGCGAAAATGAAAGCGGAAAGTCTACTTTACTTGATTTCATAATAAGTATGTTTTATGGAATAAACAAAAATAAAAATGGCAAGGAAATTTCAAATTACGATAAATATACCCCATGGGAAGACGGAGAATTCTCAGGCAAAATTAATTATACTTTAGATAATGAAGAAGAATTTGAAGTATATAGAAACTTTACAAAAAAGAACCCACAGGTTTTTGATAAATATGGAAACGACATAAGTAAAGAATTTGCAAGAGATAAGTCAGACGGAAATAGGTTTTTTTATGAGCAAACAAAAGTAGACGAAGAACTATTTTCACTTTCTATGGTTATGCATCAGCAGGAAACAAGACTAGATAATAAATCTAGGAGTACTTTAATACAAAGACTTTCTAATATAATGCTGACAGGAGAAGACGATATCTCATATAAAGAAGTACTTCGGAAAACTAAACAAAAAACAAACAGAAGAAATAGGTACACTTAAAAGTCCTACTAAACCTTTATACTTAGCAAAACAGAGAGTGGAAGAATTATCTTTAAAGAAACAAGAACTTGAAGGGATAGCACCAAGAAAATATGAGATTCAAAAACAAATAGAAGAAATTAAAAGTGAAATACAAAAAGAGGAAGAAATTTTTAAAGCTGTTCAGGATATGGAAGCTGTAGAAAAGCAAGAAAATCTTGAAAAAGAAAAGATAAAAATACAGTTAGATGCAAAAGAAGAACTTGAAGAAAATAGAGAAAAACTTGAAGAAGAAATAGAAAATGTAAAACCTGTTGTTATGGCTAAAAAAATAAGTGGATTATTTTTTGCCATTCCAATAATATTTGCTTTAGCAGGAGTTTTACTATTTTCAGCTAAACTTACAATATTTGGAGTAGCAGGAGTCATAGTTTCAGTTATTTCATTTATAGCCATTTTCGTAAAAAACCAAATTGAAGCAAATAAACACAAAAAAGAAAAAGAAGAAATAAAAAACAAAAAACAAGAATTGCAAAACAAACTAGACCTTGTAAATAATGAAATAGAAGCAAAAAATAAAGATATAGAGACAAGAGAAAATGAGATTAGTCTAAAATTTAACTTGCAAAAGGAAAATATAAAATTAAAATATCCAAATATCCACATAGACGAACAAATTAATCCTGGGGAAAAACAAAACTTTATTAACAATTTAAAGCTAACTTTAAGTCAAAAGGAATTAGAAGAAAAGGGGATAAGTGGGAAACTAGAAGCTTTACCTGAGATAGAAGAGAAGCTAAATATGAGCAGGGAAGAGTATAAAGAACTATTAGATTATGATGAAGTTATAAACATTTCAAAAAATGCGTTAGAAACAGCGTATTTAGAAATGAAAGAAAGTATTACACCAAGATTTACTAAAAATTTATCAGATTTAGTAAAAGAAATAACTTCTGGGAAATATAAAAATGTCAAAGTAAATGAAGAAAACGGACTAATACTTGAGACAGAAAATCGGAAACTATGTTACAGCAAATTATCTAAGTGAAGGAACAATTGATGCACTTTATATGTCTCTTAGAATTTCAGGGGTAAATGATTTAAGCCCAGAAAATATGCCAATATTCCTTGATGAAACTTTTGCATATTTTGATAAAAATAGATTAGAAAATATTTTAAGATTCTTAGAGGCAAATTACAAAGATAAACAAATAATAATATTTACTTGTACAGAAAGAGAAATAGATATATTAGATAATATAAATTTGCCATACAATAAAGTGCATATGAATGGCGGGTTTTGTTGACAATTAACCAAAAAGATTATATAATAAATGCAATATTTATTTATGGAGGTTACAATGTTTCAAAGATTAGAAGACGTAGAGAAAAGATATGACGAACTAACAATAAAAATTAGCGACCCTGAAGAAATTGCACAAACTAGTTCATGGCAAAAACTTATGAAAGAACATGCAGAAATTGCTCCAGTCGTAGAAAAATATAGAGAATATAAGAAATTAAAAAATACCATAGAAGAAAATGAAGAATTACTTAAAGATCCAGAATTAAAAGAACTTGCACAAGCTGAAATTGACGAAGCAAGGGAGAAAATTCCAAAGGTAGAAGAAGAAATAAAGATACTTCTAATACCAAAAGACCCAGACGATGACAAAAACACAATATGCGAAATAAGGGCAGGAGCAGGAGGAGAAGAAGCAGCACTATTTGCAGGAACACTATTTAGAATGTATTCAATGTATGCAGAAAGAAAACATTGGAAAATAGATATACTTAATGAAAACGAGACAGAGCTTGGTGGATACAAAGAAATAACATTCATGGTTACAGGAAAAGGGGTATATAGTAGACTAAAATTTGAAAGTGGTGCACATAGAGTTCAAAGAGTACCTGATACAGAAAGTAGTGGAAGAATTCATACATCAGCTGCAACAGTTGCAATACTTCCAGTCGTTGAAGATGTTGAGATTGAAATAAATCCTACAGATATAAAAATGGAAGTTTATAGAGCATCAGGAGCAGGGGGACAGCATGTAAACAAAACATCTTCTGCTGTAAGACTTATACATGAGCCAACAGGAGTAGTTGCAGAATGTCAAACAGAAAGATCTCAAGTGCAAAATAGAGAATATGCAATGAGACTTTTAAAATCTAGGCTGTATGAAATAGAAAAATCAAAGCAAGATGAAAAGCTTGCAAATGAAAGAAAAAGCCAAGTAGGTTCTGGAGACAGAAGTGAAAAAATAAGAACATACAATTATCCACAAGGAAGAATAACAGACCATAGAATTGGGCTTAGTATATATCAAATGGAAAACTTCCTAGATGGAGATTTAGATGAAATGATAGAAGCACTTATTACAGCAGATAGAGCAGAAAAATTAAAAGGAGAATAAATATTAAAAATCTAAATCTTAGATTAATCTAAGATTTAGATTTTTTGGTAAAAAGGGGAGTAAATATGAAGAAAAAAATTACATACCTAATAGGTATAATCATTATTTTAGCATTTCTAATATTCCTATTTACTACAACATCATATGCAGGAACTCAAAAGTTAAATGACTTAAAATATGATGTAGTATTAAATGGGGACGGAAGTGCAAATGTAGTAGAAACTTGGAATATACGTGTATCTGAAACAAATACATTATTTAAAACATTTGAGTTAGATAGCAAAAAGTACGGAAGTATTACAAATGTAGAAGTTGCAGAAGTAAAGACAAGTGGAGAAGTAACAAATTTTCAAGACACAGGAGTCTATGCCTATCATGTTAAAAAAGATGGGTTTTATGCTCTAAATAGACCAGAGTCGGAATTTGAAATAGCGTGGGGAGTATCAATAGAGGATACTGAAACTAAGACATATAGAATAAAATACAAAATAGAAAATGCTATAAAAACATATACTGATTGTTCAGAATTTTATTGGCAATTTATTGGGGATACAAATGGAATTCCAGCAAAAAAAGTTACAGGGACTATAACTCTTTCAAAAGAAGTATCAAATAAAGAAAACCTAAAAGTATGGGCACATGGACCATTACATGGTAATATAACTATTGTAGATAATAAAACAGCATCATTTGAAGTAGAAGATTTAGAAACAAATACAATGGTTGAAGTTAGAGTAGTAACTGCGGAAAATGTATTTAGTCAAAATATGAATAGAGTTAATATAAGTAAATTAAATAGCATTGTAGAAGAAGAAACAAGATGGGCAGACGAAGCTAATGCAAGAAGAGATGCAGCAAGAAAAACAGTTATTACAACTTTAATCATTATTGCTGTTATTACTATAGCTCTTTTAATTATTTTTATTTTTGTTATTATAAGGTATATAAAAGTATTAAGAAGCATAAAAAAAGTAGTTCCAGAACAGGAAATGAAGTATTTTAGAGATTTTCCAGACGAAAGTGCAACACCAGGGGAGGCAGCATATTTATATTATTTTGATAATCGATCTTCTTTTAAAAGTAATGTATCAAAAATAGTATCTGCTACGATTTTGAGTTTAGCGCTTAAAAAAGCAATATTATTTGAGAAAGATGAAAAAAATAATGTATATATAATTATAGACAAAAATTATAAAAAACTAAATAATGAAGATGAATTAAAAATTTATGGATTATTAGCTAGTATAGAAGAATATGTACGTAAAAATAATAAAGCAGAACAAGATAAAATAAGAATATCTATGAAAGATATTGAAAATTATGCAAAGAAGAATGACCAAAAGTTTTTAGCTAGAATTGAAGGAATAGAAGGTATAGTAAAAACTTCAGAGATAAATAAGGGAAATTATACTGAAGAAGCACAAAAAATGTCTAGTAAATGGAAAAATAAATCAGCTGTGTATTATTCAATAGGAGCAATATTATTAATTATGGGATTTGCAGCTATTATACCAATATTTGCTTCGATATTACTTTTTATATGTGGTATGTTATGTGGAAAAATAGCGAAAAAATCAAGAAATCTTACTCAAAAAGGAGCAAATGAGCAAGAAGCTTGGAGAGGACTAAAAAGATATATGGAAGACTTCTCTCTTCTTAATGAAAGAGAAGTACCAGAACTTGTACTTTGGGAGAAATACTTAGTATATGCAACAGCATTTGGAATAGCAGATAAAGTGCTTGCACAATTAAAGGTAAGATATCCACAGCTTGCAGATGAAAGCTATATGATAAGTAGCGGATACACATATATGTATATGATGAATAGAATGAATTTTGATAGAATGATAGGCTCTGGAATAGATAGAGCATATAGTGCAGGAATGAGAGCAGCCGCAAGTAGATATTCAAGCCGGAGGTGGCGGAGGTCGGTGGATTCTCTGGCGGAGGCCGGTGGCCGGTGGCGGAGGCGGCCGGAATGGGCGGAAGATAATGAGAAAATAGAAATATGTTAAAACGAAAGGATTAAATATGGAAGAGGATATAAAAGTTAAAATAAATGTAGATATTAAAGAAGATTACTACAAAAATAATTATTCGAATGATGGACAAAGATTTGTTGCTTGGTATCTAAGAAACATACATAATTTAGATATAGTTGAGACAAAAGAATGTATAACTGATGGAACAGGAGATAAGCAAATAGATGCAGTATATATTGATAATCAAGATTCAATAATTTATATTATACAGGGGAAATTTTACTCAGCAGAAACAATTGATGCAGAACCATTAAGAGAAGTTTTAGCTTCGTGGGTTCAAATAAAAGATTTGCAAAGATTACAAGAAAATGCTAATGATAAGTTAAAAGCTAAAATAAATGAAATAGCACGTGCTATTGAAGATGATTACTCTATTTGCTTTGAGCTTATAACTACTGCTGTTTTAACAGATTCAGCGAACAAAGATCTAATTACTTTTCAAAAAGAATTAAGCGAAAATGAGGATTTAAGCGCAAATATTTATCTAGTTGATAGAAATACTTTACAATTTAAATATGACGAAGCACTAAACAAAAACAGACCATATATCAATTTTGATTTTAAAGTTGATAAGGATAAGTGTATAGAGATTGATTTAGATGGAACTAAAGCTATTATTGCGGCTATTCCATTAAAGGAATGTATACAGATACCTGGTATACATGACGGAAGCTTGTTTAGAAAGAATGTAAGGCAGTCATTGGGAAATAGTAATAAAGTAAATAAAGAAATAGCTAAAACGTTAAAAAGTAATGCACAAGATTTCTTTTTACTTCATAATGGTATAACAGCAATATGTTCGAAAATAAAGTTAGAAGGAAATACACTAAGTACAAAAGAATTAAATGTTGTTAATGGATGTCAATCTTTGAGCACAATTTATTCTTGTAGTGAATCGGTAAAAAATGCTGATGGTGGATACATAATGTTTAGATTTTATGAAATTGATAATGTAGACAAGGCAGATAAAATAAGTATTTCTACAAATTCTCAAAGTGCTGTTAAAGCAAGAGATTTAAGAAGTAATGACAAAGCTGTTTTATCAATGAAAAAAGCATATGAACAAAAATATACGGATGGATATTTTATAACAAAAAGAGGAGAAATAATAGCTAATACTGCTAAATATAATACAAACCATATCATAGACTTAACAGATTTAGGGAAGCAATTAATTGCATGGCATTCTCAAAGACCTACAATATCTTATAGTGAAACAAAAATATTTGATAAATATTTTAATCAGCTATTTTATAAAGATTATTCACCAGAAAAAATGCAAGCATTAAATGAATTATATAAAGCAGTAATTGAAAAATGGAATTTCGATAACCCAATGAATTTAAACCCAGCGTTATTATCAATGAAAGCATATGCACCATATCATCAATTATATGCTGTTTCTATTTATTTTTGTGAAATAAATAGAATGCCTGAATCAGTTCCAAATCCGGCAAAAGTTCTATCATTATTAAATGAAAATAATTTGTTAGATAAGATTATTGAAATGGCAGGGAATAGCTTAAATATGGCTTTTGAAAGTGCATCTGCTGAATCAACTGATAACGGGAAAATATTCAGTCCACAAAATTGGATTAAAGCAAAGGCGTCGTTAAGAAATATAAAAGATGCTGTAAAGAATCAAATGGGAACATTAAAATTTATTGAAGGTGGTAAAGAAATTTACGGAAAAATAAGCAATGCATTACAAATGGAAACTACTAATTTTGAAAGTAGGTGGACAGCAGATTAATAAAGATAAGATTTGATGTTATTTTGCTCATAACCCGAAGGTCGTAAGTTCGAGTCTTACCCCCGCAACCAAATATTTTATTAGAGTCGCAAGAGATTGTGGACTCTTATTTTTTTTGACTTTGACGTAATTTTGACGTAAATGGGGACAGCTTGGGGACACAGG
>CAOKMF010000032.1 GCA_948469655.1 uncultured Clostridium sp.
TAAGCATTTTTTAACTCTATTTTAGAAAATAGAATTAATCTTTTCAATTTCTTTTTCTTTAAATTCATGAAATACACTTGTATATGTATTTAATGTTACTTGAATATCTTTATGCCCTAAAATTCTTTGTAAAACAACTGGACTTACTCCATTTTCAATACATCTTGTTGCAAATGTATGTCTTAACATGTGTGTATTTACTTTGCTTTTAGTAATATTACATTGATATACTGTTTTAGTTTTTCTTCCACCTTTTATTCCTACTCTTTTTTTGTAAACTCTTATATCTGCATTTTTACATAGTTTTTGAAATCTTGCATTAAAGTTTGTAGCATGAATAAAGTTGCCATTCTTTAAAAACAAAAAACCTCTTTTTTTATCAATTTTGTATTCTAATAATTTATCATATAATGAATCTAATATTGGTACATCTCTCATTCCTGCATAAGTCTTTGTAGTATTTTCTAACAAAATTCTTCCTTTATCAACATGACTTAATGTTTTCCTTACATATATTTTCTTATTTTCTAAATCTATATCTTCTCTTTTCAAAGCTAATATTTCACTTATTCTCATTCCTGTATATATAGCAATATAAAATACTATTGTATAATCATCATACCCCTTATCTAGTTCTTTTATAAATCTTTCTTCTTCCTCTAATGTTAATGCATCTATTTCTTTTGTTGGTTTACTTGATTTAGGTTTCATTAAGTAACCTTTTAATTCAAAAGGATTTTTATCTACTATATCTCTGATTCTAGCCTCATTAAATGCTCCTTGTAATTGTTGCCATACTTTTGTTATAACTGATTGTGAATATGAAGTAAGTGATTGGCTTTGCATATTTATTATACTTCTAGTAACATTTTGAATTGGTATATTTGCAAAAGGTAGTATCTTTTGCATTATATCTATGGTTTCTCCAATTCTTATATATGAAGCCCTTTTTATAGAATTAGTATTATACTTTAGTTCTCTAATTTCATTTGCTATATCTACTATTGACAATTTATTATTGACATCTTTTCCTGTTTGCAATTCTCTTTGTAAAAATTCCATTTTATCTTTTACTTCTTTACGTGTATTTCCATAAAATGTTTTTCTTATCTGTTTCCCATCGTTATCTTGTCCTAGACTAACTTGCCCTACCCATTTTTTTAGTGATTCTCTATAAAAAATTGTTCCTTCTCCATTTCCTCTTTTATTCAAATTTCTTGCCATTTTTTCCTCCATTCTATAAAATTAAAGATTACTCAAACATTTTGGTAGCAATTTTTTCTAATATCATTTTCTTTGTTTCCTCATCTACACAGAATTCATATATAAATACAGCTCTTTTATCAGCAATTAAATTTGCTCCACAATCTTTTATTAATGGAAAACCATAACTATGAAATCTTTCTCTTGCTTTTACAACTCCTATTCCTCTCCAATCAGAATATATTTCTGGAGTTATTGTATCTGGTAAGTCTTCAAATTTTATTTTTGATTTTTTTACTTTCATCAAATCCTCCTAACTTTAAAAGTTAGTCTTTGATTAATCAAAGACTAACTCATTTTCCTAATTATGTGAAATGTGCAATTTTAGAAATTTTAATCTATTTACACATTTGCATTTTTTCTATTTTCTATCTTTTAGCATGTCTGCTTGTTTTTCAACTTCATCTGGATAGTATAAATCAATAAGAGTTAATATATATTTTCCAAATTCTTCATTTGAAATTTCTAAATTTCCTGTATGTTTTAAAAATTCTCTAGCAACCATACCATAAGACGATATTTGCTTTCTTGTAACAAATTCTGTTTTTTCTTCTATTCCCTCTCTGTGTATTACTTCTTTCTTAACTTTGTCCAAATCTATTCCTAAAGAAATAATAAGGGCTTTATCTACTTTTCTTAATTCTCCAGTATCTAAAGCTCCTATATAATATTTTAATCTTGTTTTATCTATTGCTCTAATTTGTTCTGTCAAAACAAGTGAATTTTGTTTTAATCTGTTTTTATATCCTTTAATATATACATGTGTTGGTATGATAGCTTTTGAATTTACTTTACTTGTAATTGGTGCAACTATAACAGTTGGACTATATTCATTACCTATATCATTTTGTACTATTACTACTGGTCTAACTCCTGTTTGTTCACTTCCTACATAAGTTTCATCTAATGCTGCATAAAATAAATCTCCTCTTTTTATTTCCATATTATTATTTTCCTCTATCTTTCTATAATTTTTTAAATATTCCATTTATTCTTGATCTTCAATCATTCTTTCTTCATCTGTTTTATCCATGCTTGCACCTAAAATAATTAAATATGTAAGTATTGCTATAAGTACAAGTATTATAAAAA
Organism: uncultured Clostridium sp.; assembly: GCA_948469655.1. GTDB lineage: Bacteria > Bacillota > Clostridia > TANB77 > CAG-508 > JAAWPK01. The sequence continues at coordinate 2,356 of CAOKMF010000032.1, forward strand.
ATATAATTAATAAAATATTCATAATCTGATTCTCCTTTTTTTATTCAAAAGGCTACCTAAGTTTAAATAGATAGCCTTTAATTATTTTCTATCTCTTCACTTGAAATTCATTAAACGGCAATTAGCAAAATTGCTCCACAGGACTTTCACCTACCTGCTTTTGGCAGATTTGCATCCATTGCTTGGGACGGTTTTATCTCGCTCGAACTGTGGCTGTGCAAGTGTATCATTATACCTACTACTTGTCCTCGCCTTATAAGTTGCTATCTTATATTTAAGTGAAGTAATTTGTAATATTACTTTTTAACTAGCTCGAATAGTAGGAATGTATCTAATGAATTGTTATTTAATTTTCAAAGTGCTTTTTTATTCTCATAAAAAGAAATAAGTGAAAGAGTTTTATACCCTCTCACTTACTAGCTCACTAAATCGACTTTTGTCCCCCCTAGTTTTCAAAAAAATTTTTTAATTTTTTCAATCCTAGTGTTATACTTTTCTCAATTTGATTTTTTCTTACATTTTCTCTTTTGGCTAATTCTCTTATACTAATACCAGTTTCAATATTTAATTCAATTCTTCTCTTTTGTGATTCTGTTAATGCTTTTTTTGCATTTTTTAATTGTTCTTTATAAATATTAGCTATTGCTTTATCTTCTGTTCCCTTTTCTTTATCAATTGATCTTATATAAATATCTTCTTCTGTTAAATTACCTGGCTCTTCATGTCTATCTTTTTGATTTTTCACTTTAATATATGATTTTTTTGATGTTATATAAGCTTCAAATATGTCTTTACTAATTTCAATTCTACAGTCATTTTCTACACTATCTTTAAAAGATATATAGTATTGTTCAGTTTCTTCTATATATTCTAATTTATATGTATCTACATCATATTGCATTTCTCTTTCCTCCAATCAATTCAGTTTTTGTTTGAATTGATTAGAGGTGGACTACGACAATGTTTTTCTTTTAGTAAATAAAAAAAATCAAACATACAACACAACATTGCACATTTGATTATTTGAAATAGGCATAAATATATAATACTTACATCTAGTATTGTAATTATTTTTGAATTATCTTCTACATTATTATTTATACCCCTTTCCATATAAAAAACTCCCTTGCAAAGTAATTCCTAAACAAATTTCTTAAAGGAGTTTTAAATAATAAAAAAGTAAATCATTTTAATAATCAAAGTCTTATATATGTATTTGTAATTATCTTCTGTTTCTTCTATATCTTTTGAATCTACTCTCTTTTAAGACTTTGATTAAGTTGTTTGCATTATATAAAGTTCTCTCTTGCTGATGTTAAAAAAGGTGGAAAAAGGCTATAAAGGGCGAAAAAAGGCTAAATCTTTTGGTTTATGGATAAATTTTCCATTTTATATTGTGTTTACATAATTTTTATGGTATAATGTTATCGAATTTATTAAAATAGACATTTGTAGGAGGAATTACAAATGCAGAAAATCCTTATAGCTAATCCTAATGCTGAGCAAAGAATAAAACTTTGTAAAAACCTTGCAAATGATAAAAGGTTAGAAATAATAGAAACAGTTGATGGGATTACAACTTTAGAAAAGTATATTGATATTAGACCTAATGTATTAGTTTTGGATTCTTGCTTAAAAGATATAAATTGTATTGAAATAATTGATAGATTATCCACAAGTATTGCAGATAAGAGAAATAACAACATTATATTAACAACTCTAAAAGAAGAAAACTTAGATTTGTCTAATGCTGCTAAAATATACAAAGTAATCTATGATAAAGAAAATTTTGATGGTTTATATGATACAATAAATGAAATGTATCTTTTTGGAGAATATGAAGATTTAACTAATGAAGATCTTGACCTATTGTTTTGGAAATTGAAAATTCCTTTAAATTCAAATGGAACTAATTACATAAGAGAAGCTATTTTTGAATGCTACTACTACCCTGACTTACAGAAAAAATTGAAAGATATTTTTACTATAATTGGACAAAGACATAACAAGCCTAATTCGGCAATACGATCAAGTTTTAGAACTGCATTAGAACGATTAAATATGTATAGAGATACTATCAACTGCCCTATTATGCAATATTTTGATATTGAAGAAAATATAACCCCAAAAGATTTTTTAGAAATTGCAGTAATGTATTTACATCTACAAAAAGGAAAGAAGAAATAAGTTTTGTAAAAACCTATTCCTTCTTTTTTAGTTTATGCGTTCTCTTTTAATTCTTTATACCCTTGCATTATATTGTCTATTTCCATATTGTTTATTGGCTCTGATACAAATGTATTCAAATTTCTTCCCATTAGATTATATGCTGTTTTCATATATTCATCACTAACATTATCACTTGTAATTATATTGAATATTGGCACATTATCTTTTAAACTTTTTTTTGATTTCCTCATTATTTCCATACTGTCCATATTGTCTAAATTCATTTTTGCAAAAACCATTTCTGGCTTTGATTCTATAATTTTGTTATATGTTTCTTTTCCGTCTGCTGCTGTGTCTACTAATTCAACATAGTCTAAACCTTTTATTGTATCTGCTATTTTATTTCTTATTTCTTCGTTATTATGGGCAATTAGAATCTTTATCTTTTTCATTCTATTCTCCTCTAATTCATACATAAATTCTACTGGATTTTGGTATAGTGCATTTCCCTTTTTTACATCTATACCATGTTCCGTTTTTATTATATCTCCATTTGCTATTAGCAAAGTATATTTATCTTCCATGTCCTTTTCTTGTCTAAAGTCTGTTTCTCCTATATTTCCAAAATTTCTAAATACATTTTTAGTTTGCTCAAATTCTGTGTCTGTTATTGCAAATTCGTCTTTATTTTTCTCTGCTGTTTCTCGAAGTGGCATAAATTTAAAGAACTTCCACTTGCTAATATTATAATTGTTTAGGAACTCTCCTAGCTGCTCCATTTCATTTATATTTTTCTTGCTAACTACTGTATTTATATTTACTTTAAGATTTTTGTCTTTAACATAGTCTAGTATAACTTTAACCTCTTCAAAATGATTTCTACCTCTTCCTAGTTCTTCATTTGTATCATCATTTATTGTATCTAATGACAATGTCAAAGAATCTAAATAATCTAAAATCTCTCGCATATTTTCATTTTGTGCTAGTACCATTCCGTTTGTTATCAATTTATTCTTTATTCCATTTTCTTTTGATATTTTTAATAGTTCTTTTAAGTTTGGATATAGTAGTGCTTCTCCCCCTGTCCAAGTAATGTTGTTTACTCCATCTTTAATCAAATTATTTAATATCTCTTTATTTTCTTCATAAGTAAGATCGTTAATACCTAAAAATCTGTGGCAATATTTACAATTTTGATTACATTTTGTTGTAATATTCCAACAAACTCTCTTTTTTTGCATTTTTAACCTCTCTCTTTCTTTGAAATTGATACATGAATATTATATCTTGTAAGATTTTTCCTGTCTATTCTCAAATTTTTAATCGCTATTAAATATTTTTTAACGCAAAAAAAGAATACCCCTTGTTTTAAGGATATTCTACCTATCTTTTCATATTCGTTTATTACTTATTTTTTAAGTATTTCTTTATAAATTTTTTATCTACTTGTGTTAGCATATCTTTTATATATACTAAATTTATACTCAACTCTGGCAATTCTATTGGCAATTCAACTTCGTATAATTCTCCATTTTCTAATTGCTTCTTGACAGCTTCTTTCATTACATAAGCTATTCCTAATCCATTCATTACAGCTTCTACTCTTATTTCTGTTGTATCACATTTCATATTTGGTTTTATTTTTATTTTGTGTTCTTTTAGAACTTTAAATAAATTTTTAGTAGAATTTGTATTGTCAAAATTTAATATATATCGTAAATCTTCTAGTTCTTTTACATCTTCAATTTTTAGTGGCTCTTTCGCAACAAATATATTGCTTACTTTCTTTAATTCTTCTATTACAATTCCATCTGTTTCTGTTGGTATAACATCTGTTATTACAAAATCCAATTTATGATTCTTTAACATCTCAAACATTTCATTTGGAACTGCACCACAAGTTAACTCTACATTTAAGTTTGGATAATCATTTTTAGCTGCTTTTATATATTCCATTAAGTAATAGTTCGTTAAGTGTGATTGACACCCTATATTTACTGTGCCATTAGCTAAATCATTTTTTTCTTTTATTACTTTTTCTGCAAAATCAAATGAAGAAATACTTTTATTTACAATTTCAAATAATTGCTTTCCCTCTTCTGTTAATTTTACTCCATCATTTTCTCTATTAAATAGTTTTACATCTAGTTGTTTTTCTAAATTTTTTATCTGTGTACTAATATTAGCTGAAGTAAAACCTAGTTTTTCGCCTGCTTCTGCATAACTTTTAGAATTTGCTACTGCACAAAATATTCTATACAGATTATAATTTATGTTAGACATAATAGCACCTCTCAATCGCTATTATTGTATCATATTATGTAAATAAAGTAAAGAGTTTTGCCCTATTTCTAGGCAAAACTCCATGTATTATTTGTTATTTTGTTTTGAATATAATAAATCTGCTTTTCTAATATCAAAATTTGTTCCAATTTTTAGGTTAAGTGTTTTTACAAATTCTATTAGCTGTTCTATATTTTGTTCTGCATTTTCTACTTTCTTTACTTCTAGCTCTATAAATATTCCTAAATCTTTAACATCTTGAATATATGCTATAAACTCATCATTCTCATACATATAATTTTTATCAATCATATTTAAAAATCTTGTATAACCTAATATATTCAAATGCTTTTCTGCTTCTTCTATGCTCATAACTTTTAATACAGACTTTTCTGTACTTATCTCAAACCCATTGCTATTATGATTTCTTCTTTTACAAACTATCTTTTTGTCATCTTCATTAACATATCTAATAATTAGTGTATCTGTAATTTTTCCATTTTTAGGTGCAAATTCATTAGTTTTATCATTTTTCATATATATATCATCTAATGTAAATTCTTCTA
>CAOKMF010000033.1 GCA_948469655.1 uncultured Clostridium sp.
CCGTTTGCAAGTTCTGCAATTTTTCCATTTTCAATAACTAATTTTCTTCCTGCAAGTTCTGTTTCAAATGTTTTAAACATAATTTTAATTCCTTCTTTCTTTGTTTAAAATTTTTTCGCATAAATAACCAATAAGCTTTAGTAGTAACTTCAATAATATATTAAGCAAAAAGTTAATGCATTATTCAAGCTACTTTAACTAATTCTTTTGATATTTATGCTATAAAGGCGTTTGGGTAAAAAATACCAAACGCCCCACATTTTCTTTTACTATTTTCTTAAATTTAATTTTTCAACTATTGTTTTATATCTTGTTTCGTCTTTTTTAGCTAAATAGTTTAAAAGATTTCTTCTTTTACCAACCATTTTTAAAAGTCCACGTCTTGAGTGATTATCTTTCTTGTGAATTTTTAAATGTTCAGTAAGTTCGTTAATTCTTTCTGTTAAAAGAGCAACTTGAACTTCTGGTGAACCAGTGTCTTTTTCATCTCTTTTAAAAGTTTCAATTACTTCTTGTTTTCTTTCCTTTGTCATATTTACACCTCCATATTTTTTATTTCCAATTTCCTAGCAAAAGCTCCGGTGCCACACCCTTAAGCCAAGAAAAAGGTACTTTGAATTAATTCTTACTTATTTTACTACATTTTGGAAAGAATTGCAAGCAAAATCATAAAATTTTAATACAAATGAGTGGAGAAACAATATCTCCACCCATTTGATAAGGATCTTTTTTTGTTATCCAACTCTTCTTTTTTCCACATTGGGACTCCAGTCATTCGGCCAATCATCCGCTGTCTCCCAGTTGCCGTCAATATACTTTAGTTCCAGAGACTCCAGCGCAGAATAGCCAAAATACTCCGGCATCCGAACATATACGCCCTTTTTTCCTACCTTGACAAGCATAATCCGCATGTCCATGTAGGTATCGTCGCGGGCAATTCCGCCCCAAAACACAGGAGCTGTTCTGTGGACCAAATGTCCTTCCATTTTTTTGAGTTTTGCGATGTAATGAGTTGTATTGTTCATAATGTATCCTCCTTATTTTGTTTGCCATCACGTTAATCGCTCTTAGGATTATTTTACCATGTTTTATGTCAAATTGCAAATTTACTCTTCTCCAACAACTTCAATTTCTAGCTCAATTTTCTTTCCTGTTTTTTCAAGTACTTGTGCTTTTACAAGATTTATAAGTTCTAGTATATCTTTTGATGTTGCAGATCCAGTATTTACAATAAATCCTGCATGTTTTTGAGACACTTCTGCTCCACCTATCTTTTTACCTTTTAATCCACATTCATCAATAACTTTACTTGTTATAAAGCCATCACCTCTTTTGAAGGTACTTCCTGCTGATGGAAAATTAGTTGGTTGCTTTTCTTTTCTTGAGCTTTGATATTCTTTTATTTTGTTTTCAATTTCTTGTTTTTTACCTTTTTTTAATTTCAATGTACTTTCTAATATTATGTATTTTTCTTCGCTAAATATGCTTTTTCGATATTCAAATTCATGCTTAAGGCTATCTATTTCTTCCATATTTCCATTTTCGTCCATATATTTCGTAGAAAAAATGATATCTTTCATTTCCATTCCATATGCTCCAGCATTCATTTTAACTGCTCCACCGAATACTTCCTGGTATTCCGAGATGCAAATTCAAATCCTGTAATTTCCAAATTTAAAAGTTTTTGTGAAATTATAGCATTTTTAGATCCACTTCCAACTGTAACAAAAACATCGTTCTCTTTTTCTTGTACTTCAAATTTGTCTATACTAATTTTACAAACTATACCACGTATTCCTTTATCTAAAACTAATACATTGCTTCCGTTTCCTAATATAAATAATGGAACATTGTATTTTTTTGAGATTTCTAAAATATATTTTATTTTTTTTATATTATCTGCCTTAACAAAAACATCTGCAGGTCCACCAGTTTTAAATGAAGTATGTTTTGACATATCTTCATTTAAAAGAACATTGTCTGCTCCTAACTTCTCTTTTAACAATTCTATATATTCCATACTTCCTCCAATATTTGTATTTTACCACAAATATATGAATTTTTGTAGTGATTTATGAAAAATATTAAATTATTCTGACAAAAAAGAGCCTTCTCATTTGAGTTAGCTCTTTTCTGTTTACTGCTAAGCTTTAAAACTTAATCTTTTCTTCTATCCAATTTGTAAGCTCATCTATTTTTACTCTTACTTGCTCCATTGTATCTCTATCTCTTACTGTTACAGTACCGTCTTGTTCTGTATCAAAGTCTATTGTAATGCAATAAGGTGTACCTATTTCGTCTTCTCTTCTATATCTTTTTCCTATACTTCCTGCTTCGTCATAATCACACATAAAGCTTTTCGATAGCATATCATATACTTCTTCTGCTTTAGGTGATAATTTCTTTGATAGCGGTAAAACAGCTACTTTATATGGGCTAAGCGCTGGGTGAAGTTTTAATACTGTTCTTACATCACCTTCAGCGATTTTTTCTTCATTATATGCGTCACAAAGGAAAGCAAGAGCTACTCTATCACAACCAAGTGAAGGTTCTATACAGTAAGGTACATATCTTTCTCCTGTTACTTCTTCTAGATAGTTCATGTCTTCCTTTGAATGTTCCATATGCTTCTTTAAATCAAAGTCTGTTCTATCAGCTATTCCCCAAAGTTCGCCCCAGCCAAATGGGAAAGCAAATTCAATGTCTGTTGTAGCATTACTATAATGACTAAGTTCTTCTTTTTCGTGGTCTCTTAAACGCATATTTCCTTCATTCATTCCAAGAGAAATAAGGAAGCTTTTACAAAATTCTTTCCAATATTCATGCCACTGTAAATCTGTTCCTGGCTTGCAGAAAAATTCTAATTCCATTTGTTCAAATTCTCTAGTTCTAAATGTAAAGTTTCCAGGAGTTATTTCATTTCTAAATGCTTTACCAATTTGTGCAATTCCAAAAGGTACTTTTTTTCTTGATGTTCTAAGCACATTTTTAAAATTCACAAATATTCCTTGCGCAGTTTCAGGTCTTAAGTAAATTTCAGACTTAGCATCTTCTGTTACTCCTTGGAAAGTTTTAAACATCAAATTAAATTTTCTAATTTCTGTAAAGTTTTCTTTTCCACAATTAGGACATGCTATATGATGTTCTTTCATGTATGCTATCATTTTTTCGTCTGGCCAACCATCTACTATTTGCTCACAATTATTTTCATGCATCCATTCTTCAATTAGCTTATCTGCTCTATGTCTTGTTTTGCATTCTTTGCAATCAATAAGGGGGTCACTAAAACCTCCTACGTGTCCGAGAAGCAACCCAAACTGAAGGATTCATTAATATAGCACTATCCAGTCCTACATTATATTTGTTTTCTTGAATAAATTTCTTTCTCCATGCATTTTTTATATTATTTTTTAGTTCTACCCCAAGTGGTCCATAGTCCCAAGTATTAGAAAGTCCACCATATATTTCAGAACCTGCATAAATATATCCTCTAGCCTTACATAGATTAACTATTTTATCCATTCCACTTATCATTGTAAATTTTCTCCCTTAATTTTTAGATATTGTTTTTGTATACAAAGCTGTTCCTATTAAACTCATAGCATATACAAATATAAATCCACTTGCTACATATTCATTTACTGGTATTCTTAAAATACTAACTATACTTACATATAGAGCATTTACGCATATTATAACTATAGTTGGAATAAGCAAAGCTTTAATCATTCCTGATTTTCTAAACATTATAGCAAGTACAATTAATGTGATTACAAATGTTATAGCAATTGGTTTAATATGTAATTTTACCAAGTCACGAGCATCTATTTCTGGCATATCTATAACGTCTACTATTTCTACACCTTCATTTGCTTCTTCCATTTTAGAAAAACTACTATATTTTTCTCTTAGTTTATTTTTTAAATTTTCTACTTGCTCATCTGATGAAGTTCTAAGAGTTATTATAACCCCATCTTTAAATTCATTTGTATATTCTGATTTTATATAATTTTCTCCATATATTTCTTTTGCAATTCCTTCTACATCACTTATTTCAAAGCTTTCTGTAAATGTTATTGATAATTTAGTTTGTGATTTGTAATCGCTACCTAGCTCAAATCCTGATGTTGTTGCTATAACTATTCCGAACTGCTATTACTAAAATTAATAAAGCCATTATTATTTTATTTTTCATATCTATATATCATTCCTTTCCATTTTGCTAACTTACATTTTTTTACTTGACTTTTGCTAAAAGTACAGTTCTTAAGAATATTAAATTTGCAAGAGCTAGGCTTATTGCTCCATAGAATATTGTCATTCCAAATGTATAAGAACCTACATATTTCATAAATGTAAATATAATAGCAATAATTAAAGTGATAATTATAATCTCTTTTTCTTCTAAATAAGTTCTAAGTAGTGCCTTATGTGTATTTTCAAGGCTATTATCTTTTTTAACACTTCCTAAAATTTTGCTTAATAGATATGTATCTAAAGCTATTAAAAGAATTACAGCAAATATACTATTTAGTGAAACTAATACATTTGTATATCTTGCGAAAAGTAAAAGTAAAGAAACCATTAAAATAAGCGAAACAGCTCCAAATACACCATTTAATCTATATCTACAAATCATGTAAATTGCAGATATTAAGACAGCTACAGATAAAATGCCAATTGCTACATATGTTCCATTTCCATTTAAATTTCCTTTTACTGTCTCAGTAGCTCCTACATCGTATTTTATAGGCATTTCAGGATTATTTATTAACATTGCATAGAAGTTTCCCTGTTCCATATACTCTTGTATTGTTTCATTATCTTTTCCACTTCCTAAAGAAATAGTAAGCTCACCATTTTTTAGTTCTTCTCCAAAGTGTGTTGTTAGCATGTCTGACCCTTCTAAAGTCAATGTTACCTTATTTTTATTACTTTCTTCTTCTTTCTTTTCTTCGCTATTTTCACCTTCGTTTGTAGTTTCTTCAGAATTTTCGCCTTCTTTATTTTCAGTTTCTTCTGGTTTTACATATGTTCTACTTATCTCAGCAAGTTTTTCTTTTCCTTCTTTATCAAATTTTATATCAAGATAAACTGTTACACCATCTGTACTAGCATTACTATATACAACCTTAGCTTCTTTAATGTTTGATCTGTCTAATAGAACATCTTTTGTCTCTGCATCTTTTAAACTAAAATCACCTTTAGCACTTAAAGCTTGTATAAATCTATCAGTATCTTCATTTTCTGAAAGTTCTACACAAACATTTCCATTAGATTCATCTACTCTTATTTTGTAATCTTCTACATTTAAGTCTTCAAGTCTTCCTTCTAAAATTTCTTTTACCTTTTTATAATTATCGGCATTTAACACTTCTTCAGAATTTGCATTTTCTTTTTCTTTCCTATAATCTGCTTCATTTGCTCCTTCTGGAATAGAGTCCACTTTATTTCCATCCTTATCATATATTACTTCATTTGTACCTAATGCCAAACTTGTTATTCTTTTTTCTCCAAAGTCTGAGGCGTATTGATAATTTGGAAGTTTCTTTTCAAATATAACAGTATCTTTTACATATACTCCTACAAATGATATTAACGCAATTAAAACTGCAATTACAATACATAGAATAATTTTAAGTTTTCTTTCCACTTTTTTCACATTCCTTTCTTCTACAATAATTTTGTATCATTAATTATAAGTTCAAGCCA
>CAOKMF010000034.1 GCA_948469655.1 uncultured Clostridium sp.
AATATATATATTAGATCAAATAGAACATCATTTTCCAAAAGAATGGGTAAAAAAATTAAGTAAAAACATAAGAAAGATAACAAAGCTTTTAGGAGGATATCTAAAGGCACAGGTAATACTAATAGCTATAAACTTTATGTTAGTTTTAATTCGGACTATTTGCATTTGAAATGTTTGGATTAAATGTAGAATATCCGTTACTTATGGCACTTTTTATAGCATTTTCAGATGCGCTTCCAATCCTTGGATCTGGTACAGTAATGTTACCTTGGGCAGTAATTTGCCGGGTTTAGAGGAGATATAAACCTTGCTATATCATTGGTAGTTTTATATGTAATTATAACTGTTGTAAGACAATTATTAGAGCCAAAAGTTGTAAGTAAACAAATAGGAATACATCCAATAATTACTTTAATTGCTATGTATACTGGATATAAAGCAATTGGAATTTTAGGAATGTTAGTTCGGGCCAATAATAATTATAATACTAAAATCAATATTTGAAACTTTAATAGATAAGGGAATATTAAAAACATTGTTTGATAAAAGATAAATATTGTATGGGCGATTATATAAATCGCCTATTGTTTAAATCCATAATTGACTTGTTTTACATAAAATGATATAATGTTTCAGTAACTATAAATGTGAGATTGAGAAAACTTATACACACTCAATTTCATTGTTGTTTAACCACATGCATAAATATGCATAAAGGAGGGCAAATATGGAAGGAAAAATCAGAGTCGGTATCTGCGGATACGGAAACCTTGGAAGAGGGGTGGAAAGTGAGCTTGCAAATTCTCCTGATATGGAGCTTGCTGCAATTTTCACAAGAAGACCGCCGAATGAATTGGAAGTCAAATCTGGCGTACCCGTTGTAAATGTCAAGGACTTTGCAGAATGGCTTAACAAGATCGATGTTATGATCATGTGCGGGGGATCTGCAACGGACTTACCTTATTGGGGTCCGATAGTTGCAAGCAATTTTACTGCTGTTGACAGCTTTGACACACACGCCAAGGTATTTGAGCACTTTATGGCTGTTGACGAAGCGGCAATGAAAAATGACAATGTCTACATCATAAGCAATGGATGGGATCCGGGGCTGTTCTCAATCATCAGAGGATACGCAAATGCTATCTTACCGCAGGGAAAAACAGAGACCTTCTGGGGCAAGGGAGTAAGCCAAGGACACTCTGACGCTATAAGGCGTATAAATGGTGTCAAAGATGCTATCCAGTATACGATTCCTAAGGAAGAAGCACTGAAAAGAGTAAGAAACGGCGAAAGGCCGGATTTTAAACCGAGAGATAAGCATTTGAGAGAATGTTTTGTTGTAGCAGAGGAGGGTGTAGCTAAAACATTTATTGAAGAGCAGATCAAGGTAATGCCTAATTACTTTGCTGAGTATGATACAGTTGTTCACTTCATAACAGAAGAAGAACTGAAAAAAGAACACTACCAAATGCGTCACGGCGGTTTTGTAAACCACTTTGCGGAGACAGGAGATGGTAATAAGGAAAGTATTGAATTTTCTTTGAATCTTGACTCTAATCCGGAGTTTACGGCATCAGTGCTTATTGCCTATGCAAGAGCAGCATACAGGCTTAAGAAGATAGGGTATTCTGGAGCATTTACACCGTTTGATGTGCCTCCGGTACTTATGTCACAGAAAAACAGAATGGAGCTCATTAAAGAAATCTTATAACATTGCCCAAAGAAAAAAGAGGGTCAAGTCCTGTTGGATTTGACCCTCGAAATTTTTTCTTTTTTCTAAAATCCCTTTCTTTTTTTATAAATATTAGATATAATTAAAAAAACAAAAAAACAAAAAGGAATGATAAAAGATGAATTTGCCAAATAAATTAACAATAATTAGAATATTACTTGTACCAGTGATGTGTATTATTCCATTTCTAGGACTAAAAGAGCAGATACTAGGAATAGAATTAGAATTTTGGATTATGAACTTAATATTTATCATAGCATCACTAACAGATAAATTAGATGGATATATAGCAAGGTCAAGAAATCTAGTTACAAATTTTGGAAAGTTTTTAGATCCAATTGCAGATAAAATACTAGTACTTGCTGCAATGTTAATTTTAGTAGAAAAGCAAATGATACCTGCATGGATACCAATTATTGTATTGACACGTGAATTTGTTGTTTCTGCATATAGACTAATTGCAGTAGAACAAGGTGGAAAAGTAATCGCAGCATCATTTTGGGGCAAACTAAAAACAGTAACTCAAATGATAGCAGTTGTCTTTGCATTTATAAATATTAATAGCACAAATGTATTTTTTGACTTTATACATGGAAACCTAAACGGTATAGAACTTATAATAAATGCTGTCACAAGTATAATGCTTGTAATCTCAGTAATTAGCACAATATTCTCAGGCTGGGACTACATAAAAGGTGGAAAAGACCTATTTAAAGATAAATAAGCTAAAAAATTAGGAGAAAAAAACATATGGATAAAGAACAAGCAAGAAAAAGAATAGAAGAGCTAAGAGCAAAAACAGAATATTATGCAGGAAAATATTATGATGATGATAACCCTGAAATATCAGACTTTGAATATGATATGTTAATGGTGGAACTTAGGAACTTAGAGAGAGATTTTCCAGAGCTTGTAAGCAAAGATTCTTTAACACAAAAGGTTGGAGGACATGTTAAGGAAGGGTTTAGCAAAGTAGAACATGAAGTGCCACTTCAAAGTCTTCAAGATGTTTTTGATGTAGAAGAGTTAAGAGCTTTTGACACAAGAGTCAGAAAAGAAGTTGAAAAAGAAGACATAGAGTATACAGTAGAAGCAAAAATTGATGGTTTATCTGTTGCACTAGAATACATAAATCGGAGAGTTTGTAAGAGGTGCAACTCGTGGAAATGGGCAAATTGGAGAAGATATAACAGAGAATCTTAAGACAATTAAAAACATTCCAAAGAAACTAAAAGAAAATATAAATGTTATAGTACGTGGAGAAGTTTTTATTTCTAAAGAAGATTTTGAAAAAATGAATGAAGAACAAGAGATATTAGAAGAAAAGACTTTTGCTAATGCTAGAAATGCAGCGGCTCGGATCACTTAGACAGTTAGATAGCAAAAAAACTGCCAAAAGACCACTAGACATTTATATATTTAATATTCAAAAATTAGAAAATAATCATTTTACTTCACACTATGAGCAACTTAAATATCTAGAGACTTTAGGGTTTAATGTAAATCCTATAAAGAAAAAGTGCATACGGGATAGAAGAGGCTGTAAAAGAAATAGAGAGTATTGGAGAAAAAAGAGAAAGCTTAAGCTTTGGAACAGATGGAGCAGTTATAAAAGTTGATAATCTTGACTTAAGAGAAAATTTAGGTACTACTTTTAAAACTCCGAGATGGGCTATTGCATATAAATATCCGCCAGAAAGGAAAGAAACAATTTTAAAAGATATAGTTTGTCAGGTTCGGAAGAACAGGTGCTATAACTCCAATGGCAATATTAGAGCCAGTAAAACTTGCAGGGTCTACTATTTCAAAAACTACGCTTCATAATGAAGATTTTATAAAAGAAAAGGGTTTAAAGATAGGTGACCATGTAATTATACAAAAAGCAGGAGATGTTATACCAGAAGTTGTAGAATGTGTTAAAGACAAGAGAACAGGAGAAGAAAAAGATTTTGAAATGCCAGAAACTTGTCCTGTGTGTGGCGCACCTGCAATTAGAGAAAATAATGAAGCGATAAGAAGATGTATTGGAATAGAATGTCCTGCAAGAAATCTTAGAAATATAGTTCATTTTGCATCAAAAGCAGGAATGGAAATAGAAGGGCTTCGGATATGCTGTAATAGAAAGTTTACTTGATAAAGGTTTTTTAGAAAATGGAATTGCAGATATATATTACCTAAAAAAGGAAGATATTGCATCACTAAAAAAGAGTGGGGATAAATTTGCAACTAATTTAATAAATGCAATAAATAAAAGCAAGAGTAATAATTTAGATAAATTAATAAGTAGTCTTGGAATAAGACATGTAGGAACAAAGGCTGCAAAGATACTTGCAAAAGAATATGGTACTATGGATAAGTTAATGAATGCAGAAGAGAAAAACCTAAGTTTAGTAGAAGAAATTGGTGAGATAACAGCAAAGAGCATTTATGATTTCTTTCATATGGAGCAAACAACCGAATTAATTGGAAAGCTAAAAAATGCAGGTGTAAATATGAAAAATGAAGCAGGAGAAGAACTAGATCGGAAGATTTGCTCGGTATGACATTTGTTCTTACAGGTACACTAGATAAATATACGAGAGATGAAGCATCAGAAATAATAGAAAAATTTGGCGGAAAAACTTCTGGATCAGTTTCTAAAAAAACAACATATGTACTAGCTCGGAGAAGAAGCAGGGTCTAAACTTACAAAGGCAGAAGAGCTTGGGGTGAAGGTTCTTACCGAATCTGAGTTTGACGAAATGATTAGCTTGAAAAAATAAACTTCGTCTAGGGTCGTTGCTGCTCAGCAAATTCCCCATCAATGTACCTGCGTACACCTCAGGGGATATTTGCTTCACGCGCCTACCAATACTCGTTTCTTTTTCCAAGACTAGTAAGAGGAGATAACAAAAATGGATAATAAAAACTTTGAAGAATTTGAAGAAATACTAAGTAATGGATATCAGGTATACTTTACTTACTTAAGTAATAGGTTTTTACTTTTTAAAACAGCTGAGAATTGCTATACACAAAAGTTAATTCATGTAGGACAAAAAAACCCACCTGCAAAAATGTCTATGGTAACTAAAAAGTATATAATGGAGATTTATCCATTTATGACGGAT
>CAOKMF010000035.1 GCA_948469655.1 uncultured Clostridium sp.
ATTTTCTTCCTTTTCTTACTAATTGATTAATTGTTGGCACTTAAATTTCACCTCCATTTCATTTCATTCCATTATTTCTTGTATTTGTTAGTTCCGTAAAACCAACGCTATTTATTTTACCATTTTTTATATATAAAGTCAATGTTTTAGGCATAAAAAAATAGATGCTTTTTCACATCTATTTTTTATTTATTATAAACTTTTAATTATTTAGCTGTGTTATTGTTATCCTCTATATTCTCATTATCTGTATCCGGTTCCTCTCTTTTTTCTGTTATCTCTATATCATACGCCTCCTCTTCTATTCCATTCGTTAAAAAGTCTGCATATATTATTGTAGATTCACCTGTTTTTATTGGATCAATAAATCCTGTAAAATCTGTAATTCTTTTTCCATTTTCATCTAATACATAAATATTAATATATTGACCTTCTGTATCTACTCCTGTATTATTATCAACATCAGCTGTTAATCCAGTCATACCGTCTTTCTTTACTGTAAACTTTACATTTGATATTTCTAATCCTTTGTATTTCTTCGCTTCGGCAAGTTTTCTTCCTTCAATTACTGTTGGCTCTTGTGTAATATTATCCCCAATTTCTTCAGAATTATTTTTACCTTTAGCTATTACTATTGATATAATAATAATTGCAATAACAACTATAGCAATTATTATACCTAATTTGTTAATGTTTACTTTTGTATTTTTCATTTTTTCCTCCTACTAGTTTTCTACAGTTATCTTATATTATAATTAATACAATGTCAATTAAAATATAGCTTTTTTTATTTAAAATTTTTTGTTATTTTGTTTATGATTGCTATTAACCAGTTGTCTTCTGAAGTATTCGGTTTTACTTCGTCTGAGCTTGTTTCTATATGGTCTGTTTTTGGAAGTGAAACATATACCTTTTGCTCTGCACTAGGTTCACTCATGCCTAATCTTGTTCTTGCTTCTTCTTCAATTTTTTTTAAGTTTAAACTACTTTCAATATTCGCTTCTAATTGAGTAGTTTCTTTTTCAATTAATGCAAGTTTGGCTTCTTCTTGTTTAAGTTCTTTATGTGTATCATCTATTAAGGAATATCTATAGCTAATTATAAAAAGTCCTATAAAACCTATGGCAACATACATAGTTATTCTTCTATACATAGCTTTCATCTTTTTTGCTTCTTCTACTCTGCTTGTTCTTCTTGCTGTACTTTTTTTGGGATATGTCTTTTTTACTGGTTCATAGTCCGGTTTTAATTTTCTTGGACTTGTTTCATATTGATATGCTCTTGTATATGCCATAAGTTTCACCTCCGTTTCTCTTTGGATTAACTAGTAGTAACAAATAATCTTTAACAACTAGTTAAACTTTCTTTTGTTTTTCTCTTAATTTTTTTAAATCTTTTCAAAAATTCTAAGTTTTGCTGACCTTGCTCTAGAATTCTCTTTTTGCTCTTTTTCACTTGCAACAATCGGTTTTTTATTAATGGCTCTTCCAAGTTTTACTGCTCCACATACACAGTATGGCAAATCTTTAGAGCAAGTACAAATCCCACTTGCTTTTGCATATGCATTTTTCACAGCTCTATCTTCTAAAGAATGAAAAGTTATAGTACAAAGTCTTCCCTGTGGCTTTAGTAAATTTATCGCTGAAATTATAGTATTATATAAAGGCTCAATTTCATTATTTACTTCAATTCTTATCGCTTGAAAAGTCTTTTTTGCAGGATGTCCGCATGTCCTGAAATTTAGAAGGTATACTCTTTCTTATAATTTCTACCAATTGTCCTGTCTTTTCTATCTGTTTTTCCTTTCTTGAAATACATATATTTCTTGCAATATTTTTAGCGAATCTTTCTTCTCCATATTTATTTATGATGTTATATAGTTTTTCTTCTGAATATTCATTTACAACATCTTTTGCAGTAAAATTTGATGTCTTATCCATTCTCATATCAAGTCTAGCATCATCTGCCATATAAGTAAATCCACGTGACTTTGTATCTATTTGATATGATGATACACCAAGATCTAGAAGAATACCGGTCTACTCCGGTCTATTTTCAATTCTTCTAGAATCTCTGTAATATTATCATGGTTTCCATGTATATATTTTATATTGTTGAAACTTGACAATTTTCCCTTAGAAACTTCTAGAGCATCTTCATCTCTGTCTATTCCAATTAGTAAACCAGTATTATTTAGTTTTTTTGCAATTTCAATACTATGCCCCGCTCCTCCGAATGGTTCCATCTACATATATTCCATTTTGCTTTATATTTAATCCTTCTATACATTCTTCTAGCATTACTGGCTTATGTACAAATTCCAACTTTTTCTCCTTAAACCTTTTTTGTTAAAAACATTACAGCTGGCAAATTTAAAAGTCTACCAGCTGTAATATCTTTTTATATTCTTTTGTTTTTAATTTTATTTTATCTTTTGATTTGTAATTCTTTTGTTTGTTTTTATTTTTTCTTTTGTAAAAATAGTTTAAAATATCTTTTGTTTTTCTCTTAATTTCTTTTGTGATTCTATAATTTTTCTTTTGTAATTTTTAAGGTTTTATCTTTTGTTAAGCCATCTTTTGTGTATTTATATAAACTTTTGCAAGTTATATACCTAAATATGTATCCATATTTTCTGCGATTTCATCAGCTGAAATATTTTGTTCTCCGCTTTTCCATGTTTCTTTATTCCAAATTTCAATTCTTGTACCAACTCCAAGTATAACAATCTCCTTATCAAGCTTTGCATACTCTCTTAAATTACTTGGAATTAAAAATCTTCCTTGTTTATCAATTTCGCATTCTATAGCTCCTGATAGGAAAAATCTTACGAAATCTCTAGCATTTTTATTTGTAAGTGGAAGTGTTTTTAGTTTTTCTTCAAAGTTTAACCATTCGGTTCCAGAATAAGCAAAAAGGCATCCATCAAGTCCCTTTGTTAAAATGAATTTTTCTCCTATGTCATCTCTTAATTTTGCAGGCATTATTACTCTACCTTTAGCATCGACTGAATGCTCGTATTCACCTATAAACACCGATGTTCCACCTCCTATCACCTTCGTGACACTTTCCACCACTTCTCTCCACTTCGATACTATTTTAATATAACTTTTGGGAAAATGCAATAGTTTTTTGAAAAAAATTATATTTTTTTATCCTAAAATATTTAAGGTTAAACATGTTTGTTGATTTTTAATATCAAATATGATATACTATTATATATTTAATTAGTTCCCCAAGCTATTTATAAATGGCAAGGGGATATCCTCTTACCATTTAGCTTATTATAAATTAATAGGAAGGAGGATATCATATGGCTTTAACTGAAGCTAAAAAAAATGATGTGACCACGGTAGAAACGGCAAACAATACCGATGGAAACATTGACTCAGCAGAAGGAATAGCATATGCTCTAAGTGGTGCTAAAGAATTTTATGATAGGTACCCTACATATGGTAGCAATTCTACCACTATTCCTTATTATCCCAGTATCAATTAGATATTTCATGGATATGCAAAAAAATGGTTGGATATAAAAATCCAACCATTTTTGCATAAAAAAATTTGGCGACGACCTATTTTTCCAGCAGAGAAATCCGCAAGTATCTTCGGCACATAAGGCTTGACTTCTGTGTTCGGCATGGGAACAGGTATTACCCTTA